>NZ_JBXANE010000001.1:0-20852 GCF_058801365.1 Pedobacter sp. GW822-FHT03F06
AAAAGCTAAGAAAAACTCCAAAAAAAGAGTTTTTCTTAAAATAAATTTGCAATTGTGGTAAACCTAGAATACGACCGAAGCAACGCGAAGTGGAGAGATCTATAATAGATTTCTCCACTTCGCTCGAAATGACGAAATTTCTAGAAAATTTATTTACTTAATTCTCATGACAAACTTATGCTAACGATACAAACTCTTTTTTATTAATAACGTCATCCTGAACTTGTTTCAGGATCTTTTAGCTGGAATATTGTGTGTAATAGATGCTGAAATAAATTCAGCATGACGCCCAAGGTAAAAGTATGGCTAAAGTTTAATTTCCCATACTAACCATCGCTTTAATCACCCCATTCTTGGGATCTAACCAGCTTTCAAACTCATTTTTTACTTCCTCAAATTTCACCTGGTGCGTAATATAGTTGGTAGGATTAACCAAACCCGCTTTCATCGATTTAATTACATGTTCAAAATCTTCAATAGTGGCATTTCTACTGCTCATTAATGTCGATTCGCGCTTGTGGAACTCAGGGTGGTTAAAAATTAAATCTCCTTTTTGCAAGCCGATTAAAACGAACCTGGCTCCATGTGCCATATAGTTTATAGCATTGTTAATGGCCTTCTGATTACCTGTAGCATCGATTACTACCGTCGGCATATCGCCATTGGTAATATCGTTAAGTTGTTGCGTAACATCAGGCGAAAGCGCATTAACCACATGTGCTACCTTTAATTTATCCTTACAGAAAGCCAGGCGGTCTTCGTTAATATCTAAAGCGATTACGTTGGCCCCGGCAATTCTGGCGAATTCCATCGTGCCCAAACCAATTGGCCCGGCACCAATAACAAGCACAAATTCTCCAGGTTGAATATCTGCCCTGCGGACACCGTGCGCACCGATAGCTAAAGGTTCAACTAAGGCGAGTTCATCATAACTCAAGCCCTCGCCATGTAAAAGTGTTCTTGATGGAACCTGTAAGTATTCGCGCATACCACCATCAACATGTACACCGCAAACCTGCATTTTAACACAGCAGTTTGGTTTGCTCATTCGGCAGGCAATGCATTCGCCACAATTAAAATAGGGTATAAAAGTAACAGCCTCTCCTATTTTGAAACTATTGGCTCCATCGGCTTCAACCAATTCGCCAGATAACTCGTGACCTAAAACTCTCGGGTAATTAAAGAAAGGTTGTGTACCCTCAAAGGCATGTAAATCGGTCCCACAGATACCGATTCTTTTAATTTTTATAATGGCATGGTCTTTTTTAAGCTCAGGTTTTGCTGTTTCTGAATATTCGAAAGTTCCAGGCGTTGTACAGGTAAGGGTTTTCATTTTAATTTAATGATTAAATAAGAAAAATCGTCATCTCGACTGAAGCGCAGTGGAATGGAGAGATCTATAATAGATTTCTCGACTGCGTTACACTCCGCTCGAAATGACGTTGTCAGTGGGGATTAAGCGTTGGCCAAAGCTCTGTCTAAATGAACATAACCGCCATCAACATGGATAATCTGTCCGGTGGTATGACTTGATTTACTCGACATTAAAAAGGCTGTCATGTTTGCAATTTCTTCTGCGGTTGTCATTCTATTTTCCAATGGAATTTTTGAAGTGATCTCTTTTAGTTTTTCTTCCGCATTATCCAAAGTCTCTATCCAGGTTTCGTAAGCAGGTGTCCAGCATTCGGCAACTACAACTGCATTTACACGGATGCCATATTTTAATAATTCAACAGCCCATTCACGCGTTAATGCATTTCTACCACCATTTGCGGCAGCATAGGCTGAGGTGTTCCCCTGTCCGGTTTCAGCCGTTTTTGAAGTGATGTTCACAATCGCACCTTTGCTTTTAATTAACTCGGGCAAGGCATGGTGTGCCATCAGGTAATAATGCACTACATTTTTATGTAATGAAGCCATAAAGTCTTTATAATTTCCACTTTCTAAGCCTACCCCGTCATTAACGCCAGCATTATTCACTAAACCATCAATCCTTCCAAGTTTGGCAACGATTTCTTTAACTACTTTTTCGCAATCATCTGGATTGGAAAGCTCTGCAACAAATTGTTCTGCCTGTTTGCCTTGTGCGATAATCTCATCGACTACTTTTTGGTTATCTGCTGCTTTTCTACCTACGATTACGGCAATTGCATTTTCCTTAGCAAATACTTCTGCAATGCTTCTACCAATGCCTTTTGCAGCGCCGGTAATGATAATAACTTTTTCTTTTAACTGTAAATCCATTTTTTACTAATTTTATATTGATCGTCACCCTGAACTCATTTCAGGGTCTTTTTTAGCTAGATGCTGAAATAAATTCAGCATGACGAAGTGACTAAACCTTAGCCTATTATTTAATCATATTAATTATATCCGCTTTTCTTGATTCAGGAAATACTTTTAAATCTATTAATTTCCCATCTTTTAAAGTGCCTTCAACGGTGGTTTTGTAAGGTGCATATAGTTTGAAATGTACGTCCCATTCTTTAGGCCATGCAGGGTAAAGATAAATCTTTTTTCCGTCTACCTGCATCAGCATTTCCTGTAAACCGATCATACCAGAGCCGCCCCAATTATGGTCTGGTGTCCAGTCGAAGCCAGGTCCCCAGAATGACGGGAATCTCCTTCCCGAGTCTTTTAACTTGGCTGTGGTTAATTTTGCAGCATCTTCTGTTAAACCTAATCTTGCTGCAAAAATATTGTCCTGTTTCCAGCCGATATAACTGCGGAATTTCAATACATCAGTGTCGTATTTGAAGGTATTGACAGCGGTATCCAAACCAGGTTTGCCAATCCCATACATTCCCCATGGGTAAACAGGGTACAATTGCGGGCTTTCGGTATTGTTAATGCGCTCCCAGAGTTTTGCCGGAGCAATTGTGGTGCGACCGTCAAACGTTCTAAAACTGATAGGTGGAATGGTTTTTAGCATGGCTTTCCATTCTGATTTTTGCTTTTCAGCTAAATTGGGATGCTCCAGAAGCCGTTCTAAAACGGTTTTTAGTGCAACGATGGTTGAGGTGGCGTTATAGGCCATTTTATAGGTTTCAGCGCCAGACCCAGGATACAAAACCAAATGTCCATCCGTATCTAAAGCTTTCGCACCCCGTTGCTTGGCTAAATAAGTGTAGTGTTCTTTGAAAAAGCTAAGTGAACTTTCAATCAATGGAAGATATTTTTCGATGTTATTGCCGTTATACCTTTCCGTTTCCAAAATCATCATACAAAACTCTAAGACAGTATCCCACTGGTATTCTAACCAGGCATTGTATTCCATGCCTTTGTTAAAATCGGCAGGACGTTTCCAGCCATATTCTGCAGGGTTTGGTAATCCAAAATTCTCCAGTTGTTCTGTAAAACTTGCGCCATTGTGCCCCCAGGCAGCTTCCGTTCTGATTTCTACATTCTTCAACAGATCCAGGTAGAAATCGAATTGGGACTTCATCAGTTCAAAATCGCCGCTTTTTAACATCGGCCAATAAACTAAACGTTGGTTTTGTGCGGTGTGCGTACCTCCTCCCCAATTCCTGAAATCGGGTGTATATTTCAGCGCAGTATCAGTAAGTTGTGGATCGAAGGTAAATAACCCGCCATTAAATTTCGTGGGGTATTTGCCAAAGGCATTGCAGCCCAACATATACCTGAATAACTGATAATTTTTAGCTGATTGATTGGCTGATTCATCTTTCGAATTAATGTAGATGAAACTCTTTTCAAAGTAATCATTCCACCATTTTATACTGGATTTATGATTGTTATTGATTTTTAATGAAGTTAACTGTTTTTCCCAATCAGAAATTGATTCAGTTTTACCTGTATGTAAAGCAATAGTAATGCGGCTTGAACGCGAAGGTTTTTTGCTTTTCAAGGTCCAGGCTTTAAAAGGTGTACTTAAATAGATACCTTCATAAGTCCCTGCCGGAAGCAGGTTATCTCCCTGCATTGAGCCGCCAAAAATCAGGTTTTTTAGCGGATTGAACAATTCGGCCTTTCTATCATCAAGACCTTGCTGTTTCACTGTAATATCGAATACGGTTTCGGGTTTATTTTGATGGTAAAATTGAACGGTATTGTTTTTAAATGCAACTTTATCTTTAAGGGTTTTTACAATGCCCTGGGGCGCCCATTTATAGGAATTTTGGTTGTTCTCTTTGCCTTTTGTGATGCGGTCTTCAAAGCGCCAGCTTTCGTAACTGGCTTCGGTTGTGGTATTTTGACTGGATTTAATGTCTAAATGTATAACCGGATTAAAAACATCTACCCAAACCTTAATTTTTGCACTTAATTTACCATTTGCGCCTGAAATCTGGGCGTAACCATCTTTTAAGATCAGTTCTTGTTTAAATGATTTCCCCTGAAAAGGATTTGGGGATATTTTGAGTTTTACACGGCCAAGTTTAAGCAAGCTATTATTCTCGTCGAAGGTGCCGCTTTTGGACAGATAGAGATATACATCACCATTTTCTACCCAGAGGTTAAGGCCGATATCGCCGCCACCTACAGGCATGGATGCTGATGAATTAAGGCTTTGGGTATTCCAAACCACATTATTTGAGGCTTTTTCCTGTGAAAAAGCATTTAAGGTGAGGAAGCACAAAGACACGGAGAACACCAAGAAAACGTTGAGGTTTTTTGACCATAGAAGGCATATCAGAACATTTAAGTTCTTACATAAAATACTTGGTACGCTTAGTGTCTTCGTGGTTAAATTCATTTTAAAATTGCTAATTCTCCCAATCATCGGTGCGGAATGAGGAAACGGGTAAGCCATCGTTCCCAAATAAATCGCCGGTTACAAAATCTTTAAAGGCATAACGAACAGCCACCGGTACTTTAACCTGTTCTGCTGAAACAGTGATGCTACTTCCTGTTATAGTGGCTTTTGCGGGATAAAATTTATGGTCTGCTCCCGCTACTTCAAATAAGGCCAAATCTTTGCCAAATGAAGTTAAGCCATTTGTTACATTTTGGAACTTGATTATCGCTTTATTTTTATCGATGTTCAAAGATTCATAGTTAGGGCTAAATGCACCAAAACCTTTTATACCATAAGTTTGAGATAAGGCCAGGTAAGCCAAACGTGTTCCGCCCTGTTTTTTGTTTGCAGGATGGATTGATTTTTCTTCACCAATATCCATTAAAACAGCCATCCCCGAATTTGGGATTTTGGTTAGGGATTTACGTTGTGCATCCCTTAAAAAGGCAGAATTAAACTTCCCGCCAACATGATAAGGTGGCAATTGGGCATAGTTGTAAGGCGCGATTTGAGCATAATAGAAAGGAAAGTCACCAATATCCCAATTTTTTCTCCAGGAAGAAACCATCGCAGGAAACAAATCTTCGTAGCGGCCCGGACGCTCATAGTTCGATTCGCCCTGATACCAGATGGCGCCTTTTATGCCATAACCGATTACAGGATAAAGCATGCCATTATATAAAGTTGTAGGCGTTCTGCTTACTTCTTTTATGCTGTCGGTTTTTGAAGGAATTTTAACCTCAGGGAATGCTTTTAAATCCTCGGGCGACATCCAGGCTTCAATTGTAGAACCGCCATAACTATCGTTGATGATCCCGATAGGAACATTTAACATCTCGCTTAATAAGGAACCGAAGTAATAAGCAGTTGCGCTAAAATTGGCAACGCTTTCAGGGGCAGCTAATTTCCATTGTGAAGCTTTGCTGTTTTCTTGTCGTTCGATGATGGAAGAACGCGGAACAGTATAAAGCCTGATGTTTTTATTGGTAGATTTTAGAATGGCCTCATTTGAACCAATTATCGGCTGACTTTTAAAACCTTTCATGGGCATTTCCATGTTCGATTGGCCACCACAGAACCAAACTTCGCCAATTAAAATGTCGGTCAGGACCAGTTTTTCGCCATCATTTAATTCAATATTATATGGCCCGCCGGCTGATGGAGTGGCAATTTTTATTTTCCATTTACCCGCCTGATCAGTAATAACGGTATAGTGCTGTTTATTCCAGGAGGTATTAATTTTTACCCTGGTAGCAGGTTTGGCCCAGCCCCATATGGCAACATTACTTTGTTGCTGTAACACCATGTGATCGGTAAAAATTGATGCAGGCTTTACTGTGGCCGACGCAATGAGGCAACAAGTGAGGTTTAGGAATATGAAGAGTTTTAGTTTCATTTTTTTAACATTAAATATTTGATCCAATCAATTGATAGAATCTTGTAAAAGAGTCGTCATCTCGACCGGAGCAACGCGAAGTGGAGAGATCTATTTAGTTAGATTTCTCGACTACGTTGCACTCCGCTCGAAATGACGATAACACATTATCTACTCACCGGCAGCCATACCGACATTTCTGAATGACCACGGTTTCCCCAGGCAAAGTATGGCACCAGTTTAATTTCTGTTGTTGTATTTTTATCTTCAATGGGCCTGTACAACACATTTTTCCAGTTGTTTGGCCCTACCATTTTTGCATTTCCTACTAAACTCATCATTGCAGCACCATCGATATTAATGGGCTTGGCCTCAAATTTCGTTGAAGCTGGAATAAAAGCATTAAAAATACTTTTTCCAGATAAATCTGTCGATTCCAGGCAATAAACAATTGGCCCGCGTTTTACCGCTACCTGGTTCCTGTTTTCTTCAACCAGGGGATTGGCTTCAATTAAAGTGGCCTCCATAGGGAGATTTAATTCGATTACATCACCTTTTTTCCAAACGCGGCTAATTTCTGCATAAGTTCCGGAAACGGCTTTAACATTTTCAGTTTTTCCATTGATTGTGATCTGTGCATCGTGTGTCCATGAAGGGATTCTCAAAAATAATGAATAAGCTTTATTCCCTATTTCTTTAATGCTGATTTTGATCTTCCCATCCCAGGGATAATTGCTTTCCTGGGATAAAGAAATTTTCTGATCATTAGTTAATGTTGTATTTAGGTTATTACCGCCATACAAATTAAACCATAGGCCTTTATCTGAGGTACTATAAGCATAATCACTAACTTCTGCAATGGTTCTGACTACGTTTGGTGGGCAGCAATTGGATAATGCGATATAAGGCACCCTATCTTTCGACCAGCGTTGTTTAAACGGTAAATCGTCTGATTGTGCCAAAGGATTGGTGTATAAAAAGTTTTTTCCGTCCAAACTAATTCCAGACAGCACGCTATTGTGTAAAGCCAGTTCCATTACATCAGCATATTTTGCATCGCCTGTAATCTGCAACATGCGCCAGTTCCAAAGTACGTTACCAATGTTGGCACAGGTTTCGTTATGTGCGGTAAAATTGGGCAATTGAAAATCACGACCGAAAGCCTGATGGATTTTCTGCACATCGGCCGGGTTGTATGAAGCTCCATCGGGCGAAGTGCCGTCGTAAAGTGAACCACAACCTCCTGTAATGTACATTTTGTGCTGATTAACATCATCCCACATTAAATTCAATGTTTTTAAAAGAGAATCTTTACCCGTTTCGGCATATAAATCAGCTACACCAGCATAAAGGTAGTTTGCACGCACGGCATGCCCCATGGCTTTGGTTTGTTGCAAAAAAGGGATCCGATCCTGGTTATCATCTGTTCCATCATCAATTTTACCTTTGATGGCGATTAAATGTTGCGCCAGTTCTAAATACCGGGGATCTTTCGTGGTGCGGTACATTTCTACCACGCCCATGTAATGCGATGGGCAAATGGCATTTCGTGCTAATGTTGGCGAAGCAGATTTATAGAAATTATACAGGTAATCTGTCGCTTTTTTAGCAATATTAAGTAAAGTTGTTTTGCCTGTAGCACGGTAGTGAATACAACCAGCCGTCATTAAGTGGCCTATATTGTACGATTCGAAGCTTAACCGATCCTGAAACTGGTTTTTCGAGCCTGTTTTACGTTGCTCAATCATGGCTTTGGTATAAATGTAACCATCGTTGCGTTGTGATTTACCGATTACCACAATAGCTTTATCCATCATTTCGTTCAGTTTTGGATTTTTGGTTGAGGCATACAGAACAGCTACAGCCTCCAGCGTTTTATAATAATCACCATCATGGAAAGATGGACCAGCATGCGAACCTGTATCTAAGCCTGCTGCAATTTTGAAATTTTCAAAAGCATGACTGATTTTAGGATCGTTATAAATGGCCCACATGTTAGGTACCATGGTTTCGGTGGCTACTTTAAAGCGGTCGGCCCAAAATCCTTTTGTCCAGCTTACATCCGTCATATTAATGCTGTGCAATTTCGCGTAAGGCGAATTTGACGTATTAACCAAAGCTTTGTCTTGTGCTTTAGCGCTTAACGTTAGAAAAAGCACTGTGCAAATAATTACCTGAAGTCGTAAAGTATGCAGGACAAAATTTTCGGTTATATGAGGTAGCTTTTTCATTATTTTTTTAGTTTTAACCTGGAAATATTCCTGGTTTTAATGTATTAATCTAATTTATGGCCAAAAGTTTTTAGATTCTGAAGCGTAGGTAATGGCCTGATCATTCGTTTCTTTATATTTTTCTTTAGGATTTTTTCGGAACCTAATAACGTTGTCGTTTCAGTTCTTACTCCTGTTAAAAGATCAAATGCAGTTTCGGTTGTCGAATTTTGCCCATCATAAACTACACTAGAGACTTTAATCAATTGAAAAATTCCATTTTTATAGATGAATTTATACTCAAAGCGAACATCATCTTTTTCGGTGTTCATTAATAAAAATCCGTTTTCAATAAAAAAATAAGGGATTTGATTTTTAGTATGTACACCGTTTACATATTGGGGTTCAATTACATCAGTTGAAGAGAAAACCATTTTAAATTTCTTATTTGGCTGTAACAAAAATATTTGTAACCTTAATGGGACCGTTGCATCAATCGTATCCATCATAATTACGGTTTTGTCGGTTAAACCATCTTTATTTAAATCGCCCTTTTCTAGCCTGATCTGGACATTAAAATTATCCTTCACCTTCTTTTGTTGAGCGTAAACAATAGTTTGGGTAAAAGCCAGAATTAACACAATTATTTTTTTCATTTATTTTGAAATATTAAATTCCGATTACTCTTCCACTTGTATCACCACTGGCCCTAATAATCCTGCAGGATTTAAAGGTTTGCCTTCCAATCGGAAAGGTGCAGTTGTTTTGGTGATTCTTTTATTTTCTGGCAATTTGTTATCGCCTATTAAACGGTTAGCCCAGGTATTTGTCACTTCAATGGTAATTTGGTTTTCTCCCTTTTTTAAGGCTTTACTAATTTCTAAACGGTGCGGAGCAGTCCACAAAGTACCGCAGTTTATTCCATTGATTTTTACTTCGGCAATACTGGAGAATATGCCTAAATCAAGCCAGATTTTATCTTTAAACTCTCCGTTAAAGTTGAATTTTTTGGTATAAACTGCAGTTCCTGAATAATATTTAACCACGCTATCGGCATTTAATGTCCAATCGGTTAAGTCGTTAAAAATTACAGGTTTTGATGGGCCAGCATAAGCCGGATCGAATTTCGCCTGCCAGCTTTTGGAAATATCCTGAATGGTTTTGAAGCTCGACCAGTTGTTGCCACTATTAAATTGAGTTTTATGAGTTTCCTTTTCGAAGAGAAAAAATAAACTTTGATTGGGAGCGATTTTATAAGTAAAGACCGTTCGCTCTCCTTCATTAGACCAATTATTAATGTCAGTTAACTTATCGGCAACAGCATCATAAACTTGTGGTATTTTATGGGTTACACGAAATGAAAACCTAAAATTTCTTTCTTTAGCCTCTTGATTGGAAATAAAATAGATATCCTTTTTATCAGTTTTCCTGTGAGTATAAGCAACTTTTTTTGCATAAGTAATTGGCTTACTGTTCGGATTAGTTTCCGTTACATAAAGATCTGGTTCAATTCCTACAAGTTTAAAATTATCGGCATTAAAGGGAGCTTTAAACAGATTGCCTTTATCCATTACTTTCGTTAAAACAGGATGATTATTATTATTTATCTCATGAAAATTATTCTTCCAAATTTCATCCACTGCCGAGTTAAACGCAGATTTGCTAACTTGTTGTAAACCATTTTGATACAAAGGTTTGTCTGCTACAATCACATTAGCTCCCGCTATAATTAACTCAAATATTTTTTTTACAGTTGTATAACTCATATGCTGATAATTCGGGTTCATTTTCATGTTACCCGGTATTACCAAAATTTTATAGGTTGCCCCACTTTCGAAAACAACATTACCGTCTTTTACAGTAGCTGTACTTAACACGTCGGGATTAAAACTATCGTAAGTATATCCACGTAATGGATTTACCCAATTTTCAGGATCGGCCATATTTGCAGAATGGGTAACACCAGCCGGAATCTGCCTTAAAGGTTCACCAACATTTGCGAGGCGTTTCTTTTCAGCGTCCACTACATCTGCACCAAAAATACCGGGCAAGGTTTCTACCAAACGATCAGGTAAGACCGAACGGCGCGGTAATTCTTCACCGGTGAAAACGGCGATATCGACAACTGGCTTGCCCTGCTGAAGTAAATTTTGAGTCCTTTCTGCATAGTCTATCCATGCTTTACCAGCCTTCCACCAGGTTTGGTCGCGTTGGAAATAAAGGCCTACACCATCTAAAGTCATTCCGGGTTTCCGATCAATCCAGGGATTATGTGTAAAAACGTGATACACCAGTTTATTGATTCCGAGGGCATAGTTGCGGTCCTGAAGCGTTTTCATATTGGCTGGACTTTCGTTCCAGTCCATTCGAACGGTGGTAAAAGCCTCGGCCTGGATGATGTTTTTACCATAAATATGCGCTCCAGAAATGGCATCCAACATATCATTCGGTTTATCATGTGTCGGGCTTTTTAACCAAAACTCGCCCATTGGAATGTCAACCGTTTTGTAGTGCATCAATCCGTCACTCATCATGGTTGGTGCAATACTTTCGGCCGTAAAAGTTACCCCCTTATCCTTTGCCAGCTTAGCCAGCGTTTTATAAAACTGGTCGACAACCAATTCAGAAATCGTTTTTCTAACATCGTAAAGGAAATTTTCGGACACGGATACATTCTCTACAGGTAATCCGGTCATGATGGGTAAATAAGGTGTTAAATCGTAACCTCTTCGCTTTAAAAATTCTGCTTTAAATACTGGCGACCAATTCTGGCTGCCACATTCCCAACTGTCTACATGGAAAACGCTTAATACTTTTTTGGCTATTTCTGGTCCACCATGTTTTAAAGCTTCACCGTACCAATTCTCGAACTGTAATTTTACGGCTTCGGGATTAAATTTATCACATTCCAATCCTTTCCCACCGCCACCTGTTGCATTGGTATGCCCTGTAGAAGTATGGCCAAGCCTTAAGATTGTCCAATTGCCTTTCGGCGCTTTCCAGTGTAAGCTTCCATCCGGATTTAATTTATCCGTCAGGTTAATGATCTTATTCAATGGTACACACAGGTTTTTGGCAATTTCTGCCGCTGTGCTTCTCTTACTGATCCGCCAAACTGAACCATTTTTGCCTTGGAACTGATTGAGCTGTGCTTCGGAAGATAATTCGAGATTCACGAGCTTTAATGATGGCTTCCATTTGGCTGCATCTAAATCCTCTGAACCTGGTTCTGATCCCTTTTTATCATAAATAAACCTAAAAAACTTAGCGGTGGTAGGTACAATAGAATGGGTAATATCTTCATCGGTATCCTGCCAGCCATGACGGGGTGCTTCCAACCTACCGATAGATCGAAAATTTTTCCCATCATCACTTACCTCAATGGCCAAACGCTGTGCCTGATAATTGTTACCGCTAACTTTAATGGTTATGGTACGGCAGGTAAAGGGCTTCGCAAATTCGTATTGAATATAACAGGGCTCATTTGAACCAAAATTTTTCTTATTCCCTGGTTGTACTAAACCTGTTGCATCAGCACCATTGCTTGCCGTAATTTTTGGGATAACCGTTCGTGTTGAAATGCTTTCACCAGTTGGTGAAGGGTAACCGTAAACGGCAATATCTTTATAATAATTTTCTTTAGATTCTGGTTGAGGTAAACTGATCTTATTGGCTGTATTATTGATATTTATTTTAGACCAGACTACTTTCTGCATCGAAAGTTCCGGTGTTATCCATGGGCCACCTGCTAGTGCGAAACCATCGCTCACATGCATGCCTAATTTCAGCTCTAACCGTTTAGCCTCAGTCATGGCAAACTCAACCATTTTCCACCATTCTGGCGTCAGCTGAACTGCGGGTGGCGAATAAACAGGCATTTTATCGGGTCCTTGAATGCTCATTAAATAAGCACCCCCAATACCATTTAATTTCATCGCTTCCAGGTCGGCAGTGATGCCTTCTTTTGATACTCCCCCTTTTACCCAATACCAAAATACCCAAGGTTTTGCACTTTCGTTCGGTTGTGCACCAGCAATTGATGCAAAGCAAAAGCAAAACAACAGAATGAATATTAAAATCTTGCTAAACCTAAATTTCATTTTTTTTTATTTTCTTATAATACCAAAGGTGGCTTTCAACCTGCGAAACAATCGAGAATAGATTGTCACGTCGTGCCTTCTCGCATCCGATAGCTATCGGATGACGGACTTATATTTATTTGTGTGCGATTTTATAACCTCTTAATCCGAAATAAAGAATAACCACAAAACATACAAGCGGAATACTGTAGCCGATCTGAATATTATCTCCATACATATCGATTAAACTTCCCATACCGAATGGTAGGATTGCGCCACCTACAATCGACATGATTAACCATGATGACCCTGGCTTGGTATCGTCGCCTATACCCTCAATCCCTAACGCGAAAATGGTTGGGAACATAATTGACATAAAGAATCCGATAGCACCCAGCGCATAAACTACATAAGAACCTTTACCTAAAATGGCAACCAGACACAAGATTATTGATATAACTGCATAAATCACAAGTAATTTATTTGAAGATATAAACTGTAAGAGTGCCGTTCCAGCGAAACGGCCAGCGGTAAATAAAAATCCATAAACGACCAAATATGATGCAGCTGTTTTTTCGTCAAAACCACCGCCCTGTTGTGCCATCCTAATAAAGAAACTGGTTACACAAACTTGTGCACCTACGTAGAAAAACTGGGCAATCACAGCCCACCTGAGATGTTTATGGCGTAGTGAGCCAAAAAAACTTCCTTTTGCTTCTCCATCAATACTTTTGGTTTTAATTTCGGGAAGGTGGATAAAATAAAATATAATAGCAATGACCAATAAAACGATCCCTAGTGTAATGTAAGGTGTTTTAACCGATGCAGCCTCTTCAAGAAAGTAACTGTTTCTACTAACTTCTGTCATTGCTGCCAATTCTTCTTTGGTGTGCGATTTACCTGAGAGGATAAACAATCCGCCAATCATTGGTGCCACCATAGCAGCCAGTCCGTTGAAAGATGCAGCCAGATTTAATCTGCTCGTTGCTTTTGCAGGATCACCCAATACAGCAGCATAAGGATTAGCAGAAGTTTCGAGCATCGTTAAACCACAGCCAATAATGAAAAGCGCAATTAAAAATGTAATGTATGATAAGTTATTGGCAGCCGGCACAAATAAAAACGCACCGAAAGCAAAAGCTAGTAAACCTGAGATCATGGTTGCTTTATAACCCCACTTTTTCAAAATCATTCCGGCAGGAATAGCCATTAAAAAATAGGCAAAGAAAACAGAAGTATCAATCAATGTAGATTGTCGGTTATTGAGGTTACAGGCTTTCTTTAGGTGCGGAATTAAGATTGAATCGAGGTTATGTGCCATTCCCCAAAGGAAAAACAAGCTGATTACGAGTATAAACGGTAATAAATACTTTTTTCCTGATGATGGATCGCCCTCAGTTACAATTTCTGGCTGTGTGTTTATTGGTTCATTAGTCATTGGTTCATTGGTTTAGTTCATTTGTCATTGGTTCATTAGTCAATAGTTCATTAGTCATTTGTCCATTGGTCAATAGTTCATTAGTCATCGGTTCATTGGTGTTAATTATGTCTGGTAAGACTGTCGATATAGGCGCCCAGACCAATGAACTATTGACGATTGAACTAATGAATCTTTTTCACCACCAAAAGATGGTCGCAAACAAGTACAACTTCTCCGTGTTGGTTGATGATTTCTACATGCTCGGTTACAGTACCATATTCTGGCCTTTTGCTCTCTCCTTTTTCAGAGATTGTGATTTCAGAATGAATGGTATCACCAATAAAAACAGGTTTTACAAAGCGTAATTTATCATAGCCTTTGCTCATGGCTTCTGGATTGATTTCTGATGCGGTTAAACCGATACCAATACTAAAAATCATCGTTCCATGCGCAATTCTTTGTTTGAAAGGTTGTGTTGCACACCATTCGGCATCCATATGATGTGGAAAGAAATCGCCGGTATGACCTGCATGAACTACAAAATCGGTTTCGGTTATTGTACGACCTAGTGTTACACGTTTATCCTGTAATTGATAATCTTCAAAAAATGTTGATTTGAAATACATAGTTTTTAACTTTTTATAAGCGAAGCAATCGCTTTTCTCCTGCATCCTCGTTACAAACGAGGATGATTTTGTGTTTTTTATCTATAATTCCGTCATTGCGAGTTTTCGATTTTTCATCGAAACGAAGCAATCTTTCTTGCAAAACAGATTGCTTTACCGATAAAAATCAGCACAGGTTGGATCACTCAGTCCATACCTCCCAATGACGTTCTATTTATTTAATCGTTCTTTTACCTTTACGCCGCCAATATCACTCGATTGATAGGCACTTTCTACAACCGCCATGGTTTGAATCACATCTTCTACACTGGTATTTAAAACATCGGTTGAACCTTCATTATAGCGCATCAAATTGGCCATCGTGCCTATAAATGCCTCTGGAAACCAAGAGCCCTCCAGTTTAACGGTTTGCCATTCCGCAGATTTTCCATCTTCTACAATACAATATTCAAAAACATCTGGTACACCATGAGGGTAATCCATTAATAGCCCGATTTTAGCTACAATTGCCCCTCTAGTTCCCTCCCACTTAATATAACTTTCCTGGTGCTTCGGACCAAAATCATGGTCATGGTTGGTGTTGATTACCGCATGCATCGTATCACCATAATCAAATAAGATTGTAGAACGAGATGATGACAAGCTTTTAGCCGGATGTTTTAGGGTTTTTGCTAAAATACTCTCGGGATTGCCCAAAAACGAACGGATCAAATCGACATAATGAATGCTATGGTATTGAATTTCTAAGCGTGGATGAATAATTACATGTGGAAAAATCTCCCAGGGCGTTTTAATTGTTACGCGGACTTCCATATCGTATAATTCTCCGATTAAACCTTTATCTATGATGTATTTTGCGGCACTTACAAATGGCGCAAAACGCAACTGGAAGTTTATAGCTGCTTTTAAATTCTTGGTTCTGCAGAGTTCGAGAATTTCTTTTGCCTGTGAAAAATCATCGCCCATGGGTTTTTGAATTAACACCGCACTTCCATCGGGCAATTGCTTTAATGTTTCGATATATTGCTCAGGCATGATGGTTAAATCGTAAACAGCATTTGCTGGGGCCAATTTTACGGCTTCGGCCACAGAATTATAGACATTTGGAATTCCAAAAGCATCTGCTAATTTCTGTGCCCGTTCTTTGGTCCGGTTTACAATGCCATGCACCTCAAAACCGGCAATTTTATAGGCTGGCAGATGTGCATCTGCTACTATCCCCCCTGCACCAATAATAATGATGGGCTGTTTGGTCTGCGGGAGTTGGGGTTTATATTTGATATCAATACTCATTTGTCAATTTCATTAATCTGGTTCTGTGCGAGCTGGATGAGTTCTTCGGTTGCGGCATCGGTATTGATGGCCTGCAACACCATTTGGTCGATAATGGCGGCAATAGCAGCCCAATTTTGTTTCTGCGGCAACATATTGGCTACCTCGTGTAATTGCTCTAGTTTATGGTAATAAGGAATAACCTGGTTGATTTCTTCATCTTTCCAGGTCGATATCCTGCACCCGATCCCACCTGCTAAAGTGAGCTGTTTATCTTGTTCTCTGGCTAAGGCAAAACGAAGAAAATCGTATGCGATATCTTTGTGTTTACTACCCTTAGCAATGGTGTAAAGCCAGTATACGTTTAAAGAAGCTGATTTTTCATTATTGGCCGAAGGTAAAAGTTCAACACCTATATTGCCTTTCACTTTTGAATTTGCATCTATTTCGCACATCGCTGCAAAACCGAACCAATTGATCATCATAGCGGCTTCACCTTGTGAAAAGGCTATTCCTGCGGCTACAGATTCGAATGCTGCTGATTTTGGGTGAACAGCGGTTTTGTCATTCACAATCGTCCGATAGAAATTAAGCCCGTCAATCGCCGCTTGTGTATTGATCTGGATAAAACCATGTTTGTCAACCAGTGTGCCGCCCCTTGTCCATAATTGCAGTGCAAAATCGAAAACGGTATTGTGGCCATCGGGATAACAGGCGAAAATACTGCCATATAAATTTTGTTCGGGACGGTTAAAAAAACGGGCAATCTGATGAAAATCTTCCCAAGTTTTGGGTATTGCTAGGGTTTTGCCGAATTGGGCAAAATATCGGGCCTTTTCGGTTTCACTTTCGAACAGGTCTTTTCTATAAATAAAACATTCTGGCCCATCATGAAATGGCAGGCCAACCACTTCCCAGCCGAAGCGCTGCAGTCCTAAAAGCGATTTGCTCCATCCCCTCGGGAAATCATCGGGTTTGTTTTTGTTGATGTAGGGATTTAAAACTTCGAAATCATTGCCTGAATAGCCTTCCAACACCCAATCGGTACTGATGTGCGCAATATCAAAATCGCCATTTGCCAATCCTTTTTGAGTGATGGTATTGTCGTAAAGTTCGTGCAGGTCCATTACCACCATATCTAACTTTAGTTTACAGCCCGAACTGAGACAATATTGTTCCCAGAATTTCTGCATCGCAGCTTCAAATGGCGCAAATTTACGAACGGCTATCCTGAAAGTTTCTATTTGGTTATGCATTTGCAGTGGTATGCTTGGTTATAAATTCTTTGATAATATTCTCATTATCCTGTCCTAATTTTGGCGAACCAATTGCTGAAGTTAATAATTCGCCATCAATGCGGATCGGGCATCTGGTGGTTTCATATCTGTAACCATCAATCATTTCCACTTCCTGAACCATCTTCAACACCTTAAAACCCTCATGGGCCATTAAAGCATTCCAGTTTAACACGTCTGCACACCAAATATCGGCAGGTTCTAAAATGGAAAGCCATTTTTCGGTAGTCGCCGATAAAAGATAATCAGCCAAAATGGCCTTGATCTCATCCCGTTTATCGAATGCCTCGGCGATTTCAATGTAATCTTCTAAGGGTTCGCAGCCAAGCAGCTTGCCGAGCTGTGGAATGGAAGCCATCGCCAGGGCTAAATATCCGTTTTCTGTTTGATAAATCCCATAAGGAGCGCCTAAATATGCATTTGCATTGTTCTTTTTAGAACGTTGAGGCAAAGATCCGCCATCATTCATAAAAGTGGTGATGGTTTCAAACTGAAAATCGTAAGCAGATTCCATCATGCTGATCTGCACAAAACCACCTTCGTTTTTTAACGCTTTTCGGTATAAACAGGCCAGGATTCCCTGCGCCAAATGCGCGCCTGCCAACATATCAATAATCGATAAACCCATTGCTACAGGGCCACTATCGGCATTTCCGGTTAAAGCGGTTAAGCCGGTAACCGATTGCAAAAGTAAATCCTGGCCAGGTTTGTTTTTCCATTCTGTGTTGTTGCCATAGCCTGAAATTTCGCCATAAATTAGGGTTGGATTTAAAGCGATTACGGATTGATAATCGAAACCCAAACGCTCCATTACCCCTGGTCGGAAATTATGGATCATTACATCTGCTTTTTTAAGCAGTTCGCGTACCATTTCACAATCTTCTTCGCGCTTTAAATCAACTTCAAAACTTTCTTTATTCCTGTTGATGGCATGAAAAACAGATGATTCGCCGTTCATAATCAGATTTGAGGTATAGAGAGTGCGGCAAATGTCGCCTACACCCAAGCGCTCAATTTTGATTACACGTGCCCCCATATCGGCCAGGCGCAAACTTGCCGATGGCCCCGATAGGAACTGGCTGAAATCGATAACTAAATAATCTTCAAGCGGTAGCATAATTTTGTTTTTTAAATCGTCATCTCGCGACCGTAGTGGAGAGATCTATTAGGTCTTTGTCCTATAGATTTCTCCATTCCGCTGCGCTCCAGTCGAAATGACGACCTTGTGTTTAATTTTATTGACGTTGTGATTCGTGGTCTTCACAAATCTTTTTACATCGTTTATTTCTATTAGAACGATCGTCATCTCGACCGTAGTGGAGAGATCTATTAGGTCTTTGTCCTATAGATTTCTCCATTCCGCTGCGCTCCAGTCGAAATGACGATCATTTTTATTAATTCAACTCAAACTCTTTATTAATCCCAGCCGTATCAAAACCAAGTTTTGGTGCTGCTTTACCGGCAAATAATTTTTCATTATCCAGTCTAATCGGGCTTACTGTTGTCTTTATTTTTTTGCCATCATCTAAATCCAATTCCTGTTCAATCTGTAGGCTTTTATAAGTATTCGTGGCTGTTGCAGTTTGATAATTTAATACTTCTGCGCACCAAATGCCATGGCCTTCCAAAAGATTAACCCAATATTTTGTACCATTTGTTTTAAAGGTTTCGGCCAGGCGGACAATTAATTTATCGCGGTTTTCAAATGCTGAACCTGCCTCAACGTATAAGTCAGTAATATCACAATTGATAATCGTACAGATATTTGGCAGGTTGCCCATGGCCATGGCAATATAACCATCGTTGGTTTCGTACATGCCATAAGGAGCGCTTAAGTAAGCGTGTGCACTGCCTTTTGCTCCGCTTCTATCGGGTAATTTACCACCATCATTTAAGTAGGTGGTTAATACTTCAAACTGTACATCTAAAATGGATTCGAGCAAACTCACCTCAACCAAAACACTTTTATTGGTTTTTGCCCTTTTAATTAAAGCAGCCATAATGCCTTGTGCCAAATGGTTTCCGCACATAATATCCGAAACAGAAAGTCCGAAAGGCACTGGTCCGTCTACATCAACACCCGATAGAAACGTTAATCCGGAAACGGATTGTACCAATAAATCCTGACCTGGCTTGTTTTTCCATGGGCCTTCACTCCCATAGCCGGTTACCATCCCATAAACAATTTTTGGATTGATTTTTTGAACGTTTTCATAATCCAGACCAATTTTCTCCATCACACCAGGACGGAAATTATGCGTCATCACATCAGCCTTACCGATTAATTTTTTAAGTTTTTCTAAATCTTCCGGATTTTTTAAATCGGCGGTATAACTTTCTTTATTCCGGTTGATGGTGTGAAAAAGCAAACTATCTTCATCAACGAAAAGATTTTTGATGGATAAAGACCGACATGCATCGCCTGTTTTTGGTCGTTCGATTTTAATCACACGGGCACCTAAATCGGCCAGTTTTAATCCTGCAGATGGTCCTGCCAAAAATTGGCAAAACTCTAAAATCAAAAGTCCTTCCAGCGGTCTGTTCATGATAACACTAAACTTTTAGATTGCTGATACAATTTGTTCATAGCCGATAAAACCTGAATTTCATCTCCACCATTTATTAAATAATCGCGCACCACATCGCCCGCATGGTCTTGAAAATACATCGAACCATGGTAACGTGGACGGAGAAATGCTCTTTGTAAGGCCGGTAAAGTATTCAGAAAATAATGCTGACTCTGGCGGTTGACTTCTTCGTTTTTCCAGGCCGCTAAATGCCCTGGCTGACCACCACTCTCGAAAAACAAAGTGGACTGACAAGCAGGTGAACCTACAAATTCTACATATTTGGCCGCAATCTCTAATGCTTCGCATCTCGAAGAAATGGCTAAACCTGTTCCACCCAAGGTGCTTCTCAGGTTGGTTTTACCATCTAAAGAAATCATATCGTGAAAATGCAAAGTTTTGCGGGCATAACCATTACGCGAATAGTTTGAGTAGCCATAAGCAAACGGGCAATATGCAATTTCGTCGGTTAAAGTCATTGCTTCATATACCTGGATCGGGTTTCTATTGAAGTTTGCTTTATCTATTTTCGACGCCAGTTCACGGTACATTTGCAAAGCCCTAACACCAATTTCCTTAGAAACCACCTGCTCATCCTTTTCACAAGGATCTTCACCCAAAGAGCAGCAAAGGGTATAAAAATTCATTAATACATCAATCGGAATACCTGCAAAGGCAACTAAACCTTTATTGGCAAGTGCAAGTAGATCTTCGAATGATTTAGGCAATGCTAAGCCTTTTTCGGCTAGTAAATCCGGTCTGGAAGCGGCCACAGGAGTTGCCGCATCTATCGGTAGTGCCCACAAGTGTTCATTATAAAAATAACTTTCATAAGATTGACCCACCGAATTTTCCTCCTGATCTTTCAAATATTCTTGAGAAAGGTATAGGTCTAAAGGCACAATTGATTTTGTTTTTGCGGCAAAACCTGCCCAGGGATGATCGATAACCAACAGATCAAATCGTTCTGCCAATTCCTGGATTGAAAAATCGGCAAATTGCTGCAAACTTCTTTTCTCCCAGGTGATGTTTACATTTGGGTGCAATTCTGAAAATCGCTGTGCCGTAGCCACCATAGGCAAAAGCCCACGGCTATGGTTCCAGGTTATTCCTTTTAAATTAATTATCTTCTCCACTTTATTTTTATCTAATGGTTGGTGTCTCCACCGACCATATTATTGTTTTAATTTTTTCTGTTGGTGAGACACCAACCGTTAAGTTTTAAATTTGTGGTTCGTGGTGACACGAACCA
>NZ_JBXANE010000001.1:20951-662219 GCF_058801365.1 Pedobacter sp. GW822-FHT03F06
GAACTATGGTTTCAGGTTATTCCTTTTAAATTAATTATCTTCTCCACTTTATTTTTATCTAATGGTTGGTGTCTCCACCGACCATGTTATTGTTTTAATTTTTTCTGTTGGTGAGACACCAACCGTTAAGTTTTAAATTTGTGGTTCGTGGTGACACGAACCACGGCCAAGCGAAAGAACTATGGTTTCAGGTTATTCCTTTTAAATTAATTATCTTCTCCACTTTATTTTTATCTAATGGTTGGTGTCTCCACAGACCATGTTCTTATTTTACTTATTTCGGTTGGTGAGACACCAACCGATAGATTCATTTCTGTTATTTTATTTACCTGTTTTTATAATTATTGATGAGGATGTTAAACCTGCTGATGCAGCTGTTAATTTTATGGTTCCGGATTTTTCTGTTGATTGAAGAATGGCTAAACATAAACCATGGAAAGCTTTGCGGTAATTGGCCTTGAAAGGCTCCAGGCTGGCCTGAAACCCATTATCAACACCAGCAATAAAACCAGCACCTTCAACTTTAAAATCAACCAGATTATCCGCATCAGGCACTACGTTACCAGCAGCGTCTAAAACGCAAACGGTTATAAATGATAAATCCTTACCATCCGATTTAATATTTTTTCTATCCGCGATTAATTCAATTTTTGCCGGATCTCCCGCGGTTTTCACTTCACGTGCTAAAACATCTTTGCCGTTTTTGCGGGATACTGCTTTTAAAGTTCCAGGCTCAAAAGGCACATTCCAGTGCACATGTAAATCATCGCCTTGTTTTGATTTTTTTCCTAGTGATTTTCCGTTCAGGTACAATTCTACCTCATCGGCATTGTTGTAATAAGCCCAGACTTCAACCGATTTTCCTTGTTTCCAGTTCCAATGAGGCAGAAGGTGTAACACAGGTTTGTCTGTCCACTCGCTTTGGTACATGTAATATGAATCTTTCGGGAAACCTGCCAAATCGACGATACCGAAATATGAACTTCTTGCTGGCCATGGGTATGGTAGTGGCTCACCCAGGTAATCGAAACCTGTCCACACAAATAAGCCAGACACATGGTCGTATTTTTTAGCTGCTGCCCAGGTTTCTTCGTGTGTAGAACCCCAATAGGCTGAAACATTGTCGTAAGCGGATGCCGACCATTCGCTGTTACCTTCGGTAAACTTTGTTTTTCCGTCTTTAGGCCAACGGCGGATGGTATCGGCTGTATCGTAAAAACCTCTGGTTTCTAGCGCAGAAGTAGTTTCTGTTGCTAAAAATTTGACTCCAGGGTAGTTTGTAGGGAAATCTTTATACAGTTTGTGGTTGTAGTTTAATCCATAAATATCAAGCGCATTGGCCTGGTAGATAAAATTCTTTTCGGCTTTTGTTTCCGTTAAAGCTGAGATTACCAGCCGGGTTTTATCTAAGTTTTTAACGATACCAACCAATTCTTTTGTAATCGCGATGCCCGTACTATCAAACTGTTCGCGGATTTCGTTACCGATACTCCATAGAATTATGGATGGGTGGTTACGGTCGCGTTTAATCATATCTTCCAGATCTTTTTTATGCCACGCTGGAAAATCGAGGTGGTAATCGTTTTTGGTTTTCTTTTTCACCCACATATCGAAAGCCTCATCCATAACCAGAAAACCCATTTTATCGCATAAATCTAAAAACTCAGGCGCAGGTGGATTATGCGCTGTACGGATAGCGTTCACCCCCATTGCTTTCATTATTTCCAGCTGGCGTTCCATAGCCCTCACATTTACGGCAGCACCCAGGGCACCTAAATCGTGATGCAAACAAACACCTAAAATTTTCATTGGTTTTCCGTTTAACGAAAAGCCTTTAACTGCATCGAAATTGAACTCACGAAGCCCAAAAGGTGTAGTATATTGATCAATAATCTTCCCATCAGCTTGTGCAATTTCTACCACCAACCTGTACATTATAGGATGATCAACAGACCACAGTTTAGGATTAGCTATTCCAAGACCATTAATCATTATTGTTGTAGAAGTTTCACTTGTATTGAGCGGCCATTCCTTTTTTTGCAGTTGGATATTTTTATCGTCCAAAATGGTCGTTAGTATTTTATAAGCACCTTTTGTGTTGAATTTATTTTCAATTTCGATTTCAGCATTTACGGATGCGATACTTTCACCGGGTTTCAATTTTCTGCTTTCATTGCTTTGACCTTTATCGCCGCTGATTAGGAAAGCTTTCACAAAAGTGCCATTGCGTTTAACTGAAACAGCAGCAGCTGATGTTAACCATACATTTCTATAAATCCCAGAACCCGAATACCAGCGCGAATCGGGCTGTGCTGAATTATCCACTTTAACCGCAATGCTATTTTTTCCAGCTTTTAAGCATTTGCTGATCTCATAAGAAAAAGAGCTGTAACCGTAAGGCCTTTTGCCCAAGTATTGGCCATTGATCCAGACTTCACTATTTTTATATACGCCATCGAATTCGATAGTGATTAATCTATCTTTAAAATTGGCAGGGGCAATAAACTCTTTTCTGTACCAGCCAATACCTGTGGGTAAGCCACCGCCCTCAGGTTTGGCAGGGGTTTTCTCGTCGAATTTGCCTTCGATGCTCCAATCGTGCGGTAAAGTGAGTTTTCTCCACTTCAGATCATTGTAGGTTGGAGATTTCGCATTTGGCTCGTCCCCTAAAAAGAATTTCCAATCTTTGTTAAAACTGGTTCTGGTGCGCGATTGTGCGAATGCAGTTCCACTTAATAAGATCAATGCCAATATTAATCTGAAAATGAAATTGACTTTGAGGTTCGTGGAGACACGAACCTTGGCAGTTGAAGCAATTTTACTACTATGGGTTGGCCGTTCTTTCGCATTAGGATTGCTTTCCCGAAAAGTCGGGACAGGCAGTGCCTCGTAATCACGGGATGCCCACAAACCGAATGTCGGAAAAATTACAACTTTAAAATTATGTAGCCTCTTCATGTTAATTCTTTGTTTCGCTTACAAAATTCAATTTACTCTTACCTAAATCTTTCGATGTAGCCACGGCAATTCCACGCTGATCCTGTTTGTTAACCGCACAATAAAAATGGTACACCGTGCCTTTGTATTTCAGTACGAAAGATTTATGCGCGTATAATTCATCGTATTTTTCTGACGACTCAATCAGGTTATCTCCAGTCCAATCTGTCCAGTTTACCAGGTCGTTTGAGGCAGCAAAGCGGTTAAATGAACCTTTTCTTTCTTGCCAGAAAGCACCGAAGTAAAACATTACCCAGGTTCCATTAATGTTTTGAATTACAGCATCTCCTGTAATGCCAACAGGATGATGAACAACAGGGTTTTTATTAAAGCGCTGCCAATGAACCATATCATCAGAAACCGCCATGCCGATCCGTTCGTACCAGCGTGTTTTTTTATTGTTTGCCAAAGAATCGCCTACAGCATTGTAGTACATTACAAACCGATGTCCCGTTAATTTTTGTTTATCTTCAATTACCGTACTTTTAAAAAGTTTGTTCCGGTTTTCCCACCAACGCACATCTGCATCGCCCGAAGTCAAAACAGGTTTATCTAACCTATTCCATTCTTGCACAATAGATGGATGTTTTATGGTGTATGCTATGCCAATTGATAAAGGCTCCACTTCGTAACCTTTTTCCTTACCACCGAAATACGACATCCAATATTTGCCATCAAATTGATTTAAAGTATAGCTTCCGCCCCATTTGGTATCCAATAAAGCATTATAACCTGCCTTTTGGTTATCGTCCCAATGGCCGGCATCTCCAAACGACATCAGTTTGCCCTGATTTTCCCAGTGCAATAAATCTTTACTTTTGGCCAGCCAGGTTTCATAACCACGACCACTAAAAATCAGATAGGTCATATACCAAAACTTTCCCTTGCGGAAAACTGTTGGGCAATCCATTTTATGGTCTTTATCCCCAGGAACCATTACCAGGCCGTATTTATAAGGAGTTTTCACTTCCTGATAAATCTTTTCCATGCTTTCTGCTGAAACAGGATTAGCGCTTTGGGCATTCAATTTAAATGCACTAACAAAAAGAAACAATGCGAGGATTATCTTTTTCATTTGTACATTAAATTAAATTTATAATAACCTGACCCTACGGTAACCTTGGTTTTGCCATTTTCTGTTCCTGTATCTGTAAACTTCGAATTGTATGCTTCGGAGATTTCATATTTCGGCAAAACCGGAAAGTAAATTGTCGCTTTTGTATTTACCGGAATATTCACCTCCAGTGTAAAAGTTCGGTCTGTTTTTGCCCATTTGCAAGAAATTTTACCATAAGGAGAATTGTAATGCACATCAGCCGATGTTAAATCGCCAACCACTTCTGGCTCGATTTTAATATGCTTAAAGGCAACAGAATTTTCTTCCTGTCGAATACCGCCAATGCCACTGTACAGCCATTCCATTAAGTGCCCCAGCATAAAATGATTGTTGGATACCGTTGGCAAGGCCGCCCACGATTCGGTTAAGGCTGTTGCGCCTTTGGCCAGCTGCATCCCGTATCCTGGAACATCTGAGCGACTGTTCATATCAAAAATCACATCTGATTTACCGGCGTCTTCTAAAACACGTAACACATAGCGATAACCAATATCGCCTGCTGTTAAACTATTTTTACGATCTCTGATATCTTTGACTAAATTCGCGATCACAGCATTTTTATCCTTTTCTTCAACCAGTTCCATATAAACTGCCATTGCATTTGCAGTTTGCGATCCTGTTGCATACTGTTTACTTTTTGCATCAAAGAATTTATGGTTGAAAGCATTTTTCACTTCAATGGCAAGTTTCGCATAGGCTATTGCATCAGCCTTTTTGCCCAGCAGCGTAGCCATTTTTTCTAAGATTTTTAAATCATAATAATAAATGGCTGTGCCCGTAACGCCCATTGGGGTTAACTGAGAAACGCCGGGCGGTTTTGGACCCAAATCATACCAATCGCCTAAACCCTGCGATAAAATGTGGTTGTTTGCTTTGGTGCCCAAATAAGTGATGTAATGCTGCATCATCGGGTAATAATCAACCATAGCTTGTTTATCGCCATACCACTGATATAAATACCATGGTATTAAAATGCCACTGCTGCCCCACTCTGGAGAATCGCGGAACATATCGCCACCCCATTCAAATTTTACATACTCAGGCGCAATTTCAGGGATCAAGCCACTTGCCAATTGCGAGTTTCTCATGTCTTGCAGGGCTTTTTTAAACAAAGGTGCAGCATTGTAATTATACCGTACAGAACTACCCATTAAATGCAATTCCTCTAACCAACCCAATTTTTCACGGTGTGGACAATCGGTAAAAACACTTACCATGTTACTTTTAATCGCCCAATCGATCAGGCTGAAAGTTTTATTGAACAACTCGTTCGAGGATGAAAACTTACCTACCTGCTCAGCGCTATTTCGGATATGCAAAGCTTTTAAAGCTTCTACCACTGATTTGTTAGATGGATTTTCTTTACCGCCTGGAACAGTTCCTTTAACCTGCAGGTAACGGAAGCCTGTATAAAAGAATTTAGGACGCCAGGTTTCCAAACCATCGCCTTTTAAAATGTAGGTAAAATAAGATGGACTGCCGATATTTTTTTGTGTTACCGAACCATCAGCTTTTAATAATTCGGCTGGGGTAATACGGATAGTATCTCCTTTTTTTCCTCGGACTTTCAATTCGATAATTGCAGAAGCATTCTGCCCCATATCATAAACCCATTCGCCATTGGCAAGCGGATTAATATTTTGAGGTGAAAAGTTTTCGAAAATCTTTACAGGTTCTTCTTGCTGCGCATGTAACTCCGGACCATTAACCAATAACGATGATTTCCATTTGCTATCATTAAAACCCGCTAAATCCCAACCTTTTTGCTCGAGGTTGGCATTGTAATCTTCTCCACCGTAAATGCTTGAAAAAGTTATGGGCGATGGCGCGGTTTTCCAACTTTGGTTGCTGATGACATTAGCCGAAGTTCCATCTGTATATTCAATCAACAACCTGCAGATCATTTTCGGATAACCATAGGCTACTTTTAATTTTCTATACCGTTCTTTAACAGGAGGAATATAATAAAAACCATTGCCCAGCATCACTCCGATTGCATTTTCACCTTTCCTTAACTGTTTGGTTAAATCATATGTCAGGTACAAAGCCGCTTTATCATACTTCGTCCAACCGGGTGCTAAAAAGTCATCACCAACTTTCGCGCCGTTTAAACTCATTTCAAAATGGCCTAAACCAGAAATAAAAGCCGTTGCTTTTTTTACTGTTTTCGTTATTGTAAAACCTTTACGGAACATCGGCAAGATATTATTGCCGATGTATTTGTCTTTTTTACCATCCGTTGGCAGACTATTTACGTTAGAATCAGCCAGTTTTTCGTAGGCAATCCATTTTGCACCTTTCCAATCAGCTGTGCTGAGCAAACCCATTTGCCAAAAGGCCGGAGCGCTCCATGCGGATTCATGTCCGGAATTGTCCCAAACACGGACTTTCCAATAATAGGTTTTGCTTGATAATAACTGTTTACCTTTATATTTAATCTGTAACGATTGGCCAGACTTTACTTTTTTAGTGTCCCAAACGTCTCCAATATTTTTATTTAAATTGCTTAAACTGCTGGAAACTACGATTTGATAACCTGTTTGCATGATATTGTGCCTAGCTGACTGCAGTTTCCAGCTCAAATGTGGCGAAAGAACATCGATGCCGATAGGATTGTTCCGATACGTACAATCCAATTGAGCAACCTTAATATCTTGCGCAAAAAGCGGAATGCCTAACAGATAAAGCCAAGAAAATATTACAAGTTTGCTCATTCACTATTGCACACCGTTTCGGATGTTTTGGTTAGGTTTATAAATGGTCATCAGGGATAAAATCTGTTCAGAAATAAATTCTAAATTCTTTTGAATTAAGCTTTATAAATTTCTTAACTTTAAAATACTATCCCTAATTCAAATATAAATGTTTTTTTTAAATATGAAAACATATATTCGTATTTAAATTATACAAAATCTTCTCTTGGATAAATAAGAAAGCATTTTGTATGTTTGAAATTGTAAAAAATACGATACAGCCAAATTTAAACCCGTATGAACGAAAAAGAATCAAAGTACCAAGCCCCTGCTTTGGATAAAGGACTTGATATATTGGAGTATTTATCAGCACAATCTATCCCATTGTCTCAAACTGAAATTGCTATTGGTATTGAGAAAACGCCCAACGAAATTTACAGGATGTTGATGAGTTTGGAAAGTCGTGGCTATATTTTACGTGATGAAGTTTCGGGCAAGTATAGGCTGTCGTTAAAGCTTTTTTACCTCTCGCACAGGCACTCACCTATTGATGAACTGCGTAAAGCTGCTCAGTTTCCATTAGAAGAACTGGCGAACAGTATCCGTCAATCTTGCCACTTGAGTATTTTGTATATGAACCAGGTAATGGTGATTATTCATGCCAAAAGCCCGGGACCAATTGCGCTTTCTATTGAAGAAGGAAATTTGTTTCCTTTGCCACTAACCGCATCGGGTAAGGTTTTATTGGCTTATATGCCCGAGGCAGAGCGCATAACGACATTAAAAAATAATGCAATTTTTAAGAAATATGCCAAACCACAGCAAGAGGATTTTTTAAGTTCTTTAACTGATATTCAGCAAACAGGTTCTTATTTTAAAAATAGTGATGCTGTTTCTGGAGTAACCGATATTTCTTTACCTATCGGTATCGAAAATAACAACGGCATTATCGCCTGTTTAACCATTTCGATGTTAAATGCACTAAATGTAGATCAAACTATCGCAAATGATGTAATCCTCGCTGAGGCATACAAATGTGTTAAAAAGATAGAGCAGCGGATTGGGGTTTAACCCCCAACCCCCTAGAGGGGGCTTTGACTTTCTGATAGTTAATATAACATCAAACTGCAATTGCCAACTGATTTGGGCGTTACCCTAATCCCGATGAATCGGGAAAGGGCCGGCTCCGCCTCGCTCTGTTGCTTGCGCTCGTTTCCCAACGAGTGCATAAATAGATAAACGAATTTATCGTTTGTAAACGACAAACTCTTCAACGCTTATAAGCTCATCGTCATTGCGAGGAAGAATGACGAAGCAATCTTAAAGCGGTCGCTATAACCCATAGTAGTAAGATTGCTTCGTCGGCTGAAAAAGCCTTCTCGCAATGACGAAACTAACCAGAATACTTCACGCTATAATCCCTGCCACTTTCAATTATAATTTCATACAAACCTTTCGATACTTCTTTCACTTCAGCACCTTTTATAACTGGTTTGATTTTGCTTTTTACCTTTAGTTTTCCTATGCCTGTTGGAGAAGAAACTTTGATTTCTTTTTTGCTGCAATACACTGATATATCGCCATTGGCTGTTGGTACTTTACCTTCCATCCATTCCAAACCACCTAAATTGGGTTCAATGGTGTAAGTTTCATAACCTGGTGTGGTAGGTTGTACGCCTAAATAATATTTTCCCAATAAATAAATCGGGCTGGCTCCCCAGGCGTGGCAAAGGCTTTTTCCAAAGGGCCTGCCGTACATAGCCAAATGTTCGGTTCCTTTTTTATCCGGGTTGTATTCCTCCCAAAAAGAGGTTGCGCCTAATTTTAACATGCCGCCCCAATAATTTTTCATTTCCTTTAATACATATGGTTGTTCGCCCATGGCACATAATGCTTCAAGCTCATAAAAACGCATATAAGGAGTAGTAATTTTGGCTACTTTATCGTTTAAGAGTACATTTTCTTTAACGGCTAATTTTTGTTCCGGGCTAAAATAATCGAAGAAAATGCCGAACATGTTGGCATAGCGTGTTACATTATCTGTTTGTTTATCATCAATTCTGCTATGCACCAATGCCTTTTTTTGCTGATTCCAGTAAAGTTCAAAAATCTTAGCTTTTAGTACTTTTGCTTGCTGATCATATTTTACAGCACCCGCTGTATCATTGGCTAATTTGGCACATAAAGCCATTGTTTCTAAACTTCTGGCATATAACAACTGTTCGAAACTTACTTCACCATCTTTACTCAGTTTATCTGCCCAATCGATAAAAATCCAGTCGCCAGGCATCCATTCCAATAATCCATTTTTATTCTTTCTTCCATCAATATAAGTCATTAACGACTGCATTCGCGGGTAAATATCCTGTACAAACTTCTGGTCGCCGGTAAATTTATAGTAATCATAAATGCCTAAAAACCAATAAAAAGAGTAATCCATAATGGTATTGATGTGCGCCGTTACGGGATCTTTGCCACGTTGAGCAAGCAATGTCCGTTTTACGGTGGACGCATCAAAAAACGAATAGTAGTTCATCAAATAACTTTGATAAGCATCGCCACTCCACACCCAGCGATCGCGTTTTATGCCATCGATAAAGAACTCGCGGGTATTTAAATGGAAGGTATATTTGGCTACATCGTAGATTTTGTTTAGTTCTGAGTCTGATGATTTAAAACTTCCACGTTCCGTTACAGGAGCATATTCGTATAACATGGAAACAGAATCAGCAGATACCGAACCTTCAGATTGATAATTAACATACCTGAAGGCTTTTGAAAGCGGCATAATGGAATCTTTTTTTTGCAACAGGTTAATATCGAGATAATCTAAGGTTTCACATTTATCGGTTGATAAGGCCTCTTCTTTCGATTCTCCATAATAAATACTCAGCCTTCCTTTTCCTTTTAAACCGTGTACTTTTATAAAACCAAAAGTTTCTTTTCCGAAATCGGAAACGGCACCATTGTTTACTTTTTCTGTTTTAACAGCTGATTGTGCTACAACGGGCAATTTAAACTGTGATGGCAATTTAGTTGGATCGGTTAAATTCCATGAGCCTGCAGAAACAAAGGTAGTTCCCGATTTATCGGAGGTTTTTCCACTCGCATCGATCCATTCTTTATCTTCGAAAGTAGTCAGCCAGGTTTCATCAGAAACTACCGTTTTACCCTGAACAAAAATTGTTGGAACATTAGCCTGGTTGTACACCTTCAAACTTAATTTGTGTTTTCCTGCTGGAATTCGAATGCTTTTTGGAAAGCCTGCAATGGCCTGACCATCGATTTTAACGTTGTAAGTACCTTCTACAAACAACTTAACCTCTTCAGATTGAGCAAGGTTAAATTCTTTGTGAAAATCGACCAGAACATAATGACTGTCCATTTTCCAGAATACAGGAAAAAAGGAGCCTCTTTCGGTTCTGCGGTTTTGCATTACATTGCTCATGTAAATATCTAAATCGCCCGGGTACCAGATCCAGGATGCCTTTTGCGCGAAAAGTTGTGCCGCCGAGCAGGTGAAAATGGTGAGGAGGATAAGTTTTTTTAAGTTTTTCATATTGCTTAGTTTTTGTATTTATCGTCATTTCGACTGTAGTGTTCCCAAGGAACTCCTTCGAAGGAGAAATCTTTTAAGAATTATAACTTCATAGATTTCTCCATTCCGTTACACTTCAGTCGAAATGACGATCTTTCTAATTTTAATGCCCGTTAAAGAAAAGGTAAAGTGTAACCATTACGATTGCAAGCGCTATCCACGAAATCCAAACTGCTCTTGCTGGCTTTTCTATATTGGCCTCGTGTTCTTCATTAACCTTGTAAATACTTGGCGATCTATCCAGTAAAGAAATCAAAATCGCGATGATCATTAATCCTGCGAAAATGAAAAATGAGAGCATCAGATAATGTGGCCAGAAAGTGTATTTATCTGACGGCAAAATCCAGAGATAAGTAACCCCAACACCCAAGCTTAAAATTGAGCCGATTGAAAGTGTAAAATTCACTGCTTTCCTTGTGGTTCTTTTCCAGAAAACAGTAAGTAAAAACACGACTGATAACGGCGGCGCAATAAAGCCCAAAACCGATTGAAAAACATCGAATAAATTCAATCCTTTGATGTTATCGATGGCCAAAACCACTATAACCGCAAAAATACATCCTGCAACAACTGCCCATCGGCCAATGCGGATGATCTGTTTATTACTCGCCTGTGGGTTAATTTTCTTTACATAAATATCCATCGTAAAAACGGTACTTAATGAGTTTAAAGAAGATCCGATGGTACCCACCAAAACCGCAATCAGTACAACGATTACCAGGCCATTCATACCAGGAGGGAATAAATTGGTTACCATGGTCATATACGCTTCGTTCGGATCTTTTAAACCAGGAAAAAGCACATAACATAATATTCCTGTTCCAATAAATAATGGTAGGGAAAGGATTTTTAACCAGCCAATAAAACTCACCCCCAACTGCCCTTGTTTTAAGTTCTTAGCACCTAAAACCGATTGAACCATCGATTGATCGGTACAGAAAAAGGCTACAGCTGCAACCGGATAACCCAATAAAATGGCATACCATGGATATTTTGGATCGCTGGCAGGTTGGATTAAATTCCAGAAATGATGTGGTGTTTTTTGATATAAAGCAGAAAGCCCACCAACTTTATTCAGTCCCAAAAGCATGAGCGATAATGAAACGGCAATCAATAAGATCATCTGGAAAACATTTACTTTGGCAATGGCTTTTAAACCGCCGAAAAAGGTAAACAGTCCAGCAAAAGCAACCAATACAGTAACCGATTGCCACATGGGGATGCCTAAAATCTGGCGGACCAAAAAACCTCCTGCAAATAAACCGAGCGATAACCACGAAATTAAAATCTTAACCAGCGCATACCAGGCAAGGATGTTTTGTGTAGAATCGCCATAACGGTTGCCCATAAACTCGGGCATGGTACTCACTTTGGCAGCAAGGTATTTCGGGGCGAAAACAATGGCCAGTAAGAATAAAAAGATAAAGGCATACCAATCGAAATTAACGGCTACGATACCAGTACTATAGCCAATACTTGCAAAAGCCAATAACATCGACGGACCAACATTGGTGCCCCACATGTTGAAACCGATGCTGCTCCAGTTTAATGATTTATTGGCCAGGAATAGGGTTTCATCTTTGCTTTTCTTTTTCGAAAAACTGGCCCGATAACCAATGATGACCAGGATAATGAGGTATGCGATGACAATGATGTAATCTAAATTAGTTAAACGTTCTACAATGTTTCCCATTGGTTTATTTGGTTAGTTTGGCTGTATTATTTAACAGTTTTTAGCCACAGATGAACACGGATAAATACAGATTTTCATGATTTTGTCACTAGTGGTTCGTGGAGACACGAACCATGGCGCATTATGTTCCGTGTTTTCTGTGTCTCCGTGGCAAACAATTACAATCCTATCGATTCTCTTGTAATGTGATTAGCTTTCAAAATTTCATCAACTTTTACCGGCAATCCAGTTTCCAGAGATTGATCCATCGCCTGCAATAATGCAACGGTTCCGATGCCTTCTTTTAAATCAGGGTATGCGGTAAAATTATTGTTGATGCTATCAGCAAAATATTCCAAATAATTCTGGTATTCTCCGGCGTGATGGCTTTGTCCTTCAAAACGGAAATAGTGCTTTAAAGTAGAATCGCCCCAGGTAATAATCTTTTCTTCGCCGGTTTTGGTTGTAACCGAATAACGCAGTTCGTGGTAATCGGCCTGACTTGCGCCTTCTGTTCCACGGAGAATACAAGTCATACCACTATCGCGACTTGCGGGTTGTGTTGGGCCGGTATAAGCACCGCTAACCCTCGCAATTCTGCCGTCCTTAGCCTTGAAAATAAAATGCATGGTATCCTGATTTTTCAGTCCGGCTTTTAAACCATTGCTGCTCAACATACCATAACCCATAACTTCTTCAATATCGGGCATGTACCACCTGATAAAATCAACAGGATGGCTTAAGCCGCCATACAGCCATTTAAATGATTGTTTTAACGACCATCCCTTTTCCAAAAACCAGCGATGATCGGCATGGTAGTGACTTTCGATAGTGATCAGTTCACCGATTAAACCTGCATCAAAATCTTTCTTCTGACGCATTGCCGGCTCAAAAAAACGAGAACTTTGCCCTACAAAAATCTTTTTTCTTGATTTCCTGGACAGTTCCAGCAACTCATTGGCCTGAGCTAAATCATCAATAAATGGTTTGGTACACACCACATGTTTACCATGTTCAAGCGCCAATTTAATGTGCTCAAAATGTAGATGATCCGGTGTGTAAATCGCGATCATATCGATTTTATCACTGGTCAACATATCTTCGTAATTGGTTGTCCAGTTTTGAAAATCAAATTCTAAAGCCCGTTCTTCGCAAAGTTTTTTGTTGGCATCGCAAATCTGAATCAGTTTAAATTTTCTACTTGCCAATGATGCAGAAATGGTGCTTCTGCCCTCTCCTAAACCTAAAATCCCTAATCTTAACATGATATTATTTTTATAAGCGTTATTGTTTTCCTCCCCCTGCCCCCCTCCAAAGGGGGACAATAAGTCCTCTATTCTATTGGTTTAAAAAATACCCAAACTTCTTCGGGTTTTGTTCCTTCAATTCCCTCCTGGTATTTTTTCATTATTGCATTCCATTCGTCCACTTTTGGATTGTTCTCAGTGGTTTTTGGATTCAATTCATCTAAACTTTTTCCTTTTGGAATACTAATGATCAGCATTAACTGTCTATCGTTTTTAAAGATGGCCAATCGCTGAAACTCGGCTTTACAGAACCCTTTCGATATTTCCGGCCATTTTTCGAACTGTGTTTTGTGGTAAGCCAGGTATTCTTTCTGGCGTTTTTCATCCTTCACCAAATTGGCTGATAAAATGATATTGTCCCATTCTGCTACGGCTTTATCGCCACAATTCTTTTCTCTGTTGAAGTCGTAAAACAGATTGTCGTACAGTTTAATTTCTGCCGCATCTAAACGTTTTAAAGTTTGTTGCAAACTTTCTACTTTTAAACTTGAAGTATAAATAACCAATCGATTTTTCCATTTATAAATTGAACCTGGCACGAGGTTATTTTCTTTTGCAAAAGTTTTTAAGGCATTGTTGCCCGGCAGATTACCCGTCTTAAAAACCAATTCGAATACAACAGATTGATCAACAGCCTGATTGATGCCTCTTTTCGAATAATTGGCTTTTTCTTTTAATAAATATTGAAAAGGCTTTTCTAAACCTGCACTTTGTTTGATATGATCGGAAACTTTTGGTCCGTTGCTTTCCCATAAATTGTTTGGTCCGTTGGCATTTTGAAGGTACTTTTCAGTTGGGGTCCAGTTGTTTTTGATGGTAAAATACGAAGAACCTTCATCTGTATAGAGATAAAACCAATGATCAGGCAGGTGCGAATATGGTGCTTTATAAATGCTATCGACTACATTGTTGGTAATGAATGATCCCGGCTGAGCAGATAAGGTATAAATTCCAGCCACATCATACATATGTTTTCCGTAGTGATGGATCTTATTGCCACTGATGGTATTGTTTTCCATCGCGTTTTTCGCTTTTGTCCAGCCCCAACCCACGCTGATGCCCGAATAAGACACCTCGCTAATTTCATTATGCAGAATTTTAATCCCTTTAACATAACCTGCACCTATACCCACTGCGCCCCAATCTTCATTGGTTACATCGCTAATGAGGTTGTTTTCGATGGTGTCGTTGGTCGAAATCTCCCTTTGATCTGTGGGATTATATGGTAGGTGTACTTCGGTCGCTTCATCAGAGAAAGTTCCGATTAAAATAGCTGAACCACCAATATCCTTAAATAAATTGCCTTTAATTTCGTTCTCAGCAGTCCCTTTTTTATAATCCAGCCCTGTTGATGCCAGGTGCTCGAACCGGCAAGATTCGAAAGCTGTGTGATTGGCATAACTTACTTCAATTGCAGCCGCGGGGCGGCCCACCCAAGCCTGATTTTCTAGCGTAGGTTTGTCTGGTGTCCCTGCTTTTTCAAGTTTATAGGCATCAAGCATGTACATGCCCGCCTGATGGGGTACATGGCCTTGTTTTGATGGCCTTAACCATGTAGAATGCTCAAATGAAATATTCTTGAAACTCACATAGGAAACCGGTTGATCAATTGTTCCCTCTATTTTAACCAGGTTTTCTAAAGCCGGAGCAATCACTTCAGCATTTAGCATATTTTCTGATGTTTTTGGCCAATAATAAAGCTTGTGGTTCTGTAAATCTTCAAACCATTCTCCAGGTTCGTTCAGGAATTGAATGGCATTTGTAAGGTAAAAAGCAGAATTCCCTGTTTTGTCTGAAATCCATGGTGCCGGCCATGGATGCTCGGATTGGATCCTGCTTTCGGGCTGCATAAAAGAAAGTTCTGCAGCATTACCTACAATTTTAACAGATTTTACACGAAGATTTGCAATGGCCCACCATTGATGAATCAGCATTTCTATTCCTTTAATATTGGCTAAATTGATGTTTTTTTGAAGTGGAATTTTACAGGTTTGTTTTTCGCTATCCCATGATAAAATCCTCTCCATTTCATCACCATTGTAGTTTTTTGCACGAACGGCCTTATTGCCATTTACCCATAACTGCCTGAAATGCAGATTTCTTCCGTCTAGATTTGGAATATCAGCTACCCAAACCTTGCCGATAGATTCTTTTGGCAGACCAGCAATTGTTTGATTTAACTTTTTCCAGTTTTTGATTTGAACGCCTCCACTTAAAATAACTTTTTCATTAAGTGCGGAAATAATTGTTGTCGGACTATCTTTTGTACCAGAATCTTCAGGTCGAAGAACTACGGCTTCGTGCAATTGATAAAAACCTTTGCTGATAATAATCCTGATTCCGCCTTTAACTGAAATATCATTTAAACGCCTCAATTCGCGGGCTTTTCTGATGGCTGAGTGCAGCGTGGCTAATGGTTTTTCCTTTGTGCCTAAATTAGCATCAGAACCATTTATAGATATGTAAATATCTGCTGCATTAACTTTATAACACAATAATGATAAAAAAATCAGCAGACTAATGAATGGTTTAATTTGTTTGGTTCGTGGAGACACGAACCAAGGCATGGGGACATCGTCACAGTACGTGTCTCCACGTACCAATAGATTGTAAAAACCATAAAATTTTATCAAAAAGTATTTCATTGTATTTATACTATTTCGGTTGAAAAACAGATTTTAGGTAGCTGGTATTGGCGCTGAAATTATATTTTACATTCGTTGGCTGTTTGGCATCCCGGCTTCTTTCTACAACCAGCCAGCCACTCCAGCCCATATCATCTAAAGTTTCTTTAACTCTATTCAAATCAATTTTAGGATCGTTCTGTAACCAAACGCCATCCTCGTTTGTGGCATGGATTTGAACAATATTCTTTTTGCCTAAAATTCTCAGCTCTTCATGTAAATCTCTTCCATTTTTGATGGCATTCGAGAAATTGAAGTAACTTTTAACATGCTTGCAATCAATATCTTTTAAGAGTTGTAATTCGCCTTTTGCATCTAAAGCACTTTCAATTCCGATGGTAATTCCCGCTTTTGAGGCCATTTTTCCGGCAATTTTTAATCTTTCTACAATAGGTTCGCGCAGTTCGGGGTTTTTAACTAAATCGCCCTGAATACCCAATGGCAGAAATATCACTTTAATATGCATCGCTTTAGCAGTATCTAAACAATCCCGGATCATTTTCTGATAAGTGGGTCGCTTGGCAAATGATTGCGCATAAAACCCGGTCATGGCCAATGAGCAGAACTCCAAATTCAGTTCTTTTGCTTTATCCAAATATTCCTGCCTGATTTTTGGGTCTGCTAGTTTATTTTCAAATGTTTCCCGATCGCCCAAACCACCCATGTCTATTTCCAGTCCGTCAGCACCAATTTCCTTCGCGAGTGGCAAAGCACTGATTTTCTGACGTTTTAAGATCATTAAATCAATCACGGCAATCTTATACCTATTCTTTTTCTCTGCTGCCAAAAGCAATTGATTGGGAATCATTAAAGCACCTGTTAACAATGCCACATGACCAATAAAAGACCTTCTGTTCTGATATTCCATATCTATTATTTGCTTGTGCTTAAGGGAAATAATTTTTCCAGATTTTCAAATCCCATCATTGCATTTTTAGGTAATCTTTCGCCTTTATCGCCAAAAACATAGAGGGCGTTTTCCTTTTCGATGGTTACTTTACTCTCGTCGTATTTACCTGTTTTGGCTTTAACTGCAGTATCATTTAGTTTGAAGTTTTTGATCAGGAAATCGTAAAGTGCAATACGTTTATTAATGCCAAAATCATGTTTTTCATCAGGAAGGTGAACATTTTCGACCTTATCTTTCACACCATAATAACTGTACATTTTTTGGAGATAAGGAAAATCGTGTTCGGGTGTGTGTGCCGTCCAGTCGCTACCATCTGACACCAATAACTGGGGACGAGGTGCTGCCATTGCAGCCAGTTCTACATTATCAGTTCCGCCGCCACATTGATGGATTGGCATTCCGCTTTCGCAAGGACATCCACCATAAAAGTAAGATGACATCGCTACTACTGGCGCACTTAGCTTAATCCTGTCATCCATGGCGGTCATTAAAATGGAATGACTTCCTGCACCCGAACCTCCACTGATGCCAATTCTGGCTGTGTCGGTTTCTTTTAACGCACTGAAGTAGTCTAAAATCCTGATTCCTCCCAAAGCCTGAACGGTTTGCGCCAAGCTTTTACGGTGATCTTCATATTTAAACTGGAGCATCGATTCGCCCCAGGCAAATAAGTCGTAGCTAAAAGCCATGGCACCCATTCTGGCAATCATTGCACAGCGGATCTGGCAATCAGGTCGGTAACGCTGCTTTTCCCAGTGCCCGTCTGGACTTAAAACCAATGGGATTTTTCCTTTAAAATTTAAGGGTTTATATAGTGAGCCATTAATCCAAACCCCAGGTAAAATTTCCAATGCAATGTTTTCTACCGAATAACCATCAAAAATTCTTTTCGCCGTGATAATCGGTTTTGAATTTGGTTTGGGGGGCAATGGCGATAACAATAAGGCTTGGTATAACTCGGGCTTTATTTGTGCCTTACGTTTTTCCCAACTGGCCTGATCGTGGTATTTTGTTGCCAAGCTATCCAGATAGGCCCACCCATCCTCAACTTCCCAACGGTAATATTCGTATTCTTTCAATTTGTAAACACCTGGTTTTTCTTTGTTTACTTTCATATCCAAAGGGGCAAGCACATTCGCAATTGTTTCATCAATGTTTGCACGGAAACGCCATTCTGCATAGTTTACCCATTTATCTTTTACCTGTGGTTCGGAGTATTTGATTTGAACTTTAAAGCGTGTTTGAATCTCTTTAAGCACATCTACCAATGGCTTTTTATAGAAGTTATCGGTGTTTTGGATTTGGGCGGATGTGGCTAAAGAAATGGAGAAAAGCAGCATTAATGCTAAACTTATCTTTCTTCCAATCGATCGGTCGTCACCCTGAACTTGTTTCAGGGTCTTAATAGCAAGGCGGCTTAACATGAAAGATGCTGAAATAAATTCAGCATGATGAGCGCAAAATCCATGACAAATAAATAGTTCATCGGCCGAAGCAATCTTTCTTGACAGGATAGATTGCCCCGCCGTGCCTCCTCGCAATGACGATTGCCAAAATCTCGAAATGACGTATCTAGTTAAATCTATCATCTTAACCCTCCTCATTTTTAGTTTCGCCAATTACCGGAGCTGTATAACCTTTCAGTTTCGGCCAAATACCATTTTTGATTTTCTTCAATTTTAGCTTCGAAGGATCAACCACAACATGTTTAATTTTCTCTCTTCTCCATGTATAAATGAAATGTAACATGCCATCAGAAGTTTGAATCACCGCGGGGTAAGAATACTGGCTGATGGGCGAATCTTCCAGAATCAATGCGGCTGACCATTTCTTTCCGTCTTTTGAAACCGAAACATTTAATGGGGTACGTGGTCCTTTGGCTAAATCGCCCGGAGGCAAAACATGATTGTAAACCAATACATGGCGGCCATCTTTCATGGTTACTGCATCTGTACCGGAGTTGTTATTGGGTAATGATGTTTTGGTTAATGCCGACCAGGTTTCGCCGTTATCTTCAGACCAGGATGTTACAATGGCTCGATTTGCTGTTCTGGCCAAAAGCTGCAATTTTCCATTTTCATGTTGTAAAATGCTTGGTTGAATGGCTTTGATTCCGTTTTCTGCCAATGGGCCTACGGTTCTCCAGGTTTTACCATTATCTTTGGTCACCTCGAAGTGAATTTTCCAACCGTCGCCTTCTTTGCTTGATGGTGCAAAAAGGTTTCCATTGCTTAACAAAACAGGTTTATTTTTTACAGGACCAATATAACCATCGGGCAACTTTGTAGCATCCGACCAGGTTTTACCGCCATCTTTTGAGGTTCTCATCATGCCCCACCATTCTGATGGTTTTGGCCCGATTTTATAAAACAACAGTAAATCTCCACCAGGAACCTGATATAAAACGGGATTCCATGTAGGTAATCTTTTACCATCAGGTTGGATACCGTTAGCAGCCGAAACCGGTGCCAGCCATTTGCCATCCACAAAACGACTGATGTAGATTTCTACATCGGGATTCCGTTCTTTTGTGCCACCAAAAAATGAAGCGACTAAACCCGTTGGCGTTTCTGCGATTGTTGCAGAGTGGCAAGATGGGAATGGAGCTTTATCGTAAAGAAATTCTTGCTTTACGATTCCCGTTTGCCATTTTTCTACCTGGGCCTGAGCAGTAATTGCTACCGCGAAAACAAGTCCTATTGTGAAGTATATTTTTTTTGATATCATAATTCTTTCTCTTCGAGGTTGATTACACAGATGATTTGATTTCACCGATTTGATTTTTACATCCAAAACTGAAAACTTCAAACGGTGAACTGCCTACTGCTTTTGTTTTGCTGCTTTCTCTTCTTTTATTTTTTTGGTATACGCACTATAAAGCGCTCTCCAGCTGCGACCGTTATTATTCAGCATCTGCTCTGATTTCGTTTTGTAAATTTCGAAAATGGCCGAAATCTGTTTCATGTTTTTATAATTAACAGCCTGTTCCCTGGCCTGTTTCAAAAAAGCTAAAATCTTCAATTCCTCGTCAGCAGTTAAATCCGGAACAATTGCTTTGTAACCTTTCATCGTGAATTCAACCTTTCCGATGGTGTATTTGTCTAAAATGGTTTCTACCTGCTCTGGTGTTAAGTTCTTTTTTAACCCATCCATAAGCGATTGATGAACCGTTGGCGGCATAGCAGAATCAGCAATAATCTGTTTGTCTAAATCACTTAGTTTATTGCCGGTAACCGGGTTTATTCCATCAGGAACGGTTGATGATGGATGATCGTTATGCCAATCTTTAATGGTAGTTAAATGAACTGCAATTACATTTTCGACAGCAGACTTTTTTGCTGCGTCGGTTAAATTTAGTGCTGAGGTCCATTCTTTGGCCTTTGTCAGGATTTCTTCTGCTACAACAATATCTTTGGTTTGACCGAATGCATTTACTGAAGTGATCAGTAAGGTTATCAGCATAAATGTTTTAAAAAACTTTCTCATAATTGTATTTTAATTATTGTTTCGGTTCGTGAAGACACAAACCGAGGCTTATATACAGTAATCCTTTCTCGCCATGGTTCGTGTCACCACGAACCATGATTTTATTTCCGCTCCACTACAAAAGCATAATCGCCAGAACCCAGCTCATAAACGGCACTGTTATGCTCCATTTTAATAAATTTTATATCTTTTATTGATTTCAATTTTTCTGCAACTTCATTTTTATTATTTGCAGGAATGTAAACCAACGCCGTTGTATTTGCTGGTATGGTAATGTTCCAGTTAAATTGATTAGCTGTTTTGCTATAGTTGCTTTTGATTAATCCATAAACCGAATTGTAACTGGCATTTACCGAGTTTAAAGTATTGATCATTTCGGGTTTCATAATGATTTTTTTAAAAGCAGCCGCTTCAGATTTTATACCAGCCAGATTCTCATAATACCAGATAAGCAGATCGCCGAGCATCATCACATGGTTCTGCGAATTCATTTTCGGATCGGCCGTATTGCCATTCCACAGTTCCCATATCGTTGTTGCACCATTATCAACCATATAACCCCAGCTCGGATAAGTTTTTTGCGTAGCCACCGTATAAGCTAAATCTGGTCGGCCATAATCGTTTAAACAGCGCATTAACCACTGAATACCCACTAAACCATTGCTTAAATGGCCTTTATTGGTCACTTCAACAGTATAAGTAATATTCTTGAAAACCTGATCTATTTTGTTCTGTGGAACCATTCCGAAATAAAGTGGAATAATGTTATCAGTTAGTGCATTAGAGGCATAATAACCTTTATCGTTATAATATTTCTGATCAAAAGCTTCCTTGATTTTATTTCCCAAAAGCTCATATGCTTTTACATCTTCATCGCTGCCACTTACCTTAGCAAATTGTATCATCAACTGTGTAAAGTGATAATAATAAGCCGTTGAGATTAATTCAGAAGGATACTTTTTGTCCGCACTTTTACCACGGCCAAACTCGATGGTAATGGGCGGCATACACCAATCGCCGTAACTATCTTTAGTTAAAATATAATCTTTCATATAGCGGTCTTGCATATAAGCCAACCACTTTTTCATTGCGGGATAATTATCCCGAACGGCAGAAACATCGCCAGTTTGTTTGTACAGCATTTCGGTCACCAAAAGCATTGCCCCCGGCCAGGTCATGTTATCGCTGTAGTACCGCCAAAAGGCAGGTGCCACATCAGGAATAGCGCCATCCTCTTTCTGCGAATTTCTGATGTCCTGCAACCATTTGGTATAAAAGCGTCCGTTATCAAAAAGAAAACTTTCTCCGTAAGCCACAGCGCCCCTATCTCCTAACCATGGCATCCGCTCGTTGCGTTGAGGGCAATCAACCGGAATCCCCTTGTAACTTCCGGCAATCCCCCACCAGGCATTTTTGAAGAGCTGATTGGTTAAAGCATCTGAAGTTTCGAACGTTCCGACCGTTTTAATGTTATCGTAGATCATTTTGCCAACAAAATCATTCACTGATGGTTGGTAAGTATACCCTGAAAGTTCTACATACCTAAATCCGCGGTAAGCAAAAGTGGGTTCCCATGTTTCTAATTCGCCTCCTTTTAATGTGTATAAATCGGTACATTTCGCATTGCGAAGGTTAGCCGTAAAAAGTTCACCATTATTTTGAAGTGATTCTGCAAAACGCATTTTGATTTGTTTGCCCTTTACACCTTTTACCTTGATCTGCAGCCAACCCACCATGTTTTGACCCATATCTAAAATATACCGGCCACCCGAAAGTTTAGTGATTGAAACGGGTTTAAGCGTATTCATCACCTTCATGTTTTCATTCATCTGGGCTTCAATGGTTCCTGTTGGTTCTTGTACAAATTCCGCTTTTGTCCACTTGCTATCGTCAAAACCTACCTTATTCCAGCCTGCTGATTCCTTTGTTGCATCGTATTCTTCGCCATCATATTCGTTATTGGTTCTGATAGGCCCATCTGCTGTGCCTTTCCAGCTATCGTCGGTATCAATATTTGCTGTTGTTCCATCGGCGTAAACGATGTTGATGTTCATCAGCATTTTCGGAAAACCAAACGTTTTAATTTTATAAGGTTTTTCATTTTGGCGCATGGCGAAGAAACGCCCGTTTCCGAGTATCGTGCCAACCGCATTTTTACCATGCTGAAGGTAACTGGTTACATCGTAAGTGTTAGATTTTACGTTTTTAGTATAATCTGTTGGTGATGGAGATAAAACATCATTTCCAACTTTTTTTCCGTTGATAAACAACTCGTATAAACCTAAACCAACGATTGATGCCGTAGCAGATTTGATTTCTTTCGTACTTTGAAACTCTTTTCTGAAATACCTGGCTGATAAACGCGAATCGGTTTTGATATTGTCCCATGCAAATGCCCTGTCGAAACCTATCCAGCCTTTTGGCCAATCTTTGTAGTACAGCAAACCCATAGAAAAATAGTTGTTAGCCGACCATTCGCTTTGACCCACATTAGTCCACACTTTTACTTTCCAATAGGCTTTCATCCGGCTTTTAAGCCCTTTTCCGTTGTAGGCTATATGAATAGATTCTGGTGAGTTAATCTTTCCTGAATCCCATAAATCGCCCTCATTAGCATTCAATTGCTCAGGCGAAGAAGACACCAAAATCTGGTAAGCCGTTTGCATTACATTTCTTTCACCTGAGCTGATACGCCATGCCAATCGCGGTTTCAAAACATCAATACCCAAAGGATTCTCGAGCATTTCGCAGGTGGTATTTTGCAACGATACCTGTGCTATCACTTTTGAAAAGGATAGAAACCAAATGCTGATGATCGCGATGTAGATTTTAATGTTCATTATATTTTCTTTAAAGATCAATTCGTCATTGCGAAGCTGGACTTGCGCGAGCTGAAGCAATCTTTTTTGCTAAGGTTATTGTTCTCTATAATTCCTTTATTGAGATTGCTTCGTCGTGCCTCCTCGCAATGACGATGTATTGGTTGAAAAATCAAAATACAAGGTCATATTTAATGCCCTGCTTGGGGCTTTATCAAAATCGTAATAAATATTCTTCATTCCCATTGGTCCTGTTGTTTCTGGTTTTTGGGTTTTGGTGCCAATTGCCGAAATTGCATTCATAAATGAAATTTCACCATTAGGAAATGTCGGACTCATGTTGTCATATTCTGTATCTTTCGATTTTTTCGGTGTAAATAGTCTTAAAAACACATCTTCTCTATCTGTAACTACCTTAAACGATTGCTGTTTGCCAAGAAACTCGCACCAATACATGTTTGAATAATAACCTTTAAATTCAGGGTATTGCCAGGGCGCCTCTCCTGTTGCCGAATTGTTATAATCCTTTTTCCAAATGCCAAATTGGGTACCTTTCATCCTGTTTTTCCAAATGCGGTATGGTCCGTTGCCTTTATATTCAACTGCTTTAATTTCTGATTCAGGATAGGAAAAGTTCAATCCAACGAAAGTGGTAAAGTAATCTGATGGAAAATATTCCACTTCCATTTTTAGCCAGCCTGAAGGATAAATTGTCCATTGTAAAGTATTCCAGCTTTCTTTTTTATCAAATTTTGATGAAATAATTAAATTCTCTCCATCCATTTTTTGAGTAAAACCCTTAAAGTTATTTACACCCTCTTGCAAAATCGGACCGTTCGAAAACGGAATGATACCTTTGGCATTTTTTGCCTGCTGCAACAAACCTGATGTTTTATCGAAAGTTAAATTTATGCCATTAGCAGATACCTGATAAACTTTCGCATCTTCTTTAATATTTACCTTTGAAGAACCTCTTTTTACAACAATTTTCTCTGCATCCTCTTTAGGCAGTGTTATCGGGAAACTCCAGGTAAACAATTCCTTACCATCAGGTGCATTTGCAGTAAGGTAAAGTGCATCAAAGCTCCTCCAGTCGCCTGGAAGACTGATCTTTAACTTTCCTTTTTCGAAAGGTTTAATATTTGGAGCGTCTGCTTTACCCGATTTGAATGTTGCATCCGTTCCCACCTTTAATTTCTTCAATTTCCAATTGAAAGTACATTGATTGAGATTGGTAAATGCATAACGGTTTTCTAGCAAGAATGAACCATCAAAACCACTTGTCATTTCTCTTTTCTCAACAAAAACAGGGCTCCAGACTTCTTTAATGGTGAAGAAACTACCTTCTTTTTCGTGATAAGGTCCGACAATTCCGTCAGGGCCATGATTTCCATCGGTATCTAATTCGCCGTTTCTATCTGTACGCACCACAGCCTGATCGGCAAAATCCCAAAGGAAACCACCAGCCGAAAGCGGATTGTTCCACATCACATTCCAATAATCTTCGATGCCTGCACCGTGACCGCCATCCCACATGCCATGAAGAAATTCAGTTGGCATTAGAATATTGTGTCCGTGATCGTAATTGCCGATTCCATAATTAAATTCGCGGTAATGGGTGGTTTCGAAACCTCCAAAAACCTCCCAAGGATGGATTAACGGGCGTTTTTGTATATCTTCTTCAGCAAAAAGATGATCAAGTTCGCGGTTATGTCCGCCTTCATTACCATTTGCCCAAAATATAATCGATGGATGATTTTCATCATTCAACATCATTTCTTTCATCAATTTTGTTCCCGTAGGCTTATCATATGTGCCATGCCAGCCGGCCAGTTCATCCATAACGAATAAGCCGAGCGAATCGCAAACATCAAGAAAATGGCCGTCTGGTGGATAATGCGACATCCGAACGGCATTCATGTTCATTTCTTTCATTAACAGCACATCGGCAATGCTGATTTTTTTACTGGTAGTACGGCCTGATGATGGATAAAAAGAGTGACGATTTACACCTTTGAATTTCATTTTCACTCCGTTTACATATACACCATCACGTTCTTTTACTTCAATTGTCCTAAAACCAATCTTTTTAGAAAGCTGATGGATCTCTTTACCATTTTTAACTAAAGTGAATGTTGCAGTGTAAAGATTTGGAAATTCTGAAGACCATAATGCTGGATTGGAAAACTGATGGTGCATCTGTATGCTTTTACTTCCTTTTTTTATTGAAGTCGTAAATCTTTCACCGAATCTTTTTCCATCCTTTCCTAAAAGTTCCACTTCAAGCTTATCCGCATCACCTGTATAATTCAATTGAGTATTTAAATGGCCATCAGCTTTAGCATCTATCTGAATTCGATCGATATGAGTTAAAGGCAAAGATTCAAGATAAACTGGTCTGAAAATACCACCAAAAATCCAGAAATCGGCATTCCGTTCAGCCTCGTTAACAGATTGATTAGCTGAATGTTTAGATACCTTTACTTCAAGCAAATTATCGCTACCAAGTTTTACCAATTTAGAAATGTCGTATCTAAATACATAAAATGAACCCTTATGTGTTTCTCCGGCCAATTTGCCATTGATTTTAACTTCAGTATCAGTCATTGAGCCTTCAAAAACAATATTGATCTTTCGGTCTTTCCAATCTGCAGGAACCTTAAAAGTATATTTATAAAGTCCTTGTTCTTTCCCTTTGTTTTCCTCTTTGTTGAAACCGTAATTATATTTCCCAAAGCCTTGTAATTCCCAATTAGACGGCACCGGAATAGTTGTCCATTTGCCCGAATTTGCGCCAGCTGTACAGAAGAAATCCCAGTTAACAGTATCGTCGTTCCCAGTTCCCGACAGGTATAATTTCTCCGTTTGCTGTGCTCTTAGGGAGCAAAACGTGGTTATTAAACACAAGAAAAGTATAAATCTGCGTTTCATTAATTGGTTTTAAATGATTTGATTAATGGATTATCGGTTCTAAAAGGCAATGCTGGCAAACCGTAACAGTTAAAATTTCCTGTTGGATTTTCTGTCCAGTTATAGCGAACCACAGTTGGTTCGGCAATTTCGTTTGAAGAAACCACCACTTTATCGTCTTTTACAATAGCTTCAGCATTTACGAATTTACCGTCTTTCCCCGCGATTGCAAATCCTAAAATAGGTTTATTGTTTAATTCCAGGTATGTAAAATGGAGCAATGCTTTTCCTTTTTTAAAGGATGCAGACTGGTAAATCGGCCCAGAAAAAGGTATATCTTTGTTGTATGTTTTTGCTAGTGCCAAAAGCGATAATCTTCTACCTACTTCCCACTTATAAGTTGGATGTAAATCTCCCCCATTATCGTTCAAATCTGATGTAGAAATCATCCCCGTATTGGGCAAACGCAATAGCTGTTGTTGCGCCTCCCAAAAAGTTGGTTCCGTTTCGGCAGTTAATACAACCTTATCGCTTTTTTGTTTACTATAATCGAATGGTGCAATCTGAACATAATAAAACGGCAGATCCTTTTCTTTCCAGGCTTTTCTCCAGCTATTGATCAATACTTTCATTTTATAAGCGTAGCTGATTTTCTCGTTCAAAAAACAGTTTGTTTCGCCCTGATACCAAAGAAAACCGCGGATTTTAAATTGAGTTAAAGGTTCGATCATGGTCGGATAAAATTTACCCGGATCGTTACCCACTTTTTGGTTTTTGAAGTAATCCTCTTCTGCAAATGCATTTTCTGAAATCCACGGTTCAATGGCGCTGCCCGGAATGGCCGAAGAGATCATGCCGACAGGAATACCTAATTTTTCCTGAATTTCTTTTGCAAAGAAATAACCTACTGCCGAGAAAGCACGTAAAGCGGAATCTTGTGCTACAGACCAGCTTTTATGGATCGAATCGGCTTTGATCAAAGTTTTGCGGTTAACCAGGAAAATTCTGATCTGATTATTGTGTGCTTTTGCAACCTCATCAGATGGAAAACCCAAGTTTTCATTTTTCGGTTTCGGAATTTTGGCCAGTTTGCGCATCGCATATTCCATATTCGATTGACCTGAACATACCCAAACCTCGCCTACCAGGATATTGGTAAGTTCGATTTTATTTGAGCCATTAATAGACATCGTTTGGGGCTTTGAAGATGTTTTGAGTGGAGCTAAAACAATAAGCCAGTTTCCATTTTTATCGGTTATTGTTTGTTTTCTCTGACCTGCAAACGTTACTTCAACTTTTTCACCAACTGAAGCAAAGCCCCAAATATTGATGGGTTTATCCCGTTGCAAAACCATATTGCTCGATAAGATTTGAGGCAAAAGGATTTTTGCATTGGCGGAGAAGGAACATAACGATAAGAAAATAATTACTATCGTCATTTCGAGCGAAGTGCAGCGCAGTCGAGAAATCTGTTTAACTTGGCTCAAAGATTCCTCCACTGCGGTCGGAATGACGCACAGGAAAGATTGCTTCGTCGTGCCTCCTCGCAATGATGCCATAAAAGGAAACGAGGGAAAAACTGAAAACTTCAAACTGAAAACTGCCAACTGTCTCAAAATCCCTCCGTTTTTAAATACTTAATCGAATAAACCGCTTCCTTTTTCTCTGATTCTCCAGCATTTTTTAGATCATAGGTTTGATCGGCAGGTGTATCTACATCAGGAAAACGGCGCACATCGCCGGTGCGGAAAACAATTCTGGAAACATCGGCAACCGGTTGAAAGGCCAAACTGGTTAATGCATCTTTTCCGTTGACAGTAATGGTGTAAAATCGGGTAAATGCATCTAATTTTAGTTTGATGTCGTAATTTTTCCCTGCCTCATATTTCATGAAGTTTTTATACCGTGCACCAGCTTTTGCACTTAATGTACCAGCGGTATCAAAAGTTAACCGAACGGTAGCAGCTCCTTTAGCATCCTGCAATTCGATTTCCAGTAAACCAAAATCACTTTGCTTTGGCGTAACCGAAAACGAAGTAATGATTTTTCTGGATGCCGGAAACAATCTTTCGGCTTTCGCATAGTCGAATGGATCTTTATCTTTCAATACCAAAGTTCCATTGTTAACCGTTACTGGCGCCCAAAGCGGACTATAGATATTCCACATTTCGAGTGCCTTATCAGTCGGCATTTTACTAAAATCGTCATTTACATGTTGGGTTGCTTTATCATTAACGGGTACCGGAACCGAAGAAACCCAGATGTCTTCTTTATTCATGCTGTAGGTTACCCATAATTTTCCGTCGGCAGGTTTTCCGTTCCCTTCTTCAATACCACGAACATACTGCGGACCGTAAGATTTGTAATTGCCTCCGTAACGCATTGGTGTAATTTCTCCATTTACCAATAAAAGATTGGTATAATCTAGTCCGTTTTTGCTTGTTGAAATGGCTAAAGGCCAGCGGTATTCAGATGGATTATAAACCGTCGCGTAGTTACCGTCAGCAGTTTTTTGACCCCATATTTTGGCATTGCTGTTTACAAAACCTGGTGCACGCGACGCGTTTTCAGGCCAACTTTTACCGTTATCATTGCTGATTGCTGTTAAGGCATTTTTCCATAAACCCACTACTCTTCCATCAGGCAAGTGATAATAACTGAAGGCTTTATACTGTTTCTGTAAAGTAATCAAAGGATCCTTTCTATCTGCCTCTTCATTCCATTGTTGCGTCATTAATTTATTAGTTAATAACTCATTACAGGCTTCAATAAAAGCTTTACTTTTGCTTCTGGTGTACAAAGGATATTTGGTGTTTTTCTCCGAGTAACCTGGATTGTAATGGATGAAATAAATTGGACCGTATTTTCCATCTGTCTGAATTTCTCTTACAGCCCTGCCAATTCCATGGCCATCGTTCGGATCATCTTTAGCGTCAAAACTGATCGCGTAAAAACCCAAAACCAGGAATACATTCTTAGTGGAAACATAAAAGCCCATGCGTTGATGCATTACTGCGTCTAAATCTTTGGCAACATCGGTTCTACCCTCTTTTGTGGTTCCATCAGGAATGCGGTAGATTGGAAATACCACTTCTGGTTTCGTCCAGTTGTAGCCATCTTTTGAAGACTGTAATAATGTTTGCCCTGGCGGGATGCTCTCGCCCACTTTATCGCTTAAATATTCGATATAAAATTTATTGTTCCAATAAGCCAGCATCGGCGCATGGTTGTAAGTCCAGCCAAAGTTTTCGGCCAGTTCAGGGTGTTCCCTGTTCGCACGAAAAGTTTGGATACTGTGTACACCCATCACTGGCGAAAGCTGCCCATGATGATAATCTGCGTTAACTAAGGTTTTACCGGTATAGCGCACTGTATCCTGCGCCTGCGAGCTTTGTACTGCAAGTGCTAATGTTAGGCTTAAACAAAGTATTTTAAATATTTTCATGTTTTTAGTTCATTTCGTCATTGCGAGTTTCCGATTTTTCATCGGAACGAAGCAATCTTTTTTGCTTGATAGATTGCTTCACGCTCTTGCTTGTTCCCTTGCTTAAGTTCGCAATGACGGCTCATTTATTATTTCAATAAATTCTTAATCACTCTTCTTTTCACTTTTATAATTGTTCCGTGTTTATGTCCTTCAGGGATTGAAACTTCAGCAGTTACATCTTTAAAAGTCTTAAAATCGGCTGTATTATAAGCCGAATAAATCTTTTGTCCATAAGCATCAAAATAAATCAACCAATTCTTTCCAACTTTTACAACCGTTGGTCCTTCCGTTAATTTCGGACTAAAAGTCTCCGAAACATTTTCATAGGGGCCTAAAGCATCTTTTGCAAAAGCAACTTTTAAATTCCTGTTCGGGCGGGTATTATCTTTTAAAACCAGCACATAATCTTTGGTCGTCCGTTTCACAATAACCGCATCGATTACACTAAAACCAGGATCGAGAAATAGTTTTGGTTTTGAGAAACTCTCAAAATCTTTGGTTGTAATACTATACATCCGGTGGTTATTCTCCTCTTCTTCTATTCCTTTAGCAAAGCGATATGGTATGGTTGAGGCCCAGATGATTACATATTCTTTTTTCTCGTTATCGTAAAAGATTTCCGGTGCCCACACATTTACGGTTTTTGGCTCACTTTCCATTACCGGAAGAAACTTTTGCTCACTCCAGTTAATCAGGTTTTTAGAACTTGCGTAACCGAAACCCCTATCGCCTTTCCAGCTACAGGTCCAAACCAAATGGAAGGTTCCATCCGGGCCTTGAACGATTGATGGATCGCGTAAAACCTTCTGCGTTCCAACCTCAGGCTTCAAGAAGGTTTTATTCAAATCCGTCCAATGGTAAGCATCATAACTGTACAAAAGCCTCAATCCTTCATTTGCAGGCTCATGGAAGGAGGTAAATAAATAGGCTTGTTTTGAACAGGAACTTAATCCGCACAGCAGCAGGCCAATTATAGCTAAGCGAAATGATGATATGGAATTGGGTTTAAACACAGTTATCTTTAATTATTTCTTTTTTTGCAATTGTCAGTCTGAGTGTAGTCGAAGACCCAAGTTGTATTACCTAAAAAGATTGCCCTTCGACTACGCTCAGGATGACATCTTTTTAACTCTCGCAATAGATTTCTCCATTCCGTTGCACTCCAGTCGAAATGACGATCTTGTGCAGGCTCAACGCCATGCGCCTTTCGCTAATCGTTTCTACTATAGCTCATCCAGCACTAACACCCAATCATTACCATTTGCAGGCTCACCTGGTGGGTTAAACTCTTTTATTCCTTTATTTTCAAATTCTCCAATTGGGATGATTTTCCCTGTTCTTGGATCAAACCATGATGCTTTTACTTTGTCGCCGTCAATTTTACCTAGCTGCACACTGAAATTGCGCCCTGTATAAGTGTAAAGCAGTGCAAATTCTTCACCTCTTGTGGCAAGAATCCGCTCGTATTTTTCGCCGTTTTTACCTGCTACCAAAGTCTGATCAGGCACACGATCGAAATAAGAATGAGAAAGCATTAAATCTTTCAAATACTGCATCTGTTTAGCGCCTGGGGCATTAATTGCAGTGATCCACTGGTCTCTCGGACCATAAGCAGGTTTTAAATCTGTTTTTTTGTACATCTGCATCACCGAATTATGGCCATAGGTATAGCCAAAAGCACCAGCGAAAACCGACCAGTAACCATATCTCCTCACATCACTGTCTGTCCAGCGTGGTTGAGTGGTATCGTGTAAACCCTGAGGAATATCTTCGTACGAAGGCTCACCATCAATGGTTGGTTTGGTAGGTTTTAATTTATAATCGGCCTCGATATATTTCCAGTTATCCTCGCCATAATGCAATTTTTCATTTTTAGAGGTATCCTGATCATAACGGCGATGGCCAGATTGAACCATATCAAAATCGCACCATTTTGCATTTTGAAACCATTGTGAAGAAGCTGTTCTTCCCCTGGGGTGGAAAGTAATTAAATGATTCGGATCGTTTGCCCTTAAAGTTTCGCCAATGGTCTTCCAAACATCGGCACCATCACTACCTTTAATATCACCACCGTTGAGCCAAATGATGTTCCACTTATCTTTATAACGTTTTGCCAGGAACTCAGTATAAGCCTTTGCTTGCGTTTTGTTCACTTTTTTATTTTTGACATTGGTACCCCAAACCGGAACCAGGGCCATATAGAGGCCTTTTTCTGCTGCCTGATCAACGATATAATCTACGTGGTCCCAATAATCATAAGCCAAAGAATCTTTTGAGTTATTGCCTGGCGTAAGCATCGGCTTTGATACATCTGCATGTACAACTGAGGAATCGAGATATACATTTCTCGATGGCACATCATGTAATAACATCACCTGAATTACATTAAAACCCTTCTGTTTGCGGTCTTCGAGGTAAGTATTTGCTTCTTCTCTTGTTAACCTGCCAAACAACAACCAGCCGGTATCGCCAAGCCAGAAAAATGGTTTACCATCGCCGGTGGTTAAATATCTGCCATTCTCAGAAACCAGGAGACTTTTATCGCCAAAATATGGTTTTTTCTTACAGCCAAAAGCTGCGCAAGAAAGCATAACAAGCAGAAATATTTTAGATTTAATATTCATGTTTAAATTTTATTGATGATGATGACTTCGTCGCCTGATCCGACCTTCTCTAATGTAGCAACAGCGCCGGCATTAATTTTCTCTTCTTTAAGTAGTTTCCCTGTTCTCGTGTTCAGCACTTTTACGTTGAATTTTCCAGATACTTTGCTCAGATCAAGATTGATGGCATTTGCAGAAGCGTTATACAAAATATAAGCTTTGCCCGGGTTTACTAAACCATATTGTTTTGCAGATTTATCTGCAGGTAAAAAGGGTTTCATCGAAGATGCCGCGGTTAAAATTGAAGCATCAATTCCATCGACATTGGAGAGCGAACCGCCTGCCATTAAAATTGCCCAACCGAAACTGTCAAAGCTATCGCCCGAATAAATCACCGCTTTTTCAGGGAATTTGTTTTTATACTCAGATACCGCGTGGTAAACTTCTTCGAAAGAGGTTTTTTTAGGTTTTAGCAAACGTGCATGCTGACGGGGAGCCAAACTTAATCCTCCTTGCGGTGCATAAGCGCTCCCATCGGCCTGGTAATGCCAATAACGGATGTCGATCAGGTCAACCACTCCGGCGCGCTTTGGATCAGCCAAAATTGAATCCTGAACATCTTTAGTTACACTTAAGCCGATAATTGGGTGTTTACCTGTTTCTTTTTTCCATTCGTTAATGGTATCGATCCAGAACTGAACAAAGTGTAATGGGCCAGTAAATTCGGCCCCAATTAATTGGATAACGCCTGTGTTTCCATCAAAATTCTCTAAACATTTTCTGATGTAAGCTTTATGGATCGCCCTGCGGTGCTCGTTGCTGATATCGTAAAACTGCTCGGCCATAAAAATGCGTTTGTCACCAGCATATGGTACAGGTTCAGGGAAACCCGTGTTGTTGATATTGTTTGCGGTACGCCAGGGGAAATCGGCATAATGTGCACCGGCTTCAATAATGTTATGTTGAAAATAGTTCTCGTGGATTAAAACCAGGCCTTTCTGATCAGCCAGATTAGCAAATTGCTTTAACCTGTCCCAATACCAAAGGTTGTATTTGGTAATATCATATTTGCTCAAACCGTCCCAGGCTTTATCCTGTCCGCTACGGGCAAAAGGCAATTCGTAAAAAGGTGCCCAAACCTCGCCATCCATACGGCGGATGCGCTCGTGGTCGTCTCTTCTTCTATCGTACCAAAGGCCGTAATTATGATCGAGCACTTTAACAGCGCCGTTTTTCATCGCATCTGTGATTGAATCTAAATCATCTGTTAAACCATTTCCTGAACGTCCGGGTACGAAACGCGTAATATGAAACTTGGTGTTTTTTAATCCATAAGGACGGGCGCTTCCGTTCCACCAAGGCACATCCTGACGATCGCCCAGAACGATTTCGCTGCCACGGACCAACCAGCCATTTTTGATGCCCATCGCACCCGCAAGAACAGGTTGAATAACTTGATCTAAGCCAATTTTATCTATGCTCTTTGCCGAACCGGCATCCGTCGGGATTTTATTCCTGTCAGGTGCTGCATCAATATATTCTGAAACGGTTAAAGCAGGTTTGTAGGCCAATTTTGTTAATTTTAATGCCACATCTACAGGTGGACTGCTTGATGCTTCTGTTTCAACAGGTAGCACAAAATTCCTGCTATCCGCCTCACTTCCCAATCTATCTTTTAGTTGGGCATAATATAAACTTCGCGGCTGGATCTGTTCGTTCGACATATCCCAATAGCCATTTCCGGCAAATTGAGACCAGGTTCCAAAAGCCCAGTTTTGAGCTGTTGGCGGCTGAAAATTATCAACTCTTGCAGCACTACACTGCCAAAAAACACTATTTGCAGCACTCCAGCCAGCTCCTTGCCCATCCTGTCCACGGTTTAAATAACTTAAAGCTTGTCCGTCGATGTTAACGATATCGAATAAAACGCCCGATGCCCAGCTATCAATCGCGCCGCTAAAACTGAAAGGCAAATAAGACTGACACTGTACAAAAACATTGGGGCCTGGAGCGCAAAAGCCAACCGCAAAATCATGGTAACCATATTCTGAGTATAACCTTTGGAAAAGCGTTTGCTGACCAGTAGTTAAAAAGGTAAAACGGCGCTCACCACCGATCTCGGAAATTGGCGCTAACGATTTACAATCTTCAACAGTAATCCTTTTTGAAGTTTCCAAAACATTTACTGCAGAACCTGCAAAATGCTCAAAAACCACCTGACGGACCCAGGCATCTTGTACATTTTCTAAACAGATTGCTGTCCAACGGTGGTATTCGTCTTTACTATTTTCTTTATGATAATCGGATTCAATTTTCAGGTTTTCAATCCCTGTTTGTGCAATTCTTCCCTCCCATTTATATTTTGAAATTGTTGCGCCACCATATTTAGCGTCTAAAGCTGTTGTAATTGGGGCATCGAAAGTTATGGTATTGCCGTTTATGGCGATAATTTTTCTATCCCAATGAATATCCCTACTTCCTGGTTTCCAGCCTAAAGCACTTTCGCCACCACCAAATTCAACCGTTTTGAGGGTTTCGATCCATTCTTTGGTTGAAGGTCTGTTAATGATGATCTGATCACCTACTTTAAATCCGCTGGCATTAGACAGCGTAATTTTATTTGCATTAACGGGTACATAAGTATCAGTAACCACAATTGCCTGTTCTTCTATCCTGTTTTTTTGACCTAAAATCCTGATTACACCGATCCGGTCTAAGCCAGTTGCAAAAATCTTTGTGCCGTTTTCGCCCATTCCACTTCCACGGAGCACCACTCCAGATGCCGACAACCTTAATGTTCCGGCAACTTCGTAAGTTCCCTTTTCTAATAAAACGGCGCCACGTAATCCATCTTTACCCATCGGTAATTTCGAAACATAATTAATGGCAGATTGAATTCTTAAAGTAGCATCGCCTTTTGAAACAGGAACTATTACCTTTATTGGTGCATTAGGAATGGCTTTTTCGCCTGCCATGTAACCAGCGTAAGAAAAATCGGGAATCCGGTTTTCATCAATATCCGGTGTATAAGCCATTTTACCATCCTTCCCTTTAAAGATAGGTTTTGGTGGCTCCACCGGCTTTATTTTTTGGGCAAATGAAAAGTTTGTCGCCAAAAGCGCCATTACCAAAATCGATAAGGTTTTTAGTTGTATAACTTTTAATATGTGGTTAGTTTTTGGCATTAATGTTATTTTCTTTGTCAACAATCTATGAACGGTCGTCACCCTGAATTCATTTCAGGGTCCTTATAGCATGAAAGATGCTGAAATAAATTCAGCATGACGATTTTGGATAGAAGATACTCAGTCTTTCAACTTTAGTCTTTTTTCTTTAACCTTTAGCAGGTCTCACTTTAATGATATCTACCAAACTATTCAAATAAACTTCGATATTGGCATAACCTGATTTCGCAATTTTTGATGCATCCTTAGCGTCTTTCGGGTTTAGTCCGTTTTTGGTTTCCCAACTATCAGGGATTCCATCATGATCGGTGTCTACATAAGGTTTTCCTTTATATTCAGGATAACCGCCTACTTGTGCGATATCTGAAATAATTCCTTTTTTATAAGAATCGGCAGGTAAACGGCGTTTTACATAACTTTGTTGAGCTGGTAATTTCCCATCTTCAACATGATCAATTTTACCAGTTGAAACCTGTTTAATGATACGTTGGTCTACCGCATCGCGAACGGGTAAAGATGCACCAGCATTGGCCAAAACATAATCATAAGCTTTTTTGGTATCGATGATTGAAATTTTAGCCATTGGCAAAGGTTTATCTACTTTCATCGAATCTAATAGTTTTTGTTTATCTCTTTTGCTTTCAGGCTGAACACCACCATCCCAATTATTTTTGGTTACCTTTTCGTTTCCTTCTATAATATTTCCGGTTACATAAGCCCTACCAAATTCGCTCGAGAACTTTTTATCCCTACCCGATTCAGGTTTTAAGATACGATAAGAAATCGGTTCGCCCGCAGGTGTAATGGGGCCTGGTTTATAATAATTGTTGATGAAACTATAAAATGAAGCATTATCGCCACCATCGGCACTCCTGTTCCACCAGTTAAAGATCACATTATTGGCAAAACCAAAATCGCCATACATCCCAACAGATGGATTCCTGCTGATATTTGATGCCCAAAGGTTACGCATAAAAGTACTGTTCAAACCACCAATTGTACTTCCGAAAGCATGGTTATAGGTATCTAAAGCCTCAGAAAAGATCGAATTCTGAATGGTAACGTTTACTGTAGGTAATTTTACAGGTTTAGAACCATCTTTTGGATCGTAAACATGGCGGTAAATCGACATATTTTCATCCAGTCCCCAACTTGCTGAAACGTGATCGATAATAATGTTTCCGACAGGATTTCCGCCAATGGCATCATCTCTACGGGTAACATCGGTTGCGCCACGACGGAAACGCATATAACGGATCACCACATCATGGGTATTAATCCAAACCGATTCGCCAGCTACACAGATTCCATCACCAGGCGCACTTTGACCGGCAATGGTAATATAAGGTGCACGGATAATCAGTGGTGTTTTTAATTTGATGATACCCGAAACGTTAAAAACAATGATTCGGGCACCGCCTTGCTCACAAGCCTCGCGTAAAGTTCCGCTGCCCGAATCTTCAAGACTGGTTACGACGTAAACTTTTCCTCCGCGGCCGCCAAAAGAATAAGCACCACCACCTTCAGCACCAGGAAAGGCCACTGTTTTAGCTTGCGGTAAATCGCCTGGTTTTGCTGCCCATGGAATATAAGGTTTACCATGTTTTGCTTCTTCATCTACAATGTGTTTTACTTTTAAAAATTGCAGTTCAGATTTTTCTTCAATGCTTTTTAAAAGCGAATCGGCTTTCTTTTCCATAGCCTCTGGGATTACCGGATATTGTGCAAAAGCTACATTTCCAATGCCACAAAGCACTATTATGCTAAAAATTGAATTCCAGGTACGCATATTAGTTAGGCTTAACAATAGAAAGTGGAACCACACTATTTAAATATACTTCGATGTTTGCATAACCACTTTTAGTGATTTTTGAAGCATCAGATGCATCCTTGGGGTTTAAGCCATTTTTAAGCTCGTAAGCATCAGGCATGCCATCATCATCACTGTCTTTATATGGTGTACCTTTATATGCAGGATAACCGCCAACCTGTGAAACTTCGGTAATGATGCCTTGCTTGTAAGAATCGCCAGGTAATCTGCGGTGTTCGAATTGAAATGCAGATGGTTTCGCATCAGGGTGAACTTCAATTTTACCTGTGGCAACCTGTTTAATTACTCGGGTATCAACCGGATCTCTCTTTGGTAAAGTTGCACCAGCATTTGCCAGTACATATTCTTTGGCTTTTAAAGTAGGGATAATGCTAATCTTAGGCATTGGAAAGGGATTCTTAGCTTTCATTGCAGCGAAATATTTACTTGCTTCTTCGAAAGACATTAAATTTCCTTTTTTATCTTCTAATTGAACCCCTCCATCCCAGTTATTTTTGGTTACTTTCTCATTACCGTCGATGATATTTCCAGCTACATAAGCCCTACCAAAAACAACATAGGGTAATTTACTACGTCCAGATTCTGGTTTTAAAATGCGGTAACTGATTGGGTCTTTTAGTTCGGTAACCGGACCTGGTTTATAAAAGTTATTGATGATATTGTATTGAGCAGTATAATCTCCTCCATCTGTAGAGCGGTTGTTCCAGTTAAAAACCACGTTGTTGGCGAAGTTAAATATGCCGTTCCAGCCAATTGATGGGTTACGAGCGCCATTATCTGCCCAAAGGTTACGAACAAAAGCACAGTTTTCTCCACCTAAGGTGCTGCCAAAAGCATGGTTCCAATAATCTAATGCCTCTGAGAAAATAGAGTTTTGTATCGTGATGTTAACCGTTCCCAATTTTTCTTCTGTTTTACCTGTACTGTCGTTGTACATGTGGCGGTACATCGACATGTTTTCATCTAATCCCCAGCTTGCCGAAACGTGATCGATCATAATGTTGCCTACCGGATTACCTCCAATGGCATCATCTCTGCGGCCCACAAAGGTTTCTCCCCTTCTAAAACGCATAAAACGTATAATCACATCATGTGTATTTAACCAAACCGATTCGCCTGCCACGCATACACCATCACCAGGTGCGGTTTGACCAGCAATAGTGATATAAGGTGCACGGATAATAAGTGGTGTTTTTAATCTGATAATTCCTGAAACATTGAATACCACGATCCTCGCACCACCCTGCTCACAGGCATCACGCAAAGAACCCGGACCGCTATCGTTTAAGTTTTTAACTACAATAACTCTACCGCCATGACCACCAAAACTATAGGCGCCACCACCTTCTGCACCTGGAAAAGCCAATAAATCTGATTGTGGCAAATCATTTGGTCTACCTGCCCAAGGAATATATGGTTTGCCCTGAGCTGCCTCTTTTGCAATAATAGGCTTTGCTTTCTCCCAGGCAATATCAGATTGATGATAGGCTTCTTTCATCATCGAATCAGATGATTTTTTAATATTGGCAGGAATATTTGGATATTGGGCAAACGTATAATTTGCGGAGAGTATTAATGCTGTTGTTAGCAACAGATTTAAAATGTTCTTTTTCATTTGTGTTGTTCGTTGGGAAGAGAAAGAAATTACGATTTTTTTAATTAACAGAAAAAATCTAATCGCTGATATCGAAAATCGTGGCTCATTTCTTGGTCTATCCTTGTAAGTAATTTTGGTTAGAAAGTATATTATCTTTCAAATTTGCATGCAAAAAGCAGCTGTTTAATGTATAATTTTGGCTATCTATTGTATAATCTTATCAATTGGCAAAAATGCCTGTAACAAATTAAATTCATTCTCGCAGCCATGTTACAAGATAGGAATAAAATTCATATATAAATGTAACATTCTTAAATAAAAAAAAGGAAACAAATTAATGTTCCCTTTTTTCAAAACCAAATATAAAAAAACCAGGGCGGTGAGCAAACCGCCCCAAGATCTTAGCCCATTTATTTTAATGGATCGAACGCTCCACCCCAAGTGTTATTTTGGACAAGATTAATATTGTTATTTAATGACACTGTCGGAATACCAAAAAAGTAAACTCCAGGCTGATAAGCAATATTATAAGTATCAAGCTGCTTGGTTGTTACGGTAAAACTATTTGCATATAGTGCATCCAGATTGGTATTGGCAGAAACATCTCTTGTTCCTAGAATATAATCTGTTTTTGTGCCCGTATTTTTAAGCGTTATGGTAACACCTAATCTTCTCTTTCCGTTTAAAGTGCTTTCTAATAGTTTTCTGCGTCTTAAATCCCAAAAGCGCTTACCTTCAAATGCAAGCTCAATTTGTCTTTCTTTCATTATCGCTGCAACTAACTGGTTTCCGCTCAAACCAGCTGTTAAACCATACAATCCATCGGCTCCTGCTTCTATGCCAGCCCTTTTTCTAATATTAATTAAATTGTTATAAGCTTCCTGACTTTGGCCGGTTTCGGCCGCACATTCTGCCAGATTTAACATTACTTCAGCATATCTGATCTCTATCCAATCGGTACCGGCATTTTGAAAAGTAGCCAATGTTAAAGATGGGTCTATTCCTTTTCTTAAATATAAGCCCGAAGAAGTGGCGCCCGACGGCTCAGTAGTGGCCAGAACATTTTTATCATTTGTATAATAATAAGTCCACAATCTATAAGATGAATTCCCCGATAGAGGCCAATTACATCCGTTATAGGCAATTGTTTGATCAAATCTTGGATCCCTGTCTTTATAAAACGTGCCCAGACTATAAGTATATTTTGATGCGCCTATATCCTTTCCATCTTTCATCGGAAAAGCCAAAGCCATATCCCAGGTGGGTAAATTAGAGCCGCCGGTACTACCAATATATTTCGGAACTGTTGCATTGGGATAGGTATTATTATTCTGTCCGATATCGGTTGTTCCTGTATTATAAAGTGTTGCAAACACGGCTTCCGGATTGCGCGGTGTGCTTCCTCCTGCACTTCCTTCGGTTGTCCACATGCTTGCGTCAAATTTAGTGTACAGGCCAAAACCATTGGTAGATAGGGTTGCTATTGCCTGTGTATTTGCCGTGTAAGCATCCTGCCATCTTGAAGAAAGATTACTTGGATTAAATTCGGGAGAGGCAAAAGTTAATAGTACACGCCCTTTAAAGGCTTGAGCAGCACCTTTAGTAATCCGGCCATAATCATCATTTTTAGGCCATTTCACCGGAATATATTTAATACAAGAATCCAAATCCCTAACAATTTGAGCAAAAGTTTCGGAAGTAGTGTTACGAGGTAAAAGTGCTGCTTTTTTAGCATCTTCGCCTACCGCATCCAGTGGTACCAATACCACGGGTACGCCACCGTATAGTTTTACAAGTTCAAAATACCTGAAAGCTCTCCAAAAATAAGCCTGTGCATTAAATCTCTTTTTCATTGCCGGATCTAATGTACCTGCATTAACATCTCTGATGAACATGTTGATGGTTCTAATCTTCACGTAGTTTCCAGCAGTATTCGTATTGCCTAAATCGGTTACAGACTCAATAGTCGCTGTACCTTTAACAAAAACATTATCTCCATATTGCTCTTCTGAAAGCGAACTAACTGAAGCACTTAAGCCGCCAACGTTGCCAAACCAGGCCGGTTGATTCTGGCTATAGATATAATCGATGCTTAATTTTGTTGTGGTAGAATCGTTATAAACCTGATCGGCAGTAAAACTACCTAAATCCTGTTTTTCGAGCACTTTTTTACAACTGCTAAACATTAATGATGTAGTACAAGCTGCTAAAATTATGATATAAATCTTTTTCATGATAATTAAAATTAAAGGCCCACGTTTAAACCGAACGAATAAGTTTTAAGCGATGGGTATGTACCTACTGGACTCGCGAAATCTCTATAATTCCCTGGGAATGGGTTTATAAACTGAACTGGGTTTGTAGCCTGGGCGAACACCCTTAAACTTGATATGCCTACTTTTTCTATCCATTTTGTTGGGACAGCATAACTTAAATTTGCATTTGTAATGGCAAATTGGGTTGCTGGTACCAACCAAAAATCGGTACTTTCATAAATGCTTGAAAAATATGGGTTAGGATAAGCGGCGTTCGTATTTGTTGGCGTCCAGTGATCTGCCCAGTATGATGCCCTGTTAGCATATACTGATGGACTTGTACCACTAGGTTTTAATCCGCCGATACTGGTGTAACCACCCCAAGAAATCCCCATTACTACATTTAAGCTTAAACCACTATAGCCAGCACTAAAGTTTAGCCCCAAGTTATTATGGTTATTCTGTCTTTTGGTAACAAATTGTCTGTCTTTGGTATCAATAACACCATCACCGTTTACATCTTCAAAGTTGATCATACCAGGCTGCAGAATATCGTTTAAGATTTTAACCTTTTTTGGATCGTTTTGCACTGCCGATCCATTGATTCTTTGTGCAATAATTGCATCAGCTTCTGCCTGTGTTCTGATAATACCAAGAGATTTATAACCGATATATCCTCTATCGCTAGAATAGCCCGTATTATCGTCAATGGTACCCAATTGTGCACTAGAAACATCGTATTTGATATTTTTGTTATCGAACCAGGTATAAAATGGAGTAAAACTATAGTTAAATTTACCAACCTGGTCTTTATAGCCTACGCTAATCTCGTAGCCGAACATATTGGCTTCAGCAAAATTTTCGGTAGGTACCGCTGCACCAATGGTTGCAGGTACTGAAGATGTTAATGTAGATAAAAGATTGTATCCACGTGTCCAGAAATATTCTCCGGAGATGGATAATTTATTCTTAAGCAGGCCCATATCAAAACCATAATTCGTTTTTAAGTAACTGTCCCACACTACATCTCCATTTGGGATGGCAATATTGGTTTTGATCGCGATACTTCGATCAATTTCGTTAAACACGGCGCCACCACTGCTTCCTGTGCCTAAATTGTACGACGCCAGGTATTGATAAGCTTTTGTTGCATCTGTTCCAGTTAAACCCACCGATGCCCGCAATTTGAACAGGTTTATGGCCGGAAATTTATCTTTAAAGAATTTTTCTTGAGAAACTACCCATCCAACAGATGCCGCTGGAAAACCGCCCCAGTTTTTGCCAGGAGCAAATCTTGAACTACCATCTCTACGATATACCAACTGTAATAGGTATTTATTATCGTAATCGTAATTAATGCGGGAAATTAAAGACTGAAATCCTGTTTCACTCACCTGTCCGGATTGATTGGAAGTTTGTGTTCCAACGGTAAAGTTTTGATAAGGAAGTCCGCCTGCCACAATTCCTTCGGCCTGTGCTGCAACGCCTTCTGACGAAAGTTCCCTTTGCTCTACGAGTGCAATGGCTGATATATTGTGTTTACCAAAAGATCTGTTGTAATTAAAGCCAGCATTTAATTGGTAGCTATCGGCAAATACGGGATTAAGCCTAATCCTATCACCGTTCTTTATTGGGAAAACGCCTTGGAGTACTCCACCGGGAATATGATTGTTGGCACCTGTACCTAAATATTTATAATAGTTGAATGTAGTTCCGTACTGTTTACCATTAGAACTGTTGATGTTCTTATTTATTGTAGCAGTAGCGGTTAATCCTTTAACACCAGGAATTTCGTAAGTAACCTTACCAAGCATATTCATCACATACGATTTTGAACTGGTAAAATTATCTGAATTTTGTACCAAGAAAAAGTTGATGTTTTCTAAACCACCAGTATTACTTGCACCTAAAATTACAGGATTTCCGTTGATAAAATATTCAGACCAGGGATTAACATTCTGTAAAGTTGCTACGTCATTATCCAAACTTTCGGAAGTGCTATTAAGCTTGTAATAGTAACTCCGTGATGATGAAACATCGGTGCTGATTGAAGCCGAAACGTTTAACCTTTTCGAAAGTTTGGCATCAATACTTGCCCTTAAACCATATTTACTGGAATTAACCCCTTTAAAATTAGAGTTTTGAGTGATGTAATCTCCACCTAAAAAATAAGTTACCTTATCGCTACCACCACTAATATTTAAGGCCTGGCGGTAAATGTTAGAGGTTTGAAAGGCTTCTGCTAACCAGTTATGGTTGTTTGCAGAGAAATAATCCAATTCATCGGGAGTATAATAAAGTGGCTGGCGGGTAGTTTCTGCTACATTGTTTACTACTTTAAAACCATCAGCATTGATAAAGTTATTTACTACCGTTCCTGCAGATGTTTGCTGGTAAACCTGAGCGTTCAGATAATCGTTAACAAAATTACCTAACTGTATACCCGACATCATGTTGGGTAGTTTTGTTGCATCGTTAAAACCTACTGAACTGCTGAAATTGATTCGCGGAGCACCTGCCCTACCTTTTTTGGTACGAACAATTACAACACCATTAGCGCCAGAAACACCATAAATCGCGGCTTCTGCATCTTTCAAAATCGATACACTCTCCACCACATTTTGATCCAATAAATCAAAGTCGGCCTGGGTTCTAATCACATCATCAATTACGAATATCGGATTAGTGCCTTGCTGGCTATCTTTAGAGTATACAACAGGGTTACGCACAGTTATGGTAGTGCCCTGTCCTGGTCTTTGTGCACCGCCGGAAACAGCGAAACCAGGTGCAGAACCACGCAATGAAGCACTTAAAGATAACGCAGGGACATCTTCAATACTTTTCATATTAACGGTAGAAACTGCTCCTGTTAACGTAACTTTCTTTTGTGTACCGTAGCCCACTACCACAACATCATCTAAATTTTGGTTATCAGAAACCAGTTTTACGTTGATTGTTGTTTGTGTGCCTACAGGTATGGTTTGTCGGGTATAGCCGATGTACGAAAAAACCAGTACATCACTGTTTGATTTTACCTGGATGGTGTAAACACCATCAGCATTGGTACTCACATTACTTGGAATACCTTTTAAACTTACGTTTACCCCCGGGATTCCCTGCCCATCTGCCTGATCGACAACTTTACCCGTAATCTTTCGCTCCTGTGCAAAAAGAATTGTACTTGCCAGTAGCATCATTAGCAAGGACAAAGAAATTTTGCGTAAAAATTTTAAGTTCATCTTATTATTTGGTTAGTTTTTAATTCTATCTAAGCAGTGTTATAACTGCTTTTTTAACAATATAATTTATTCTATACTTAAAGATCTGCACATCCCTAATCAAAGGTTTTATGGTGCTAAATTTTTAACTTTATAAGTGGAGCGGGTTAATGAGTTAGATTTTTTATCGCTGAATATTATTTCTTTTGGAACGATAAATTGGAATAGGCCTTGTAACCTATCCTTGAAAAAAATGAAAATAATTTTATGTGATTTGGCTCATTCTTTATTTTGATCTCGATAATTATTTTGGTTAGAAAGTATATTATATTCCAAAATTGCACGCAAAAAACTACTATTTTATGTATAATTTTCTCCAGCTATTGTAGAATATTGTCATTTAGCAAAAATCCATGTAACAAATTAAATTGATTAATGTAAACTGAGATACAAGGTAAGAATAAATTTCATATATAAATTTAGTATTTAAATAAAAATATAATAAATATCGATTCGGATATATTTTAAACTTAAAAACGTTGATTAGACGATTATTTTAAAGCTTTGGTAAGAAAATATTTACAAAAGAAAATAGGGCATTTATAACACATCTGAATTTAATCCAAAAAAAATCTTAAAAAAAAAGAGAGCAATCGCTGCTCTCCTTTTCAAACCAAATATATAAAATTGTGGCGGTGCTAAACCACCGAGAAAGGCATTTATCGTTGTACTTTTATGCTGACATTAATAAAAGGCCTTTTCTGCAAGTCGGAAGTAACGACATTAACATATAACATACCATATTTACCCTCTGGAGTAAGGAAAAACACAGCATTACCTGGTGCTAAACCATTAGCCGGAAGCACTTGAGTAGTTTCGTTAAAAGTAATTGCCCTTGCTTTAGCCAAAGTTTCTATAGCAGAGCCGGAAATTGCGGTAGTCAGAAATGCATTAGCTTGTCCGGTAACAGGCTGACTAAATTTAGTCGTTCTTTTTGGACTAAAGCCACTAATATCGTAAACGGTTAATGGATTAGTAGCCACACTTAGTGAATACAAATTAACTACCCAGGTAGGCGTCTGAACTGTAGAATTTGAACCTGGTTTTCTATATATACCAAAATCTATCTTTCCGGCATTAGCTGATGCATTGGTATAACTAAAACCTGTAGCATCATTAAGTGATAAAAAGCTTGGTAAAGATTTCGCAACCGTATCTGGTAAATAAATATCTCTGTTGGCGTAAATCATAAAACTTGGATTTACATCAACTGTTACTTTTTTGTATCCGTCGCCAATATATACGCCCTTTTCATTTAACGCGCAAATACGAAAACTTTGTTTACCATCACGAAGTGCAGCAGCAGGAAAGAGTGTATTATTTGGAAGTTTAATAACGGCTGAAAAACTTCTGCGTTTGGTAGGATCGGTAATGGCAACCGTATAACGTGTAGCCTGAACCGTACCTGAAGAAACTTCAAACACGTAGGAATACATATCCTCTTTAGCCGAGTTTATAGTAAAATCAATCCATACCTCTTCTTTGTCGTTAATTACTTTGTAATCGGTCACGCAACGAGGGTCGCTATTGTTGAAAGTTACGGTAACATCATCGAACATGTTAAAGATGTTCGCCGATTCCTTTTTACAAGAAGCGAAAAGAATCAAGCATAACCCGATGAGTAACTTATTAATATATCTAGTTTTCATTATTTTAATTTTTAGTCAGATCAACTGAAACATTTATGCTTTAAATACTAATCAAGTGGGTCAAAAGTACCACCAGCCCATCCGATGGTTGGAAGAATTTTATTACCGAAACTCACAAAATCGTTATGGAAGGTGTAGAAGTAATGAAATTCAGGTACATTATACGGCAAATACGTTGTATTTGTGATGACAACATTTTTAAAATACTTGGTATAAGTTGCTTTATCATTAATGTTTAAAGTTTCTCTAAATGCGGTTGTACCTCCGGGAACTGTTGGATCTTCTAATACTTTTTTATCTTTCTGGTCCGATCCTGATGGAGGATTCACTAACTGGACTTCCAATTTAGACATGTTCCCGGTTAACAGATGCATGGTGCGGGATCTTCTCAAATCTGAATTACGTTTGTTCTCGAAAGCGAATTCAATCTGTCTTTCGTTAAGAATTAAGTTACGCAATTGAGGCGTACTTCCGGCCAATGCAAGTCCGTAATCAGAATCACCTGCCACTACTCCTGCTCTTATACGAATTTGTCTCACTAAATCTTTTGCACCTGCGGTATTTCCGGTTTCATTTAAACAATCGGCATAATTCAACATTACCTCTGCAAACCTAAGCTCAATCCAATCCATACCACTTCCGCCACCAACAGAACTATTGTAAGCAGAAGCACTTGCAGTTAAACCAGGTGTAGAGAAACGCTTTACATATACCGCAACTCCACTGCTCTCCCCAACGGCAAGGTTGTAAGTCCACTGTTTTCTATTCGCGTTTCCGCTTAAAGGATATACCGATCCGTTTGTAGCAAAGGTGGCTTCAAATCTCGGATCTCTATTTTGCCAGAACATGGTTGCATCATAAGGAAAAGCTGTTGAGGTATTTAATGGTTTTCCATCTTTCATTGGGTAGGCATCCAACATTTTTGTAGTCGGCATAAAATAAGTATTTGGAAAGCCGGTACTTCCACCTTCAGATGTTGGTCTAACCCGCTGTTCAGTTCCATTCCCCCTGTTAGGTACCGTATTTGAATAAGTTCTAACGAGAATGGCTTCAGTGTTGGCTGTACCTTCTACACGGAAAATATCTAAATAATTTGGCATTAATTTTTTTCCTGCCGAAACGCACATATCATAAGCTTCTTTATTAGCAGCTAAAGCATCAGTCCATCTCGATGCCTGATAAGGATGTTTTGCATCATTTAGCGGATTAAATTGAGGACTAGCCCAATAGAATAACACTTTTGCTTTTAAACAGGTGGCAATCAGTTTAGTGATTTTACCTCTTCCGTCAGCGTCGCCTGGCGCAAAACCATCTAACAGGATAATGGCATTATTTAGATCGCTTAGTATTGCCGCAAAACACTCTTTAGCCGGCCTTCTACCTTCATCATAAATGCTGTCAGCTCCCTGTGGTGTTAATGGAAGTGGAACGCCACCATAAACTTTAACCAATTCGAAATAGGTTATCGCTCTTAGCGCATAATATTGCCCAAGCAATTCATTTTTCTTTTGGGTTAGCATTGTACTGTTCGGAAGATTGGCAATGGCATCATTACATCTCGCAATATCCCAATATTTATTCTGGCCTGGGTTACCGCCATAGTTGTTACCAGAATACCTTACGTCGTTATTGCCCAGGATACCCTGTAGGCCAAGCGCCATTTTTGCATTAGCATCTCCATCAGGGAAATAGTTCTCATCACTGGCATAGTGAACACCATAACGATCTGGAGTGAGTTGCAAGGGAAATTGATACATGGCTACATCATACACCCTGTTAAGATGTAGTTGTACAGAACCCTCATTATCCCATATGGCCTGATCGATACCGCCTGTATCTGGTAATAAGAAAAACTCATCTTTATTTACACAAGCGGGCAAAAGTGCAGCTAAAGTTAAAATAGCTACTGCTTTTTTTATATTGTTTTTTATCTGATTAATCATTGCTCAAAAAATTATAGGTTAACACTTAATCCTAAAGATATAGTCCTCAACATTGGATAATCCCATGCACTTGAAGTGTATGGATCTTTATAAGGCAGCGGATTTACAATGGTCCAAAGATTATTTCCGGTTAGTAGAATACGGGCTCCACCGATCCCTAATTTATTTGCAAAAGCAGTAGGTGCTTTATAACTCAAAGTCATGGTATTGATCCGGATCATCGTTCCATCAACTGCCCAAAAATCAGAGTTTATTCCTAACGAAGGATCGTCAAATCTAGGGTATTTACCTTCCATTGGATTTTCTAATGTCCAGCGATCTGTCCAGATAGACAAGGTATTTCTAGTTTTTGACGGTGCTGTTCTTGCCCTGCTATCATAGAAAATTTTACCACCAAATCGGGCATTTATATTCGTGTTTAAACTGAAGTTTTTGTAGGTCAGGTTTAGCGAGATACCAGAAGAAAAGAATGCATTAGTATTGTTATACAAAGGCGCTAAATCGCTGTCGGAGATTACACCATCAGCATTGGTATCTTCATAATACAACCAGCCGGCCTGTGGGATTTTATCGTAAATCCTATAATTAGGGTATTTCGCCATCCAGGCATCAACTTCTCCCTGAGTTCTGAACATGCCCAGGTTGGTTAAACCATAATTGCTGGTATTGTACTTGCGTGGGTCTGTACCGAACAATTGTAAGTTAGGAAAAGTATTGTTGATTAAGTTACCTGGCGTATAGAGGATCCTGTCTGTAACCGAGTTACCATAAGAGAAGTTCATGCTCGCACTAAGATTCCAGTCTGTTGCAAGTTTTGCTTTATAGCCAATGCTAAATTCAGAACCCCAGTTATAAAGCTGTCTGTAGTTTAATACTGGAGCCTGTGTACCAAAATATTGTGGATATTGATTATTTGCACCCAGTTCGAAACCGTCATAAGTATAGTTTTGGAAGGCTTCAATACTAATATCTAATTTATTGTTAAACATTGAAGTTTCTAAGCCAACGTTAATGGTTCTTTTCTTCTCCCAGGTAATTTCGGGATTAGCCAAACGGGAACGGTTCAAACTATTCCCATTTGAAGTTCCATAGATATATCCATTGGTTACGTCAATCTGGAATCTATCCTGCCATAAACGAATGCCAACCCTGTCATCACCCGTAATACCAACATTTGCTTTTAATTTCAGAAAATTAATGAAGCTAAGTGCACTACTGTTTTTAAAGAACTTTTCCTGACTCACTACCCATCCAATTCCAATATTTGGCGATACGCCCCAACGATTCCCTAAAGCGAAGTTAGATGATGCATCAATACGGGCAATACCCTCAATCAGGTATCTCTTATCAAAATCATAACTAAAGCGCGCAAAACCAGAACGTTTGGAAACCGCTGTTTGATCTAAGTTTGATGCAACTAAAGTATTGATATCGTAAGCAAAAAATTGATCTACACCCGGTATTAACTGATTGGTATAACGAACGGTTGAATTTTGTGTATTACCCTCACTTTGCTCGGCACCAGCTAAGACACTAAAAGTGTGTTTCGCAATGGTTTTGTTGTATTGCAGTGTTAGAAAAAACTGATAGCTATTGTTATCAGTCAAACCAGGTGTGAAAGTAGAATTTGCTGCACTTGTTGGTTGAAAAGTAGGTGAAGTAGCAGTAGTTAATTGATTGGTGAACAATTCCTGGTTATTACCTCTTTTTACAAAATTGTACAGCGTGAACGGTGGTACATATTGTGTATTTTTCGAAGATCCACTTGATTGCGAAACCTGCCCGCGAATAACAAGTCCTTTCAGGAAGGTTGGTTCGTAAGTTAATGAGGCGTTAATACGGTATGACTTATTTGAACCATTATTATAATAACCAGATTCAGAAATGGCTAACGGATTTATATTGGCAGAATTTACGCCGTTAACATTATAGTTAACAAATTTTCCGTCGATACTAATTGGAACCCATCTTGGAACGGTTATCAGTCGTTCAAAAAAGGCGGCATCATTATCCTGGGCATTATGGTGCAGTTCTTTCGTGCCATAATCAACGTTAAAATTCACATCTGCTTTTAAGCCGTTCGCCAAGGTGGCAACCACACCACTTCTGAATGAATATTTGTTAAATTTCATTCCAGCATAATTTCCATTTTCCCCCTGGTAACTTCCTCCTGCGAAAAAGGTAATTTTATCACTGCCACCAGAAATACCGATATTATGTCTTTGTGTGGTAGCAGCCTGCCATACTTCATCGTACCAGCTTTTATAATCCAGCGTTTTGATATACTCTAAATCTTCCGGAGCGAAGTAATCTGATGCAGGAGCACCCTGAGAACGGAAGGTATCATTTAATAATAATGCATGCTCATATCCAGATAACATTTTTGGCACCTTAATCGCATCTGAAATACCCAGATAACCATTATAGGTGATGCTTGGCTTGCCGATTCTACCTTTTTTTGTTGTAACCAGAATAACCCCTTTAGCACCGGCAGCACCATAAATTGCAGCAGAAGCATCCTTTAAGAAGGTTAAATTCTCAATCATAGAAGCATCTATATTATCGAAAGCTTCTCTTGTTACCGTAATATTATCTACAACATAAAGCGGTTCATCTGTGGTACCCGCCGCGGCAGTGGTCGTGGTAGAATTTCTAATGTTTAAAGTAATTGGCGAACCTGGTCGACCTGATGATTGACTCACACCAACACCAGCTACCCTATTCCGCAATGCACCTGCTAAGTTAGGTGCAGGAACATCCTGAATTTCAGCCCCACTAATGGTTGCTACCGCACCAAGGATTTCTGATTTTTTCTTGGTTCCATAACCGATAACAACAACCGCTTCGTTATCTAAACTTTGACTGTCTTCGACAAAGCTTACAGTTAAAGTTGTTTTGCCCGCTAGCGGAATGACTTGTCTAACATAGCCAACATAAGAAAAAACCAAAGCATCACTTGCAGGATCAGCTATCAGCGCAAATTCTCCTTTGTCGTTGGTGCTTACATTATTGGTTTTGCCACGTATCCCAACAGTTACACCGGGAACGGGCTGCCCATCTTTTTTGTCGACCACTTTACCGGTAATTTGCTTTTGTTGGGCAAAGGCAGCGGTACATGTGATTAGCATGAGCACTAAAACCCATGAGGTTTTTCGTAAAAATTTTGAGTTCATATTCGTTATTTGGTTAGTTTTTTACTAATACAGCTAATCTGATATCAATCAGGCCTTGTGCACGATTAATTTCATTTAGCATATATAAGCTGTAATGGCAATTGCTTTATACAGTTTATTGTTTCCGGTTAAGGATGGGTTTGTTTTTTTGTCTGCTTTTTACAGCTTGCTAGTTAGGCAAAAGAATTAGATAGCGTTAACTTAAAAATCTATCTCACCTTAATTGTCTTTGTGGCGACTCATATTTCTTTTTTTTGGTTAAAAATTATTGGTTAGAAAGTACATTTTAACTTTGCAATAGTGAAATAAAATCCATTTTTTAAGCTAAATTCAAACAGTTATTGTATAATCTTATCAAGATAAAAATAACCTTCTCGGTATAAGCTATTTAGTAATTTTATTCATACTACAATATAAGTATAAATTCATATATAAATGAAATATTCTTGAATAAAAAAATAAAAAAAATAATGAAGCATTACAAGGGCTCCATTAATTGTTCTAATTTGTTTGTGCTTTTGCTTTTCTGCGCTTCTCCCACTCTACTCCTTCTTTCTTCAGATCGTACCCGGCAGCTGATAAATAATTGTTAATACGACCCTTATATTTACCAAACCAGGCATGTTTTTTATCTGATGACTCTGCATCCATCGCATGTTCACGTGCTTCTGTAAGCCAAGCCAAAATTTGTTTTTTCTGCTCATCTGTCAACGTTAAAATCTGTTCTTGATAGGCCTTATAAGTAATTGGCAATACATTATAAGTCATACCGTTTTTAACCAGTTCAACCTGCTCATTAGTTAGTTGCGCAGAAAGTTTGCTGATGTATTTTTTATGGAGTTTAGCCAATGACGCTTCTACCACACGGCTATCTTTAGCAAGAGCCGAATCGCGTTCCGCTTTATTGTCTTTGTTTTTTTCTTTAATTGCCTTAACACGAATGTCGCGTGCTGCATAGATATCGTTTAAATTACTATATTGATCTCTGATGATCGCCGTTACTTTTTCTGTTTTTTTTGCCTCGGTAATTCCAAGATTAGCAACAATTTTAGCCGAACGCTCGGTAATCATTTTCACATAGGCTTCTTTATCGTTCACAGGATTGTTCTGGGCAAAAATTGCTGTAATGCTCGAGAAGGTTAACAATAAGGCTAAAACTGATGATTTCATTTCTTTATATTTAAATTGTATTTATTTTTTTTAGGTTCACATCTCCGCAAAAATGCACTTTTAAGCCGAGTTCATCCATTGCAGCTGCTTTAATGCGGCAAGCTTCGTGCGCCCCAGCTTCATAATTGGTATAAACCACCTGAATATGGTTGGCTTTATGCCTGGCCATGAGCTGATCGCGGCTTACACCTTTTAAAATGGCATGCATAATTGGCCATTCGGGTGTTGTTCCATTCCAGCGTCTTTTGGTTTCTTCCTCAGGCAAAGCTACTACTTCCCCAACGCCTAAATCGCAATGTAATTCATTATCCATTACATAAACACGGCTCCAAACAATGAAACCTGGCTTACTGATACCTTTTAACGATCCACCGCCTAAGCGGAAATACATAGCGGGCTGCCTATCGCTGCTTGCCCCGGCATAGCCGCCAATAAAATGTGCAGGTGGTGCTGCTCCAGAGATCAAAAACAGCCAAACAAAACCGTCTACGCTATCATTTTTGTAATATTCGCCCCAACGGATATCGTGAAGGGTGTTTTCTCCCGTCATTCCTAATTCTTTCCAAAGATTGTAGGTTACCAGGGCATCTAAACCGGCACATTCATCTACCTCGTTAAAATGTGGTAAAGCACGTTTTGGGTAAAGTTCTCTACCATCTACAGAAAATACTGGCGGACGGTCTTCATTATTTAATAAACCCTCTACTAAATCGCTGGCGACAGTTAAATCTTTTAATCCCTGCTGATATTGGATCCCGATGGTATCGCAACTAAAATTATCAGCTATCCTTAAGGCCGCAATATACATTTTACATTGTTCAAGGGTTTGTTCTTTTGTTAGCTGGGTTTCCTCATCAGTTCCCCAGTTAAAGCTCATTCCTTTTTGTAAAAGCCAGTTTAAAACAGCCTCAGCTTCGGCTTGCTTAACCTGTAGCATACCTGCATATAATGCCGATTGACTTAGGCGCTCTTTAAAGAAACCGGTTTTGTGTAACAGTTCGTCGGGAATGATAGCATTGTACATACCCATGCAGCCCTCATCAAACACACCCATGATCACTTTTCGCTCTTTTAAACTTTTGGCAAAAATTCTTCCTTTCTTGTCGTCGCTTAAGGGGATCTTACTCAAGGCAAAACTTTTAACATGACTTTGGTCGTAACTGATCTTGCCGGTTGATAACCATTCTTGCAGGCCATCGGTAAAAAACTCATCCGTAAAATTTTCGCTCCATAAACTGCTATATGTAATTGCCGCTTTGGTTAAGCAACCGTTCAAATTTAACATGCCTACCAAACCAGGCCATTGTCCGCTCCAGTTGGCTACGGTTAGTATTGGTCCGCGATGTGTGGTGAGCCCTGCAAGTACATGATGTGAGTATTGCCAAACACTTTCTGCAACGATTATGGGTTGGTTGGGATCGATATTTCTAAAGATATCCATACCCATTCTTTGCGAATCGATAAAGCCGTGTTTTTTTGTAGAATTGTAAGGATGGGCACGTTTTACTTTCCAGCCAAATTGTTCGATGGTTAAAGTTAGTTTTCGCTCCATTTCAACTTGGGCAGCCCAGCAATTTTGATTTGCTGAAAGCCGTAAATCGCCACTTGAAACCAGTAGAATTTCGCCTTGTTTACCTTGTCTCATAATTTATTAATGAACAAATAATTTATATAAAAATAATTTGTCTGCTTATATTTGGGTTATGCCTTTACGGCTATATACAAAACTCAACAATGAAAAACACTATTTTCTGATAGTTTTTATCAAATTAATATAGGATGTTATCATTAAACTCGTTAACTTTAGACCGCTGTGGCATAATTTGTTGAATATTGTAATGCAGTCCTAACCAAATATTTATTTTTACATGAAACCTCATTTTCATAAAGTTCCAATTACCTTACAAAGTTCATTTAGCATCCGTCATGATATCAAACCTGATTTTGGAAATATCTGGCATTACCATCCTGAACTGGAATTACATTATGTAATCAAAGGAGAAGGCGTTCGTTTTATTGGCGACAACATCAGTAATTTTGCACCAGATGAGATGGTGCTTTTAGGCGAAAACCTGCCGCATACCTGGCGTTGTAAAGATGAATATTTTCAGAACAATCCAGATCTTACCACTGAAGCCATGGTAATTCATTTCCTGCCCGATTGTTTGGGTAAATATATGCTTACTTTACCTGAAGCTTACCTGATTCCCAAATTATTCGAAAAAGCAAAAAGCGGAATGGTAATTAAGGGGAAAGCTAAAGATAAACTGGTTGATTTAATGCGGGCTGCCGTTGATGCGACCAATTTGGACCGAATTATTATCCTCTTATCTATCTTAAAAACTTTGGCCGAGACGGATGAATTTTCAACGATTGTAACGAGCAAAAACACATTTTATCAAAGTAACGAGTCTGAAACACTCCGCATCAATAAAATATGTAATTATACTCTGAGTAATTATAAAAAGGATATTACATTGGAAGAGGTAGCTTCATTAAGTAATTTAAGCGTAACTTCTTTCTGCAGGTATTTTAAACTGATGACGAAGAAGACCTTTTATGATTTTCTGATCGAAATAAGGGTGAGCCACGCCTGCCGTTTTTTAATTGAAAACAAGCTACCTACCGAAATGATCTGTTTTGATTGTGGTTTTAATAATGTATCTAATTTCTACCGGCACTTTAAAAAGGTTACGGGGATGACTCCTTTAGACTATAAAAGGAAGTATTTGAATTAGATTTTCATAGTGATCGTCATGCTGAATTTATTTCAGCATCTATACTGCAATACATTATCAGATCCTCAAAAATTACTGGCAAAATAGATCCTGAAACAAGTTCAGGATGACGAAATGAACATAATTTATCGTCATCTCGACTGTAGCGCAGCGAAATGGAGAGATCTATTTACAAAGATTTCTCCACTTCGGTCGAAATGACGATTACGCCACTTATATAAATACCTTAATATTTAAATTATTGCGCAGCGAAGTATAATCATCAAACAATGTTTCTACTTCTTTTACTATACTTGGCGTAAATGAGCCAACATTTCTGCGGGTAAAAGTCGAGATATTAAGCCCTCGCTTTTGCAGGAAGTATTTCGACACCACTGGATAAACGTTATGCATTACGTCCATGTTATCGATTAAAAACTGTTGTACCACCTGTACTTCATCTTTAAAAGCGCCATCATTGTAATGGTCGCAGAGCCATACAATCAATTCTGGAAAATAGTTCCCTTGAATGCACGATAAGCCTGAAGCCCCGGCTTTTAGCGACTCCACCGCATGTACAATATATGCATCGTATAATCCAAAAGTCTTGCCTGCTGTCAGTTTCAGTTTTTCTTTAATCTGACCAAGGTCCAGGCAGGTATCTTTATGGTAAATTACTCTTCCGGTTGATACAAAATCGGCCAATTGTTGCGGTTTCAATACTCTTTTATAAGGTACAGGGCATTCGTAAAAACCTAAGGGAATTTTATCTGTTTGGTCTAAAAGATCGAATACCCGATCGTTAAAAACCTCGTCTGGTTCATTTTCGCCAGCTAACAAACTGGTAATGGCAATCACTGCCTCTACCCCAGTATCGCTCACTTCTTTTACAAAATCGGCCTGTTCGGCAATAGCGCCACCAAAAGTTCCTGTAGCTACCACTGGTACGGCGCCGTTAACAACTTTAATCACATGTTTTATTGCCTGAATTCGCTCCTTGCCACTCAATTCGAACATTTCGCTCGATAAGCAGTTGGCAAATAAACCTGATGATCCGGCCTGTAAATAAATCTCAGTAAGCTGTGTAAGTGCCGGATAATCTATATTTCCATTGCTTAAAAAAGGTGTGAGCATTACCGGGATGAACCCTTTTTGTGAGTTTTCCATTATATTCTGATATGGTAAATTGTTCTATATAATTGCCTGATAAAACCAGAATGGTTTTTAATTGGCTGTTTTAGTTTTTCTATTTTTAATTTTCGTCAGGAAAAGCCCTGCTAAAAAAATGGTCAAAGTACCGATTACGATAATCATGTTTTTATGCAAAGGATTTCTAAAAACTTCATATTCTGGAGGAAGAAGTGAAGAAAATGTCATCCATATGATTACGGCAATGCCGATTATTGTTGCTGTTATGGCTTCATGGTTTTTAGTTTGCCTACTGATAATACCCAAAAGGAATAGCCCGAGCATTCCTGCCGCAAAAATCCCTGATAGTTCCCACCAAACATCTAAAATACTTTTTACGCCAATCATGGCAATGCCGGCAATCATGCCCAATAAGCCAAAGCCAATGGTAGCCAAATGTAATAGTGATAAATTTTGTTTCTCCGTTACATCAGGTTTAAAATATCGCTTATAAATATCAACTGAAAACACTGTTGCTGAGGCATTCATGCCAGAGCTTATGGTGCTCATTGCTGCCGATAAAATGGCCGATACAATTAAACCAACCAAACCTATGGGGATTTTAGTCACCATAAAATGTGGCATAATTTTATCACCATAATCAGATGGCAGTAATGCATGCTGTACCTTCAACACCTCTGCTGCCGAAGCACCTAAGGGTAAACGCTCTATGGCTACCTGGTGTTTTATCGACTGCACCAATTCTGGATTGATTTCATAATACGCATACAAGCAAGATCCTATAATAAAAAAGAGTAATGATGCCGGGATATACAACCAAACACATAACCATATCGATTTCGAAGCTGCTTTACTTGACGATGCCGTATGATAACGCTGGATGTAATTTTGGTCCATTCCGAAGTTATTCAGATTGATAAAAAAACCATACAGCAGTACCACCCAGAACGACGAACCAATAAAATCAGGCTTAAAACTGCCCAAACTAAATTTATTGGCCGATTGTCCGATCTCTACAATCTTCGAAACCCCTCCTGGCATATTCGAAATGATTAAATACAGAATAAGCAAAGCGCCAAAAGTCTTCACCACTGCTTGTACCACTTCTGTCCATATTACTGCCTCAATTCCTCCTAAAACAGTATAAACAATGATACAAATGCCCATTACGATCATAATCATCTGCATGGAATAACCAGTAAGTGCCTGTAGGCTCAGTGCAATCCCGAAAAATATCGATCCCATTCTGGCCAACTGGGTCAATAGGAAACAAACTACTGCGTATACCCTTGCCCATGCGCCAAAACGTTTTTCCAAATGGGTATAGGCCGATATTTCGCCAGTATTCCTATAAAACGGAACAAAGTATTTTGAAGCGATCCAAGCGGCCAAGGGCATCGAAATACTGAATACAAATGCGTTCCAATTGCTCCCGAAAGCCTTACCAGGTACGCCTAAAAAAGTATTGCTACTTAAAAATGTTGCATAAATAGATAAACCTATCGCCCATCCGGGGATCAGGCCCGAAGCTTTTGTAAATTGCTCGGAGTTTTTATTTTTCCTCGAAAAATAAACCCCAACTAATATCATTCCAACAAGATAAATGAAGATGATTGCAAGATCGACTAAAGGAAGTCCTTTCATTATTTGTTGGCTCGTTTATTAATTTGGTTAAAACAAATATGCATGACTAAATATCAGTATTAATATAAGATTTTGGCCACATATTGTACCATCTTATCTTATTGAACATCTAAAGCATCAACTGCCAGTCCTTTGCTTTCTGTGGCAATCAATTTGAGTTTATAAGTGCCGGCATTAATCATGCTCCCGGTGTTAGTGCTCAGGTAATTCCATTTACCTGCTTTGGTTGGTGCAAATTCAACCGTTTCTGTTTTCATTAATGTTCCATCTGCCGATAAAAATTCCAGCTTGGCTTTCAAAAGCTGCTCTGATGGATTATGGTATTTTAGGGTTAAGGAGTAGGTATCGGCAACACCAACTGATAACTGCCAGGTTAAGCTCCCTTGACTCGCCGCATTAAAAATTACACGCTGTTTATCCATTAAAATTGCTTTCACAACATCTTTACCTTCTAAAATACCATCAGTAGCTTTATAAGTGGTAGTGGTTTTTAAATCGTAAGCGGGTTGTAAATGCGTAATGGGCAATACAAAAATAGTTGCCACCCTATTATCAAAAATGATTCTTTCGTTGGGAATAAGTCTTTTGCGATAAAGATCAAACGTTTCATTATTGCTGTTGCTCAGGGTGGTTCTAGTATTTTCAAATCCCTGCGGAATACTACTGTTTTTATTTAGTGCAATAAAGGTATCAACACTATCAGTAGCCGTAAATTCGATACTTTCCTGTCCTCGTGAAGCTTTTAACCATTCTGCACCATATAAATTTGAAGGTAAATGGGTAAATGCTGATTTCTCTCCTTTAAACTGTTCTTGTCCAATATCCAGCCAGCTGTTTAATTCAGCATTTTTTATTTTTGTTAAAAGTGAATTGCTTACTGGCGCGGGTTTAATCTTTTGATTTAAACTGGCTATGGCAATGCCCGAAATCACGGCCTGCCCCACTTTCACCACAGGGAAGTTAATGTCTAAAAAGCCTCCTTTGATTGAAGTTTTAACTGTTTTTTTCAATAAAGTATTACTACCCGCCTCTTTCCAGATATCTAAATCTTTAATAACCGTTTTTCGATTAAATGCCACGTCAAATAAACGCATGGCCTTGGCATCAAAACCTCCGCCAATACCCAGCCATGGTTCTATAAAATAAAGTTCGACCAGATATTCGCCGTCAGGTAGTGGAAAATGATATTTCAATTGATCTCTGCCAAATCTGAAAGTCTGAAAAAGCTTCCAATCTTTAGTACCTTCAATGGGTTGAAAGGTACGGCGTTGACTGGCAAAAAAGGCTGGAATACCCGTAAAACCAGCCGTCCAGGAGGTTGAACCAAAACTATTCAACGAAGTTAAGTTCCGATCAGCAGACCATTTACTCCCGTTAGTATCTGTATAATCGCCACCACCGCAGTTTACACGGTACACATAATTATAATCCTGAGATGGTACTGTTAATTTTTCGTCCTTAATTAAAATGTTGAAATTTGGGCTTTGAGGCAGATTTTGCAATACCACTTGATCTTTAGCTACAGCTTTTCCGTTCACATAGCCCACTGCATATAATACATTATACCGGATATCAGTCTTGTTCCATTGGAAATGTGTGCCTATTGTACCACGTTTCCTTTTGCCTAAAGATTGGCTGTTTACATCGTTAAACAGTTCTACTTCATCGCAGTTAGAATAAACCACAATACTGTCTTTTATCCCTGGTTTGTTCCAGCGGTTTGGCCAGGTATGCGAAACAATATATACCATAGGCTCAGTTTGATTTGGGGCATAATTTGCCCTGAACATGTAAAAAACATCCGTGGGTTCTTCCCAAGGCGTAAACATGCCTTTATAGTTTACCGGGCCAACCCGATCTAAATCTCTTAATCCTTCGCCACCTTGTACCCTGCCTGGGTTATCGTGTGAGCTGTAGAGCCAGAAAAAATGACCAGCGGTTTTATCTTTCACCGATTCGGCCAGGCGAACTTTTGTTTCCATCAGATCGGTCATTTTATTTTCGGTATAACCTTTACCATTGTCATCTGTATCATGAAGATCAATAGTTCGCCAGGCACCGTATTCGCCAACCAAAACCTGCCTTTGAAGATCTTCTCCATAAGTTAACGGATTACCACCATAAGTGCCAGTCCAGTTTTGAGGAACATCCCAATCAGTGCCTTTCCCACCGTTGCAGGTGGTTACCTTTCTTTGTGATGAAGCTGTAGGATCTAATTTCCGAATCAGCTCAGTACATTCCTTCGCGAAATCTTCTGGTAAAGTACTTTCGTTTTCCAATCCCCATAAAACAACTGCCGGACTGTTCCTGCGTTCTTTTACCCAGTCTGTTAAGAGGTCTTTAAAATTTTTCCTGAATTCTGGTGTGTCATACCAGATGTGAGCGGCCATTTGTGTCCAGCATAAAATCCCTTCTTTATCCCAATAATCTGAGTACAATAAATTGTGTGGTTGATGTGCATCACGGAAGGCATTAAAACCTGCAGCTTTAATTTGTCGAACCCTAGAGCTGATCTGCTCGTTGCTAAAAGCATGGCTCTGCCCAATTAAATGCTCATATTCTGCAATTCCATTAATAAAAACCGGTTTACCATTCAATAAAAACTGTTTCTGGTTCGCTTGTTCACCAATAGGCCAACTGATCCAACGGATGCCATAGGGCGTTTTCAGTTCATCTACAATTTTTCCGTTTTCGATGATGGTGGTTTGTAAAGTATAGCGATATGGATTTTCTAAAGACCAAAGTTTAGGGTTAATGATTTTATCGGTCTGCTGATCAATCTGAATTTCTTTACCACCGGGAAGAATTATTGTTTTCGTTAATTCTTTAACCTGCTTTCCATTTTGATCTAGTAATCTGTTGATTATGGATATCTTTTTAGGCTTTAAACTATAGTTTTTAACTGTAGTACTCAGATTCAGAATAGCCGCCTTTTCTGAGATTTTATTGTCGTTCCAGATGTGGATACCAAACGGTTCAACACGGATATCATTAGTCACAATTAAATGTACCGGACGGAAAATGCCCATGGGCTGTGAACCTTCTGAAAAACCACGTTCGGTAGAGCAGCCACCATCAACCCAGGGTAAATCCTGGATATTTGCAGGATGATCGGCTCTTACCGCCAGCACATTGTCCTCGTTATTTAGTTTGATGGCTGAGGTCACATCCAAAGTAAACGTTGTTCGCCCACCAGCGTGGTACCCCACTTTTTTACCGTTTAACCAAACTGTTGCATACGAACCCACACCTTCGAAATACAGAAAAAACCGTTTTCCAGCCTTAATCGCGTTGGTTTTAAATGTTTTGCGGTACCAGGCATAACCATGTTTATTGCCATGAAGTTTGCGTTGATAGCCTTCGTACTGATCCCAGTTATGTGGAACATTTACATTTTTCCAATTTAAGGTTTTGTAGCTGGCTAACTGAAAACCATCAAAAGCATTTTTGTTTTTTTCGTCGGCAATACTGAGCCAATTGGAATTTAATAAAATGTCTTTCCTGGTTTGGTTTTGTGCATAGAGTGAACTCGCTCCATAAAAATTGATGAAGAATAACAGCAGTAAAAGCAACTGTTTAAATTGAATTTTTTTTGGTTCTTGGGGAAACGAACCAAGGCTCATGCAGCAAAAAACATTAAAAAAATCAACTTTAAATAAGTCTCTTCTAAGGGAGATTGCTTCGTCGTTCCTCCTCGCAATGACGATTTTGTTGTTCATATTTTACTGCGATTTCAGGTCTCCATTTAAATTATAGCTTTCACCAGCTTTAGTTTCGAACGTAACGTTGTTGTTTTTGTAACGGATTTTACATGGCCCACCTGTTTTGGATTTTATGGTAATTGAGGTCAATAAACCCTTATTCCATGTTAAATCCAGTTCAAATCCACCACGTGCCTGTAAACCTTTAATTTCTCCGTTCGGAATAGCTGCTGGCAAAGCCGGTAAGATATCCAGATAGCCCTGATGACTTTGCACAATCATTTCGGCGATTCCGGCTGCACCTCCAAAGTTTCCGTCTATTTGGAAAGGCGGATGTGCATCGAAAAGGTTCACATAAGAACCTGCACCATTATTGGCTGGCTTCATTAGCATTTTAACCAGTTTCATGGCATGATCGCCATCTTTAAACCTTGCCCAGAAATTAATCTTCCAGGCTAAACTCCAGCCTGTAGCGTCATCTCCACGGTACAATAAAGATTGTTTTGCTGCTTGCATCATCTTCTCGTTACCATCCCAGGTAATATCATTTCCAGGATATACACCCCATAAATGAGAAACATGGCGATGTTTATTGGTCGTATCATCCTTATCTTCCAGCCATTCCTGGAGTTGCCCGTACTTCCCAATTTGATTTGGCGCAATCTGTGCGATCTTCTCTGTTAGGGATTTCCTAAAATTTTCATCTATATTCAATACCTCGGCAGCGGCGATACAGTTCCTGAACAGCGATCTGATAATCTGGTGATCCATTGTTGGGCCAGCAACTAAACCGCCATTTTCGGGCGAATTGGAAGGTGTGCTAATTAACCAGCCTGTTTTAGGATCCTTAATTAAAAAATCTTCATAAAATAAAGCAGCTTGTTTCATTAGAGGGTAAGCCTCACTTTCCAGGAATTTGCGGTCTTTACTGAATTTATAATGCGCCCATAAATGCTCACTTAACCAAGCACCTCCACTTACCCAAATACCATGGTTGGAGGCATTAATCGGTGCTGTACCGTTCCATAAATCGGTATTGTGGTGTAAAACCCAACCACGGGCATTGTAATATGCTTTTGCTGTTTCGGCTCCGGTTTTCGCCAGTCCTTTGATTTTGTTGAAAAGCGGCTCGTTTAAGGCTGATAAATTAAGAATTTCAGTCGGCCAGTAGTTCATTTCGAGGTTAATATTGGTGGTGTACTTGCTTCCCCATGGTGGCGTAAGCAAATCGTTCCAAATCCCTTGAAGATTGGCTGGCTGAGTACCAGGTCTGGAGCTGGAAATCAATAAATATCTTCCATACTGCATATATAAAGCCGCAAAAGCAGGATCATTTGCAGTTGCAAACTTCGATAATCTTTCATCTGTGGGAAGGTGCTCATTATCCGATCGCCCAAAATCAACACTAAAATTGTTGTAATAGCTTTGATATTCTTTAATGTGCTGCTGTTTGATTTCGGTATACGTTTTACCTTTTAAACTATTTAGTGCTTTAATGTTGGCCGCTGCCGCATTCCCGGAAACATCCTGCGCATTGATAAAATTGGTTCCGCCTGTCAAATAAAGTGTCACCTCGTCTGCCTGACTGATGCTGATTTTACCATTAATCACTTTCACAGACCCGTTTTTGATTAAAGCTGTTAATCGGCTTTCTCCCTTAATCGCACCATCTTTTACCTGAATGGATAAAGCAATTACATTATTCGCTAAAGCTTTTATGGATGATTTTCGGTGAGGGCTTGAAAGCGCCGCATCAAAGGTAATGGATGCTTTTTTATCGGCCGTTAAATGGATTACAATGGCCTGGTTTGGCTGACTTGCAAAATACTCACGCTGATAATTTACACCGTTTAGCGTATAAGTTGTTTTTGCAACGGCGGTACTGATGTCTAAAGACCGTTTATAATTAGAAACCATAGATTTGGTCTGCTTGAAATATAGATTCAAATCACCAAAAGGTTGATAACTGCCCTGGTATTGCGGAATAGCTGGCGGATCTTCATCCTGGATCTTATATTTCCACTCCTTAACCAGCGAAATGCCATGTTCCATGCTTTCGCCAACAGGATAAATGCCAATCTTTTTTGTGGTGTCTTTATAACCAGCCAATCCGCCTTTATCGAAGTAATTGAGTACCTGAATGGCAATTACATTTTTACCTTTTTTAATCAGCTTTGCAGGAATAGTATATTTTCTTGGCTCCGCATTATCGGTGCTGCCAACCAATTGACCGTTTATATAAGTGAAATCCTGATCGCGGATGCGGTTAAGATCGAGAACAAGATCTTTTCCTACCCAATTTTCGGGCACGTCAAAAGTGGTTCTGAACCAAACCGCGCCATCCAGATTGGCCAATCCTACAGCTTCCCAACCCTCGTAGGAAGGTACTTTAATCATTTTCCAATGCTGATCATCAAAATTTGCGAATGCAGGATTACCTTGAATGCCCTTGCCAGCTTTCATTTCATTTACCCAAATTCTTCTGTCGCCCGAACTACTTTGCAAGCCCATAAAATGTTCCTGTGCTAAAGCTTCAGCGGCTGCCTGCTTTCCTTCAAAAAGTAATTTCCTGATCTCGGGCAGATATTGGTAAGCGCCTTTTCGGTTATAATCTCTTGGTTTGCCCGTCCAAACGCTTTCTTCATTAAACTGGATATGATCTACAGCCGTTCCAGCGAAAATCATGGCACCCAATCTGCCGTTTCCGATTGGCAAGGCATCAGTCCACTTTTCGGCAGCCTTATTGTACCATAAAGTATGGTTGTTTTCTTGTGCAAAGCTGCTAAAATGAGCTGTCAATATTAAAAATGATGTACTTAATAAAAGTTTAAACCTCATATTATTGTCCTTTATCGCCCGAAATAATTTCGATGTTACTGTTTACTTCTTTTTCTTTTTTAACTGCTTCTTTCACTCGTCTAAAATTATTATTTCCTAAGAATATATTTTTAGTCTCGGCCCCGTTTAATTTCAAATAAGTAACAGTTTCTTTCGTTGGGAAAGCATTATACAGGAACAGATCAGATACATTAGTGACATCGATTACTGCCGCATTGGCATGAGGTTTATTACTTTTTAAACAATCAACGATTAAATTATTCACCTTTAATGCCTTTATCGATGCGCCTAATTCTGTATTCACCGTTACATTATGAAACTCAATATTACTGGAATTTTGAATAGAAAAGCCAGTTTTGGCATCCATATTAATATCATTGAAAGTAATATTATCGATAGGCATTTCTTCTAACCCATTTAAATAAGCCGCCTGGTTAACCTGGCCTGTGATATTACTGAAATGAATATTCCTAAAAATCGGTGTTCGATCAGAAACGGGTTCTACATTCGTCTTCGCATATTGCATATCAAGTACAATCGCCTGATCTTTAATGTTTTTCATGATGATGTTGCTCACCCTAATGTCTTCAACCACACCGCCCCTGCCACGGGCTGTTTTAATGCGGATCCCCCTATCTGTTCCGTCGAAGACACAGTTCGAGATGGCTATTTTACGTACATCGCCCGACATTTCACTGCCGATTACCACGCCTCCATGACCTGATAACATGGTACAATTGGTAATCACATAATTTTCTGCCGGAACGGCCATTTTTCGTCCAGGGGCATCTTTCCCCGATTTGATGGTAATACAGTCATCTCCCACACTAATGTGGCAATCTGAAATGTGCACATTTTTACAAGATTCAGGATTAATGCCGTCTGTATTTGGCGAATGGGGATTATTGATGGTAACGGCATGAACCTTAACATTTTCACAGAACTCGGGATTTACGGTCCAAAAAGGCGAATTGCGGATAGTTATCCCATCGATCAGTACATTTTTACAGAACATCGGTTGTATAAATGGCGGGCGAAGAAAACCGCGTTTCATCTGCTTAGGATCATCTGGCAAAATAATATCCTGGTTTAAACCGTCAAAAGTAGTTTGCCATTTAGAACGTGCTTGCCCCTCTTTGTAACCTTCTACAAAATCCCACCATTTTTTGCCGTGTCCATCAATAATTCCCCTACCAATAATCGAAATATTTTCTACTTTATAAGCATAAAACAAAGGTGAAAAACTGGTTACATCTACCCCTTCGTAACGGCTTTTTACCATCGGTAAATAATCGTCAAAATTATCGCTAAAATGTAATTCGGCACCGGCATCAATTAATATGGTGATATTGCTTTTTAAATGGATAGCGCCGGTTAGGTATTTTCCGGCGGGGAAATAAACTGTTCCGCCACCAGCTTTTGATGCCGCTTCTATCGCATTTTTTATTGCTGTTGTGGCCAGTTTACTGCTGTCGTTTTTTGCACCGTATTTAATTACGTTGTAATAAGACTGGGCTTTTGCAGTTAAACCGATACCAAAGGCAAGAATAAAAATTAAAGCTTTAATAATATTGATGGAATGTTTCATTTGGTTATATTTTATTGTTTTTTCGTCATTGCGAGGCACGAAGCAATCTTACTACTATCGCTAGGCACAATACTAACGCTTTAGGATTGCTTCGTGCCTCGCAACGAGGATCAGTTTAGTCCATTTTAAGCCCACATCGTCCTCGTTTGTAACGAGGATGCGTGAGAATGGCGATTTCATCGCCTCTTGATCAATTTTATTTCGGTTTGTGAAGACACAGACCAAAGTATTTCATTAATTCATCTGTACCTTTAAAGGCTTTAAATCCTTCCCTTTGTAAATTTCTTTACCATCTGCAAACACCAACAATCCTTTGCCTTTATTATATTTTTTTCCGGTTTTATCCCACAAAATAGTCAATGTTTTATGGTGATACGAAACTTGATCTAATATGAACCAATCCCACTGATTTTTAGGTATTAATGGAAATATCTCAAGCACATTATCCTGACGTGGCTTTATGCCAACCAGATCATTGATGATAAGATCATTAAAGGTAGAATGATTGTAAAAACTGCTTCTTGGATTGTCGCCTTTTAACCATTCCCCTGTTTTCTCATCCTGATACTCACCGATGTAAGGTTTACCGTTTTTAGTATGAGAAGCAGCATATTGATGCAACTCCCGGTAAAAGACTTTGGCATTCATTTTACCGTGTTTTTTATAATTGGTTAACAGATTGGCCAATCCTTTTAAAGTTTGCGAGCTGGCAAAAGGCCAAAGCGCTCCATCCCATTCACAGCTATGTCCGGTTCCCCTTGTTCTAAATGTTGGGTTTCTTCTTTCGGCTGTTGTTAAGCCCCAAGGGGCTTTAAATCCCGCAGTATCGAGTAACTGATCCCAGGCTTTTGCATAATTTGACTGATCATCTGGCAGGTTAAATTCCCATGGAGTAAAACCGATGGCCTCTCTAACATCAGATGAGCCTCCTTTGGCCTTTCTTGTTTCGAAAAATGAAGAAGAAACATTCCACAAACTATCCTGAACTAGTTTTTTGAGTACAATTGCTTTGTTTTTATACTTACTCACAAGTGCTCCATCGCCTAAAAGTGTGGCGATTTTATCCAAAGCCATGGCATTGCCATACATATAACTATTTATGGTTGGGCGTTGGTTCTGGTCTTTACGTGAACCACTGATCGATTCTTCCATGCCATCTTTAACATCATGTTGCCAGAAAAGACCGTTTTTAAGCTGCCTTTCGGCTTCCCACTTGCCATAATCTTTATCCAACGCAGGCAGAATTTCTTTCAAAAATCCCTGATCGGGCTGAACCAGGTAATTCTGATAAACTGCATCATCTACCCAACTGCTAAATTGATGGAAACGTTGTTTCGTTTGGCCAACATCGGCATGGTAAAGCCAAAATTTGATATAATCTTTTAAGTAGCTATTGTCTTTTAACCACCTGCCTTCGTAAATATGATGACCTAATGCACAGCTAATAGAATTATACTTCCCAGCATGTTTAACTGGTTCGATAAATTCGGTAAAAATGAATCCTTCAGGAGTTTTAACCAAATGTTTGCGGTAAGTCCACCAGCGGTAATAATAGTTTTGTTCCAATACCGAATCGGGGCATTCGAATAATGGCGCCTGTTCAGCTAACCACGTAAAGGCTTCGGCATTGGGCACATAGTTTTTCACGGCTTCTGTGTCGATCGAATTGAAATAGGTAACATATTTTTTCAATTTTTCAGTTCCCAGGATTGATTTCTGCTGCGCAAAGCCAGTAATTGTCAATACCGACAATGCTACTGTTGCAATTAAATTTCTTGTATTCATCATTATTCAAATAACCAATCGATGTCTTTTCCTCTGCCATCCAAACCTGCATTAAAAATCCGCAGTTCCTGTTTATCATCAATAAACCCTAAAACCAGGCAGACTCCTTTGCCTAAGTTTAATGCGTGCGTACCTGCTGGGAAAGAATAAGCATGAACATTTACGGGTGGAAAACCATAAGGCACTAACGCATTCGATATCTTGATTTCAGACTGACCATAGTTATTGGCACTCGCATCTGTTTCCAGTTGAGGAGGAGCAAGATATTGAGGATCTTTCTGATTAAAAAAGCCTATCAGTAATTTTACAGGTGCTTTGGTGCTGAATTTAATTTCGGTTCCAATTTTAATCTGCTTTTCTTTTGCCAGTTTAATTCCCTTTAAACCCACCAACTGCGCGGCAACTTCTTTAATCTTAATTGCAGTATCTGCAAAAAGCGGTGCATCTTTGGCTATCACATAACTTTCTGTTTCGTTTAAAACTTTAACATCAGCAGCTTTATAAGGCACTATTGCAGCAACTGTTCCCTGTTTTATTGATTTCAGAGAATCGATACTTCTTTTAAAATGATCAAGTTCTTTATTAAAAACCAGCAACATTTCTTTCCAGTGAATAAAAGTTTTATCTACGCCACGCATCGGGATTTTGCGCTGCTTGGTTTGCATGCTATTGGCGTACAGGTAACTGTGCTCAGTCAATTTAACCAGTCTAGCATAATGATCTACGCTTTTTTGGAGAAAAGGTAATGCCTGTTCCAAGTCAGCTACCTGGTTTGAATTTTTATATCGCAGTATCCACAGGGCTGCCTTAACTTTTTCAGCATAAAAATTAGCCATTTCATCATAACAATAGATATCATTTCTAAGTCGCTTAAACTCTGCAGTATCTTTTGTTATGCCGGGTGCAGCTTCATTAATAGATTGAATGGCTTTTTTACCATGTTCAACCACTTCGCTTGCCACCTGAACCGGGGTTTCTCCAATGTGACCTTGTTTCTTCCACTCTTTTTCTGCGTATTCGATAATCATTTCGCCTTCTGGCGCTTCCGATTCGTACATTAAGGTAAACAAGCCATAACGGAACGGATTAATGAGTTGAGTCATCAACATGCCCAGCGTTAAGGTTTGTCGGTTACCATCCGTAATGCCGTATCTACGCAAAAGTTTGGGTGATATCTCACCCGATTCTTCGTAAGCATTCAGAATGGCTTTACCTGCGCTTAAAGTAGCACCATATTTATCGGCTAATTCTTTGCCCCAATAGTTAATTTCTCCACTACGGTCTCTTTGCGAATTCCACGAATATCTTGCCCATTCTTTGTACCAGATCCAATCACGGTCTACCTCCAGTAGTCTGCCTTTTACCTCATCGGCTGAATAAGGCCAATCCCAATAACTCGCTTGAGGATATAAATGCAAACCTTTTGCACCATAAATCTTGTTCATCGCCTGAACTGATTTCTGGATAAAGTCTGCCGAACCGTAACGAAACGGCTCTAGATTAGCTAAAATATGGACATTTGAAATGTTAATGGTACCAGTAGCGGCTAATTTCCTGTTTAAATCGGCCCAGGCGCCACGTGGCGTATAAGTAGTTAAAGCCTCGCCATTAAACTTATTTTCGGTATACAGGTTTTTATAAAAGGGCAGCGCTGCTTTCATCACACTTGGTGCGTCAGTATCATGTGCACGCAATACAATCGGAGGTTCGTCCTTAATGCCCGCGGCTTTTAATCCATCTTTAACACCTGGGATAATCGTTTTGGTAAACCAATCAATGTCATCCTGCCCCACACCTTCCATTGCTTCGCCCAAAGCCACCATTAAGCCTACATTGGGATATTTTTCTACAAATGAGGCGATCGATTTACGGGTATAATCAGCAATTAAAGGAATAATCGGACGGTTTCTGTCTTGTGTTTTTAAGCCGTGTTTATCGGCAAATGGTTTTGGAATAATAATATTGTAAAACATCTGGATTACCCAGATGCCGCGTTTATCAGCTTCCTTAGTCAAAAACTGGAAGATTTCTTCATTCTTTTTTAAAGTCGCATCATCCACCTCTACTGCATAAGGATAATCTTTTAAGCGCAGCAGCGATGAAAAAGGATGTCCGTTCCATAAATAAAGTGAATTATAGCGGTTTTCGACCATCATATCCAGGTATTTGATCCATAATGCCTTATCGTAAAGCCAGGGAAAAGTTTCCGGGGTGTAAGGATACTCATAAACATCGTGGCCAGGCAGATAATCTGGTTTTTGCAGACCAATACAAGTACCTCTTAATACCATTTCAGGCTGGTCGGAAAGCGCAAGCTGGGCAGGTAATTTACCACTACCCTTGATTTGATCTGCGAGTTCTATGCAGCCATATAAGGCACCCGATGCATCGTTGCCGATTATATAAAGCGCCCCGTTTTTTCCGGTATAAATATGAAAGCCCTCTTTTTGGGTCGTTGAAATCTTATTTTTAATCGCTACTGGAAGATTATTGATAAAAAGTTTATCCGAAAATACACCAATCGCAATTGCGTTATAAGTAGTGCTAAGTTTGTCTTTTTGTTCAATTTTTGTTGAGTAATTCAGCTTAGCTAAGGCTTTTGATAACTTTTCGGCACCAAAACGCACACGAACATGATTTTCCGTAGAAATTACAATTGTTTTCGGCACCCGAACACTGGCCTTAGAAAATGATATCGATAGAAAATAACAGGAAATAAAAATCAGAAAATTTCTCATTCAAATTGGCTCTAATAACAAAACCTATTTTCTAGGTTTTTGTGTAATATTTGGTTAATATTTATTTTTAAATATAAATGTAATATTCAAATATAAGTAATAATACCGAATGGCTTTGTAAAATTTATGCAAGGTAAGGCCATTGGAATATCCAGAATGGCGTATGACAATATCTGTTAATATTTAGACAAGAAGATAAAATTTTTAATCAACAATATTTATTTTATTTGTATTCGTATTCTAATCAATTATAATTTATAATCATATACATGTTTTCACTAAAAAACAAAAAAGCCGTAGTTACAGGCGGGGGAAGCGGCATAGGAAAAGCTATTGCTACCATTTTAGCTAAACAGGGTGCTGAGGTACACATCATCGAATTGGGAACAGAACACGCCCAGGATACTTTAGATGAAATTAAAACAAATGGTGGATCAGCATTCAGTTATGGATGTGACGTTTCAGACCATAAAGCGGTTCACGAAGTTTTTAAACAGATCGGAAATATCAATATCCTGATCAATAACGCGGGCATTGCACATATTGGCAAAGCCGATACTACAGATGAAGCTGATTTTGACCGTGTAATGCGCGTAAACGTGAAAGGCGTTTATAACTGTTTGCATGCAGCTATCCCACAGATCCGTTTATCTGGTGGTGGCGTGATTATTAATATGGCCTCAATTGCGGCGCTAATTGGTCTTCCAGATCGTTTCGTTTATAGTGCTGCAAAAGGTGCTGTAAAAGCAATCACCATGAGTGTAGCGAAAGATTATATTGGCGAAAACATCAGGTGTAATTCAATTTCGCCAGCAAGGGTTCATACCCCATTTGTTGATGGCTTTTTAGAGAAAAACTATCCGGATAATATCCCAGAAATGTTCGAAAAACTTTCTAAAACACAACCAATTGGCAGAATGGCCAAACCAGAAGAAGTTGGTGCCCTGGCTTTATACCTATGTAGCGATGAAGCTTCATTTATTACAGGTTGCGATTACCCAATTGACGGTGGATTTACTACCTTAAACAATTAATAAATATTTTCAAATACAATAAAGAATTTTATAATGAAATTAATACGATTTGGCGAAGCCGGAGCTGAAAAACCTGGGGTAATTATAAACGATAATTATTTTGATGTTTCTGCATTGGTTAAAGATTATAATGAAGAATTTTTTGGTGGCGATGGCTTAAAGAAATTAAAGGCTGCAATTGCATCGGCTGATTTGCCACAGGTTGATAAAAGTGTACGCCTTGGTCCTGCCCTGGCCCGTCCTTCTAAAATTATCTGTGTGGGCCTAAACTATAAAGACCATGCTGCAGAAACCAACGCGCCTATCCCATCAGAGCCAATTTTGTTTTTCAAAGCTACTTCCGCTATTGTTGGACCAAACGATGACCTGATCATTCCAAAAAACAGTAAAAAAACCGACTGGGAAGTGGAATTGGCGATTGTGATCGGCAAAAAAGCAAGTTATGTTGCTGAAGAAAATGCTTTGGACCATATCGCTGGTTATGTTTTGCATAACGATTATAGTGAGCGCGAGTTCCAGATCGAAAGAAACGGACAATGGGTAAAAGGAAAAAGCTGCGATACCTTCGCACCTATCGGGCCATTTATCGCTACTCAGGATGAAATTGCCGATGTGCACAATCTTCGTCTTTGGTTAACGGTGAACGGAAAAACCTTGCAGGATGGCAATACCTCAAATCTGATTTTTAATGTTCCGTTTATGATTTCATACATCAGCCAGTTTATGACACTTTTACCAGGCGATGTAATTACAACTGGAACACCTGCTGGCGTAGGCTTAGGTCAAAAACCTGAACCTTGGTATTTAAAAGCTGGTGATGTGGTAGAATTGGGTATCGATGGCTTAGGCTCGAGCAAACAAACGGTTAAAGCCTACAGTGGGAACTAATATGAAAAGATACTGCTTGACACTCGATCTTGTAAATGATGAAAAGCTGATAGAAGCGTATAAGCAGTATCATCAGTCGGTTTGGCCTGAAATTAAAGAAAGTATTACTTCTTCTGGAATTGATAATCTGGAAATCTATTTATTAGGAAACAGGCTGTTTATGATTATGGAAGTGAATGACAGCTTTTCTTTTGAGGAAAAATCGAAAGCCGATTTAGCCAATCCAAAAGTGCAGGAATGGGAAAATTTGATGTGGAAATTCCAGCAGGCACTACCCGGTTCTAAACCTGGAGAAAAATGGATGCTAATGGATCAGATTTTTAAACTTTAAATGCTTTTTATGATTGATACACACGTACATTTTTGGAATTTCGATCCGGTTAGAGATAGCTGGATAAATGAAGATATGTTTGCCATCCGTAATGATTTTTCTCCGAAAGATCTTAAAGCGGTTTATCACGATCTTCAAATTACAGGATGTATTGCTGTACAGGCCAGCCAATCGGAAGAAGAAAACCAGTTTTTGTTATCGCTGGCAGAACAAAATGAAATTGTAAAGGGTATTGTAGGATGGGTAGATTTACTCGATCCAAATTTAGACGAACGTTTAACTTACTGGAGCAATTTCAAGAAGATTAAGGGCTGGCGACATGTTTTACAAGCTGAAAACAGTGATTTCATCCTGAACAAAAAGTTTATTGCCGGTATTAATCTTCTAAAAAAATACAGTTACACTTACGATTTATTGTGCTATCACAATCAATTAACTGATATTATCAAAATGGTTGATCAAATCCCTGATCAACCATTTGTATTGGACCATTGTGGCAAACCAGATGTAAAAAGCAAGGATTTGAAATCATGGGCGGCAAATATTAAAACCTTGGCTTCAAACCCAAATGTAAGCTGCAAAGTTTCTGGCTTATTGGCTGAAGCAGACTGGAAAAACTGGACAGAAAAAGAACTTTTTAATTGCTTCGATGTCGTATTTGAACATTTTGGTGCTGAAAGAGTGATGTATGGCAGCGATTGGCCGGTAATGCTGCTCAGCAGACCTTATCAGGATTGGTTTGATTTAGTTGCAAAGTACACAGAGCGATTCTCTGCAGAAGAACGTAAACTGATTTTTAGCGATAATGCTAAGATTTTTTATGGAGTTTAGTTTTATGAAACGGCCGTCATCTCGACTGGAACGCAGTGGAATGGAGAGATCTATTATGCATGAAAGATTCTGAAATAATTCAGGCTGATGATGTGCTGGAATGATCATCTCGACTCGACCATAACAAAATGGCGAAATCTTTGAATCTGTCATGTCAGTTTAAACAGATTTCTCGACTTTGCTGCACTCCGCTCGAAATGACGGATTAAGTTTATAGCTAACGCTCGTTTAAAACGATCATGTAATAGCATCTCGTATTTTACAATATAATTGTAAGTATACCTAACATAAAACGATAATTACAAAACAGCAGATAGAGCAGGATGGAAAATATAATATAAAATATTAGTTTTCGCTTTCTAAAATAGATCTGACCATTACAATATTTAAATATGAGTAAAAAGATTACATTTCCTTATAATTCTCAATTCCCTTCTGTAGCCGACTTAAGAAAAAAGGCAAAATCAAGGATTCCTAAATTTGCTTTTGACTACCTGGAGGGCGGTTGTAATGAGGGGCTTAATTTATCGCGAAACGAGAGCGATTTCGACAATATTTACCTTAAACCGAATTATTTACGTGTTGGTGGAGACATCGACATGTCGGTTGAATTATTTGGCCGTCGTTACAGTGCTCCGTTTGGGGTATCTCCGATTGGTTTGCAAGGTTTGATGTGGCCTAATGCACCCGAAATTTTAGCCAGGGCTGCCGCCAAAGCCGATATTCCTTATACATTAAGTACCGTATCCACCAGTAGTATCGAACGAATTGCCGAAGTATCTGAAGGAAAAGCATGGTTTCAATTGTACCACCCTACCGAGAATAGCCTGAGAGATGATATCTTAAAGCGCTTAAAAGCAGTCGAATGCCAGGTATTAGTGGTTCTGGTAGATGTGCCTGCATTTGGTTTGCGATATAAAGAAATTAAGAGTGGATTATCTATCCCTCCAAAAATGTCAATCAATAATATCTTGCAGGCTTTTGCCCGTCCGCTATGGGGAATTAAAACCCTACAGCATGGAATTCCATCATTTGCTACCTTAAAGCCTTATATGGAAAAAGGAATGGACATGTCGCAACTGGGACAGTTCATGAACAAAACATTTACCGGTAAGGTTGATATTGAAAAGGTTGCTGCCATTCGTGATCTTTGGAAAGGACCTTTAGTACTGAAGGGAATCGCAACTGATGAAGATATGCAGGCTGCTATCCAGATCGGTGCCGATGGTGTGATTGTTTCCAATCATGGCGGCAGACAAATTGACGCAGGCGAATCCTCAATCAATTCACTGATCAAATTGGCGAACAATCCACTATACAAATCGAAATTGAAGATCATGTTAGATGGTGGTATCCGTTCTGGCGTCGATTTAGCAAGAGCACATGCCGTTGGCTCTGAATTCAACTTTATGGGCCGGCCTTTTATGTATGGAGTTGGCGCTTTAGGTAATGAAGGAGGTGATCATACCATCAATATGTTCAAAACTCATTTATACCAGATCATGCAACAATTAACCATTGAGAAAATTACACAATTTCCCGATAGGTTATTAAACCCTTAAAGCCGAATTTGCAGGTAAAACAAACAAAAAAGCAAGACTTTTAGTCTTGCTTTTTTGTTTGAAATTTGATCATGATCTTAGTCAATTTTCTGAAGTATTGTTATTTCAAAAACTTGTATGTTGTACTTGTTTTATAAGTTTCACCTGGTTTAAGCACTGTCGAAGCAAAATTTGCATGGTTCGGCGCATCAGGAAAATGTTGTGTTTCTAAACAAAAAGCTGAACGGTGAGGATATGATTTTCCACGCTTACCGTCTTTATCAGCACCTGTTAAGAAGTTGCCGCTATAAAACTGCAGGCCTGGTTCAACCGTATAAACTTCCATCGTTATTCCTGTAACTACACTTTTAACGGTTGCAATAGCTGTTTTGCCATCATGATGGGTCAATACAAAATTATGATCGTAACCTTTGCCGAACTTTAACTGCTGATCATTTTCTTCAATCGATTTTCCGATGGTTTTCGCTTTGTTGAAATCGAAAGCTGTTCCAGCTACAGGCTGCAATTTACCTGTCGGGATAAGCGTAGAATCTACTGGTGTGTAGGCATTTGCATCAATCGTCAGTTCATGATCCAAAATCGTATTGTTTCCCTCACCATTTAGGTTAAAATATGCATGATTGGTTAAATTTACAACAGTAGTTTTATCAGTAGTAGCTAAATACTCAATCTGTAAAGCATTGTCATCAGTTAAAGTATAAGTTACCTTCACATCTAATTTCCCTGGATAACCTGCTTCACCATCATTTGAAACATAATTCAGCTCCAATTTTTGGCTATCTAATTGTTTAGCATCCCAAACTTTCGAGAAAAAGCCATCCGTACCACCATGTAAGGTATTAACGCCATCGTTAAGCTGTAAGGCATATTCTTTCCCATCCAGGGTAAATTTACCTTTACCAATGCGGTTTCCATATCTTCCAATTAAGGCACCAAAAAACGGCTCGCCTTTTTTGCGGTACGCACCTACGCTATCATAACCTAAAACCACATCAGTTAACTTATTATTTTTATCGGGTACCAAAAGCGATACTACCCTACCCCCGTAATTGGTAATAGAAACCGAAGCACCTTGTTTGTTTTTTAAAGTATAGAGCTTCACACTTTTCCCATCTATGGTAGTAGTATATTTTAATGAATCAGTTTGCTCAGTTGTTTGCGTTCCTTTATCTGATTTTTGGTTACAAGAAGTAAAAGCAACAGCTAAACACAATGTAGCGAAGGGCAAAGCCTTAAGAAATATTTTTTTCATGGATTAAAAATTTGAGGAAGCAGACCTGTAATTGCATGCAAAATCAGACACGGCTTCATATGATTTATTTTTGGTTAAGGCTAATGTAGGAAAAAATTATTAACGTCAAAGTAACGATTATACTTATTATTTTTTCATAATATCGGTGCGGATTCTCAACAGTAAAAAAAATCACATAATTTAGCAGCCATATGCATAATTTAAATTTCAAGCCAAAGGCTTTTCTTTTTGATTTGAACGGCACGATGATTAACGATATGGAATACCATACCTTAGCCTGGTACAGCATCATCACAGAAGATTTGGGTGCCAAACTTGATTATGAAAACGTAAAAAAGGAAATGTATGGCAAAAACCACGAAGTTTTAGAACGCATTTTCGGAAAAGATAAATTTAACACTGAAGAAATAGAACGCCTTTCTATTGATAAAGAAAAGCGTTATCAGGAAGGTTACATGCCGCATTTAGCGCTGATTGAAGGATTGGATCATTTTTTGGAACGCACAAAAGAGGCTAACATTCCAATGGCGATCGGATCTGCTGCAATACCTTTTAATATAGATTTTGTAGTAGATGGATTGAATATCCGTCGCTATTTGGATGCAATAGTTAGTGCAGATGATGTAAAAACAAGCAAGCCGGATCCCGAAACTTTTCTAAAGGCAGCGGCAGCATTAAATGTTACACCGGCAGATTGCCTGGTTTTCGAAGATGCACCAAAGGGTGTAGAATCGGCTTTAAATGCAGGTATGTCTTGCATTGTACTAACCACAACACATACTATCGAAGAATTTGAAGGTTATCCGAATATCTTGGGTTATATTACAGATTATAACGATGCTAAATTAAATACGCTATTTTAACATGGGAAAATATTTAAATCAAAAACCTGTTCTTGTTGCAGTAGACTGCATTATTTTTGGTTATGACGGCGATCAGCTAAAACTTTTGGTAATAAAAAGGGCAATAGAGCCTGTAAAAGATAAGTGGAGTTTGATGGGTGGTTTTATCGGTGAACATGAAGATCTTGATGGTGCCGCCAAAAGAATTTTATTGGAATTAACAGGATTGCACGATGTTTACCTGGAGCAACTCCATGCTTATGGTAGTCCGGATCGGGATCCCATCGAACGTACGGTTTCGGTAGTCTACTTTGCACTGATCGATATCAATAAATACAGTAAACAGATTAATGACCAGTACCATGCCGAGTGGTTTAAGCTAAAAGAAGTTCCGGAATTAATTTTCGACCACGATATAATGGTTAAGGCCGCTATGGATAAAATCCGTTATCAGGCAGCCCTCCATCCTATTTTATTTGAGCTTTTACCAAAACGGTTTACTATACCGCAATTGCAGGCTTTATATGAGCAGGTTTACGATTCGCCTATAGATAACCGGAACTTTATCCGTAAGATTACAGCCAGTGGATTGTTAATTAAACAAGCCGACAAGGACAAATCAAGTTCGCGCCGTGGGGCCTTTTATTTTAAACTGGATAAAAACAAACACAAGGCACAGTTTCAGTCTTTTCTTAATTTTATCCCAAAAGCGAGTGAATAGGCAAAGGTTTGAGAAAATGTTACCCATTTAAAAATAAATTTTAAAATTCTTTTTGGGCTTACAAAATTTAAAATCAACCAGTTAGAAGCGCCAATTTTCATGAACTAAAAAAACAATAAAAACATTTTCGAAAAATGTTTGCAAGAAAAGGATAAATCCCTATATTTGCACCTCCTTAAACAAAAGGAAATGATTCCGTAGCTCAGCTGGTAGAGCATTACACTTTTAATGTAGTGGTCCTGGGTTCGAATCCCAGCGGGATCACAGAAAGCCTCACAGAAATGTGAGGCTTTTTTGTTATAATACTACCGAAGCCTGGTTTGAAATTCTATTGAAAGAAATTTGTATAGGCTTGAGAAAGGGAAATCCCAATCGGATTACACTTTCAAAAATTTCTTTCGCTAATGTATGAGCTGCAAGCCTTTCGCTAAAGTAATCAGGCACCTCAATTGTTTTTGATTTTTCACTTACTACCTTTGCTTTTTTTATTCCATTTTTATTTAAAACCATTGCCTCCTGTATATAGACAATCAGTATTTTCATAAATCAAAATTTACGTAAACAATGAAACGTTTAAAGTATGATTTTTTCTTTTACAAATTAAAAATTCGATCAATCTTTATCGTTAATGCTTATATAATTTGATGTTAAACACAAAAAGCGGTTTCTATCCAGATAACCGCCTTTTGTTCATTAACTATAACTATTTATTCACGGGTGTGTAGCCATTTTAAATACCGGCTTTAACTTCGCCACAGGTAAGCATGTTTTTAGGATAATATGGATTCTCGATCGCTTTATCGTTACTGATCCATGTAGTTCCCGTCATTGGGCATACCTGTTTATAAAGTGTAGTTTTTTCTGGTTTAAACCTTTCAATAATCGACCACATCTTAACCGATAATTTATCCATTTCTTTTCGTTGCATATTGATAGATTTGGTACCAGCAATTTCTAAAGCGAGTTTTTTAATTTCTTCCCTCGTTGTAGTTGCTTCATTCATCTGCGCTAACGAAAGCTTTTTAAACTTAAACTGGTCCATTAGCGACGCAAATGCTGTGGCATACTTTATAGCCTGAACCGAGTCAGATTTAATTAGGCTATTTTTTACCCCTAAATAATTGAAGATGATGGCTTCTTTTAGTGCTTCTCTTTTCTCTGCCAGCTGGGCTGTACCTACTTCTTGCAGCGATGTTTTTATCTGGGCACTTAAATTAAAACTTAAGGTATTTAAAGCCAATAAGGCGGTCAATATATAATTCTTCATTGTTTATGGATTTAAGGTGGTTTTTTTAAGGATTTTATCGATTTCGGTTCTGATATCTTTTAAGTGCAGTGCATTGATACCGCTGGTTTGGGGAAGGATTTCGTCAACTTTTTTTCTTATCGCCTGTATATGCGCAATAGCTTCCAGTCTCACATCACTGCGTTGAGCACTATTCATCGCTTTCCCATCGGCCATATCTTTTGGATTGATTAACATACTTACTTTCTCCAGGTAAGAACGCTGTAAACTTCTCAGGTAAGCGTCTTTTAAGGGATCAAGCGAGGGTTTCTTCCACACAGTAGGTAAAACATCGTTTAAGAACTCACTCACCGGATATGGATCAGTAGAACTTAAAGCTTTTTGACTCAGGTTGAACAGCAAGCCCGGACTTAAAAACATATTCAAAATCTGCGTTTGCTGATCAGAAATTTCGTCCATGGGTTTTACATCAATATACTGCGAAATTTCTTTCGGATAAATCCATAGCGGCGCATCAAAAAGCTGACGCTCAACATAGCCAACCACACTTTTAACCTTTTGTTTAGGAATTTCGGCATAAACTACTCCTTTTTCTTCTACACTGCGCTTGGTAACATACCTATTGCCAATATTTTTCATTACATGGTATAGGTATCTGCTATATTGTCTAACTACAGCTTTATGCAATTGCGACAGATTATCATATTGGTCGCCGGGTTCGTTTGTCCATGTAACAAGGTTGGCCACTACCCTTTTCAGATTTTTAATTCCATAGTCGCTGGCTACAGCAGCATCGTCTCCTAAATCTTCTGCCTGGCTTCTTGGATCTTCGTCTTTACCTTCTCCACCGAACCACAATCGAGGATTTTTGGTCAAGGTATCGGTAGTCATTTTATTTAAGATCTTTTCTTCCGCATATTCATCTTTTTCTCCATCGAAATAACGGTACCCCCAGTTAATGGCCCATTCATCATAGGCGCCAATCCGTGCGTAAATTCCTTTAGGAGAAATATGATCTTCTGGTTGGGCCACATAATTAAAACGCGCATAATCCATAATCGAAATGGTATGTCCGTTTTTCTCTACCCAGGCTTTATCCCTTAATTTTTCAACCGGTGTTTGGCTGCTTGCACCCATATTATGCTTTAAACCAAGTGTATGCCCCAGCTCATGTGAAGAAACAAAACGGATCAGCTGTCCCATTAATTCATCATCAAATTGCATTTTGCGTGCCTTTGGATCTAGCGGGCCGGCTTGCACCATATACCAATCATGCACTAGTTTCATTACATTATGGTACCAGCCTACGTGGCTTTCCATAATTTCGCCACTACGTGGGTCGCTGATGCGAGGGCCATAAGCATTTGGCGTTTCAGAGGCATAATATCTGATCACCGAGAAACGGGCATCTTCAAGGCTCATGGTGGTATCTGCTTCAGGCCATTCTTTACCCATGATTGCATTTTTGAAACCTGCCTGCTCAAAGGCTTTTTGCCAATCGTTTATTCCCTGAATAAGATATGAACGCCATTTTTTTGGTGTGGCCGGGTCGATATAATACACAATCTGTTTTTTCGGCTCAACCAATATCCCTCTTTTGTATTTCGCTAAATCTTCTTTTTTAGGCTCTAAACGGTAACGCTGTATCAAATATTTGGTTTGCGTTCTTTGCTGACCTTCATCAAATAAGATATACTTGTTATTAAAATAGCCTACCCTTTCATCAGCAATGCGCTTTCTCATCGGCACTTTTGGCAATAAGAGCAATGAGGTATTTAGTCTCAAAGTTATTGCACCAGTTAAAGCTCCTGCCGGAACACCTAAACCAGAACTCGAATAGGTTTTGGTTGTTTTAACTTCAACATTAAGCGGGTAACAGTTTATTCTTTCGATAAATGAACGATCATCAGCCAGGCTGCCCAGTTTTTTTTCGCTTTTTTCTTCTGATGCAATTGAAACAACCGGAACATCTTTTTTAAAGAAATCGGTTACCTCAATTACGTAGCTTCCCGTAATCGGGTTACGAGCTTTAATGTCGAAACTCGCAATAATCGGGCTTTCCTGCGATTGCATTACGGCCTGATAGATGGCTTCTGAAGCATTTTTAGTTTCCTGGCGATAAACAACCCCTTTTAAAAAGAGGTTGTTATTATTTCCTTTTTGAAAATAAAGGGTCTGTTCGTTCACCTTTTCGCCACCAAAGCTTCCAAATCCTTGTGGTGTGGCTACATAACGCGTAACTGCAAGTAGGTAACGCCCAAGTAAACTGTCAGGTACCTCGAAAAACCATTTCTGATCTACCTGCCTGAGGTTAAAAAGTCCATTCTGACCAATTGCATTCGTGGGAATGATTTTTTGATAATCAAATGGTCCCTTCTTAGCTGCACTATCAGCTTTAACTATTGGCGTTTTTTGTCCGAAAGCGGTTAAAGAGAAGATGAGCGCCACTGGAAATATAATATGTTTAATATTCATGTTAAAACGGTAGCTTTTCGTCGGTATTTAAAGTAAGGTTAGGGTTTTTCTTAAGTACGTTAAGCGGAAACGGGATAATATATAACCTCGAAGTTGGCAAAAGCGTATAGGTTTGCTGTGGAACGGTTTTGTTTACGACCGGGTATTTACGAACTACTGTTTTTGCGTATTCCGGCTCAGTATTTAATCGCTTTAAATCCATAAACCTGTTAAAACCAAGGAACAATTCTTTTCTGCGTTCATTGATGATAACATCCATGGTTTCCTTTCTGGTTACCGGAACCGGAAGTGTGATTGTACCCGAAATGATGCGTTTTTCTCGGAGTTTGTTTACTACCGCCATTGCACCTGCTAAATCACCTTCCCTGGCCAAACACTCCGCCTGCATTAAGTATACTTCTGTTGTTTTTAAACCTACAGTAGGATAAAAAAACTTGGTATAGGGAACATTATAGTAAGCCGCATTCGAACCAATATCCAAAAAACTCGCACTGGTGGTATTAAAGAACATGTTAAAACGGGCATCATTATTACCGAACAATTCCCGTAGCTCTGGACTAATTAACCAGGTATAACCAAAATTGGTTTCATTATACCCTTGTACATACATATAACTTAATACTTCAGGGTTGTTAGGTGCAATGATAGGAAGTACGTTCGGCCCGCCCTGCACAGTAGTGTAGTTTACTAAGTCAAAGATCTTGTTATTATAGGAAAGTGATTTTTCGCAAGCTTGTTTAGCCTGCGTTATTTCCTTTTTAAACAAATGTACCTTCGCTTTTAACGCCCATGCAAATGCCAGTGAAGGATGATAAGGATCAGCTGGTTTCTCCTGCAGAAATGGAAGTGCCTCATCTAAATCTTTTTGAATAAAATCATAAACCTGGGCCACAGTCGATTTTACAGGCTGTGCCTCCAGATCATATTTATCCATAATGCAGATTCCGCCATCTGTAGCTGCTGTAGCTGCATTATAGGCCTTGGCATATACATTTACCAAAAGGAAATGATCAAAGGCTCTTAGAACCTTAGCTTCTGCCTTAGCCAGCGCTTTTACATTGTCATCACCCTTACTGCCATCAACCAAAGAAATAATGGTGTTCCAGCGGTTAATGTATACATAAGCGCGCTCGTAAAAATTAGAGCTGGTAATCATTGAAACACGGTCTATGTTTTCGTTAAAACTAAAATGCACCGTATTGATGTTCGGCGTTACGCCAATGAAGTTCGATTCTTTAATCCACATATCATCAACCAGATATTGAAAATTGGTCATGATGTATGCCCTGTTTGGATAGGAAACCAGTTCGTAATAATCTTGTGCATTTTCAACAAGGAGCGAACCTGTTGGCGTTAGATCGGTATATTTCTTACATCCCCCTAATAAAATAAGGGCAAAGAATGCTATAAATATGATATTTCTTTTCATTTTGTTAAAAAGTTAGGTTTAGGCCAAATACAAAAGATTTAGGATTTTCTATGGTTCTGGTACCTGTAATCCCTGAATATGATTCAGGATCGATATCATCTCCGGCGGCACTGGCATACCACAGATTGTTTACCTGTGCGGTAAATCTGGCAGATGGAAGTTTAAATTTACCGATCATGCCTTTAGGCAGATTGTAGGATAAAGAAACATTCCTCAATTTGATATAATCGCCCTTAACTACATTTACATCTGCAGCTTGCCACATCGTATTAATGGTACTTGCACTGTTGATTAATGCCTCTGGATAATCGACCAATAAACGCGGTACATCAGGTACATTTCCATTTTTGAAACGCTGACTAATGTTCTCGTCGGTTACATCATATACGCTGATATTTGTTACATCTCTTCTGATCACGTTTCCACCAGAAAACACCAATAGCGCACCTAGTTCGAAGTTTTTATAAGTAATCCTTTGAGAAAATGATCCTGTATAGGTTGGAGTTAAACTACCCATATTTACCAAACTAGCAAAATTATTAAAGCTTTTGATGCTTGATAAGATAGGGTTTCCGCTGGCATCAAAATCGATACTTGCCTTACGGTTCTCATCTAAAAAGTACGGATAACCATTTACCATGCCCCCGTAACGGTAAGCATATAAAGTATTGTATGCAGAACCTTCTATATAATAAAATGATGGCGACGATACATAGTTAGCAGCAGTAGAAAGTGCACTATTTACCTTTCCAATCCGGTTTCTGTTAAAGCCAAGTATAAAGGTCGAGCTTAAAGTTAAGTCGCCTGATCTCAACCAATCGCCACCTAAGGTAAATTCGATACCACGGTTAATCAATGTGCCGTTATTGATCATTCTCGAAGCCACACCAACAGTAGGATCTAATTCGGCAGTCACAATTAAATCAGTACTCTTTTTATAGTACACATCAATACTTCCCCGTAAACGGTTTGAAAGAAAGGCGTAATCTAGGCCACCATTATACGTTTCTGTTTTTTCCCATCGCAATTTCGGATTGGGCAAAGCGATTACATCAATATACTGTAATGATGGAAACAGGTTATCGCTTCTTCTCCTGGCCGTTAAATATTTAGAACTTTCCGAATTTTGGTTTCCATTTACACCATAAGTGGCACGCAGCTTCAATAAGCTGATCCATTTTTGTTCCTGGATAAATTCCTCGTTACTGGCATTCCAACTAGCGCCCACAGACCAAAGTGGTCGGTTTTTATACTCTGGATCTACACCAAAAAAATCAGCCTGGTCTACCCTCACACTACCTGTAACATTATATTTATTTAAATAAGTATAGCCTGCATTAGCGTAAGTAGAAAGATTTCGGTGTTTAACTTCGGTCTGTGTTCTGCCTAAAACTGATAATGTTCTGGTACCACCATAGATATAGCTCGGCAAACCCGTTTGACTGATGGATTGGGTATTGATCAATGTAGAGGTGAGTGTAATCGGATCATAACCGTATCTCAGGTCTTCGATGCCTCTGGGCGAAAAAGTTTGGCGCATCTCAAAACCAGCAATGGCTGATATGGCATGTTTTCCCTTATCAAAGGAACGGTCGAAACTCAATTGGTTTCTGAAAGTATAACTATTGCTACCACGCTCAGATTGGCCATATCTACCTCCGGCAGGAAGCCCATAAGTATATACATTAGATGCAGGTGTGTAGCCAATAAGCGAGTTATAGGCAGCGCGCATTTTATATGAATTTACATCATAGTATTGATCTGATTTGATCGACGTGTTTTCGAACTGAAGCTGACTGGAAAGGTTAAGTCCTTCCATTAGTTTTGCCTGAATATTTGCAAAACCCCTTAACGCAATATTGGTAGAATTTATCTGCCCTTCATCCAACGACTCTAAAATATTAAAGCGGTAAGAGCGGAACTGTGCGTTATTTTTCAAAGCCGCAACCATCGCACCATTAACATTTCCACCAGCAATGCCATCCGGCAAATTCACATAATCGGCATATACCAGACTTCCATCTGGGTTAACAATGGAAGCATAGCGGGGCTGGATACCTTGATAGGCATCATAAGAGGCATCAGTAGTAACTGACTTGGTATAAGTGCCATTAAAACCAAATGTTGTGGTTAGCCATTTACTTACATTGTAAGTGTTTTTAAAATAAATGTTCAGCTTTTGATCATGATTATTAATTACCTTTTGGGCCGAATTATCGATGTTTACAGATGCATATGTATTTGATTTTGCGCTGGCAGAACTCAAAGAAAGATTATAACGCTGGCGGAATGCATTTTGCCAAACATGATCACGATACTGCGCGTAATAATCAGCATTTCTCCAGTTGGCCAGCTGTTCGTTAACTTGATCTACTGTTACTTTGCCTGCATCGCGATCGCGGTACAATTGGTAAAGTGGACTATAGTACTTCGGCGTTCCATTTGCAACGGTACCATAAGCAGCGAACATTGATTCGGTTGTGGTATAACGGGCACGCTCTTTATTGTACACATCAATTTCTAAATCTAAAATATCAGCTGTAGATGCATAATGCATGGAGTTAAAACTAGGCTTCGCATCCAGGAAGAAATCGGTATTTAAAGAGATTTTAACCGGGCTATTTCCTTTTTTCGTGGTTAATATGATTACGCCATTGGCCGATCTGGAACCATAAATAGAAGAAGCCGCTGCATCTTTTAAAACTGTTACCGATTCAATATCATAGGGATTTATATTTTCTAAAGGGGTTTCAGAAGGTAATCCGTCAATCACAATTAAAGGGTCTGTTCTAACGCCGGTTTGTGTAATCGAAAATGTACCTCTTCCACGTATAATCTGTTTATCTGCACCCAAACCATAGGGATTCTTATCGTACGCCAAACCAGCTACACGGCCTTCTAAAGCACCTAAGATATCCGAATTAATTTGCTCATTCAGCTTTCTACCATCAACCACAGCAAATGCACCTGTACTTCTTTCGAGTGGTAGCGACTGAAAACCATTTACCACAACCTCTGCCAGTAAAGATGCATTGGCACTTAACTTAACGGTTACCACCTTTAAAGCCGCACGCCGATCAAACCGTTGCGTAGCAGAAAGATAACCTACATAATTGACCTCTAACGTATTGTGCTGATCGCTTAAATTAAGGTTAAAATGGCCGTTACCGTCTGAGAGCACATATTTATTGGTATTTTTGATCTTGACCGATGCACCGGGCAATGGCGAACCCAAGCTATCCGTAACCATACCATGCAGGATATATTCATCCTCAATATTATCTTTTATTTCTTTTATGATGATGGTGCGGTTATTACTAATTTCGTAGCTAAATACCTGTCCTTTAACCACCGCATCCATAATTGTTTTAATATCAGCAGTGTTTAGTGTAAAGTTAATGGGTATAGCTTTTTTAACCAGTGCTGCATCGTACACAAATTCGTATTTAGTTTTTGCAGAAATCTGCGAGATAACGGTATTTAAGGGCGCTTGTGTAAAGGTATACTGGTTATTTTGTGCTTTTGACTCTATTGATAACAGTACGAGCAGGCAAAAAACGCTTGGCCAGTTCAGTAAATACCTACATCCAGATCGGACGAGGCGAAAGTAATGGTTTGTCATAAAAATTTAGTTGGTTGGTTAATTGATCGACGACGGAACAAACTTATTCTTTAAGCATGATTTTATTCTCTTTGATTTTGAACCTGTAATCGGTGGCCATAGAAATCGCATCAAGTACCTCATCAATATCCGCCTTCCGGGATATTTTCAGGTACAGGTTTTTTTGCGGAATAGATTTCACATCTACTTCCACATTGTACCACCTGGCCAGTTTTTGCATCACGATTGATAAGGGCATATCATTAAATAAAAACGCTCCTTTTGTCCAGGTGTTAAAATCCTCTGCAGAAACAGCTTGGAGATCTAACTTACCCTGATGCGCATTAACCTGCTGATTAGGTTTTAACATCACCCGATCGCCGTTCGCATTCGAAAACTGGATACTTCCCTCTAACAGTGTGGTTTGCGTACCTTCATCTTCAGGATAACTACTCACATTAAACTGCGTACCCAATACCTTGATCTCATTGCCGGCTACATTTACAATAAATGGTTTCAATGGATTTTTGGCAACCTTAAAGAAAGCCTCTCCCTCCACATACACTTTTCTTTCTGATCCGCGGAAATCAGTTGGAAAGCTAAGTTTCGATCCGGCATTTAACATTACCATAGAGCCGTCGCTCAAAATAACCCGATACTCGCCGCCATTTGGAGTAGAAACCACATTTAGTTTCGAGGCCTCAGCAGAATCGGCATTAATGGCCATAAAAACCATTGTTCCGTCTGTCTTGGTACGCACCGTAACACCAGTACTCCGATAAATGACCCTGGCCATTTTTCCATCTAATGCAGTTCTTTTTCCGTTCAAGGTGAGTACCGCCTGAGCTGAGCCTGGAACAACCTTATTGCCATTATTCAAAAACCTCGCAATAAGCAATGTAACGGAAACCACCACCAATAATGTAGCGGCTATTCTCCTAAAATTGCTTGATTTTACGAATTTTAAAATCCGGTTTTCGGGTTTTAAAAACAGTTTAGCTGATAAGGCAGCATGGATAATGGCCAACCGGTCTTCATCAGCATCATTAAAAACATCAGTATGATGCTCAAACTCAGATTGGATTAAATTTTCCAGTTCCTGTTGGTCTACATCTCCTAGATACCCAAACAACTGTTCAAGCTCTGCGGCGTTGCTTTTGTTGGCAATAAATCTTTCGAATAATTCTGGGCTTAAAGGTTTTTTTTCCATCGTTGTCAATCTATAATATGCACGAGATGGACAAACACACTATCGCACTTTAATTTTTTTTTGAAAATATTTTTTCAGCCTTTCAAATAGGCTGCAATGCAGAAAACAATAAACTCTTGAGCGTGAAAAAAGACGTAACGTTTGATGTATTTTGTAGCACTAACCAATTGGTTGCTTACTGTAGAAGGACTCAACGATAATATTTCGGCTGCTTCCTGATAGGTTTTTCCCTCTATTTTGCAAAGCCTGAAAATTTCTTTTCGCTGCGCTGGAAGTTTTTCAATGGCCTCGTTAAGTAATTCTACTCTTTCCTTATTGAATATATAATCTTCGGTCTGATCGTAAAACTCAGCAAAAGTTTCTAACAAATGCCGCTGCATCTTAACATCTAGTGCAAGTTTGCGGAAATAGCCGTAAACGGTATTTTGAGCAACTTTGAATATCCAGCCTTTAAATGATTTTTGCAGATCTATTTCAGCGCGGTTGATCCAAACTTTCAGAAAAACATCCTGTAAAAGTTCATCAACAACTTCGTTAAGCTTAACCATCCGTTGCAATTTCGGCAAAAGCATTTTGCTATACCTGGCATAAATAAAATCAAAAGCATATTGATGGCCATCTTTTAGGGCTTCCAAATACTTTAACTCTTCTTTATCTTGCAGATTATCAGGGAACATTTCCTCAAATCTACAAAATAGAGCTTAGTAATGATCAATTCGCTAATAATTTTAACATTATATAATGAATTATATTATTAATAAGACAGGAAAACATATGTTTTAATAATCTTTTTCGCGTACACTGCTATAAAATGCATTTTTTGCACTCTATTCAATATAGCGTTGCCCGTATAAAGGGAAAAGTCTAGCGAAAGCTTTAAGATTAGCTACACTGATCAACTATTGCCTCAACCTGCATGGGAATAACGATTGATCTTAATTGAAATAATGCGAATGACTTCTCTGCTTCCTGCTATCCGGTATTATAGATTTTCTCACGTTTTTGCAAGAAAGGGTGAAAGTTCGCATTGGCAGTAATTAGCCTGTACCAATTTTACATCGATAGCCGGGCAAACTCAGAAATAATGTCATTAAGTTAAGCCTGGTTACTGACAAACATAATTAACCACAGATAAAAAGGATGCAAACAGATATAAATATCTGTGTTTATCTATGTCCATCTGTGGTTAAAAACTCTTAACTTAATAACATGGAGCTCAAGCAAGGCAAAATATCTGCAAAAAAGCGGAACTCAGCAGATCTTTTAAGCTTCCTGTTTGTGCGCGCTATAGAATATGTATCAACCTACGAGGAAGTCAAGTTTTAAACTGGACTTCCTTAAATTATTTCGTTACAATCTCCACTTTACCCCCATTTATAAATAAATTGTGAGAAATAAAATATCCATTATTTGCTTTCCCGTTAACTTTAATGTCGGTAATGCCCCTTCCCTTTCCAGGTTTGCTTATCGTTAACAATTTCCCTGTACTGGTTTTCCATTTAACCTCATCAAAAAGCGGAGCAGTAACCAAGTATTCGGCATCCGTGGCCGAGAATGGATACAGACCTAAAGCGCTGAACACATACCAGGCCGACATTTCACCAGCATCATCCATTCCCGAAAGTGCCAAACCATCGGCCCCAATACCATAGAGCTCGTTTAAGATTTTATCAATAATTTTCTGTGATTTTTCTGGTTTCCCGATAAAGGTATAAGCAAAAGGCGCTTCATGATCGGGCTGGTTACCCTGGCAGTATTGACCAATCATGGTTTCTACATTCCTTGCAATATATTTTGGGTTCCAGGGCAGAGTAAATAAAGAATCTAACTTGGATTCGAACCCTTTTGCGCCGCCGTACAGTTCGATTAAACCTTTCATGTCGTGTGGGGCGTAAAACGAAACCTGCCAGGCATTGGCCTCTCTGTACATATATTCGTAATAAGGGTATTGTGGATTAAACGGTTTGATCCAATCGCCATTCTCTAATCTGCCCCTCATAAAACGCGTGCCCGGATCGAACATGTTTTTATAGTTTTTCGATCTGGCCATTAAGGTGCGGTAATTGCTGCTATCGCCCAGTTTTTTGGCGATCTGGGCCAGCGAATAATCATCGTAAGCGTATTCCAATGTTTTGGAAACCCCTGCCTTAGCTTTGGTTTCGACATGTGGGTTTTTAACATCTGGATCTGAGATATAGCCCTTCTCGATATATTCTTTCACAAATGGGCGGGCACCACCATCTACATTGGCATTACGCAATAAAATCTGATAAGTACCCTTAATATCGAAATCATCAATTCCCCTCAAGTAAGCGCCTGCAATAGAAGATGCGCCATGGTCGCCATGAAAAAACGTCGGGATGAAACCGGTTTTGTCGCCAACCTCTTTCATCGATTTAATTACATCCAGGGTAACTTTAGGTGTAATTAAGCCAAGCAGTACATCCTTATTGCGATAAGTATCCCAAAGGGAAGGTTCGGTATAATAATTGAAATTACCCTTTATTACAGTGTGCTTAGCATCTTTAAATTCCCCGTTTACATCACTCCGCAAAGCCGGCCATAAAAAAGAACGGTACAAACAAGAATATAACATTTGCTTCTGTTTTTCGGTACCACCCTTTACCTGGATGGCAGATAAAAGCGTTTCCCATTTTGCTGTCGCTTCATTGCGGATCTCCTGAAAAGTCTTGTTGCCAATCTCTTTTTCCAGGTTTTCTTTGGCATTGGCCGTACTTACAAACGATAAGCCGATTTTAAGTTCTACAGGCGCTGTACCACCATCAGCCAAGTGCACAATCGCATAACCTGAGCGTTTACCTACATCAGTCTGATCCAATTTTTCTATCTTGCCATTTACCGTTGCGTAGAAATATACATTTTCACCACCTTGGAAGCCCTGTATGGCAGACATTCCAACCTGTTCGATATTCCAGGTAGAAACCCTGCTATTGGCCTTTCCCATGTCGAAAAGAATCTGCCTGTTACTGCCATTTTTATATTCATATTGATGAAATCCACACCTCAAGGTTGAAGTAAGCTTTACATTTATCTTATAATCATTAAGATAAACCTGGTAAAAACCTGGTGCCGAACTTTCATTTTTGTGCGAAAATTTCGATCCGAATTTACCCTTAGCATCAGATAACGGTAAAATAGGAATGTTGCACAGGTTCCAGTGCCCTTTATTGGTGTGTGCAAAGCCATAAATAGTATCATCTTCATATTCGTAACCAGCACCAGATCCAAATTCGGTAATCGGACTTAACTGCACCATCGCATTCGGCAACGCGCTGCCTGGAAAAGTTAAACCCGCCCACGATCGCCAGCCCTGTGGCAACTCGTAACCTAAAATTTTAGGATCGGTTAATGGCGCTGTGCCGATAAAAGTATTTACATATCTGGTAAAAGATGTTTTGGGTTGACTTTGAGCAGTAGATATGCGCGTAAGGCTTAAAAACAAGATTAAAGTTAGCAATTTGGTTAGCGATTTCATTTTAGATAAAACGTTTTAGTATGTCATATCAAATATATAAAATCTATTAAAATCAAATCTAAAATATCATAATAGTTACCAGCTAAAATTTCGCTAATGCAAATATCAGATGCTTAAATAACTGAATAGTATGCCAATAATCGATATGTATTCATTAACGAGCAGGCCATACAATAGTTTGATAATCTATATATTTGAATACACACTAATCAAATAACCAACATGTTTTTTAACTGCAAGCAAGCTATTCTCTGCACGCTAATCTCATTTTTAGCCTTTAGTTTTTACACACCTGTTTTCGCTCAAAAGAAAGAAAAACCATCTTTATTGCTTTGGGACGATAAACCTGCAAAAAACTGGATGACAGAAGCCTACCCTATTGGTAATGGTCGCATTGGTGGTATGATTTTCGGTGGTGTTAATCAGGAACATATTCAGTTTAACGATAATACACTCTGGACAGGCGATGAAAATGATCGGGGCATGTACCAGGCTTTTGGCGATATATTTATTGATTTCGATAATAAAGAACAAAATTTCAGCAATTATACACGGAAATTAAATTTAACGGATGCTGTCCATTCCATCAATTACACTCAAAATGGGACCAGCTATAAACGTGAATATTTTTGCAGTTTTCCGGATAAAGTAATGGTTTTAAGGTTAACTGCTGATCAGAAAAAATCATATTCGGGTACGGTTAGACTTAAAAACGCACATCAGGGCAATATCACGGTAAACGGAAATACCATCCAGTTTGCAGGTAAATTACCTAACGGAATGCCTTATCAGGCTACTGCTTTCGTTAAAATCGAAAATGGGAGCAGTCACGCAGTTAAAGACGATGATGGTGAAAAATTAAAAATCGATAATGCCGATGCCATAACCATCCTTTTTACCGCTGCTACTAATTACAGTAATAAACGCAGTGAAAACTGGAAGGGAGAAGAACCTGCTTCCAAGATAGACCGCATACTGAAACAAGCAAGTACAAAATCATATTCAAGTCTTTTAAAAGCACACGTTCAGGATTACCAGCAATTATTTAACCGTTTGGCAATTAATTTAGGTCAGAATGATATTAAAAACAACAGTTTACCAACTTATCAAAGACTTATCAATTATAAAAAAACTTCTGACCATGGATTAGAAGCCTTAATTTTTCAATACGGAAGATACCTGTTGATCAGTTCATCACGACCAGGAGGTTTACCGGCCAACCTGCAAGGCCTCTGGAATGAAAGTAATACTCCGCCCTGGGGAAGCGATTATCACTCCAACATCAATATCCAGATGAATTATTGGCTGGCTGAGCCGACTAATCTTTCTGAATGCCAGATCCCATACCTGGATTACATTAACAGCATGCGCGAAGTGAGCGCCATAGCCACCCATAAACAATATCCGAATACCCGCGGCTGGACCGTAAAAACAGAAAATAATATTTTCGGGGGAATGAGTTTTTTGTGGAACACGCCTGGAAGTGCCTGGTATGCACAAGCACTATGGGAGCACTATGCTTTTACAAAAGACAAAGATTATCTAAAGAATTTTGCTTACCCGATTATCAAAGAAATCTCTGAATTTTGGGATGACCACTTAAAAAGAAGACCAGATGGTACCTTGGTATCGCCGTTGGGCTGGTCGCCGGAGCATGGGCCAACTGAAGATGGCGTAACGCACGATCAGCAAATTGTAAACGATCTATTTACCAATTATATAGAAGCAGCCGAAATTTTAGGCATTGATGGTGATTACAAAAAACACATTGCTGATCTTAAAGCACACTTATTAAAACCTAAAATTGGCAAATGGGGCCAATTACAAGAATGGGAAACCGACCGGGATGACCCTAAAGATCAACATAGACACATTTCTCATCTGTTTGGCCTGCATCCAGGGAGAGAAATCAGTACCATTAAAACACCAGAACTTGCCAAAGCCGCAAGGGTAACTTTAACTGCCCGTGGCGATGAATCAACAGGATGGTCTATGGCTTGGAAGATTAACTTTTGGGCCAGACTACAGGATGGCAATCATGCCTACAAGATATTACAGAACTTCATTACGCCAGTAGGTGGCTCGGGTACCGATTACAATAAAGGTGGCGGGATTTACACCAATCTTTTCTGTGCACATCCACCCTTCCAGATTGATGGGAATTTTGGTTATACAGCCGGCGTTTCAGAAATGCTTTTGCAGAGCCAGGCTGGTGAATTGCAGTTTTTACCTGCCCTGCCCGATCAATGGTCAACAGGTAGTATCCAGGGTTTAAGAGCCCGGGGCAACTTCGAAATTACCGATCTGCAATGGAAAGATGGTAAAGTTATAAGACTGTCGATCAAATCGTTATCGGGCGAAGATTGTACGGTGAGATCTCCTAATGCGTTAAAACCTAAGCTTAAAGGTATCGATGAAGAAAAATCAGGAAATGACTTTAAATACCGTTTTAAAACGCAGGTTGGGAAAATATATAGTTTTGAAAGCTAGTATGGTCGTCATTGCGAGAAGGCTTTTTCAGCCGACTAAGCAATGACGATCCTTTTTATTTAAATCTTTCATTTATTCCTCATCAAGTCATTCCTTTTTCAAACATTTCACCGCTAACGTTCGTTTAATCGTAAATAGATTTTGTTATGAGCACCTCCGATAAACTACTAACCGAACATAACGCTAAAGTTGTTGTACTTGATTTTATCAATGCCTTAAACACCGAAAATTTTGAAATGGCCAGAGCACAACTGCATGATGATATGACTTTTAAAGGTGTTATGGGCGAGAGAAACGGAGCCGATGTTTATATCGACGACATGAAGAAAATGAAATTCAAATATGATGTTATAAAGGTATTTGTAGATAATCAGGATGTTTGTTTGTGGTATGATATAAACATGGGTGAAAAAACAATCTTTTCAAGCGGATGGTACAAGCTGGAAGACGAGAAGATTGAGTCGTTTCAGGTTATATTCGATCCGAGGCCTATTTTATAAGATTAACTTATCTATATATCTGTAATCCAGAGGGATATTTATTTTATAAAATCAATATGACCGTATCGTCATTTCTACCGCAGTGGAGAACCTGAAAGCGCTGCGAAGCTAAATCTGTTTAGGTAGATCTCTCCATTTCACTGCGTTTCAGTCGAGATGACGATCATTCTCTTAGCATATGTTAATAGTAGCTGAGCCTCAGGATTTTTAACGGTTTTAATTTTCTATTATGTTTCATCTAATAACAATCGATCAAAATGACCGATTGTTATAAGCATTAGCAAACCTGTTTGAGTTTTTTAATGATAATGTGGCTACCTTCCAACTGAAAAAGAAACATTAAAAATTCATCGGTTTCACTGATCTCGATATTTTTTATGGTACCAGATTGGGTATTCCCGTCTGTAATCTCATCTCCTACTTTTAATTCTAAAAGTGTAGACGTTGGCAGGTCATTACTGATTATTTTCATTTATAAAGGTAAATGTAGGGTGAAATATGTTTTTACGGGTGTAGAAGAAACCTTAAGTGTGCCGCTATGGGCATTGGCAATTTCTGATGCTATATATAAACCCAGCCCCAGGCCTTTTTGATTGGGTTCTACCTCACCTCTGGAAAAAGGCTGAAACAACCGATCCATTGCGGCAGCCGGAATTTGCTTACCTTCATTGGCTACACAAAGATTAAACTCTTTTTCGGTACTGAAACCAGCGATTTCAACGGTAGAATCTGATGGAGAATAATTTAAAGCATTTGCCAATAAATTAGAAAAAAGCTGTGCCAGTCGCTTCCCGTCTGCATGAACAGGGTAATCAAAATTAAAACTCACCTTAATATCTCTTAATGGCCAAATGGCCTGCAATTCTTCTACCACCTGGAGCAGCAACTTCTCCAAATTTTCGTCTGCTGTTCTGTTGAGTTTAATTCCCCCGCCTAAACTACCGCTGGCAAAATCGAGCATATTTTCAATTAAACCATTCATTCTAAATGACGAGTCTTTAATGATTTTAGTAATACGGCCACTGCGTTCATCTAAATTCAAACGCGATAGAAGCTGTGCACTATTAGAAATTGCATTTAGTGGATTTCGTAAATCGTGACCCAGAATAGCAATAAACTGATCTCTTAAAACAGCTATTTCCTGTTCTTTTTTTAACTCCTGCTCCTTTTTAGCGAGTTCTTCCAGTGCATCTAAATGAAAGGCTATTAAATCGGCAAACATGGTAAACATACCTGTTACTGTTGGATTTTTCAGCTTGGCAGGTTTAGGATCAATGGCGCAAAGCGTACCGAAAAACTCACCATTTTTTAACGTAATGGGCACTGAAATATAACTCTGAAAACCATACATTAACGGTGTATGGTGCTGTACAAAATCGGGATCTTCAGCCACATGATCAATGATAACAGCCTGTTTATGCTGCCTAATCTCGTTACAGATGGTTGTTTCCAGTTTAAGTTCACCACCCACAGCTAATCCGAAATTTATCTCATCATGAATAGCACAGGCAGTCCATGTATCTGATGTTACCCTGGCCACTGCCGAAAACCCCATACCTGTGGTTCTGCAAACAATTTCCAAGATATGCGCAACAGCAGGAATCTGATTTATGGATTCAATATCTTCAAGGATGGTTTTACTAAAATTTTGCAATGCTAAAGGGAATAATTTGAAGCAATTTACAAATATTTATATAGGCAAAGGATAGTATTTAAAGTTCTAACATAGCTTTTACACACATTGATCAATTTATTCCTGAATTGCGTATAAATCCCCGGTAATTACCATCAAATTGTGCAAGATAACGTAAACAGGTAGCGCGCAGCAAAATCGCGGTACGCCTTATCCGGAGATGAAAGATAAAACACAACCGTATTGATTGAGAATTGAACTGAGGTCAAAATCAGTCAGGAAAACCCAATCAATACGGCCGTTTATATTAAGCTTTTAATAAAGCTGGTTTTTCGTGGTAGGTTCTCCAAAGTAATTCACCAAATAAGGTGTTAGACCAAGCAAACCAGGCCCTTGTAAAGTTTGCAGGGTTATCTTTATTGAAAGACTCGTGCATAAAACCTTTACCAGCATGTGTTTTGCGCAACATTTCGATACAGGCTTTAATCTCGGCGTCATCTTTTGATGTTAAAGCACGCATGGTAATACTCATTGGCCAGATCATATCCTGACCAGCGTGCGGCCCACCGATTCCCTCAGCAGCTGTACCTTTAAAGAAATAGGGATTATCTTTAGAAAGCGCGAATTTTCTTGTGTTCTGATAAATCGGATCTTCAATTTTCATTGCACCTAAATAAGGTAAGCCCAACAAACTTGGCACATTAGAATCGTCCATCAGATACGAACTTCCAAAACCATCTACCTCAAAGGCATAAATTTTGCCATATTTTGGATGATTAACGATAGCGTGTTTTTGTAGCGCTGCACTCACTTCATCAGCCAGGTTTAACAAACTGCTTTCCAAAGCCTGGTCGTGCTGTAAAGCTTTAATCATTTCTGCTGCCTGCTTTAAACTCGATACCGCAAAAAAGTTAGAAGGAACCAGGAATGGGAAAATGGTGGCATCATCACTCGGGCGGAATGCAGAACAGATTAATCCAACCGGATTTACCGGAAAACCATAACCTGCCATCGGTAAAGAATCGGTAGGTTGGGTAGTTTCGCGCTGAAAATGATATGGTCCTTTATCCGTTTTTCGCTGTTGTTCTTTAAATGTTTTTAAAGTAGCTTCAATTCCTTTTTTCCAATCGGCATCAAAAGGTGTTTTATCGCCTGTTTTTTTCCAGTAATGGTAAGCCAGGCGGATTGGATAACATAAAGAATCTATTTCCCATTTACGCTCGTGTACACCAGGCTGCATGGCAGTTTTATCGGTTTTCCATTCCCCTACCTTAGTGGCATCGCCATAAAAAGCATTTGCATAAGGATCTTTTAAAACACATTTTGTTTGATGGATAATTACGCCCGCTATTAATTTTTTAAGTGGTTCATCTTCGTTTACGAACTGAAGATATGGCCAAACCTGTGCTGAGCTATCGCGCAACCACATCGCATCAATATCACCGGTAATTACATAAGTATCTGGTCTACCATCTTTTTCTGAATGATAAACCGTAGTATCTAAAGTATTGGGGAAACAGTTTTCGAACAGCCAGGCCAATTCGGGGTTTTTAACGTTTGCCTGGAAAGTTTTAATTGCAGCATCTACCGCTTTACTTTGAAAGTGTCTTTTTGCGGCGGCTACACGTACAACAGGGAATTCAGGTGCAAGATTGGCGGCAAAAGAAAATTTCGATGCGACAACTCCTGCCCCTAACAGGCCTGTGTTTTGTATAAATGTTCTTCTTTTCATTATGATGTATTATGATATTTTGGTTTAATTTCTACTAAACGAAATCTATACATTATCGATTATGATAAATAGTAGTGGTAAGATTTTATTCGGTTAGCGCTTAACAAATATTATTATAATTTTTCGAACATCAAAATCATTATAGTCAATTAAACTATTCCTAAATCGATTTTCTTATACATCATATTGAAATAGATTCAGATAACATCTTGAGGGACTAAAGGTAATAATTATGTCTGTAAAAATAATTTTGAATGAGTATATTTAAATAACCAAACCTATGCTTATGAATGCAGATAACATTACCTTATCTAAACGCATTTTATCTATTGATATACTTCGCGGGTTAGTGATGATCATTATGGCGCTGGACCATACGAGAGATTTCTTTCATATTGGTGCCATGACCAGCGATCCGCTGAATCCGGAAACCACTACAGGAATGTTATTTTTTACCCGTTGGATTACGCATTTCTGTGCACCAACCTTTGTTTTCTTATCAGGATTATCGGCTTATTTATCGGCACAGAACAAAACAGCAGCTCAGGCGAGTTCGTTTTTGTTAAAACGGGGTTTATGGTTAATACTGATAGAAATTGTGGTGATCACATTCGGGTTAACCTTTAATCCAACCTATAATTTCATTATTCTTCAAGTGATCTGGGCTATAGGAACCAGTATGATATTCCTCGGATTGGCCAGTCGCATTTCTTATAAAACTGTGCTCATAATTGGCCTGATATTGGTTTTTGGGCATAACCTTTTCAATTTATTTCCTGCTCCGGCCGATTCAAATGGTGGCTTGATCTTGAAAATATTCTTCACCGCATCAGGAACCGTTGTGCCGCTTTCCGCCAATCATTTTGTCGGAGTATTTTATGCCATCCTCCCTTGGACGGGTGTGATGTTTGTGGGCTATGGCGTTGGCGCCTGGTATAAAAAAGGCTACGCTGCCGAGCGCCGACAGCGCAATTTATTAATTGTGGGTTTGCTCACTATTTTTGTCTTTATCTCCCTAAGGTTGGTCAATATATATGGCGATCCCCTTCCGCGAAAAGAATATCACGATTTCTTTAAAAACGTGCTTACTTTTTTTAATGTAAACAAATATCCACCATCTTTACAGTATATCGCGATGACTTTAGGACCGGCCATGTTATTTTTGGCTTTTACTGAAAACCTGAGCAACCGGTTTACCTGGATAACTTCTGTATATGGTGCTGTGCCTTTCTTTTATTATGTACTGCACTTTTATCTGTTGCACACCCTGTTAATTGTGGTGTTTTTTGCCACAGGGCATAATACCAAAGAAATTGTACAGGTTCCATTTTTATTCAGACCTGCCGCCTTTGGCTTTGGCTTACCAATAGTGTATTTAATCTGGTTTTGTGTAGTAGCCGCTTTATATCTCCCCTGCAGGTGGTTTAAACGATATAAAGAAACACACCGGCAATGGTGGTTAAGGTATATTTAAAACAAAAAGGGGGTTCTAAAGGCAATTTCACCTCAGAAGTTGTCATGTTGTCCAAAGGACTCCTACGGAGAGCCTCCCGATGAAAATCGGGACAAGTCGTCGAAATATCTCAAGCCGTATTTAAACAAGCCCTTCGACAGGTTACCAATGACAGATTCTAAAAATTGGCGTCATCTCGATCGAAGCAAATGCGGAGTGGAGAGATCTTTGGACTATGTTAAAAGATCTCTCCTCCAAAGGAGTTCCTTTGGAACACTGCGGTCGAGATGACGATTTATCTTACCAGTCACCCAACTCCTTTGTTTTTTGTCAAAAAACTGACCTGTCACGATAACAAATCTATATTTATGATACAACTTCTTTGTTTAGCCTTTTTTCCATTTTATACCACAGCCAACAGCTTTCGTTGATGCAATTGCGGGCTTTTTACCGATGGATAATTCGTTAACTGCATTTTTAACATACTCTACTTTTGTGCTGTTTGCTTCTTCCGGATCGTTATCTATGGCTCCAATGTACTCAACCACGTTTCCCTTGCCGGTTTTGTTCAGTACAAAAACATGTGGTGTTCTGGTTGCACCAAACTGTTTGGTTACCACATGATCGGGATCTAACAGATAAGGGAAGTTGAATTTCTTTTCTGAGGCCAGCGCCTGCATTTTTTGGAAACTTTCGTCAGGAACGGCCCCAGCATCGTTTGGATTAATAGCTACAACTGGATAACCTTTTGCAGCATAAGTTGCATTTAATGCCGAAATACGCTCCTGATAAGCTTTTGCCACCGGACAGGTATTACAGGTAAAAACCACAATGTAGCCCTTTGCATCCTTGTAATCGGCCAAAGCAACCATTTTGTTATTTACGTTTTTCAGCGAGAAATCTTTTACTACATCACCCACTTTATAACCTTCAGTCTGGGCGAATGCGAATCCTGAGATCAGCATAAAAGCCATTAAAATCAATCTTTTCATAACGATCTATTTTAAGTTTAACAAAGTATTTTTCAGTTCAGTTTCTGTAAATTCTTTCTCATAAAAACGTCTGGCTTTCTTGTTTACAAACAATGTAGCAGGAATAGCACCCGACCATTTTTTGTCGATCCTTTCGATATACGCTTGCTGATCGGATTCATTTAAAAGAAATACCTCGGCGTTAATTTTATTGTTCAACACAAACGGAATCACTTCCTTTTGCAGTTTTGACTTAAAATCCAAACTCACCAAAAGCACCTTAACAGGCTTTTTTAAATTGGCTAAACGTAATTTCTCGAAATTCGGCAACTCAGCCACACATGGCGAACACCAGGTGGCCCAGAAATTGATTACATAAGTAGTATCTTTTCCATTGGCAATGCGTTTATCCAACTCATCCAATTTGAGCAATCTTACCTGCGCTGTAGCGCAATAAGTAATTAAAGATAAGCAGATTATGAAAAATATACGCATAAAAGAATAACGAAAATTAATGGGGATTGTTTTATTGTTATTCTGAGCAAAGCGAGAGTCTGCGAGACAAGCATGAATACAAATTTAGTCTATTACCCCTTGAAAAGCAAGGTTCAGTTTTCTTAGGTTCCGAAAGCCCTGCCATCCGCTTTACTTCGTTTCACTTCGTGTTCGCTACTGTCAGGTTTAGCTAACCTAAAACTGTGCTTTTTTTTATAAAAAGCCACTATGCAAATAGCTTAAAACTTTGATTATTGCTAATTTACTTTATAAAATTTGGTTTAGCTTACCGTTGGTTTCAACCAACGGGCAAAAAACTAATTCACCGATCCCGATTTAACCAATACACGCTGATAGGCAGGTAAAGTTAAATCATCAACAATTACGCCCCGGGTAGTGCTTGCATGCACGAAAAAACCATTGTTGAGGTATACCCCTACGTGATCTACATCATTGCCGCCAAAAGAGAAAAACACCAGATCTCCTTCCTTTAAATTATCTATATTTTTACGCTTCACCACATTGGCTTGCTCGCGCGAAATACGTGGAAGTGTAACTCCATAAATTTCTTTCTCCAATAAAAAAGCAAAACCAGAACAATCAATACCGCCTTTATCTAAACCTCCAAAACGGTATTTTACACCTGTCCAGTCGGTAATGAAACGATAAAGTGGTTTGCTTTTTAAATTTGCCATGGCATCAGCGGCTTTAGAAGCTTTAGTATCACTTTTAACCGTGTACTTTCGGGTACCGCATGACGAAAGAAAAAATATAATGGCTATTAAAAAGAATATATTCCTTTTGAGGTGGAAGGTAAAAGGCATAAGGTTTAAGGTAAGCTGCATAAATATTGTATTAATGTATTAGAGATTAAAGATGCTTTGTCCTTAAACCTTACACCTAAACCTCTAACCTTCTTAATTCTTAATCAATCGTTGTATTTCGTCCAGTTTCAATAAAGCTTCAACAGGCGTTAATGCGTTTACATCCAAGTTATTCAATGTATCACGGATTTTCACCAGAACAGGATCGTCGATGGCGAACATCTGTAACTGATAAGCCTGGTTCTGTACTTTTTTAATACTGTCTTTTATACTTTGTCCTTCTGTACGGTCTATTTCCAGTTTTTTTAGTATCTCATTTGCGCGACCAATTAATTTTGTTGGCATACCGGCCATTTTCGCCACATGTATACCGAAACTATGTTCGCTACCACCAGGAACAAGTTTCCGTAAAAAGATTACCTTATTGGTCATTTCTTTTACCGATACATTAAAGTTTTTAATGCGCGGCATGGTATTGGCCAGTTCATTTAACTCATGGTAGTGGGTGGCAAATAAGGTTTTTGGTCTGGCAGTTGGATGCTGATGCAAAAACTCGGCAATGGCCCAGGCAATTGAAATACCATCGTAGGTACTCGTTCCGCGGCCAATCTCATCGAGTAAGATTAAACTGTCGTCAGAAATGTTGTTCAGGATACTGGCCGTTTCATTCATTTCGACCATGAATGTACTTTCTCCTGATGAAATATTATCAGATGCCCCTACCCGGGTAAAAATCTTATCTACAATACCTACTTCTGCGTCCTTAGCAGGAACGAAAGAACCCATTTGCGCCATCAGTACAATCAGCGCAGTTTGCCTTAAAATGGCCGACTTACCCGCCATGTTGGGTCCGGTAATCATAATAATCTGCTGACTTTCGGTATCGAGGTAAACATCATTGGTAATGTATTCTTCTCCAACAGGCAGTTGTTTCTCAATTACTGGGTGGCGGCCACCTTTAATATCAAGCACTTTATTTTCGGTAACTTTTGGCTTGTTATAATGGTTTTTGGCCGCTAACTGTGCGAAACACAATAAACAATCAAGCTGCGCAATTAAAAACGAATCGAGTTGGATTGGTTTGATGTAACTGGCAGTTTCGTACATCAATTCGTTGTACAAACGGATTTCGATCGCCTGGATCTTCTCTTCCGCACCCAAAATCTGGTCTTCGTATTCTTTAAGTTCTGGTGTAATGTAACGTTCGGCATTTACAAGCGTTTGTTTACGGATCCAGCCCGCTGGTACCTTATCTTTATGGGTATGGGTAACTTCTAGATAATAACCAAAAACATTATTAAAGGCAATTTTTAATGATGGTATTCCTGTTGCCTCTGCTTCGCGTTTTTGTATCTGAACCAGATAATCCTTACCGCCAAAAGCTATTTTACGCAAGCGGTCTAAATCTTCGTCAATTCCGTCGGCAATTACATTTCCTTTAATCAGCAAAGCTGGTGGTTCGGGTTGCAATTCCCTTTCAATTCTCTCTCTAATAGCCAAACATGGATTTAACTGATCTGCTATTTTAATCAGGAAAGGGTTTTTAGAATCGGCAGCCAGTTTTTTAACCGCCTCGATATGGTAAAGTGCGCGTTTTAAAGCAACCAATTCCCTTGGGCCAACACGCTGCAGGCCTACTTTAGAAATAAGTCGTTCTAAATCGCCAATCTGTTTAATGTTATTTAGAAATTCGCCTTGTAGTTCTTCATGTTTTACAAAATACTCCACCATTCCAAGTCGCTCCTGGATTGGTTTCAATTCTTTTAATGGCATAATGATCCACTTCTGCAACAAACGTGCGCCCATTGGGGTACAGGTATGGTCCAAAATATCGAACAAGGTTACGGCGTTGTCGTTAGGTGAATTCACCAATTCGAGGTTACGGATGGTGAAACGGTCTAACCACATATAACGGTCTTCTTCAATACGGCCAATCGAACTGATATGTTGTAGGTTGCGGTGCTCGGTTTCGCCCAGGTAGTGTAGAATAACACCAGCAGCAACAATTCCGCTCTGTAAACGCTCTACACCGAAACCCTTTAACGAGGAAACCTCAAAGTGTTTCATCAGGGTTTCGTTTCCGAAATCAGTGGTAAAAGGCCATTCGTCTAAACCAAAAGTGTAAAAACGGTCGCCGAAGTGCTCGGTAAATGCCTGTCGTTTCGATTTCTGAAAAATAACTTCTGTTGGCTTAAAGCCTTGTAAAAGTTTATCAATATAATCGCTGTTACCCTGTGCAATTAGAAATTCACCTGTCGATATATCTAAGAATGAAACACCCAGTTGTGTTTTATCAAAGAAAACACAGGCAAGGAAATTGTTCGATTTTTGGTTTACAATATTATCACCGTAAGCTACTCCAGGCGTAACCAACTCTGTTACACCACGTTTAACAATGGTTTTTGTGGTTTTAGGATCTTCCAGCTGATCGCAAATGGCTACGCGTTGTCCTGCCCGCACCAATTTGGATAAATAATTATCCAATGAGTGATGCGGAAAACCAGCCAGTTCTAAAGCACCGCCATTAGGGCCAGTACCTCTTCTGGTTAATACGATGCCTAATATCTGTGCCGTTTTAATGGCATCTTCGCCAAAGGTTTCATAAAAATCGCCAACCCTAAATAGTAAAAGTGCGCCCGGATACTTCGCTTTAATTGCGTTGTATTGCTGCATTAACGGGGTTTCTTTATTCGTGTCTTTAGCCAAAACTGAAATTAATTTACAAAAGCCATAAAGATAACACGAATAAGCATTTTACAGCTGTTTTGTTGAAAAGTTAAAAGATTGTTAGTTTGTTTAAGCGCTTGAATGTTTAAATCTGCTATTTGAATGGCATCCCAGTTAACCGGTTTATAAAATTTAAACAGTTAACCATCATTTGGAAATGAAGGGTTCTGTGCTTTTCGGTTGGTGTGGTCCTGTTATCCGCTTTACTTCGTTACACTCGTGCCCGCTCCTACCAGGTTTAGGTACGAGGGGCTGTTTTAACCCAGTTGCACATAGTTTTCTTTCTTCAACAGTTAACCGGTTTATACAATTTAAACAGTTAACCACTATTTGGAAATGAAGGGTTCTGTGCATTTCTGATGCTACTGCTCTGCTTTCCGTTTGTAATCCCTCTTTTCAATCCTATTGTTTGTACGCATCTTTTTAAGAATAGTTTAGGCATTTTGCTAACCAACTTTAATAAAGCACGGATTTTAACCAAGGACGCTGTCAATCCCAGGAGCCAGGGAAATCAAAAAAACAGTTGCAGTTCGGGTAAATTGGCACTAACAAACCTAAAACGCAGTGGTTTTGTGTTCATAACGATAATTTAATTTTAAAAAATATTGAACACAAAACGAAGTGCCACTGTTTTTTTGATGCGCATGGGATGGTGCAAAAGGCTCATTGCCGGATTGACGAAGCGCTTTGGGTACTTTGGCGCTCCAAAGTACCATGCCACCGCGGCATAGAGCGGCAGAAAAATATTATAATTAATTGTGCCCACACAATAGTCTTTTAATCGGGAGTTACCGCTTCAATCAGGTTTAGGTACGAGGGGCTGTTTTAACCCAGTTGCACATAGTTTTCTTTCTTCAACAGTTAACCGGTTTATACAATTTAAACAGTTAACCATTATTTGGAAATGAAGGGTTCTGTGCTTTTCGGTTGGTGTAGTCCTGTTATCCGCTTTATCCCGATGAAAAAATCGGGATGCTCGCTCCTACCAGGTTTAGGTACAAGGGTCTGTTTTAACCCAGTTGCACAATCATCAGCTAAATTCTATAGTTAATCTAAACTAACAATTTAAACAATTCACCTACTTGTATGTTAATCCTAATATATATTAACCTAATATTATAATTATGACGATCCAATTGAATACCGACAAAAACTTAACCATACACCAGGAATACGATGAAAAAATTCAAACACAGTTAAATGAAGGTTTGAGCAGATATAGCGATCTGATTACGCGCTTAGAAGTTCATTTATCTGATGAAAATGGCAGTAAAGATGGCTTAGACGATAAAAGATGTTTGTTGGAGGCCAGAATTACGGGAAAAGATCCTATAGCCGTTACCAATATGGGCCATACCTACGATTTGGCTATTACAGGTGCATTAACCAAGCTGAAGAGTACACTCGAAAAAGTGGCTGGAAAGATGAAAGCGCATTAAATCCTTTCGTCACCCTGAACCGAGCCCTAGCGAGCTCACCAAAGGTAATTTAGTTCAGGGTCTATCAAACAAAATACTTTTATAATAAAAAAAGCAATCTAGTCAGATTGCTTTTTTATTGTTATAACATTTTCCTTTTGTCTCTATTGTTAAAAAGAGTTTAACATTTGCCTTTTAGAAATTCAAATTTAGTACCTGCTACAGCGTTCCTAAACATGTCATCATTTTCCCTGTCAACCGTGCTTACATGAATATTACCTTCTTTGCAAATTGAACCAAGCATACTTTGAGATTCATTCGTAAAATAAACATATTGAAGAATACCATTTGTACTTACCAAATACGAAAGGTGTTTAACAAACTGAACCATATTCTGTTTGTTTACTATTAAGCCTCCTTTAAAATCCTTACCTATACCTTCATTTTTGAGAAATTTCATCCCCTTTTTAAAGTTTTTGTATTTTCCTTCTCGAAATCTCCATGCTAACTTCTCATCTCCCAAGAATGTAAAACAATCCGATTTTACCCCCTCTAAAAGATGATTAAGTTCTTCTCCTAATGCCTTAACATGTTTTTTATTAGTTTTTGATGTGATAGTTAGAATATAATTGGCGAAGGTTTCTGGATAGAAATAATCGTAGTCTTCAATTTCCTCATTATAATTTCTTTGCGGAAATATCGGATATGCTGCAAGGCATTTCTTCCTTTTGATTTGTTCAATCACCTTGTAGCTTATCTTTAATGTAATTGCTCAATATATCCCAAAAACAGCTTTAAAGCTTTCTTTCTATCAACAGTAACCTCAAATTGAAGTTTGTGGTACAGGTAATCTTCCAGGTCGAAATTCGACACTTCAGGTAATTCCTGCAAAACTTCTTTTCTATGCGCTAAACCAAATTTTAAAGCGGCATTAAATTCAGCCTTAAATTCTTGTGAGATTTCTTTATTGGCCACCCAGGCAGCGTACATAAATGGTAATCCGGTAAAGTTTTTCCACTCTTCACCCATATCGTAAGCGTAAGCAAAATCTTCTTTTTTTCCAAAGGTTCTATCGCCGATTAAAACAAAAGCATCAGTTTTTACAGCAGGGTCTGTAGTAAACTCCACCTCTTTTTTCCAATAGAATTTTAGCAATACTTTGGCCAGATTGTTCGATGTACGCGAGTGGGTATCTAGTCTTACCGTTTTAATTTCCTGTGCGGGAACTTCACTAAAAATGAATACGGAATTTACAGCTCCATCGCTTCCAATGCAATAATCGGCTACAATATTCGCATTGGGAACCAAGGGTATAGCTGCTACAGGCATTAAACCGATATCAACCTGACCGCTAATTACTTTAGCTGCGCAATCTGAAGGAATATCTAAACTTAGATCAATTTTATTTATAATGTTAGAATGTTCTAATCCGTATATAAAAGCTTTGGTATTGGTATAGGCAACAGCCGATATTTTAATCTTATTCAAGGTGTTATGTTAAATCTTTTATTATCACTCGCCATGGTTCGTGTCCTCACGAACCGTTATATAAATCCCTTTTATCGTGTCAACAGATCCTGAAACAAATCCAATAGCTATCGGATCAGGATGACGAACTGATAAAGTTATTCAGCCACTAAACCGTCTAAATGAACGGCACTGTTAAATTCAAGAACAGTAAATTTTCCATCTTCGAAACCCATCTTATAAAGCACCGTATTTTGATGTGGAAATTCAGTCATTTCGCTCAGCGGTTTGCCTAACAATAAACACAAGAAAACGCGCATCGCTCTACCGTGCATGCAGAGTAAAACGGTTTTTTCTTCAGGCCTGGTCATCAAGACTTCCATAGGCTGTTTTAAACGTTCGTAAACGTCCTGAACGCTCTCGCCCCCCTCGAAATGTGCTGTATAATCACCATCCTGCCAGCTCTGCAGCATATCACGGAAAGCATCACGTGCATCTTCTGTATTGGGTTGTCCTTCCCAAACGCCCCAGGCCAGTTCGTCTAAACCAGAAAGTTTTTCCCATGGTAATCCGGAATCAATAAACTTCTGAACAGTTTGCCAGGTACGTTTTAAATCCGACGTGTAAATCTTATCAAAAGGGACGTTTTTATAAGTTTGGTAAAAAGCTTCTGCCTGTGCCCTACCTAAATCATTTAAGTCAGAATTTATACCTCTGCCCTGTACTATGCCTTGTCTGTTAAGTTCCGTTTCGCCGTGGCGTATGATGTATATTTCTTTGACCATTAAAATGGGATTTTTAGGGTTATAAGATTGCAGGACTAACGTTATTTATTTTTTTGATTTTGTGAACGGATCTTAAAATCTTATCATCATAACAATCCTAATTCACTACCGGTAGCTTATAATATTGAGGTTTCTTTTCTTCTTCGAAAATTACGTGTTCGAAATCGGTAACCACATTATATAAAGTATCGCGTTCTATTGCTTTTCTGCCCACTTGTTTAATCAGATTCACCAGTTCTTTGGTGCTCATTGCAGGTGTTTGTTCCTCGGCACCGGCCATCGAGTATATTTTGGTGGTATCATCCAACGTACCGTCAATGTCGTCCACACCATAATTCAAGGATAACTGAGCGGTTTCGCGGCTGATCATGGCCCAGTAGGCTTTAATATGATCGAAGTTGTCCATATAAATACGGGCGATGGCGTAATTCCTTAAGTCTTCAATTACTGAAGATTCTGGCACATTACTCATCTGATTATGTTGATTTCTGAACTTTAGCGGAATAAAAGTCTGGAAACCACCTGTGCGATCCTGCAATTCACGTAATTTCTCCATATGATCTACCCGGTGCCAATATTTTTCAATATGACCATAAAGCATGGTGGCATTACTGCGCATACCTAATTTGTGCCATTCTTCGTGTATATCTAACCATTGCTGACCGGTACATTTATCTTTAGCAATCTGTTCTCTAATTTCAGGGTGAAAAATCTCCGCCCCTCCACCAGGTATCGATTCTAATCCGGCTTCTTTCATCAAACGCATACCTGTTGCATAATCGATTTTGGCTTTCTTAAAAATATAATGATACTCCACAGGCGTTAATGCTTTCACATGCAAATCAGGGCGATGCTGTTTAATTGCTGTAAATAAAGCAGAATAAAAGGCGACATCGTATTGAGGAAGTACCCCGCCTACAATATGCACTTCGGTTACAGGTTCGCCATCATATTTTTTAACGATATCGAGCATCTGCTCCATCGTTAAGGCCCAGCCTTCTTCTTTTTGTTTGATTAAACGCGAATACGAGCAAAATTTGCAGTCGTAAACGCAAAGATTGGTCGGTTCTAAATGGAAGTTTCGGTTGAAATAAGTTTTATCACCGTGTTTCTGTTCGCGGATAAAATTTGCCAGGACACCCAGATAACCCAGTTCTGCATGTTCGTACAAATTAACGCCTTCATCGAAGGTAATCCGTTCTCCGTGAAGGACTTTGTGTGCTATGTTTTGTAATTCAGTTGATAAATTGGTATCAGCTAATATTTTTTCAACTTGCTCAGTTGTATTCATTCCTGATTTATTTTGAACAAAAATACAATAATGAGGCGATTTGAAAATCATTTTCTTGTAACAAACCGCGATTTTTGAATGTTGTCCTTGATTATTAACCACAGATGAACACTGACAAACACAGATTTTGATTGCTTTTTAACGTGAGCTTAGCTGTAGGCGTTAATATTAGCCACGGAAACACGGAAGTCACGGAAAAATAACTGTCAAACTCCAGTATAAATTGATGTTTCCCCGCTTGACGGCCAGGTATATAAGACAAAACCTGATTCTAATTTATATCTGTGTTAATCTGTGGTTAAAAACCTACTATAAAACAGTCTAAGAGACTCCGTGTAAATCCGTGTTTCCGTGGCAATCCTAAAAGACGATAAACAAAAAAAGCACCTCTTTTCAGAAGCGCTTTATATGTTTTTCACAGGTTGATATTTTTAGCTAACTATCTTGCTGCAGGTACAAAGGTTAAAACGATGTTAGCCGTTTTGCCACCAAATTCGATTGGCGATTTCAAGATCATTTGTGTACTAGAAAGATCAGTTAATACTAAACGGTAACCTTCTGTTACGTTTTTAGCTTTATCACCTTCAAATATTTTCTTAAACTGGAAGGTCTGATCTTTAGGTGCTGCCGACCAGAAGATAGTCTGCATTACCGAACCACAAGTACTTGATGCTGGTAAAGTGTACGAACCATTACCGCTATTGGTTAAATTCCATGTACTTCCCTGAAAACATTTGTAAGATTTCTCTCCAAATAAACCTTGAACTGCGCCATCAGGTAATCCTTCTAAAGCTACATTACTCACTACCCATTCGCGAACAACTGTACCTCTGCTACCTGTTACACCTGCAGTTACTCTTTTCGCAGTATTACAACTTTGTAACATTACTAAAGTAGAACATGCTATTGCGATAGCTATAAATAATCTTTTCATTTTTGTTTAATTTAATTTCGTCAAACTTGTTACATAAATCTTGCCAAAACCATTACGAACCTTAAATTAGCGCTGAATTATTAAATTGCATCCCGATATTACTTCGATCAAAATCAATTATCATGAAACCCGAAACCCTTGCTATTCACGCTTCTAATCTTGTAAAAAGCATTACTGGCGATGTTACCTTACCTATTAATCTATCGACAACTTTTTTTCGCGACGAAGATGGAGGCTATCCCGGAGGGCACATGTATAGCAGGGTAAGCAATCCAAACCGGTCTGCTTTAGAAAACACTGTAGCGAAATTAGAATATGGTGAAGATGCGGCCGCTTTTTCTTCAGGCAATACCTGTGGTATGGTTTTGTTCCAGTCCTTAAAACCTGGCAGCCATATTATTGCACCTGATGATATGTACTGGGGTATTAAAAAACAGTTACTCACTATTTTTAACGACAGTTTGGAATTTGATTTTATTGATCAGACCGATTTAAATCTGATACAATCGAGCATCAAACCTAACACCAAATTGATCTGGATTGAAACGCCATCTAACCCATTATTAAAGGTTACCGATATCGAAGAGATTGCCAAAATAGCTAAAGCTAAAAACATTACGATGGCCTGCGACAGTACCTTTGCTTCACCTATTTTACAAAATCCGATTTTACTGGGTGCCGATATTGTAATGCATAGCAGTACCAAATACCTGGGTGGCCATAGCGATGTACTTGGCGGGATTTTAGTAACAGCCAAAAAAGATGCGTTATGGGAGAAAATCAAAAACATTCAGCAAACTGGTGGTGCGGTTCCTTCTCCCTTCGATTGTTTTCTACTCACCAGAAGCATTAAAACACTGGCTTACCGCATGAAAGGCCACTGCGAAAACGGAAAAATTATCGCTGACTATTTAAACGGACATCCAAATGTTGAAGCTGTTTTTTATCCAGGATTAAAAAGTCACCCACAGCATGAAATTGCAAAGAAACAAATGAAAGATTTTGGTGGGATGATGTCGTTCCTGGTTAAGGGAGATGTTGAAGCAGCCCACAGAGTGGCAAATAAGGTTCAGTTATTCGCGCAGGCGACCAGTTTGGGCGGTGTAGAGAGTTTAATTGAGCACCGTTATTCGGTGGAAGGCCCTGATAGCAAAACGCCAAAAAATTTACTCCGTATTTCTGTAGGCCTGGAGCATGTAGATGATATTATCGCCGATTTAGCGCAGGCGCTGGGGTAAAAAGAAAATTTTCGTCATTGCGAGAAGGCTTTTTCAGCCGACGAAGCAATCTTTATGAGAACGCTAGTAGCGATCGTTTTAAGATTGCTTCCCCGAAAGGTTGGGATCCTCTTCGCAATGACGATTTATTTGTTTGAACCTATTTAGGGTTACAAATTGTGCTTAGTTTTAGCGAATAATTTGCCTCAAGCGGCTCATTTGTCTGTGCCAAACGTTGCGATCCCGTATTAGCAGGGCAGGCAATGTCACCTGCAGCATCGTATATTAATTTTGTACCGCCGGCCAATAATTCTTTTGGTACGTAAATCTGCACCTTGGTAATCGAATAACCAGAAGGAAAATAACGCACATAATAACCATCAGGGTGTTTGGTCCAGATACCACTTGGTACATCGCTTCTTGGTGGTGCCATCCCCGCTATAATAGCGTATTTTTCCATGTCGGCATAAGTGTAATTTCCAGACGACACTAATTGACGGATATTGTTTTCTGCCTCAAAAACAGCCCGCACTCCTGATGGTAACTGATCTTTAGCCTTCTCCATTACATCGAAAGGTAAAACACCCAAAGCACCGCCTTCTAATTGTGTAAGTTGTTTTGGCGTTAATAATTTAATGGCAGTTACTTTAACCTGTCCGTTAAAATCGGCAAATTTTGTTCTGGCTATGATTGTCCAAAGTAAAGCCTGGATATCATGCTGATCTACATCAGGATGCTTTTCTGCACTTTTGAGTATAGAAACCACAATTTCTTCCTTGGGGCCTAAAACCGGAGCATACATATAACCATCACCTTTTGACGGCGCGAAAGTTCCTGCTTTTAAACAATAACTTTTATTGGTCATTTCGTAAAGCCCCTCGCAAAGCACGAAACCACCCTCTGGATTTTTAGGCAGTAAGTACAAGGGCTGGGCTTTTAAATTTAATGAATTAATAAAATCAGGCAGCTTTTCGCCTTCTCTATTTACGTCTTCAAAATTAGTGGTAATGGCAGCAGGTTGTTTCAAAAACTTGTCTACGCCTAAAGCTTTAGCGCCCTGGGCGGTGCCCACTTTTAATAATTTATCTTTTAAGCCTCCAAACTGAGCGTTTACGCTGTTTAAACAGACTACAGTAAATAGCATTCCTAAACATAGGGATTTTGTATTTTTCATGATGATTAGATTTAGATAGGTAACACAAACTTAGAATTTTAAGCGTTAATTTTATATTAAAAGTTTAAACCACCTTATCAGAATAAAAAATACATTACTCATTTACAGATGATTGACATAAATTCGGAATTTTATTTTGTGGATTAAAATTAAATTCAGACATTTGGAATATTATTTGGCGGAAAGCTAAATAAAAGTCAATCTTCACGGGTTGATTTATAAAGAAGTGGCGAGAGACTGGCTCGATGACCCACTGGCAACCCTCAGAAAGAGAAGGTGCCAATTCCTGACCGGATAACATGGTGTTATTTGGAGATATAAATTAGAACTGATGAAAACATTAAATCTTCAATCGCTAAGCGAGCCCAGCGCAAACCAAAAAAATGTAGAACAAGTTTCTATTTCTTTTATTTGTTGCAATATGCGTGCGGTTACTTATATGTGCTGTTGCATAAAGTAATTTAAAAATCTTCCTTTTTTGTTTCTTTCAAACTGGAAGGTCCTGAGAAATCGGGATACGCCCTGCTAGGTTTTAGGATTAGCCTAAAGCACTACATGTATCATCTTATTCAACAATAAAAAACAGAAATCATGTCAACATCATATAAATTCGAAACTTTACAATTACACGCTGGACAAGAAATAGATCCAACAACAGGCTCAAGGGCTGTTCCTATTTACCAAACCACTTCTTATGGTTTTAAAAATGCAGAACATGGCGCCAATTTATTTGCGTTAAAGGAGTTTGGTAATATCTACACCAGGATTATGAATCCTACCAATGATGTTTTCGAAAAACGTATTGCCGCTTTAGAAGGTGGTGTGGCAGCTTTAGCGGTAGCATCTGGACAAGCAGCACAGTTTATTGCACTAAATAATATACTGGAGGCAGGCGATAGCATCGTTTCTTCAACCCATATTTACGGAGGAACCTATAATCAATTCAAAGTAGCTTTTAAGCGCCTGGGTATTCATGTCGATTTTGCCAACCCAGATGTACCCGAAGAATTTGAAAGCAAAATAACCGATAAAACAAAAGCAATCTTTTTAGAAACCATTGGCAACCCTGCATTTAGTGTGCCTGATTTCGAAAAAATTGCAGCCATTGCCAAAAAATACGATATCCCTTTAGTGGTTGACAATACTTTTGGTGCAGGAGGTTATTTGTTTAAGCCCTTAGAACATGGCGCCAACATTGTTGTAGAATCTGCAACGAAATGGATTGGTGGTCATGGAACCAGTATTGGCGGCGTTATCGTCGACGGCGGAAATTACAACTGGGGCAACGGTAAGTTTCCTCAATTCTCTGAGCCATCAGAAGGTTACCATGGTTTGGTTTTTAGCGATGTTTTTGGTATCGGCGGACCATTTGGCAATATCCAATTTATCATCCGTGCCCGCGTAGAAGGATTAAGAGATCTGGGACCTGCCCTATCGCCTTTCAATTCTTTTCTTTTGTTACAAGGCTTAGAAACCTTATCACTTCGTGTTCAGCGCCATGTAGATAATGCATTAGAATTAGCGACCTGGTTAGAAAACCATCCATTAGTTAAAGAAGTACAATATCCTGGCTTAGCCAGTAATAAATATAACAACCTGGCTAAAAAATATTTAAGCAATGGTTTTGGCGCAGTTTTATCTTTCGAGTTAGCTGGAAGCAAAGAAAATGCTACACAGGTAATTGATAACTTAAAACTGGTGTCGCATCTTGCCAATGTGGGTGATGCAAAAACGCTGATTATTCAGCCTTCGGCCACAACACACCAACAGTTAAGCGAAACAGAACAATTAGCTGCAGGTGTAAAACCAAATGCACTGAGGGTTTCAGTAGGCATTGAGCATATTGACGATATTAAGGCCGATTTCGAACAGGCATTTGCAACAATTAAAGCTACAGTTCCGGCAGAGAATTTACAAGCCTAAACCCCAAACCCTTTAAGAGGCTTTTTAAAAACGACAACAACATTACAAAATGCATAACAGTAAAAACGACAATGTAAAATCCACTTCGGGGAATTTTGCGTCAACATATAGCTATAACAAACAGTTCAAATTAGAGAACGGAAAAAAAATCCGTAACCTGCAAGTTGCTTATCAAACTTATGGCAAATTAAATGCAAATAAAGATAATGTAATTTGGGTTTGCCATGCACTTACCGCCAATGCAGATGTTTTTGAATGGTGGGAAGGTTTGTTCGGTGAAAATGCTTTGTTCAACCCGGAAGAGCATTATATCGTTTGTGCTAACGTTTTAGGCTCACATTACGGCAGTACAAACCCATTAAGTACCAATCCGGTAACAGGTTTACCTTATTACCTTTCTTTTCCACAGTTTACCATCCGCGATTTAGTATCAGCACACCAGTTATTGGCTTCGCATTTAGGTATCGATTATATTAAACTATTAATCGGAGGTTCTTTAGGCGGACAACAAGCTGTTGAGTGGAGCATTTCGGAGCCAAATAAAATCGAAAACCTGATTCTGATTGCCACTAATGCAGCGCATTCTCCTTGGGGAATAGCTTTTAACGAAAGTCAGCGTTTGGCCATTACCACCGATAGAACTTTTTATGCCAACCAGCCTAACGGTGGTAGCAAAGGTTTAAAAACCGCTCGTAGCATTGCACTTTTAAGTTATAGAACCTACAGCGCTTACGGCAGCACACAGGTAGAAAGCGTAAACGATAAAACAGACAATTTCAGGTCGTCTTCTTATCAGAATTATCAGGGAGAAAAACTGATCAACCGTTTTAACGCCTACAGTTATTATTATTTAACCAAAGCAATGGACAGCCACAACGTGGGCCGGAACCGTAAAAGTATTGCCGACGCACTAAAATTAATAACGGCAAATACTTTGGTAATCGGGATAGAAAATGACGTTTTGTTTCCTTTATCAGAGCAAAAATACCTGGCCGATCATATCCCTGGAGCAGAATTTAGTGCCTTACATTCAGATTATGGTCATGATGGATTTTTAATCGAAACAGATGCTTTAACTAATGTAATTGGAAACTTTATTAAGGAAAGCCGTAATAAAAAAATAATCAAATTGCAGCATACCGCTTAAAAAGGTATAAGGTAGACGGTGTAAAGGTTGAAGGTGAAAACTGGATAACAAAATAAAATTTAAAACAAATCACAAAAAATAAGAACAGCTATATCGGTGCAATCCATTTATCTGTGTAATCACTTTAAGAAATGAGTAAGAATTTAAAAATCGGTTTATTTGGTTTTGGTGTTGTAGGACAAGGTTTATTGGATATTATCCAAAGCCAGAACCTAAACCTGGAGATCATTAAAATCGCGATAAAAGACCCAAGAAAGAAGCGTACTCTTAATAAGGATCTATTTACCACTGATCGCAACGAGATACTGAACAATACAGAGATCAATACCATTGTAGAATTAATTAACGATGCCGATGCTGCATACGAAATTGTAACCACTGCATTAAAAAATGGTAAAAATGTAGTTTCTGCCAATAAAAAAATGATCGCCACACACTTAAAAGAACTGGTAGATTTACAACAAGCGCATGGTACTTCCTTATTGTACGAAGGAGCCGTTTGTGGTAGTATTCCAATTATCCGTAACCTGGAAGAATATTACGACAATGAATTATTCCATGCTTTGAGTGGGATTTTTAATGGCTCATCTAATTACATTTTGTCGAAAATATTTAATGAGAACCAAAGTTACGACTCGGCTTTAAAAGAAGCGCAAGATTTAGGTTTCGCAGAAACCGATCCAATTTTAGACGTTGGTGGTTACGATCCGAAATATAAACTGGCCATTGCTACCGCACACGCATATGGTTTATTTGTAAATCCTGATGCCATTTTAAACATCGGTATACAGAACCTTTCTAACCACGACATTAAATATGCGCGTGAGAAAAACTTTAAAATTAAGTTGGTTCCTACAGCACGTAAAGTGAATACAAAAGATATCGTGACTTATGTGTTACCAAAACTGGTAGCCAAAGATGATTTCCTTTACAACGTAGAAAATGAGTACAATGCAGTTGCTGTTCAGGCGGCTTTTGCTGATAAACAATTTTTCTATGGTAAAGGTGCTGGGGGCCACCCTACTGGTGCTGCTGTACTTTCTGACATTGCGGCATTGCGTTACGATTACCGTTACGAGTACAAAAAATACCACTCAGAAAATGGTGTAAAACATACCGAAGAAATTTTATTGGAAATTTACTTACGTTATGCGGATGAAGATCTGATCACTTTATTGGATTTTGATAATATCAGCGAACGTTATGCTGCAAGTAGCTATAAATATGTGGTTGGAACAGTTAAGCTAGAAAGTTTAATTAAGAACCGCGACTTGCTTTTGGAAGAATCTGTTTTTGTGGCCTATACCGGCAGACAGATTTACAAACAAGAGCAATTGAGTGAAAACGTTTTTGCCCAGGAACTGGCAAGCCTATAATTTATTTTTAAGGTTAATTTTTTTATTTGTTTTGTTGTTAAGCACAAAGGTCGGAGCGAGTCCGACCTTTTGCGTTTATGTAAAATTTTCGAGTATCCGTTGCCTATCTTCGTTTTCCTTATCGTTTTTATGGTAAAGTTCAATGAAGACTATCTTTTGTTCTTCTTCATAAAACGCATAAATTAACCTCAAACCAGAGTTTACACCCCGACCTTTTAAAGATTTACAGGCCATCTTTTTTATTTTAATAACACAGTTATTAATACCTAAATTATCTATGGTAAAGCTAAATGGTGGCTGCTGACTTGGCCTAACATTTATAATTGCTTTTACCATTTCCAAGTCGTCATTTAATGTTCTGTACTTTTTTAATAGAAATTTCAAATCCCTATTAAATTCGGTGAGTGAATCGAAGTACATACACTAATTATCCTCTTCATCATATATCCTTACAGAATATGGCAACTCTCTATAAAATGCCAGTTCGTAATTAATATCCTTGCCTTCTTCAGTTACTTCCCATGGTAAATCTTTATGGGAATAGTCGCTTATGGCCGTGGCCGACCAATCGCTCATTTGTTCAATAACTTTATCTATAACATCTTTTTCACTTGCTTTAAGCATCGTTAAATCGGCCTTTTCGAGTGGTAAATAGCGCTTTTGTGGATAGCCTCTGAACTCTGTTTTAATTCGTTGAAGCTGATTTGCGTCTATCATTTGATTGATAATGGAATCTAACTTTTGAGGGACAGGACCATAAGGTAACTTTTTGTACTTTGCGCCAGTTAGATGCTCTTCATACAGCTCATAGTAATTAAAATCAGAAAAATAAAGCAATTTATATAGAACGGTTTCGCCAACATTAGGCTTGCCAGCGCAGCGTTCTAAAATGTAGAGTAAAACGTTTTTTAACTTATTTATATTTAAGGCTGGAACAGAAATGCGTTCTTCTATAACCTCATCATGTGTTTCGATGGATACTTCTAAATTTTGATCGTTCAGAAAATTTCTGGTCATAAAATCATCTAAAGAAAAACTTAGCACCATCGATAATTTTTGCATTTCGCTTAAACTCACCACCCGATTTCCCAACTCTATCTGCGCTAGGGAAGATCTTGATATCGCAATGCTTTTTGACAGATCATCTTGAGAGAGCCCTTTTCTTAAGCGTAGGTTGGCAATACGTTCGCCTATTTCCTTTTTTGATAGTTCATATCCCATAATCCAAAGATACAACATGTTTTAAAACAAAACAACATCTTGATGGATTTAAGAACAATCAGACTTCTCTCTAATAAATTTTCTCCTTTACTTAAATGCAGTTATTAAGTTCGCCAATACGATAGCGCTGTTAACAACTAAAGCTAACATTACTTTAGCTTAATATATTTTTCGATAATTACACGATCTACGCCAGCTTTTTCTACCTTTTCAACGCCTGTCTGAATCAAAGTATCTTTATTAATGGCGAGTTTAAACTTAAAAGTCTTGCCTTCCCAATCTTTGTTTTTATAATATTCTAAATGCTCGGTATAATTGTCTTTATTTAACACAAAACTTCCGCCACCGGCGTCAAAACTGCTTGTATCTTTAGGGTTAAGGCTATGTTTTAAAAATGCAAAATGAGTGTTGTTAAACATCTTGATCATTTTCAGCTTGCCAGAATAATCTGTTGTTTGGCTTGTTCCATTTTCGATGGTTGTAGCCGACAATAACTGCCAGGTGCCCTGAATATCAAGACCTGAATCTTTTTTGCTTCCATCTTTGTTAGCACAAGAAAATAATGAAAGCACTGCAAATAGCATTAAAATGTTTCTCATAAATAGGATGTATATTGGTTATTTTTTTAAATATTTATCCCCTACCAGCCATTTTAATCAGCTTATGGGCGAGGTCTTTTCCTAAGTAACCATCAATTATGGCGTGTACGATATATAAAATCGGGGTCATTAAAATGGCCACAACAAATTTATATGTATAACCCACAAGGCCAATGGCAAAAACCTGTTGCCAGCTATAATGATATTGAGGGTTGATATAAAATGCGATAAAAATGACCACAAAACTGTCAATAAACTGAGAAACTAAAGTAGAGCCTGTTGCGCGTAACCAAAGTGCCCGCTCTCCTGTTATTCTTTTTATTTTATGGAATATCATTACATCAACCATTTGCCCGATAATAAAGGCCGTAATCGATCCTACAATGATCCACATCCCTTGCCCGAATATCCCTGCAAAAGCATTATTCATATTGAGGTCTTCTCCGTTTATATTTTGATGTACCCAGAAATCAGCAGCAGTTAAGTGCATCGAACCCCAAACTACAAGAAAGGCAAAGGAGATTAATATGGCAGTAAGGACAGACAAGAATCTAACTTGTTTAACACCAAAATATTCATTGATGATATCCGTCATAATAAAAATAATCGGCCAGGTTAATACCCCTGCCGACATTACGAAGGATAAATGCGGAACACCCAGTAAGTTTATATCGAACTTTTTAAAGCCCAGCGTTTCTTCAACACTGAACAATTTAACTCCAATAAACTCTGATAATATAGCGTTTGCTACAAAAAAGCTACCCAGAATGAGTAGTAAACGGCTTTCTTTTGTTTTAAAAGTCATAGACTATAAATCTATAAATAAATAGCAGATTTAGCATAGCGATCATCATATTTTTAATAGAGATAACACAAAGATTACGCAGCTTGCCACATTAATGTTCAGCAATAAAAATATGATTTTTACAATCGTTCGACTGTAAAAATAGGTTAGCAACTTAAATCTCCCAATCTTTGCAGAATCAAAATCCGGTAAATCTTCATGGCTAAAAAACAACACTTCTATCTCATACTCATTTTAGGTTCACTTGCGGCACTTGGCCCATTCTCTATCGACATGTACCTGCCTGGTTTTGTTGATATTGCAAAGGATTTAAGGAGTAATGAATCAACTGTAGCCCTATCACTATCAAGCTTTTTTATCGGAATTTCTGCCGGCCAGTTATTGTACGGGCCACTGTTAGATAAATTTGGAAGAAAGAAACCGCTATATTTTGGTTTAGCACTTTATATCCTTTCTTCTTTTCTTTGTTTGGCTGTAACTGATGTTAACCAACTAATTGTTTTACGTTTTGTACAAGCCATTGGAAGTTGTGCCACTGCTGTTGCCTCTGTGGCTATGGTGCGGGATCTGTTTTCTGTAGAAGAAAGCCCAAAGGTTTTTGCTTCCTTAATGCTGGTGATTGCGGTTTCGCCTATGCTTGCCCCCACTGCGGGCGGCTACTTAATTTCGGCCCTGGGCTGGAAATATGTATTTGTTTTTTTAGGATTGATGGCCGTTTTAATGCTCCTGGCTTCCATTTTCAAACTACCGGAGAGTTATAAACCCGATCCGAATTACTCTTTAAAACCAAAGCCAATTTTAACCAATTTCTTTGCGGTTTTAAAAGAACCTCAATTTTACACTTATGCTTTGATCAGTTCAATTACCTTTTCAGGTTTATTCGCCTATGTATCTTCTTCGCCTCAGGTATTTATGAAGATTTATGAGGTAAGTAAAACAGGTTATGGCTGGATTTTCGCACTGCTTTCTGTATCATTTATTGGATCGAGTCAAGTGAACAGCCTGATACTAAAATGGTTTACCAGCAAAAACATTGTAACCTATGCACTTATTGCACAATGTATTTTCAGTTTAATATTTCTGGTTTTCGCCCTAAATAACTGGTTAAATTTATATTCTACCATAGGCTTTATCGCCTTATTTTTGGCCTGCTTAGGTTTAATTAACCCAAATGCGGCAGCCTTATCACTCGCTCCGTTTACCAAAAATGCAGGTAGTGCATCGGCATTAATGGGTGCCTTGCAAATGGGATTAGGCGCTTTGGCCTCGGTAATGGTAAGTTTATTTAGCGAACACTCGGTAGTACCCATGCCTCTGGTAATGACAGCAGCTGCCTTTATTGCTTTGTGTTGTTTGTTAATCGGCAGAAGGTTTATCACCACTGAAGTGGAGGCATCGGCTGATGCTGCTGTTGTAGCGCATTAATATTATACCACAAAGACACCGAGAATACAAAGAGATAATCTAAATGCCCTCAGTGTCTTTGTGGTTAACTTATGGTACAAATAACTTGTAAATCAAATAGCAAACAATTGTACCTACTGCTGCGATGATGAAGCCGCTTAGTCGTTTCTTTTTAATAAAACAGATCAGGATAATTCCTGAGATAGATACCAATGTCATCAGCACTGCCGAAATATCGATAATCCACGACCAGGCCTTACCAGAATCTCTTCCTTTGTGCAAGTCGTTAATCACGGCCACAGCGCCAAATCTGGTTATGGTTAATTCATATTTTCCGGTTTCGCGGTCTATAAAAGAATCGGCCAGGTAACCTGGTCCGTTAAAAGTTAAGCTCAGCTCTCTTTCATCCATCCTAAAATCGCTCAATGCACCTTTAACCTCATGTTTAGTTCTAAAAAACTCAACAATTTGTAACTTATTGATCTTGTTGGTATCAGGTTGGTTTACCCATTTTAAGTTTACTGACCCGGAGTCTTTAGTAACCACTTCCTTGCCAGAAGTAAACCAATCTGCGTGATTTAAGGTTAAACCCGATACCGCAAAGAAGAGCAGAATGGTAAAACTCACCATCGATAAATAAATATGCAGCCAGCGCGATAAACCAGCCAGACGTTTTTTACCCTTAGCCTTTCCGCTATCTTTTTTAACCTGCTTTTTTCCAAGGCCGCTAGGTGCAGCCGTTACCTTATTTTTTTGCGGTTCCGATTTTTCTGTAGTCAAGAGATGCTGAGGTTAGTTCTGTATTTGGCGTTAATGTTATTTTTTTTGCTGAGCCGGTAAATTTCATTTCTTGCGCAATCACCTGATAAGTGCCGTGCTCGCGGGCTACTTCAATAAAAACGGTGTAATTACCTGCTTTTACCAATTTTCCGCTATCGTCTTTTCCATCCCATGATAAACTATATTTACCAGGACCGCGTGTTGCAGAGCTTGTTGAACTCAGTTTTCCTTCTGCCCCTTTTTTAAACTCATCACCATTTGAACGGCTCCATGATTTTAAATCTGGCAACCAACGCGGTTTGTTATACCAGATAGCCAGATTACGTACGGGTGTTTTAGCTGCATCTTCGATCCATACGGCCACAAACGGGCGACGGACACGTTTGCCATCTGTAGATTCGATATTGGCAATTTCTAAGTTTACCACCAACTCATATTTTGTATTCCAAAGTTTGTCAGCTTTGCTTGCTTTTTCTAACACAATAGCCGGTTTATTAAAAGCAAGTTCGTAATTAGCCCATTCTTTGCTTCTAATTTCTTTGCCGTCTTTGGTGATTAACAAGTATGCTAGGTCATTTCTAGTCGCAGTTAATGCCTCAATCTCTGCAATAGAAAGTACATTAAAAGAAGTAGCTAAAGCACCTGCTTCAGTAGCATCAGGGCCAATAACCGTTGCACTAATTATTGCTGAAGCAGGCTTTCCTGTACGTGGATCTACTATATGCGAATACCATTTGCCGTTCACCTTAAAACCTCTGCGGTAATTACCACTGGTTGCCACAGCCATATTCGACACTTTGATTGTTGTTAAGGCTGCATCGTTTTCGGCATCAGCTTTAGGGTTCGCTATTTCAATCGCCTCTGGCTGATTTCCTTTGATAACCATATCGCCACCAATATTTACAACCACGTTTTCAATTCCGGGGCTTTGAACAGCTTTCTCGGCAGCTTTATTAATGATATAACTTTTTGCAAAAGAATTTAATGCCAACGGAGCATCATCTAAACGCGTAACCGTTTTATCTTGCTCATTTAAAATATAATGTTTTTGTTTAACCAATTTAACTGCATCTTGTAGTGCTGTTGCAGACGGTAAACGGTTTTCGGCAGCAGCTTTTTTCCAAACATCACCTATTACTTTAGCTGATGCATCAAGCGCGCCATTGGTTAACACTTTATAATTTTCGAACTGCTTTAAAACCTCAAACAAATCTGCCGAAACTTTGGTGGTTTGTTTACCATTGTTCATCCATTTACTAAACTCGCTATTCGCTTTATATGCACTTAAAATATCATCCAGCCTATCTATTTCGTTTAATGCGCGTGCTTCGGCTAAATCTGCGTCTGCCTGACTGATTGTTTTAAATTTAAATTCCAACGATGTGCCCAATACATTTTCGTAGTTGGAAACAAATGTTCTTAAAGCTCTTTTCGGACTAACAAATGCGGATGCACTTATTACCAGTAAAAAGGCAGCGGTTAAGTGTTTAAACTTCATATTTAATGGATAATTGAGATTTTAAAACGCAAAGAAAGGGGTTTATCTGGAATAATTTTAAATAAGCTGAAATATATTTGAAATAATACAAAATTTCTCGATCTAAAACCCATCAATAGCCACTTGGTTAATGCGTTCGTTATTGACGTTAATTTAGCGCGAGGGTTTAATAGACCTGATAAAGTTTTAATCAATCACAATAATAACCATGCTACTAAGCAGCGGGCTTTGGCATAGGTTTTACGCTTTAAGCTTTTTTTTCCTATTTTCGCTTATAAGATGCTTAATATACAATCTAAACTCCCTGGCGTAAGTACCACCATTTTTTCGGTGATGAGTAAACTTGCTGCAGAACACAATGCCATTAATCTTTCTCAGGGATTTCCTGATTATGCCTGCGATCCAAAACTTGTTGAATTGGTAAATAAAGCCATGCAAGATGGTTTTAATCAATATGCGCCAATGCCTGGTTCTACTTTTTTAAAAGAAACCATTGCAGAGAAAGTAGAAAAACTATATAACATAAATTATAATCCTGAAACAGAAATTACGGTTACAGCAGGTGGAACCCAAGCTATTTTTACCGCATTGGCTGCCATTATCAATGCAGGTGATGAAGTTATCATTTTCGAGCCAGCCTATGATAGTTACGCACCTACCATTAAACTTTTAGGAGGCCTGGTTAAAACGTATGAGCTTGCCCCGCCGAGTTATGCAATTGACTGGGACATGGTTAAGAAATTGTTTACGGCCAAAACCAGGATGATTATCTTAAATACGCCACAAAACCCAACGGGTAGTATTTTATCATCAGATGATATGAAATCGCTTATTAAACTGATTACAGGCACCGATATTCTAATCCTGAGCGACGAAGTTTATGAGCATTTAATTTACGATGAGCAAAAGCACCAAAGTGTAATGCTTTATCCAGAATTAAAGCAAAGAAGTTTTATTGTAGCCTCCTTTGGCAAACTCTTGCACGCTACCGGCTGGAAGCTGGGTTATTGTTTAGCGCCTGAGAAATTAACCAAAGAATTTAGAAAGGTACACCAATTTAATGTTTTCAGCGTTAATAGTCCCATGCAGCAAGCTATTGCCGATTATATTAAAGAACCTAAAAATTATACTGAAATAGGCACGTTCTTTCAACAGAAAAGAGATTATTTCAGAAGCCTTTTGGCCGAAAGCCGTTTTAAGCTTTTACCTTGCAACGGTTCGTATTTTCAATGCGCAAGCTACAGCAGTATCAGCGATGAAAAAGACACCGATTTTAGCATGAGGCTAATCAAGGAATTTGGCGTAGCCACTATTCCTGTTTCTGCATTTTACCAGAAAGCAACCGATCATAAAATTATCAGGTTCTGCTTTGCTAAAGAAAACGCTACACTTGCCTTAGCGGCGGAGAAATTAAAAAACGTTTAACCAGACAAAACCTAAATACAATGGAAGCACCTGTGTACACTCAAATAGAAAATCTGAAAGTAACTGTCTTTCAGGCCTATCTTTTTTGGGAAAACATTGAGAAAAACCTTTTGAATCTGGCACTTAGATTATCGATGGGTGTAAGGGAAAAAACCGATATTATTATTTTACCTGAAATGTTTAACACGGGTTTTAGCATGAATTCTGAAGCCTTGGCCGAAGAAATGGGTGGAAAAACGATGCAGTGGATGCAAAAAATGGCACATCAGTACAACTGCGTAGTTACGGGAAGCATCATTATAAAAGAAAACAATCAATATTTTAACCGTTTGATCTGGATGGAACCAGATGGCAAAAACCAGCATTACGATAAACGCCACTTGTTTGGCATGGGCGATGAAGATCAGCACTTTAGTCCTGGTAAAGAAAAACTTATTGTCGAACTTAAAGGATGGAAAATCAGATTAGCCATTTGTTACGATTTGCGTTTTCCGGTTTGGTTACGCAATGTAGATCAGGAATACGACATCTTACTTTTGGTTGCCAACTGGCCCGATAAGCGATCGGCACATTGGAAAGCATTGATTCCGGCCAGGGCAATAGAAAATCAAAGTTATGTTATTGCCGTAAACCGCGTTGGGCATGATGGAAACCAAATTTACCACAGTGGATTATCCATGTGCCTGGATCCTTACGGTAATACCGTTTATTATAAACCAGAAGACGAAGATTTATATACATTCAGTATCAATTACGAAGAACTGGTTAAAATCAGAAGGCAATTTCCCTTTTTAAAGGATGCGGATAGGTTTACTATTAGTTAAATAATAACCAATATTCAAATTACAATAATCAAACTGGAGCGATCGTTTCAATAATTTAGCAATCTCAACAATGTAACAATTGAAAAATGTTGTGGATTTAGCATTTAACCAGTTAAACAATTAACCATCACAAACAATAAGCGCACACATGTTTAACCGCCGCAAATTTATAAAAGCATCTGCCCTATCGGCCGGATTGCTGGCCATTGATAAAAGTAGTATTGCAAATGTAATTCCGCATGAAGAAACAAAAGCAGAAAATTTCCCAATTGTAATTTCTACCTGGGACTTTGGAATTGCGGCTAATGCTGATGCATGGAAGGTTCTATCAGCCGGTGGACGTGCCTTAGATGCTGTAGAGCAGGGCGTTTGGGTGCCCGAAGCTGATGAAAAGAATCAATCAGTCGGATATGGCGGTTTGCCAGATCGCGATGGCCGTGTTACCCTCGATGCCTGTATTATGGATGAACTCGGTAACTGTGGAGCCGTTTTAGCACTCGAATATATTAAACACCCTATATCGGTTGCACGTAAAGTGATGGAAAAAACACCACATGTGATGTTGGCTGGTGATGGTGCCTTGCAGTTTGCTTTGGAGCAGGGGTTTAAAAAGGAAAACTTACTTACACCCGCAAGCGAAAAAGCCTGGAAAGAGTGGTTAAAGACAGCGAAATATGCGCCAGTAATGAATATCGAAAATAAGCTCTACCAGAAAGCTGCGCCACAAAAACTCCCTGGAAACCAATATAACCACGATACCATTGGTATGCTGGCTATTGATGCTAAAGGAAACATTTCTGGTGCCTGTACCACCAGTGGTATGGCCTATAAATTACATGGGAGAATTGGCGACAGTCCGATTATTGGCGCTGGCCTTTATGTAGACAATGAAGTGGGTGGTGCAACTTCAACTGGTGTAGGTGAAGAGGTGGTAAGAAACGTTGGGTCATTTTTGGTGGTAGAATTAATGCGTCAGGGTTATGCCCCCGAAGCCGCCTGTAAAGAAGCGGTAATGCGTATTATTAAAAAGAAACCCGAAACTGCCAAAAATATACAGGTAGGATTTTTAGCCATCAACAAAAAAGGCGAATATGGTGCTTATGCCATTCAGAAGGGTTTTAGTTATGCCGTTTGCAACGCAGAAAAACAAGATCTTTTAATCAAAGGCAAAAGCTATTATTAATATGTTGAATTTTCCCAAACGATTAACAAAAATGAAACGGTAAATGGGATTATTATCTAAAATTTTCGGAAAGAAAAACGTTGCCGAGCGCGAGGGTGAGCCAGATATGGTTTATGTGCCGAACGAAGACCAACGCATGAACTGGGCGATTGAAAAAGCCAATTTAACCCTGTGGTATTTTGAAGAAAGTTTAAAAAACAAACAACCTTACCAAAACTATTTTTCTGTTAAAGTGCTCATTACAGATGGTGATGAAGGCGAACATATCTGGTTAACAGATCCACACTTTGATGATGAAGGGAACTTATTTGGTACCGTTGGAAACGAACCGGTAAACATTCGCTCCATAAAATTTAATCAAAAAATCGGCATAAAGCGCGATTTAATCTCGGATTGGATGATTATTGAAAACGGAAGATTAATTGGCGGTTATACCATACGGGCCATTAGGGATGGCATTGCAGAAAAAGAGAAAGCAGCGTTTGATAACAGCATAGGTTTATATATTGATGAGGGCGTTGATCATTTCAAAGCTGATCTCGAAACACCAGAAGGCGCCATTCTGGCGATCGAAAAAGCTTACAACAACAAAGATATTGATGCTGCAATAGCCTGTAAAGATTTTTTTGAAGAAGCTAAATCCTTACTTTCTGTGATGAAGATGGAGATTGATCAGGATATCATCAACGAAACCGCTGAAGTACTTAAACTATCTTTCATCAATAATATAGAAGAACATGGCTTCCCTGATTTTTCTACTGTCCAAAATGCTTTTCCCGAACGTAAAAAAGTTGACGAAACGCATTGGGTAATTACAGAAGTATGCTGGTATCCAGATGGCGGAAAATCAGTACAGTTGCTTAATACCTACAAATCGCCAAAGGGATGGGTAGTTTTAGGGCCAGCAGGGCCGCATGAATAATATACATTTAAATCTAATATAATGAGTGAAGTGGCAATGGGTTGCTTAGAAGTATGTGCTAATTCTTATCAATCGGCATTAGCTGCCCAAAATGGCGGAGCGAAAAGAGTAGAGTTTTGTGATAACCTGGCTGAAGGTGGTACCACGCCAAGTTATGCTCAAATTGCTCTGGCTAAGAAAAACCTATCCATTGAAGTTTGGCCAATTATCCGTCCGCGCGGAGGCGATTTTCTGTATTCCGAAATGGAGTTTGAATTAATGAAAGAAGATATAAAAATCTGCAGATCATTAAATTGCGAAGGTATAGTTACCGGAATACTTAAAGCAGATGGCACCATCGATAAAGAACGGTGTGCTGAATTAATTGAGCTGGCCAAACCTATGGAGGTAGCTTTCCACAGGGCATTTGATATGAGTAACGATATGGATCAGGCCCTGGAAGATTTAATTGCACTCAACATAAAAAGGGTACTTACCTCAGGAGGTGCTTCTTCTGCAATCCTGGGGGCAGAAAAACTGGCGCAGCTTGTAAAAAAGGCCAATGGCCGGATTACCATCATGCCCGGCGCTGGCATAAATGAAAGCAATGTAAAAAATCTTATTAATCAAACAGGTGCCACACAATTTCATGCTTCAGCAAAGGAATTTGTGCCAAGTAAAATGGAATTTAGAAATACGGAAGCCAAAATGGGCAGTATTGAGGATGAATATCGTTACGAACTCACCTCCGAAATAAAAGTAAAAGCTTTGGTAGATTGTATTAACAGTACCATAAATAATTAATTTCAATCGTTATTCGACCGCAATAGAAAAATCATAGAACTATACAGAAACTTAAAATAGTACTCGTTTACAATAAGGATTGGTGACTTTTCATACAAGCTCTTGTTCTATAAACCCGGTAGAAGCTGCAGCCTCCGATCTTTTATCGGAGCTATAGCGAATAACGGGACTGCTGTTCCCGAAGCATTACTGGATAAACATTTTCTAATAAAAAATAATTATAATACACTTGTGTTATATTTTATCCGCATTATGGTATAAACTGTTAAGATCATTTTAACAACCAATACTTTGAACAGGATTCACGTTTTGTTATTTATTTAAATAGCTGTTGTATTTTATTCCAGTATGTAAACCCACGAACAAAAACTGTATACATCCAATTAATATTCAAGTAATTAGTTATATTTAATCAAACCAATAAACTAATTATCATGAAGAAATTATCATCCCTCATCATGGCTACCTTACTTTTTGCAGCATGCGAAAATAAGGAAGCTAAAACTACCGATATGGCAGTAGCTGCAGATAGTACAAAGTACCCCTATACTATTAAACAGGTACAAAATTGGGAAATGAACCCCGATACAAAAAATGCGGTAACCGCAATGACCCTTATTAAAACATTCGAAAATTTGGATACAGCCAGTATGAGCAAGGTGCTTGCGGACAGTGTGGCTTTAGAACTGGATGGTTACAAATTTAAAGGGACAAAACCTCAGCTCCTGAAAGAATTACAGGGTGAATTCGACAAAATGAAAGGCTTTAAAATCGAGATGCAAGACATGGAATCGGTTATAAATAAAGATAAAAGTGAAGAATGGGTAAGCTTATGGTACAACCAGGTTTCTACAACAAAAGAAGGTAAAACCGATACAGTAGCTTTGTTTAACGATATTAAATTGAAAAATGGAAAGGTTGTCAGATTATCAGAATATGTTCAGCACCCAATGAAGAAATAGCTAAAAAAGGGCGGGCGGACTATTTAAAATTATCCGCTCTCCTATCTATAATTTATTAATCCCCACTTCCTGGAACATAATGCAGGCCTGGTGTAAGGTAATGAAGTAAAATAACCCTCGAATAACGATAATTAATGGGTGATAACAGTAAAACACCTGTTAAGATTAAACCTACATAATACCACAGGTTTTCATAAACTAAAGGCAAGCCTAAAACATATGATGCTACTCCAATGGTAATAATTTCTGCAACATTCATGGCATAACTTACAAACATCGCTACATAGAAAAATCCTGGCTCACGCTCAAATTTTAAATTGCAATACGGACAGGCAATATTAGTTTTTTGTAATCTGAAAGAATAAGCACTTCCAGTAAAGATATCTCCTTTACGGCAGCGTGGACATTTACACTGTAAAAACGCTTGAAATTTAGATAACTCAGCCATAATCTTCTAATTTAATACCACAAAGGTAAGGCTAAAATTAAAAACTAATTTATGATCTGCATCATGTTTGAGGTATTAGTATATTGGTTCACTAGTTCATTGGTCATTTGTTTATTGTAAATTTGTCATGGGTTCATTAATACTTTCCCAATAAACACTAAACCTTTACTATTTTCCCTTTAATGGTTTTGATTAGGCCTTTTTCGGCCAGTATTTTAGTGCCACGGATAACTGTTTCTACCCTTAAACCGGTCATATCTGCTAATTCCTGTCGCGTTACCTTTAAATTTTCACCTAATGCAATATCGTCGAGAAGGTAATTGATAATCGTTAATAATCTATGCTCAGCCTTTTCACTCGCCAGTTCTTCCAGCATCATCGATTTATAAAAAAGACGGTTACTTAAAGTACGGATCAGCTCCATGCTAAAATCGGGCTCGTTTTTGATCAGATCAAAGAAATCTTCTTTATTTACAGCAATTAGCTGCGAATCTTTATTGGTGATGGTAAAAGCTAAATAAGGCCTGTTGATTAATAATGCAGGTTCGCCAAAATACTGGCCCGTTTTAAAAACCCCTTGAATAAATTCCTTTCCTTCATCGCTAACAGTAACCATTCTTACCTCACCTGATTTAATAAAGTACACATAGCGCGGCTGCTTACCAGGCTCGTAAATAACCGAATCTTTAGGATAGCTTTTAACTTTTAAGCCTTTATCAATCAGTTTTTGGAAGTTCATCGTCATTTAGGCTTTTTCGGAATAGTGGGTATTTGGGTGATAAAAAATATTAGAAGATCTTGCGTCATTCCCGTGAAAACGGGAATCTTAAGGCTTCACAAACGACTCACTAACCTTTCTATTGTATTAAGATTGCCAGTCAACCTGGCAATGACGGTCAATGCTAATGGAATTTCAAAAGATGTGTCCACACGGTAGGTGCATATGAAAATCTTAAGGCTATGGTTCCAATAGCTAACTAATACAATAAAGATTTACAACGCGCGCTATTCCCTAAATTATTGTGTTTTTACTATCGGGTTCTAACAATGATCAGGTTTATGAAGACTAACCTAATGTTTCTTTCATTAAACGGGTATAAAACTCTTTCAGTGTAATGCCCATTGCCGCTACCTGTTGTGGAATAAAACTGGTTGCTGTTTGCCCGGGAATGGTATTGATTTCGATAAAATAAAACTTACCGGTTCCTTCTTCCAGGAAATAATCAACACGTACCACTCCCCTGCAATTTAGCTTCTTATATACATCCTTTACCACCTGCTGCACGCGGCTCACCTCTTCTTCCGTCATTCTACCGGGTGTAATTTCTTCAGTTGCACCGGGCGTATATTTGGCTTCGAAATCAAAAAACTCATTTGCCGGAATCACTTCTGTAGCTGGCAAAACAATAACTTTTCCTTCAGCGCCAAAAATGCCTATCGAAAACTCTCTACCACTAACAAACTCCTCAATTAAAATCTGATCATCTTCTTTAAAAGCTTTTTCTATAGCACTTTCCAGATCATCGGCATGTTTTACCTTACTCATGCCAATACTACTGCCCCCACTATTTGGTTTAACAAAATAAGGCAACCTTAAATCTTGCTTAATTTGATTTAAGTTATAGTTTCCACCTTTAAATATCTGAACAGATTTTGCGGTGTACAGGTTATCAATACCTTCTACAACAGCTTTGGTATAACCTTTATTCATCGTAATTGATGAAGTTAATGCATCGCAGGCAGTGTACCGGATACCTAACATATCGAAATAGCCCTGTAACTTTCCATCCTCACCGGGCGAACCATGGATAGCAATAAAAACACCGTCGAACTTAATTTTTCTTCCTTCGAGCGTTAAGGAAAAATCATTTTTATCTATTTCAATTTTTACAGAATCAGCAGGCTCATAAAACCAGCCCTTTTCGTTCAGCATAATCTTATACACATCGTATAAATCGGGATCGATATTTTGAGCAATGGTGGCTGCGCTTTTCACCGAAACTACCCATTCGCCTGTGGTACCGCCTGTTAACAATGCTATCGTTTTCTTCATGTTAAAAATCCTTTTATAAATAGAAATTGAATATAAATATATCCTCAAAAATATAAATATCTTTGTGCTTTAATAATATTGAAGGAGAGAATTTATTCAATGGTTGAATGAAGGAATTAGAGCATGACGGAATGAGGAAATGGATTCTATAATTCAATCAATCATTAAAATAGTTACATTTGAGCTTGTACGCATAACCCAAATTAAGATTCATGTCTAAATTTATAGATTATTTAAAAACCAAATCGTTTAGAAACAATATTTTAGCTGCAATAGTAACGGTTGTGGTGCTTCTATTGGTCGCTTTTTTTAGTTTAAGATATTATACCAAACACGGACAAGGCCTAAATGTGCCTATGGTAAAAGGCTTATCTTTTGAGCAGGCAGTTAAGAAACTCGAAGATGCCGGATTAAAATATGAAGTAGATTCTGTTTTTATTATGGATCAGCCTGCAGGAATTGTAATTGATCAGGATCCTGATCCCAATACTTTTGTTAAAGATAACCGTACCATTTACTTAACCATTAATGCAGGTAAAACACCGAATACAAAATTCCCTGATATAGCGTTTAAGACCTTAAGAGAAGCACAGGCTATTATAGAGAGTTCGAGATTAAAACTTGGAGATACAAGCTATAAACCAGATGTAAGCCGCGACGTGGTTTTAGAAGCCTCCTTTGGTGGTCAGCCCATAGCTGCCGGACAGATTGTGCCTGTTGGCTCGAGAATTAACCTGGTACTGGGCGATGGACGTGGAAACGAAGAAGTAGATATTCCACAACTAATGGGATTAACAATGGATGAAGCGAAATTTAGCCTAAGAGGCTCGAACCTGAGTTTAGGGACTATTATTTACGATGGGCCCATTACCGATAGTGCTGCCGCTATTATTATTAAACAAGATCCTATGCTGGTTGATTCGTTAACCAAAGTGGCTATAGGCACAAAAATTAACATTACCCTATCTAACAAACAACAATAAAACACGTATCATATTACAGATGACTGAAGTAGAAAAAAAGAACATGAGTACAGGCAAAAAAGTGGCAATCGTTATTGCAATTGTTGTTATTTTAATTGCTGGTTACTTTGCGTTAAATATTTACAGGCTTTACTTTGCCCCTAACGTTACCGAAAATCAAAAATATCTATATATCAAAACCGGAAGCAGCTACGATGATCTGATCGCAGAAATTAAAAAGAAAGATCTGGTAAAAAGCATCTCTTCTTTTACTGCAGCTGCCGGAAAAATGAATTTAGCTACAAGTGTTAAACCCGGACGTTACCGTTTAACCAAAGGAATGACCAACCGCAGTTTGATTAACTTAATTAAAGCAGGAAATCAGGATCCGGTTAAATTGAAATTTCACAACATCCGCAAGAAAGAAAATTTTGCTGCATATCTGGCCAGCAACCTGGAAGCCGATTCATTAAGTTTTATCAATGTTTTAGATTCTACTGCACTGATTAGCAAATATGGTTTTAACCAGGATAATGTTTACGCGATGTTTATCCCGAATACTTACGAAATGTACTGGAATATTTCGCCGGTTGATTTTTTTGAACGCATGCACAAGGAATATGATAAATTCTGGACAGCCGAGCGGAAACAAAAAGCAGCAAGTTTAAACCTGACTCCAGTACAGGTATATACCCTGGCTTCTATTGTTGATGCAGAGGCACTTTACGACAAAGAAATGCCCATTATAGCGGGTTTGTATTTAAACCGTTTGAATAAAGGCATATTGTTACAGGCTGATCCGACGGTGATTTTTGCAAACAACGATTTTACGGTTAAAAGGGTAACCGGAAAATTATTACAGGTACAATCGCTTTACAACACTTATAAGTACGCTGGTTTGCCTCCGGGACCGATTATGATGCCAAGTATTAATGCAATTGATGCTGTATTAAACCGCGACAACAACAATTATATTTACATGTGTGCCAAAGAAGATTTTTCTGGCTACCATAATTTTGCTGAAAATAAAGCGCAGCACGAAATCAATGCAAAGAAATATCGTGAAGCTTTAAACAAAAGAAACATTTTTAAATAATGTATAGCCACAGTACAAAAATCAGGGTTCGGTATGGCGAAACCGATCAGATGGGCTATATGTATTATGGCAATTATGCACAATACTACGAAGTAGGCCGGGTAGAAATGTTGCGCAGTTTGGGTATGAGCTATAGCTCGATGGAGGCTGACGGAATTATGATGCCTGTTTTGGAATTAAAGTGCAAATACATTAAACCTGCCCTTTACGACCAGGAAATTACCGTAAAAACAATCATCAAAACCTTGCCAGGCATCAGGATCTTTTTCGAGTATGAGTTGTATAACGAAAAAGAAGAGCTCATAAACATTGGGACCACTACACTGGTTTTTGTTGATATGAAGAAAAATAAACCTACAAATCCACCCGAAAATTTTATGGAAAAACTATCGGTGTTTTTTAATTAATAAATACAATGGAATGGTTACATAGGCAATTGTTACATCTTAAACTCTATTCTAGATTTATCGAATGGACGAAGGGATGCGTTTTGCCTGGTTTTAGCCCACTTCCATTGTACACTGTAGCTACATTTTTCTTTCGTGAAATTGGCAAAGATGCTTTGGTAAACAAGTCATCATCTTTAGCTTACAGTTTTATGCTGGCTATCTTCCCTGGCATTATCTTCCTGTTTACCTTAATTCCCTTTATTCCAATCAAAGGTTTCCAGGATCAACTGCTAAACTTAATACAGCTTGTACTGCCGCATAATGCTTTTGATGCCTTTGAAACCACATTAAAAGACATTATTAAAAACCAGAACAGAGGCTTACTATCTTTCGGTTTTTTATCGGCCATATTTTTTGCCACCAATGGGGTTAAAAATTTAATGAAGGCTTTTAACAAATCATCATTGATTATCGAAACCAGGGGCTGGTTAAAACAACGCTTAATTGCACTCGTTTTAACAATCATTATCTGCTTTTCGATCATCATCTGCATCAGCGCCATGACTCTGGGAGAAGTTTTACTGAATAAGATCACAAACGAACTCCACATTAAAGGTAGTTTCCTGGCCTTTGCCGTACAGTTTACCCAGTGGGCACTACTGGCTATTTTATATTTTTTAACGGTATCTATCTTATATCGATACGGGCCGGCACATTCTAAAAAATGGCGTTTCTTTAGTGCAGGTTCCTGGCTGGCTACCATTTTAGCTTTCCTTACTATTTGGGGTTTTTCTTTTTACATTAACCATTTTGCTTCCTACAACAAAGTATATGGTTCTATCGGAACATTAATTGTAGTGATGATCTGGCTTTACCTTAATTCTTTGATTTTATTGATCGGTTTTGAGCTCAATGCCAGTGTTGATGTGAGCAAAAGAAGTGTAAAAATTATCCGCCCTACCTTTAATTTGTTCAAAAAATCGGAGCCAATTGAAGAAAATATCCAGAAGAAATAATTTTTTCTCCCTCTGTGTTAAGTAATTATCAAGTTTATATAAAAAAAAAGCATTCATAGTTTGCAGATTTAACCGGAGTTCGTACTTTTGCCTCCGGAAAGCTGGCAGAGTGGTCGAATGCGGCAGTCTTGAAAACTGTTGACTGTAACAGGTCCGGGGGTTCGAATCCCTCGCTTTCCGCCAAATGAAAAAACGGGTCTTAATAGACCCGTTTTTTTTATGTCTAAAAAAATTGCTAAGTCATATACTATATTAACTTGAATATTTCCCCCCCTTGGAATTCAGGAAGTCTTTAAATTAAAAAGTTATTTTAAGTCTTCTTAATTTCAGTTAAGTTTTATTTACATGACTGAAAGTTTCTGAAAACAGAAGGCTGTTTCTTTTAAAAGGCCTGAATGCAGTTTAAAATCGGGGTATTATTCAAACCAGTAATGAATGAACCCTCAAACTGTCCGTTCGAAGGTTCATAGGTAAAAGCACGTTTTCGTTTTCTCTCCTATTTCATCAGGCTGATATTGGTGAGACCACCGTCGGAAAGAATTTCCGTACCCACTATAAAGGATGAATCATCAGATGCCAGAAATACAGCAGCATTTCCGATATCCGAAGGCAATCCTTGCCTACCAACTGGTGTAATATCGATCCACATCTGCTTCACTTGATCCAATTGCTCTTCGGGGACGATCTTTCCGAAAACCGGGGTATCAATAGATCCGGGCGAAAGCGTATTCACCCTTATTTTTCTGGGTAGTAAATCCAAAGATAAACCTTTGGCAAGCGATATGACAGCTGCTTTTGCCGCTCCGTAAATGGTCATCCCGGGTGCAGCCCGATGAGCAGCGCTAGATCCTATCAAGATAACCGATGCACCGTCATTTAGGTAAGGCAGGGATTTTTGGACGGTGAAATAGGTGCTTTTCAGATTGAGGTCCATATAACTGTCATAGTTTTCCTCAGTAACATCATTGATTGCGGCCATCGGCATACCATCAACAATACCTCCGGCATTTACTACGAGGACATCGATCTTGCCAAACCGCTCAATGGTTTTCCTGAAAATGTTTTCCAGATCTTTGTTAACGGTTACATCTCCTGTTACCCCCACAAAATCTTCGCCTAGTTCCGCGACCGAACGGTCCAAAGTAGCCTTATTTCTGCCGGTAATTACACCTACTGCTCCTTCATTTTTGAAAGCTTCCGCAATTCCAAAACCAATCCCACTGTTGCCGCCGGTAATAACAGCGACCTTATTTTTTAATTTATTCATCTTTAGTTATCTGTTATATTCCGTAAATACCTCCTGAAACCGAAATTTTTTCTCCTGTTATCCATGCCGCCTCGTCGGAGGCAAGAAATACGGCCACTTTTGCTATATCTTCCGGCTGCCCGGTACGTCCAAGCGGTGTGGTGGCAACTAATCTGGCTTCAAATTCACTCCCAATAAATCCTGCACTGTGCGAACCCTCTGTTTCCACAACACCGGGCAAAATAGAATTGATACGGATATTTCTGCCACTAAACTCCTTCGATAAAGCAATGGTTACGGCATCCAATGCTGCCTTGGTTGCAGAATATACACTCCCTGTTGGTAAAGGGGTATTACTTGCACCTGAACTGATATTGATGATATTCCCACCCTTATTGCCGAACAGCTTTAAAGCTCCCTGAATGGTAAAAACAGAACCTAAAACATTAATATTGAACTGCTGATGAAAAGATTCCTCTGATACCTGTTCAATAGGTAAGTATTGGTAAATACCTGCATTATTTACCAGGATATCCAATGTACCGAAAGCTTCTTTTGTTTCTTCAAATAACTTGCTTACATCAGCCTGATTTGATATATCGCCCTGTATAGCAATAGCAGTTCCACCGTTAGCTGTAATCGTTTTAACAACTTTATCGGCGTCTTCTTTGCTTGATGCATAATTTACAACCACTTTCGCACCCTCTGCGGCGAAATGACGGGCTATGGCGGCACCTATTCCTTTTGATGCCCCGGTAACAATAGCCACCCTATTTTTTAATCTACTCATTTTATTGCTTATTGAATTATTGAGCAACAAAGTTATGCTATGTTAATATATTTTAGTTACTTTGTTTCAAAAAGTAACAGTAACCTAGAGGTAACAAAGTAACATATGGAGTGCAAACCAATAGATCAAAATGATCGTAAAAAAGAGATGATGGCCATCCATGATTCGATGGATGTTTTAAGTGGAAAATGGAAAATCTACATCATTTCATCGATATGCCATTATAATAAACGGAGATTTTCCGACATTTTAAATGATGTTATCGGAATTTCAAATAAAATGCTCAGTAAGGAATTGAAAGAATTGGAGATAAACAAATTGGTCAAAAGAACAGTTTTAGACACGCATCCTGTCACCATTCAATACGAGCTTACCAAGCATGGTAAAACGCTACAGACCATAATCAACAATCTGACGGACTGGGGAATTCAGCACCGAAAGGAAATTGTTGGATGAAAGCCATTCGAGGCCTGTAGGTAGGTTCAACCCTGAGGGATAACTCCTGGTATGGAAGGGCTATAAGATTATATTACTTTATCCAAAATTTCCGGAATCTATGGATGGAAAATGGATCATAAATTTAGGGCCAACAATAATTTCAGTTTTCAGGCTGCTCAACAAGCTGTATTTTATTTTGATACGCAATTAACCAAGGTTTTAATAGCTTTGTAATATTTATTCGTAAGGGCGAAGGTAGAGCGTAAAGATATGTTTTTAAGTGTTGCCAATCATTACGTCAAGGATTTTAACCGATTTATACTGAAAATACACCTCTATGTGTAATGCGCATTTTCGATGTAATAATAAGACATCCTTAATACTTATATTCGATGCGGCTTACATATGTAATAATGGAACATGATCCTTCAGTAGGATATAGATATTCAATAGAAAGTTTGTTACACTTGGGAAGTAGTTTATATGGATTTACGGTTTTGCTTAGTTATGAAGAACTTAATCATACAGACTATTCGGGATATATAATTTCTGGACCTATACTGGAGGAAGAGTTTCTTTCATGGGCATTGGATCAGAAGTTCAATCATCTAGGGTTGTAAGCGCGACAAAAATGTTCAAAGCGGTGGAAAGGCAATTAATGAATTTTAATGATTAAAATAATCTACCTAACGATAAGCATGTTTTTTGTTTCAAAGAGCGTGCTTGCACAAAAAAATGATCTCAAGCTACAAGGTCTTTATGTACACACCATCTATTTTGGCAGCAATAAGAACAATTCTATGACAATTTATAAGCAGGATACCTTGTTTGTGAACAACTCAATGGTACTGGAACTTCTTAAAACTATAAGTGATACCGACTTTCTTAACAAACAAAGTAGAAAAATCGTTGCAAGTGGCTATAATATCATTGATTTTAACAATAAGAAGTACGCAACTATAGAAAATTTAAGTAAAAAGACAAATCTTAAATTTTTACCATTTCAGAGTAAAGTGAATGGTTTCGAAATTAACTTCAAGTATTATAACGGGGAAAAATTTGATGAATCAGAAATTAAGCTGGATGGTTTGACATTAAAGAAAATTGTCTTCACTCCTAACACCGGACAAATGAAAGGGCAAATATTTACAGCATATTTAAGAAAGCCATACACAGCTTCAGAACCGTCATTTGCACCAAACCTAGAATCAAAATTTGGTGGCCGTATTTACCAACTTGAACTTGAAACGCCCTCTGGTGAAGAGAAAATTGTTAGAAAACTGATCTTTAAACCTCTAATAAAGGATCCAAATTTGACATTTTTAAAATCATTTAAAAATTAATATTCCCGACCAAATTATTTAGTGGCCGTCTCATAAATAGATTCTACTAAATAGTCGTGAAAGAACGCTTTGAATTAATTTTTAGTTATACCTAAGTGGGTAATATTTAATAAATAATTACCCACTTAAAATTTGAATTATGTGTTTGATCTCCTTCGGGCATTTGGAAAAGAATTGCTTTGGTGTCAGAATATTCTATGTGATTCTTCGTGCCTTTCAAAAAGCAAAGAAATGAAACTTACTCACTGTGAAAATAATTCTAAAACATTTAGCCGCTTAGCCAGATTCAGCAAATCAACCGATCGTTATAGTTGTAATTACGCTACTTTTTGTTGCTTTTTAGCAACTGTAAGTTGTATTTAAACCACAAGCGAATTTCTAAAAGCTTTAAGGCTTAATCCTCTCTGCGATTTAAAAAATTTATTCAAATGGCTTTCGTCTGTAAAGCCCAACTCATAGGCAATTTCATTGATCCGCATGTTACTGAAACGTAACCGTGCCTCAACCAGTTTAATCCTTAAATTGGCTATATATTGCTGAAGCGTTTCGTTGGTATGTTTCTTGAAATACTTACCAAAGTAATTCTCAGATATACCAAACCGGCTGCTCAGTTTTTCGGCCCTTAATTTCTCCGGGTTATAAATATTCGCCTGGATATAGTTTAGTAAGGCCAGGGTTTTCCCTTCGGCATCTTCTTTAATGGCAGCTGGCAGGTATTTGGCAATATTTCGGGCTACCACAACAATCATCGTATCTACCATTTTCGCAATTAACTCTTTGTTATATAGATCGCGGTTTACATATTCGGCCATCATTGCATCAATAAGCGACCGGATAAAAGGTTTATCTGAAAAATTTTTTAGGATACAGCCTGGTTGATGACTGGCATTCTGCAGGATATACTCCATCCGTTGTACATCATCGGTACGAAAATCCTTCGAGCGGATGTATACATTTCCGAAACGTAGAAAGAAAAATTCGGTAGTGGTTTCTATCTCAAACGAATGGCAATCTTCTGGCGTAATCAGAAACATATGGCCGGCATAATAATCAAATTTATTGTTATTGATGCATTGCTTTCCTGTGCCCGATAAAATATATATCAGTTCAAAAAATAAATGTTTATGGCCTTCTTTCGGACATTCGTCTAGCTTTTTATAAACAATTTCAAAAGGTTCGTATAAAGTTTCTCTATTCATTTTGTGCTAACCAATAGCGCAAATTTACCAATTAAAAGCAAATTTATACTGAATAATAACACTATATCAGTTTATATTTGCCTTACAGAAATTATAAAATTGTATATTAATATAAAGACATCATGAAAGCTATAGGATTTAAAACCTCATTACCCATTTCGGCAGAAGAAAGTTTTATCGAATTTGAAACAGCTGTTCCACAACCTAGCGGACGCGATATACTGGTTAAGATAAATGCAATCAGTGTAAATCCGGTAGATTATAAGGTTCGCCAGAACAGTGCTAAAGATACCGTGCTGGAAACACCGAAAGTGATTGGCTGGGATGCGACCGGAACGGTAGAAGCAGTTGGAGAAGCAGTTACTTTTTTTAAGCCTGGTGATGCGGTTTATTATGCTGGCGACCTTACGCGCAGTGGAAGCAATGCCGAATATCAATTAATAGATGAGCGTATTGTAGGCTTAAAGCCAAGTACACTTAGCAATACCGAAGCTGCTGCTATGCCCTTAACTGCACTTACAGCATGGGAATCATTATACGATCGTATCCGCATCAGCGAGCAAAAAGATAAAGGAAAAAGTATACTTATTATTGGGGGTGCCGGTGGCGTAGGTTCAATTGCCATACAGCTCGCAAAAAAAATAAGCGGACTAAAGGTAATTACCACAGCTTCGCGTACAGAAACCAAAGAATGGTGCCTGGCTATGGGAGCCGATTTGGTAGTAGACCATAAAAACCTGGTTGAAGAAATACGTTCAGCAGGTTGTCAGGAAGTAGACTTTATCCTAGATTTTGTTGATTTAAATGGCTATTGGGATGCCATAGTAGAATTGATCAAACCACAAGGCCATATTGTTTCCATTACCGGTTCAGCCACTCCTATTGCACTGAATAAATTAAAAAACAAAAGTGTTACTTTTTCATGGGAATTGATGTACACCCGTTCGATGTATCAAACCGATGATATGGAAGCGCAACACCATATTTTAAATAAACTCGCCGAACTTTTTGACAATGGCACGCTTAAAACAACGTTAAATAGCATACTGAAAGGATTTACAGCAGAAAACCTAAAAGAAGCACACCGCTTATTAGAAAGCGGAAAAACTATTGGTAAGGTTGTAATCGAATATTAATCAGCTAACGGTCATTTGCAGATAGTATGTTGCCGTATTACCGTATTGCAATTGCCGTAAAACAAGAAAAGGCTACTCCTTTCGGAGCAACCTTCCCGTATTTTTGATCGATAAAATAGATTGGGCGGGTTATTTTTTCCCGCTCATATCCAGAAAAATAGATTTAATTCCTTCTAACAGCTCTTTTCTTTCACTTGCCAATACCAAAGGAAACCATTCGTCGGTGTGTAATTCTACAACGTGCTCATGAATCAGGTAATGCCTGCCAGATCTAACCCTTCGCCGATTGCCTGGAATGATGGTCCCAGATAACATTTTGATTATAATTTTCGTAATCATCCTAATGTATTTCGGAGAATCCTCATATTTACAGTCAATAAAAAGGATCCACAATCCGTTCAACGTATTGTATTGTATACTTGCTTTCATTTATGAAGCTTATTAAAGATGACTACTAAGGAATACCCGTTTATAAACTGAAGCCCCAGGCGATTCTGAAGCCAACAAAGTTGTTCGTATGGTCGCAGTGATAGAATTTGCCATTGCTTTCATAGCGTAATCCTGCATCGATGTAATTATTGTTGTGCAGATAAAATATCATTCCTGCCTGCGGTGCGTATACAAATGCTGCTTTTTTGCCCTCCACACAATTTGTTTTATTTAAGAGGAAGGAGAAACCTATTTCCGACTGCAGATAAAGATTACTTCTGTAGAAATATTTTAAGCCCGCTTTAACCGGCACAAGCTGTAAATCATCAACCAAGCGGGAGTAATTGCCCGATACAAAAATATTATTGAATCCGGTATTTACCGAGGCATATAAGATGCTTTCGGTGATGGGAAATTCTGCCTGAACGGAAACGCCAAGCGGTGCTTCGTACTTTTTGGCCAAATAGCCAGTAGCCAAACCTGTTTCGATGCCAACTGAGTACCGAATACCTGTACCACCATAAACCTGCGATTGTGCTTTGGCGACCTGAAAGGCAAACAATGGTAACAGTAGAGTTAATGCGTTAATTGTTTTCATGATTTCGAAATTTTAGTGAATAGAAATCCATCACCATAGAGCGTGCTCATGGCGAATTATTTAGAGAGATACTATAAAAAAGGGAGTGTTCACCGGATGGTAAACCCTAAGAAGATATCGGTTTAAAACAAATTAGAATACCGGCAATGACTTAAGAAATAGACCGATTGTTATTTCTTGGCATAGTATGATGTGCAACCGTTTCAGAAACATTCTTTTCTATGTTGTTATTGCTTAATATTTCGTTGTATTTTTCAAGTAACTTGATGTATTTATTCATCCAGAAGTATACAGAATTCGCATCACCTTTGGTTTGATCACCTGTATGTGCATCAAAGGCCTCATGGATATAGTTACTGTTTTTAGCAAAAGTTTCGGGTAATTCAACAGAAAAATCGTGACCGATGACGGTACCTACTTTCCAAATAATTTCAGGGTTTAGACTTTTCTGATCAAACCAATTGTAAATAGTTCTTCTACTTACATTTAATTTCCGGGATAATTCACTTATTCCCATTCTGTCTCTGCGTACAACACGCTCAAGAACCTGGCCTACATTTAAACTCATAGCAGTTAATTTAATTTAAAATAAATATTTAAATTCGATCAACAATCTGGGACGACTATTACTATTTAATGCAATTTAATAATTATTTCAAGAACAAAAGTAAAATAATTACATTAGGGTATTTTTACGGTGATCAATTGGCAACCAACAGGTCTAACTCTTCAAATCTTGAATTATTACTGATGTAATCGGGTATAATTTCTTTCATTTTCTTCACCATATTCAAATCGTTGCCATCGTTATTGAGTACAATCAGATCTTTAATAATTTGATTAACGTACAAATAATTGTAAGCTACTTTTTGTGATATTTTAATTTTTGGATGATGTGTGGGTATAATTTCTTCATCGATAAGCAAAAGTTCTTCATACAGCTTCTCTCCTGGCCTTAAGCCGGTAAACACAATATCGACATCCACATAAGGCGTTAAACCCGCTAATTTGATCATATTTACAGCTAAATCGACAATCTTAACTGGCTTACCCATATCGAAAAGGTATATCTCTCCTCCTTTGCCCATTGCTCCGGCTTCCATTACCAATTGAACGGCTTCCGGAATCGTCATAAAGTACCGGGTAATTTCTGGATCTGTTACTGTGATAGGACCTCTTTTTTCTATCTGGCTTTTAAATCTTGGAATAACAGAGCCATTTGAGCCCAAAACATTTCCGAAACGGGTAGTTACAAAACGGGTGCGCGAAGTTTGTGTGGTAATTTCGCCAGTTGATATAATCTCCGGACTGTTTAGTGACTGAATATAAATTTCGGCCAAACGTTTAGATGCCCCCATTACATTGGTTGGCTTAACAGCTTTATCTGTAGAAATCATTACAAACTTCTCTACGCCAAATTCCATTGATATATCGGCCATGTTTTTAGTGCCCAGCACATTGGTTAAAATGGCTTCAGCTGGATTATTCTCCATCATAGGAACATGTTTGTAAGCCGCAGCATGGAAAACAATTTCAGGTTTATAGAGCTCGAATAATGTTCTGATCCGGTTTAAATTCTGCACATTGGCCATAAATATCTTCACGTTCGCATCCTGGAAGTTGTCTTCCAGTTCGAGTTTTAAATCATGAAGCGGTGTTTCTGCCTGGTCGCAGAGAATTACAGATTTAGGATTGTACTGTAAGGCCTGCCTAACAATCTCCGATCCGATGGAACCCGCAGCACCTGTAACCAAAATACATTTTCCACTTAAATCTTTCAGGATATTCTTTTTATTGAGCTTAATCGGTTCACGCTCCAGCAAATCTTCAATTTTCAGGTCGCGTAATTGGTGCGAATCCAACTTGCCGTACAACCATTTATCTGATGGTGGCACCATAATTACTTTCATACCTTCGTTAACACAGATATCGATAATTTTCTTTTTGTTTAAAGTGTTTAGTGCATCTTCTGCAAAAAGTATCTTTTTTATATTGTGTTTTTCTTTTAATAACGCTACTGAGCAAGAGTGGTATACTTTTTTCTGCTCGAGGTATTTATCAACCCGATCTCTGTTGTCATCAATAAAGCCAATGATGCTTAGGTTAGAATCTCCATTCTGTTCTATTGCTTTTTTGATCAGGATTGCTTTTTTTTCGGATCCATAAATCAGAATATTCTCTTTGGTTTCTGATTTAAGTTCTTTAAAAAACAAAAACACTCCTTTTACCAAAATTCGCATAAGAATAAGCAGCGATGAGGAGATAAAAAAGTTCAATATTAATGCTTTATCCATTTGGTGCCAAAGCAGTTGAAAACGTTGCGAGAGTATTTTATTTACACAAACGAAGAGTAAACTGGTTACAAAAACCGCAAGGAAAACCCTCAAAATATCTTCGGTATTGGAATAGCGGATAATACCGGTGTGTATTCTTAATGAAATGAAAACACCTGCAGCGATGAAACAATAAAGTGCCACATATACAGCATTGCCTGAGTTAAAAACGTCGGCGTAGTTTAAAGTATTGGTTAATACGATGGATATAAACAATGTCCATACAACGATCATCTGATCAATCAATAAAATTAACCACCTTGAGTGTGCTCGGTCTGGAAAAAAGAAATTTTTCATAATTGAGAATCATTAAATATTTGTTTAAAGTTTATTGAGGTATCATTCTATAAAGAGGGAAAAAGTCAACATCTGTATGTATTTGGTTACCCGATTTTTCAACTAACTGGTTGTAAACAGCCTTATTGGCAACAAAACGCCAACTGTAGTAATCTAAAACCATATTTGAAAAACCAAGCTTCCATTCAAAGAGCGAATCTTCTTTAAAACCAAGTCCGCCGCCTAAATGATAGTATTTCATTTTCCATTTGCGGCCTAACTCACTAATTTCATCAACCAAAAATTTAGCTGGAGAATTTTTAAGATAATTGGCATTAGTGGCAATCAAGTGGCCCTCTATAATGCCTTTGGTACACATAATGATACTGCCACAAACTAAATCATCGTTCGAATAAACCAGGATTAACTTACAGTCGAATTCTGTAGCCTGAACAAGCTTGGTAAAGTACTCTTCGGTAAAAAGATAAAAATCAGTAGCACTAATACGGTTCATATTAGATTGATAGAGCTTCGTGAAAGCAGCAATATCTTCTTGAGCGGTAGCTTCTACGGCAACATAACCAAACTTTCTACATTTCTTAATGCTATCTCTCGTTGTTTGCCTATACTGTTTCCGTTGCTCTTCTATACCTTGTTGTAAGTTAATAGCAACTGTTTTTCCATTTTCATACATGCCATCAGTTTTTTGCAACAGTATATTCTGATCAAAAAAAGGGTGAAGCCTGGAAAAAACAGAAACGTAGCTGCCATTATATAAGAATGCGGAAAAAGTACTTAGAAAATTCTCTTTCAAACTGTCGCTCATATCGGTAAATTTCAGGTTAGAAACAGGGCCTGAATAACCGTAAACGCAATGCAGATCGTAATATGGTGTATCCTGGATTGCACGTTCCAATAAAGGGATAGCGATAAAATTATTGACTTCGCAATACACAAACAAAATGGGCCTTCCGTTTGTCGCCATAGCATGGTAATGCCATGTATGATAAAAATCATAATCAGCAGCTAAGCTAATATACTTTACCCAATCATCCTTCTGTTTTAAAGTTAATTGCAAAGTAGTGCCTTTAGCATTATTTTCAATCAGCATATCCATTTCATTAAAAGAAATAATAATTAATTACGAAGCAATTACAGGACTACGGTAGAGTGGAAAAAAATCAACAGTCGAAAAAGGATCAAGCGATCTTTCGTTTAAAAGTGTATTGTATAATTCGTTATTGGCAATATACCGCCAGCTATTAAATTCGAAGCATAAATTAGAAAAACCCATCTTCCAGCCAAAAAGGTTGTCCTCTTTAAAATTAACACCCCCACCCAGGTTAAAATATTTATATCCTAGTTGTCTACCAATTATGGTAATTTCATCAGTCAATAGTTTAGCTGGCGATTCGAACAGGTAAGCGGTTCTGGTAGCCAAAAGGTGCACCTGCATAATTTCTTTGGTACAAACTACTATGGCGCCAGATATGGCTATTCCATCTTTATACACCAAAAAAAGCTTGCTATCAAATTCATCAGAAGAAAGTAGCGCAACGAAATAGGCATTATTAAAAAGGTAAAGGTCTTTTGCGCCTATCCGAATCATATTTTCGGTATATATTTCAGAAAAAATGCTTGTGTCGTTAATATCGGTCGAAATTCGGACTTCATAATTACGCTTTCTCAACCGTCTGATTTTTTCTTTTACGCTTTTTCGGTAGCCCGCCCGTTGATTTTCAATGGTTGTGGTTAAATCGATTGCCACTGTTTTCCCATTGGCATATACTCCTGAAAACTTCTCCATTAACCTTTCCTGATTAAAAAACGGATGCAATCTGGAAAAAACAGTTACATTCTGGCCAGTTTCAAGAAACGCTATGAATGTATTTTTAAAGCGTTCCATAAAATCATCGTCCAAAGCATTGAAGTCCATATTTGAAATGGGCCCTGTATATCCATAAACCGATGTAAAGTCAAAAAAATCGGAACCGGGAATGTTTCTCTTCAAAAGTGGGAAGGCAATATAATTCTCTCCTTCTTCATACACAAACAATATAGGGAAACCACTTTTATCTAAAGCGTGATAATACCAGGTGTGATAAAAATCGTAATGCAAAGCACGTTTTACATATGCAGACCATTCTTGTTTATCGTCAATTGTAATAATCTTTCTCATTTTAAGCTATTAAATTAGGGTAGATTTAAAGTAAGCAGTTCATTTTTAGGTAAGTAAAACAGAAGAATTAATTACCATTTTTATGAAATCTTCCTGTTGTGAAACAGGCTGAAAACCTACTTTTTTATAAATAGAGTAAGCAGCCAGGTTATCTGAATGTACTTCTAAGAAAATATGTTTAAGGTTAAGGTTATAAAAGGCATACTTTAACAACATCAAAGAAGCGTTATAGCCTATACCCTTTCCCCAGTATTTCTTTTCGCCGATAAAGAGGTGAAATTCTGCGCTCTCGTTTTCGATGTCGAGCAGTTGGATATTACCTATATATTCATTCGTATTTTTTACGCAGATGGCAAAACGTTTTTCATTGGCCAGATTTAGTTTATTTAACAACCATTGTTTTTCAACCTCTGCCGTAATGGGATCTTTTAACACAAATTTGGTATACGACCATACTTCAGGGTCGTTTCTCCACTTGTACGACACATCAGCATCTTTTAACGCTAACGGCCTTAAGTAAATTTGAGTGTTCATATGAGCGGTTTTAAGGCTTTAACAATTACTTTCATATCCGCTATGCTGTAGCGGTGATCAATTGGTAACGAAACAAGATGTTTAGTCAGAAAGTATTCATAACTATCAACGTGTGCCCATTCGTAAACATTAGGCCAATAGGTGGCTACAAATATTTTTTGATTGATGAGCTGTTGTTTGATAGACGGATCTTCCACCAGGAGCGGGTAAACCATCGGTACATCTTCTCCTGAAAAATTTAGCCTCAAGATATTTTCCTGCCCCAGGTGCTGATCCAGATAAGCAAAGTTTTTTCTTCTGATATCTGCGCACTTATCGTAATCAATGCTGGAAAGAATGTTTTTAGTTAATACCGACATCTGTTTGATTTCGTTATTGCATAGTTGCTTGTTGTTTTCTATGTAATCTGCATATCCTTCTTCAATATTGATATCGATACTTTTAATCAGGTGAGCGAAGCGATCTGTTGATTGATCCTGTTTTAAATTTAAACCCAATGTGTTAGAGATATTAAGATAGGCACCATCGGGTACGCCGAAAAACTTGCGGCATGAGTAGAAGGTATCGCAATTGTTTACCGGTTTAGAAAAAAATGCCTGCGCATTATCGATAATCAGGTTCTTGATTTTTTTAGCTAGCTTTTTAACAGTTTCCGATTTAACTCCGAAGTAATTGGTGTAAAGTAAGCAGGAATGTTCGCCTATTTCAAAATCTATCACCGGATCTAAATCTTCGTCTATATGGTAAAAGTGATAGGGTATATTTAGTTTTTGGAGCGGTTCTAACAAAACCTCACAGGTATAGTATGGAAGATATATGGAGGAATATTTTCTTGTCCTTAACACATACTCGAGTGCATTTCTGCCTGTATTAAGTGCAATTAAATCAGGGTAATAAAGCTCCCCTTTTGATAATTCGAGGGGGATGTAGCCGCCAATAGTTTTGGGTGAGTGCGTTTCTCTTTCCATCGTTTTATTCTCTACCCTTGGTCTGCTTTATACATTCTGTTTTCTACAGGTCTGTAATATTCCTGTAAACTGGCCGGTACCCTGGCATTGTAACCAATAATCTGCCTTAAATCGCTATCTATTTTTTCGCCAAATTCATATCCTAAAAATCTGGGGTAATCGAATTGTTGTTTAATGTAAGGCTTTGTAAAACCTAGGGTTAAGGCTCTGCGCTGCTTGCGGGTGAAGTTGATACCACCTGCATGCCAGATGTTGGAATCGAATAATATAATGCTTCCCTTTTTGGCAATAGCTTGTTTAGCGAAAGCTTTAAAGTGTTTTTCCTCGGGTTTGATATCCAATTTATGAGAGCCCGACAAAAAATGTGTGGCGCCATTAAATATGGTAAAATCATCAAGTACTATAATCATCTGGATCATAAATTTAGATTCAGCGGAAAATGTGCGTACATCGCGATGGATATCCTGGATATAAGATTTAGTCTTCTTGCTGTTAATCACTCCATTTATTCCGTTAAGAATATAGTTTCCGCCCAAAAAATCACGGATTTCCCTGTGGCAGTACAATTTACTCAAAAGCTCAATAGCGAAATTATCTTTCTCAAGCAAATGATGTAATGTTCCCTCCATATTTTCTTCAATTCCATTTAAAACCTGTATTTCTCTTCTTAACAGATAAGAAGTTTCAAAACCAGTGGTTATTTCTGAAATTAATTTCTGATTGATTGCTTTTTCATATACAACCCATCCATATTCATCAATAGCTTCCCTAAAGTCGGCTAAAGTGGCTCGTTTGTAGATAAATGTATTGTTCACAATTTTAGGTTTAGTTTATTTATTGGTTAGTTACCGATGTGCAAAGGTTGGTTAAGCCTGTAAATGCATAATCTTAAAGAGTGCTGCATTAACGATATCCACATCAAATTTTGTTTTTGCAAATTCATGTCCTTTGTTTCCAAAAGCAATAATATCATCACTATTATTAATAAAGTATTCCATTTTATTGGCTAGTGCGCCAGCATCTTTAACTGGGATAAGAAATCCATTGGCCTGCTTAGGGTCGTTATTAATGGTTTCACGGCATCCTACAGAGTCGCAGGTAATCACCGCCCTGCCTATGGCCATTCCTTCGAGCACGCAGCGTGGAACGCCTTCTCCATAATAAGAAGGGAGCACCATTACCGAAGAGCGCTCAATATCTGGCCGCACATCATCAACCTGCCCTATGTATTGAATCGTATCTCCACTCGCAATTTTCTGGTACAGCTCGGGTGCAATGGCGTCAATGTTCGGATCATATGGTCCAATGAGTTTAAAAACGGCTTGTGGAAAACGTTGTTTAATCAATTTAGCGGCATCGTAATATTCTTTAATGCCTTTTGCATTAATGAGCCTTGATACCATTAAAAAGGTTATGGGCGAGGTACTTGGTTTGGAGTAGTGATAATGACTTAAGTCTACACCCGATCCGTTTACCACATAAACCTGGTGTTTTTTATTCAGGATCTTCAGATCGATTAAACGCTGAGAATCATCTTTGTTCTGAAAAATTATATTTAAACGTGGATTGGGCTTCAGGCTCAACTTTAGTAATAACCTGGTTATTTTAACAATTAGTTTATTACTGGAAGAATTATCGGTAAAGTTATAACCCAAGCCAGTAAGCATGGGGGCAATTAATTTAACCTTGCATAATTTGGCTAAAAAAGAGCCGTAAATAACAGGTTTAAAGGTGTAAGGGAAAAAAATATCAGGTTTTATTTGCCTGATGAGTTTATACAACGAAAAGATAAACCTTAAATCGGATAAGATAGAAACATTACTACCATCTAATTTACTTTCGTAGGTAATTACATTCAGCTTTTTCAGTTTACTTCGAACCGATTCTTGTTCAATTTTAGGCGTAAACACATAAACCTGGTTATGTTGCTGCATTTTTTCGATCAGCTTGCCTCTAAAATCGAGCAGGGATCTGGAAGAGTCGCAGACGATAAAAATCTTTTTCCTAGTTGTATTCATCATGTCAAAATTTTGATTTAAACTGCAAAGCCACCTATCCAGGTGGCTTATTGCAGAAAAAATATGAAGGTTTTGCTTTACCTACCTGGCACCTGCATTCGCCGTTACGATTGCAGGCACACTCGCTGCATCATTAAGGAATGATTTGTACTCATACTCTGGAACCCAGGTAGAAACTGCCGTCGTTATATTGTTTGCACCACATTTATCGTAAATATTGGTGGTAATACCGCTAAAATATCCTTCCGGATCACTTGCCACTTTTGTAGTTAATGGTTTAACACAATTTGAGAAATACTCATTATCTGTTCTTACTATACCCCCTGCTCTTGTACCAATAGAGTAACCAGAGTTGTTAAGGTGATAGTTGTTAAACATGTGCACACTTCCATAGTTCATTGATGGCTCTCTTTCGGTAATATTGTACCACATGTTGTGGTGCATGGTTACATGTAGTTTACCTTTATCAGCTTCGTGACCTTCGATACCACCACTAATTAATACTGATAGGTTGGTATCGTGGAATTTACTCCAAGAAACCGTTACATAATCAGATTCTCTGGTAATGGTAATGTCTTTACCCCAATATTCCCAACCATGCGTACGATCTGTAGAGAAATCGCAATGATCTACCCAGATATGATGAGCAGCTTCTTTAATTTGTACTGCAGCCTGTTCTACGTAGTTTTTAAAAGTAATGTTCTGGATTATAATATTGCTTACTGTATAAATAAATAAATTCACACCTTCAATAACAGCACCAGATCTACCAATAATAGATTTGTTTGATTTTACATAAACAATATCTTTACCAGCGCCTTTAATGGTACCACTCACATAAATAGTACGTGTAATGTTATCACCAACAGCTGCTCTTAGTTGATCAAGTGTGGTTACTGTAGTTTCTACGCCACCCTGGCCGCCTGTTGTTTTACCATTTACAAGAGCATAACCTACCAAGGCTGCATTAATGGTTATATTTGCGGGCGGAGTTACCGTTTCTGTTGGAGGTAGAATGGCACTTGTACCACCCATTACATAAGTATAAGAACGACCGTTAGTTCTGGGGTCGGTATTGTCAGACGCTGAAAATATTACCGTAGTTCCCCAATGGCTAAACCTTCCCTTACCTAAATTCCTAATGTCATCGTGTACGCTATGTGCAGGACCTAGTTCTACTCCGTTTTCAAACAATCTTAAAATCGACTGTTCTTTTGAAGTAGCATTGTCACCACCAGAAATGGATTGTGAAATTTTATATGCATACCCTCCTTCAGACTTTACTCCTATAAGGCTTAGCTTACCTGTACTGCCACTTACAGCAGCTAACACTGAGGTAGAATCGCTTGAAAACAATTCTGTACTGTCGACTAATGTGTCATTAGCATTTACACTTTTTTTACAATTACTAAAGAAGATAATTGTCGTTAACATTAAACCAATTAAACTCACTTTTTTAAACAATTTTGTCATTCTCTGCATTTTTTATTTTTTTAAATTTACAACTTAACGCTATATGCGATAAATGAGTACATCTAATAAAATGCAGTTAAAACGCTGATAATTAAATAATAGGCTTAATATTCGACATTACTTATACTGTAAACCAATTGCTTACAGATAGTAAAATGACAGTTTAATAATTCAGTTTAATAAAATTTATAATACACCTAGTTTACACAAACATGACAAACTAAATTGCAACAACAGCTGTTTTCGGCTTCAACTGTAAATTTGGGTGATAAAATGTTGTAAACCAGTTCACAAAATTCTTTACACCTTTTTGCACAGAAACAGATGGTTCATAATTTAACAAGTTTTTTAAGTCATCGATATCTGCCGATGTTTCTGCCACATCGCCATCTTGCATGGGCATGAATATTTTTTGGGCCGTTATTCCGGTCTCTTTTTCGATTTCTTCGACAAAATCTAACAAGTTAACCGGTGCTCCTCTACCGATATTAAATACGGCAAAAGGTGCTGCAGATGTAGCCGGATCAGGGTTTTGGTTATTCCAGTTTGGATTTGCCTGTGCCGGTTGATCAAAAACTCTTACAATACCTTCGATAATATCGTCTACGTAGGTAAAATCTCTTTTCATTTCCCCGTTATTAAAAACTTCGATGGGCTTGCCTTCTAAAATTGCTTTTGTAAACAAGAACAAAGCCATATCTGGTCGGCCCCAAGGACCGTAAACTGTGAAGAAACGTAAACCAGTGGTTGGTAGATTAAATAAATGGCTATAAGCATGTGCCATTAATTCGTTACTTTTTTTAGAAGCTGCGTACAATGAAACCGGGTGATCTACATTATCATGAGCAGAAAATGGCATTTTTTTATTTAATCCATATACGCTCGAAGAGCTGGCATACAATAAATGGCCAACTTTAAAATGACGGCTACATTCCAGGATATTTAAGAAACCTTTAATGTTGGCTTCGATATAGGCATCCGGATTGGTTAAACTATACCGTACACCTGCCTGAGCGGCCAAATTACAAACCGCATCGAACTTATAGGTTTTAAAACAGTTTTCTAAACTTTCTTTATCGCAGATATCCAACTTTATGAAAGTGTAATTTTCATATCTATTACTTACCTGAGGGATTCCGTAAACCAAATCGGTATGATTAATACCAGTTTGAGCCAAGCGGGCATGTTTTAAGTTCACATCATAATAATCGTTGATGTTATCAATGCCAACAACAACATCTCCTCTTTCCAATAAGCGTTTTGCCAAATGGAAGCCAATAAATCCGGCTGTACCGGTAATTAAAATTTTCATAAAATTTAAGTTTGAGAAACAGTTAAGAATGGCCTCGAAAAAGGCTTGATTGTTTGTTTTTAGGATACAGCAAAGCATCCCATCAAAAAAATGCGGTAATGGTTTGTTTGTATTTTGGGTTTTAGTTTTGCTGGTGTAAAGCGTTTAAAATAGATTGAGCAAATATTTCTGGCCTACGGCTGTACAGATACTGCATCGCCCTTTCGGCATCCGGATTTTGGTTATGTTTCAATTTTTCGGCCATCGCTTTGGCAAGGGCTTCTACATTGTTTACTTCAACTTTGGCAATAGCCGGGATTTCGCCGATGCCACCTGCACAAAGTGTAGATACGACTGCGCTGTTTACCGACATCATTTCTAAGAGCACATTTGGAAAACCTTCTTTTATAGACGATACTACGCAAAGTTTGGCCTGTTTAAAATAAGGAGCCGGATTATCTATCTGTCCTTTTAAAAAAACCGAATCGCTTAAGTTATTATCCTGAATAATATTAATTAACGATGCTCTTTCTTTTCCCTCTCCCAGTACCAGTAATTTCAGTTTGGGGTGCTCATGTTTGATCAGTTTAAAAGCTTTGATCAGAATCGGAAATCCTTTTTCTGGGATCAACCTCCCTGCAGAGCAGATAAAATCGAGTTTGGCATCACCATTAATTAGAGGCTGATCAGATTTAGCGATAATCTTATTAAAATCGACGGGATTGGGTTGAACCAATATTTTGCGCTCCGATAAAAATCTATTATAATCAAGCAGTTGTATTTTCATTATCGCAGTTTGGCAAACCACTAAATCTACAGCCGGATAACCCATGCGGTAAATGATCTGATAAATGCGTTTTTTAATTCCGGTAAAACGGGTAAAAACAGAAGTGCACTCGCGGACAATTAACTTCGATCTGAGATAACCAATCCGTTTTAAAAAGCCCAAAAAAGCATTTAGGTACGGGTGCGTGCTCATGATCACATCATCCTTTTTATATTTTCGGAGTAAGGGTATCAGTTTTACAAAACCCCAAAAAATTGTTTTTTTAGCTAAATATTTTTTGGAAATCCCTTCAGAAATTTTAAGCCCGGTAAAAGCATGTTTCTTTAAAAAGTACATTTCGCCGTTAACAGCGGCCGCCATCATCAGCAACACATTTTCAGCACCATTGGGGGCGTCGGTTAACGAAATGAAAATCATTCTTTTTTCTACTGTGGTCATTTCGAATGGCGATTTATTTCCTTTTAAGGTTTCGGATAATTTTTTTGAATGGCATCATCCAGCTTAATACTTTCCGCTTGCCATCTATTACAATAATATTATTGGCGAAACTGATGTTATGGAGCCCTTTACTGTAAGGTTTATCTGGTAATATTTCGAATTTATAGGCAGTTTTAAATTCTTTTTCGTTGAGTATTTCAATTTCATTGATGATAATTGAGCCTCCGTAGCGGTTAATAGGGTTTTGTGTTGGTCGATACAATGATTTGCCAACTTTAAATAAACTCCCTGCAGCCCTGCAGAATTCTTTTTCTACTGGAATTGGGTTCTGATAATGCCCGGTATATTGACCGTTTAAAGTTTTTGAATGATAAATGTACAGGCAATTGTGATCTCCCGATACACTGGTAAAAAGCCAATATCTGTTTTCATGATAAATAATCGAGCTATCTACAAAAGCTTTTCCACTAACCAACACTTTTATTTTGGTTAATTGGCTGGGGTTTTCTTTATTAACCTGATAAAGTGCTATTTCTTTCGCTTCTGACGTTTCCGGGATGCAGTATAAACAATCATTTTCTTCTAGAAGATAAGGATAAGATAAATGGATCGCATCGGGCTTTATGCCCTGCACTTTCTTCTTGTTTTTGAAGTCGAACTCATCAATCATCATAATCTCGCCCTTCCCTTTCCAAAAATCCAGTTCTTCGTAATAGATTCTTGGTGCATCATTTATGCTCACTACGAAAGGATCAGCAGCATAATCGATATTATCTTCTTGCAACCAGTTTATAGCCGCACCCAGCTTTTTTGTGCTGATCAGCTCTTCTGGCGTTTGATAAACAAAACCAATGTTCCATTTATCAGCCGCGAATATTTTATTAAAGAGGTTAACTGTTGCATTCATCTTATCACGCTACTAATGAAACTTTATCTGCGATCGATTTATTTTTAATTAACCATTGAGAAAGTACAAGCAATTTCCAGATCTGAGGATACCTGTTCCACTTTCCGGTCATATGTTCATTGATAATTTCTTGTGTTCTTTTCAAATGGATGCCAGGGATGTTTTTTAGGTTTTCGATCGATAAATTATCCATCACATAATCTTTCAATTCATTTCTGAACCAGTGTTGAAATGGCATGGTAAAGCCAGCTTTTGGCCTATCGAACATGTGTGCAGGCACACAATCGAACAATAAATCTTTTAATATCCGTTTTTGGTTTCCATTGGTGTATTTAAATGCTGTGGGCAGACTTCTAGAAAACTCTATTACTCTGTAATCCATTAAAGGTGATCGCGATTCAAGCGAAAAAGCCATTGAAGCTCGATCCACTTTTGTATTGATATCTCCATTTAAATAGGTTTTAATATCAAAATCAGAAATCCGTTCTAACAAAGGTTTAGCTGGATTGGTTAAAATATGCATCAATGGATTATATTTGGCCAGATCGGGTTGTTTTACCCACGAATTTTCCATGTTGCCAAACATCTTTACATATAGTTTTTCTACATCTTCCATAGATATGCCCATGGCAATTAATTTATGGCGATAGCTCGGCGATTGATTAATTAAGCCAGCCAATGCTTTCCGAATGCCATGTGGCGCATAGAACAGACCGTTTACCTGTTTAATCCATTTGTAACGGTGGTACCCTAAAAAAGCTTCGTCGCCAGCATCGCCACTTAAGGCAACGGTTACATGTTTCCTGGTATTTTTACTGAGCAACATGGTAGGTATTGCACTCGAATCGGCAAAAGGCTCGTCGTAAAAACGGTTAAAGTTTTCAATTAAGTCAATGCCATCATTGTAATTACACTCAATAGTATAATGGTCGGTACCTAGGTGGTTAGCAACCTGATTGGCATAAGCACTTTCATCGAAACCCTTTTCATTAAATTTTATAGAGAATGTTTTAACCTGGTCGATTTCTTTTGTGGCCATAGCCGCAATTAGCGATGAATCTATACCACCGGATAAAAACACACCCAATGGTACATCAGCATTCATCCTGATTTTAACCGCATCGGCCAAAATAAATGCTAAAGCCTCTTTAGCTTCTTCGTAACTCCCTTCAAACTTGTTCTTCCAACCATAATCTAAGGTCCAGTATTCCGTAATTTTAAGCTTATGAGATTTAAGGTCGTATTTAAAATAATTGGCTGCCGGCAATTGTTTTACCGCTGCATAAATAGACTGAGGCTCTGGCACATAACCCCAAATCAAGTATTGATTAATGGCTTCTTCGTTAACACTTAGGTTCCTGGCAATATTAATTTGTGAGGGTTGGCTTGCAAATTCGAACGATGAATGATCGTGTGCATAATAAAAAGGTTTTTTACCAAAGCGATCCCTGGCACCAAACAGTTCGTTTTTATAGGTATCATAAATTACAAAAGCAAACATCCCGTTAAAGCGGGTTAAGCAATCGGCACCATATTCAAGATAAGCTGCACATATTACTTCGGTATCAGAACTGGTGTTAAACTGGTAGTTTTTCCGTTCGAGATCTTTCCTAATATCTTTGTAATTGTATATTTCTCCGTTAAAAACAATATGGAGGTGCAAATACGAAAAGGGCTGATTGGAGCGTGCGTCCAGATCGATAATGGCCAATCTATTGTGCGCAAAAATAACCTGATCGTAACGTTGAACGCCTGTATAATCTGGGCCTCGAAAATTGATTCTTGCCATTTTCTCACGGATAGTTCCGTTCGAGTAAGGTATGGTTGTGCCGTATATTCCACACATAGCGATATATTTTAGATTGTTAACTGATTAATTCTTCATATTGAGCGCTGATTTTATCAAGCGCACATTTCTGATATACATTTCTCCTAATCTCAGCCGGGTTCCATTGGCCTTGAGTGCAGGCCTGGATAATTCGCCGCCTAAAGCCTGCCAGATCATCCTGTTCTAAAACAAAACCGTTAAAGCCATCGATAATTAATCCCGGAATGCCGCTCACTCTAAAGGTTACCACCGGCAAGCCTACGGTAAGCGCTTCTAAAACCACGTTGGGGAAACCTTCTGTATAAGAGCTCAACACCATTAAATCGTGCTGAATCATCACTTCGTGAATGTTTTTAATTTCTCCTAAAATTTTGAGCCTGTGATCGAGCTGCAGCTTCTTAATTTTGGAGTTAATCTGATCTTTTAGTACTCCTGTTCCCACGAAATCGAGGTGATAATTTTCGGGCAAATGTGCCATAATATCAACCAGTCGCTCCAAACCTTTTTCCAGCGCAAAACGGGCCACAACTAATAATCTATATACCTTATCAGGTGCTTTAACCTCTTTTAATTTATTGGTTTTCAATACTGGATTGGCAATTACCTTAATCAGCTTCTGATTAACATTATAAGTATCAATCAATGATTGTTTCATTTCTTCCGACTGGCAAACGATCTGTTTGTAACCCCGATAACTTGCGCTGGCAAAAAGCTCGTAAAACCTCGACTTAAATCCTTCAAACAATCTTTGTTCGTGTGGAATATTAGAAGCCCTGGCAATAAGCATCGGGATTTTTAAAAACCGCCCAACCAGTGAGACTAATATATTGATGTGATCGGTAGTGGAAAAAACTGCATAAGGCGCTTCTTTTTTTAGCAAGCTATAAAGTGAAAAAAAAGATTTAGAGGCTTTTTTGGTTTTTAGATCAATAAAACGAACAGCTTCCAGGTCCATCGAGAAACAATTCACGGTCGAATCTAAAATCACAATGGTGACATCGAACTTATCTTTGTTAAATCCCTGGGCCAAATTCCAGAACACCCGTTCTGAGCCGCCCGAAGTTAATGAGCTGAGTACAAAGAAAACTTTCTTTTTAAGCTTAACTTCTTCTTTAATAGTTTTTTGTGGAGCGTACATGTTATATTAGTTGATGACAATCCGATTAATCGTTAACCAAATAATTTTGAAATCGGTAAGGATATCGTTGTGATTGATATACCTCATGTTCTGTTTAATTTTTGCGGGGATAATCCTTTCGATGTAATAAGTTTCGGGATCTTCTGCATGTTTTAGCAGCTCATTTTCATTGCAGAACTCAACCGATGCCCAATCAGTAATACCCGGTTTAACGGATAAAACGTAACGTTGTTCCTCATTGTAAAGATTCACGTATTTTCTAACTTCTGGTCTTGGTCCAACAAAACTCATCTGCCCTTTTAAAACATTCAATAGCTGGGGCAATTCATCTAACTTGTATTTCCGTAACCAATACCCTAACCTTGTAATGCGGTTATCTCTGTTCCCGATGGTAAGTAAGCTATTGTTGCTCTGTGTAACATACATGGTTCGAAACTTTGCCAAATGAAAATCTTTCATGTTCCGTCCAACCCTGATCTGTTTAAAAATAACAGGACCTTTCGAGTCGAGCTTGATTAGGATAGCAATCAAGATTAAAATCGGACTGAACAACACTAAACAAAGCGTTGCAAAAACCACATCGAATATTCTTTTCTTATTTATTTTCATGATGCTACTGCCATTTGTTTATGTCCTGAAAAGCCACCTTCTTCAATTTCTAAATGGCTATTTAATTGAATATGCACACAGCTGATTACCGAAGTGATGATAAATTCTACTTCTGTACCTGTTAATTGCGGATAAATGGGCAGAGAAATCTCACAGGCATAATTCTGATAGGCCATTGGATAATCTTCAATTTTATAACCCAGGTTTTTAAAGAGCGTAAGCATTGGCATCGGGATAAAATGAACATTGCTCGCAATCCCCAGAGATGCCAGGTCATCAATGATCTGATCTCGCTGTATCTCGGTTAAACCTTTAACCCTTAAGGGAAAAAGATGGTAACAGGATTCGCGTTGCGTACTCACTAAAGGTGGTGCAATAAACCAATCTTCGTGCTGAAAGCCATCACAGTAATGCTGTGCAATTTTCTTACGCTGAGGTAAAAGATCCTGATTATATTTCCTAATCTGTGCTAAACCAATTGCAGCGCAGATATCAGGCATATTGATCTTTAGTCCCTGAAACAGGATATCGTACCGCCAGCCAGCACCTCTTGATTTAGAAAGCGCATCTTTGTCCTGACCATTAAGCGTATACATTTTTAAGTAGCTGTATTCTTCCTGAGGATTAAATGCAGCCGGGAGATTTAAGCAGATTGCCCCTCCTTCGGCTGTTGTAATATTTTTAACAGCATGAAACGAAAATATCGTTACATCGCACATCTGTGCAGCCGGTTTATCGTAATATAAACTGCCTATTGAATGGGCAGCATCCGAAATCAGTAATATTCTTTTAAGCAAAGATTGTTTATCTGACTGGCATTTAAATTTTTTCTTAATATCAACACGATTAATTAATTCTTTTAGAGCAGTATAATCACACGGCCAGCCGGCAATATCTACTGCGATTATCGCTTTGGTTTTTGAAGTAATTGCCGCCTGAACCTTTTCAGGATCGATATTAAAATCTTCAAGCACATCAACCATAACCGGAGTTGCACCGCAATGAAGAACAGCTAATGCCGTGGCACTATAGGTATATGCCGGTACAATTACTTCGTCGCCGGCTTTAACACCAAACCACTTTAACATTAAAATGGCACCTGATGTCCAGGAATTTACACAGATCACCTCATCAGTTCCAGTTGTCGCCTTAATTTCATATTCAAGGGCTTTCACTTTTGGCCCTGTGGTAATCCATTTGTCGTTAAGTGTTTCCAATACCTGATCAACCACAGTTTGATCGATAAAAGGCGGAGAGAATGGGATATTCATATTCGTCAATTTAATTGTGTTAATTATATTCAACCAAAATGGGGTCTTCCATTTTAATTTTGGAGAGTTGTAGAATGGCAAAGTATAGGAATAATGTTGGGCCACTCGTTGCCAGAAGCCATTCGTTATGAAAAAATGAGTTGATGGAAATGGCTAGAAAAGAACAGCTTAAACAGACGAGGAGTGCATTTTTCTTATCTTTGATGTGCAAAAAAGCATAAAAAATGATCTTCCCTACTTTTCGATATAATAAAATAAGCAAAATAAAACCCAGCAAAGGCCCCAAATAAGTAATAAACATTAAATAGGCATTATGGGATGTAATAACGATAGGCCCTTTTTTGTAAACAAAGTTGTGTTGCACGACATCGTTCCAGGTTTTTCCATAAAACAGTAGTCCAAGAGGATATTCGCTTATAATTTGGATGTTCTCTCCCATTAAATCGCCTCGCTCTTCCTTACCTCTTGCATTTTCTGCACTTTTATTTAAAATATTCTGTTGCTTTTTACCTTCAGAAAATTGTTCAATTGAGCTTTGTGCGATAAAAAATATTGCGCAAAACACACCAAATATTAAAATGGACTTGGCTTTATAATAGCTTAAAAAAAATAATCCGGTTACAACTGCAAAAGCGACCAAAACCGACCGTTGCATACCAAAGAAGATAAGAGAGAGCGATAAACCAAATAAAAGAAGATTAATTAGCCAGCTTCTTTTAAACAGGATGGCATTAATCACAAGAAAAGGTGTTAAAGCAGCCATCTGGTAGCCGAAAGTAAAAATAGTGGTCGATATGCCTGCTGGTGCCTGCAATACGTCTTCCTGTACTAAAAGCGACCGGACAGGCGCCATATTGTACTCATGATCGATAAACATGATGATTCCCGAGAGCAACAATATGCCGAAGAAAAATCCAATTGCGATATTCATTCGCTTTAAATTGGTACCGATAACGTAGTTGAATAATAAAGCAAAGCAAGCCGCGACAATTAATAAGGCAAAAAAACCAGTAACATCTGCCTGACCTATAAGGTAAAAAAACAGGGCTGCAATAAAGAAAACAAATAATTCTTTTCCATATAGGAACCCTGTTTCTTCAGTCCGATAGAAATAGATTAACGGCACCAGGAAAACTATTGGTGCCGGAATTCTGAAAACCCCGGTCATGAAGATGTTGAATGTTGTTGCATAAACATAGGCAAACAACAAAAAGAGAAACATTATTTTCTTAATCATGACATGATGAGTTGCTCCCAGTTGGCAGAAATGCGTTCAATAGAATTTGTTTCGTTGATCGACCTTGCTTTTTCTGAAAATTTACTTTTTAAATCACTGTTATTAAGTATTTTATCAATAGATAATGAAAGTCCTACTATATCTTTATCAGCAACCAGAAGTCCGTTAATTCCATGTTCGATAATCTCTGAAGGGCCAAACTCACAGTTCATTGCCACACAGGCACAGCCCATTCCCATGGCCTCTACCAGTACATTGGGATAACCTTCATTTCTGGAGGAAAGCACAAACACCTCGGCCTGTGTATAATAGTCTTGCAGATTGGATTTAAAACCGATCAGCTTAACTTTATCTGTTAGGTTTAAATCGGCAATTTGCCTTTCGAGATTTGCTCTGTCTGGCCCTTCTCCAGAAATTAAAAGATCAACATCAGCCAATTCCAGTTTGCTATAAGCCTCAATAAGATGATCGAAGCCTTTTTCATAACATAGCCTGCCAACCGAGAGTATAAATCGTTTACCATGAACAGCGCCTGCGTTTGAACGAGAAAAGTGATGGATTGGATTATGTATTGTTTTAAAGTTATCCAGCTTTTCGAATTGCTTAATTCTTTTAAATCCTTTAAACATCCCAAAAGCTGGTAGCACAATGGCTTTTGATTTTCTATAAATATGAAATATAAACCACTGTAGTAATTTGTTGTATTGTTGTATGGTACTATTTAGGGCGGTTCTTTCAGAAACCAGATAAGGCAAACCTAAAATCATACAACATAAACCTGCCCAAATGTTAGCCGATGTCATAAAACAAATGGTACAATCTGGTTTTTCTTTCTTTAACAGAAAAAGCAACCTGTAAAAAGTCAAGTAAGCATACCTAACCCTGTTTAAGAGGTTTTGACTATCTTTTCTTTCTACCAGATTTACAATTTTAATCTGTTTATTAATCTGATATTTAACTTTAGCTGTATTAAGGCAAATCATTGTAACACTGCAATCTTTATCGCTAAAGTGGTTAGCCAGGTTACTAATTACCCGCTCAGCACCACCTCCTTCTAAACTGTTGATTACGAAGCATAATTTAGTAGCCATTTCGAATTAATTTACAATCGTTTTAATGGTCTGGAAAGCGTTTCCAAAGGTTTTATATTTCACTTCGAAAAGGAAGTATTTTCTGAGGTAGAAGTTTAAAAGTTTAACTTTCTGTAAACCAGTATATGTGAAAATTTTAATGATGATATAGAAATCGCTCAATTGCATCTTCTTTAATGGAACATAAGCAACCGGACTCCAAATACCTCCGGGGTGACGCCTGTAACAACTCATTACTTCGGGTAAAACGTATATTTTTTTACCTGTTACCCAAGTGCAATAGAGTTTCAACAGTTTATCGCAGGCATAACACTTTAGAAACCAATCGTTTTTATAAAGATTTTTAATGGCTTCAATGTTGCGGTAAACAATAGTTGCAGTACAGGTTTCTACTTGCCTGTTTACAATCAGATCGCTAAAGCTATACTGCAGGGGAACGGGATTAAAGTCCATGTAAAACAGCTCAGTATCGTCAAAATTTATTTCGCGTGTATAATGGCAGCACATTACATATTCTGGATTATTCTCCAAGAAATCTACCTGTTTCTGGAGTTTATATGGGTCTAACCAATAATCATCACCATCGCATGTGGCCACATATTTACCTTTAGTTTCTAGCGCAACCCGAATTACATTTTGGGTAGCACCAATATTCTTTGGTGCTTTTAAACGCTTAATTTTATCAGGATGTTTGGCAACATATTCATCAATAATCTCTGTGGTGCCATCGGTAGAGCAATCGTCGCCAATAATAATTTCTGTATTAAAATTGCATTTCTGCATCAGAAATCCATCCAGCGCTTTCGCAATAAATTTACTGTGGTTATAAGTGATGCAAAAAATGCTAACCATTATACCCGGATCGTCTTGTTTCATAATAGAAGCTAATATTAATTGCCGTTAACCACCATGCCTATATTGCCATTAACCATGGTACCGTAATCAGCAAGTTTAAGCACTTGTTTTTTGCGGTAATTCTGAGTTCTCAAAATAATCCTGACCACTAAATCCTGATCGGCACTGGTTAAAGTATGGTAAAGGGGCAAACACATAATGCGTTTAGAAATGGAATCACAGATCGGCATATTTACCTTAGCGATGTATGGCAAGGCCGATAACGATGGGTAAAAGTACCGCCTGCAATACACCTGAACCAATTCTAACTGTTTCATACAATCAAGCATCACCTCTTCGGATTGAAATATTACGGGATAGTATGCATAATTAAATTCCGTATCGGCTTGAATAACCTGAAACTGGGCTTCAATTTTATTCAGGCGCATCTCGTAATGCTGTGACAGTTCTTTGCGTTTACTCAAGATCTGATCGATATGTTTTAGGTTGCAAAGCCCCATTGCAGCATGAAATTCAGAATTTTTTGCATTGGTTCCGATCTCTGAAAAAGTATCTACCCCACTATAACCGAAATTACGCATCAGCGCCATTCTCTTTAAGGTTTCCGGATTTTGGGTAAAAACTGCCCCGCCTTCAATAGTATGAAACAGTTTAGTGGCATGGAAGCTTGTTGTACTTACATCGCCATAGGCGAAGATCGATTTACCTTTATATTTTGTACCAAAACAATGGGCAGCATCGTAAATTACCTTTAGTCCATGTTTTTTTGCAATACGGTCTATCGCTTCAATATCACAAGGATTTCCAAAAACGTGTGTAGCTAAAATTGCTGAGGTATTAGGCGTTATGGCCGCTTCAATTTTATTGGGATCTATGTTAAGGGTATCTTCATCTATATCAACAAAAACAGGTTTGCAGCCCTGCCAAACAATACTGCTGGTGGTAGCCACAAAGGAAAATGGTGTGGTAATAATTTCGCCTTTCACTTCTAACGCCTGTATGGCCAGTTGTAATGCGATAGTACCATTGGTTACGTATAACAAATGTGGCAGCGCTAAGTATTGCTGTAACTTTAACTCCAGCTCATTTACTAACGGACCATTATTGGTGAGCCACTGTCTGGCCCAAATGCTACTTACATAGCTTTTAAAATCTGCCTGTTTTGGCAAAAAGGGTTTAGTTACAGGTATCATTGTTTGAGGATTAATTGTTTAAAATCAAGGAGTGCAGCGAGTTTGATGCTGCTACTTATGCCGAGGTAAAAACTGCCATAGATGACGCTTATACCAGCAATACGCAAAATATTGTTGATGTGATAATGTGTTAAACACCAGGTATCCAGACAATAACATGCTACACCTAATAGGCTAGATAACATCAGAATAGGTACTATATCATGAAGTTGTTCTTTAAGTGGATAATTGATTAATTTGCCACTATAGGTTGAATTGATATAGTAGGCAAAAACAGTAAAGAAGAGCTGAAAATATAGAAGCCCCATAATGCCAAATGGAATAACACAGATAATTCCGATTACACTTAGCACCTTTTTTATAATTTCTAATTTCAAAAACTGCCCGCTACGACCTTTAACTTTTAAAATATTCAGGTTGTATGCGTGTACGGGATATAGGATACCAGCAATACATAAAATCTGAAAATAAGGTACAGAAGGCAGCCATTTATCGGTTAATAGCAAAGAGATTAAAGGTTGGGCAATAAGTGCTAAAAAAATCAGGATGGGTGCATTCCAGAATAACACCTGCTGCATTAACCTTCGGTAAACCATTTTAAGCTTTACATCATCATTGCTGATGTTCGAAAACATAGGATAGGTTACTTTACTAATTGCCGTAGAAATAATCCCAATGGGCAATTGACTTAAACTATCTGCCCTGGCATAAAAGCCCAATTGGGCTGCTGCGTAAAAGCGCCCTATAATAACGGTGTATAAATTTTGATAAATGGTATCCAACAGCCCAGAAAGCGTCATCTTGTAGCCAAAATGAAAGTGCTTTCTAAAACTTTTTTTATTAAAAATCAGTCTTGGTCGCCAATCTGAGTAAAACCAATGCAAGATGGTAGAAACACTTGCACTCAGCAAGCTCATCCAAACCAAACTCCAGGTTCCATAACCGCTTTTCGCTAGATAAATACCCAAACAACCACCCAGTATTACTGCAGGTATCTGAATGACCGTTTGCAGTTTAAATTTCATTTCCTTAGTTAATAAAGTACTCTGAATACTGAAAAAGGCATTTATTAAAAAGGTTAATCCGTAAACCCTTACAATACCGGTAAGTGTTGGCTGCCTGTAAAAACTGGCAATTAGCGGTGCTGCAAAGAACAGAACACCATATACAAAGAGGCTTCCAAACAAGTTAAAAAAAAATATGGTAGAAAAATCCTTTTGCCCCGCCATTCTTGTACGGATCAGCGACGAGGTTAAGCCACTATCCATCAACGAATTGCCAACAGCGATAAAAATAGAGAGCATTGCGATTAAGCCAAATTCTGCGGGGCTTAATAAGCGGGCCAATATGACGGTAACAAACAGGTTTATGAATTTAACACTAAACTGCTGTCCGATCGACCATATAATGCCCGATCGCGCTTTATATGTTAAACTCATGACCTTACAATCGAACCGTTTCTATTGATTGTGGCAATACGGCTTTTATATCATATACCACGCATGCTGGTTTACGCAATGCTGTAATATTTAAACTATTGAAAGCTTCGTGCGCTACTGCCAGTATAATTCCATCGTACTTTCTGGTTTTTGACGAGCCATTTTCGCAGATAATACCATAGTTATGGTTAGCCTGATCTGCATTTGCCCAGGGATCGTGAATGGTTACTTTGACTTTGTATTCTTCCAAACGCCTTACAATATCGATTACTTTGGTATTGCGGACATCAGGACAGTTTTCTTTAAAGGTAAAGCCCAACACTAACACTTCTGCTCCCACAATATGAATGTTTTTAGCGATCATTTTTTTGATAACCTGATCAGCCACATATTTACCCATTCCATCGTTTACACGTCGTCCGGCCAAAATAATTTCAGGGTGGTAGCCAGCTTCCTGTGCTTTTTGAGCTAAATAATAAGGGTCTACGCCAATACAATGTCCACCAACTAAACCCGGTTTAAAATTCAGGAAATTCCATTTGGTCCCGGCTGCCGCTAAAACCTCAGAAGTATCGATACCGATCTGGTTAAAAATCATCGCTAGTTCATTTACAAAAGCAATATTGATGTCGCGCTGGGCGTTTTCAATCACTTTTGCCGCTTCCGCCACTTTAATAGACGAAGCTTTATAAGTTCCGGCCGTAATTACCGAACGGTACAGTGCATCTATTTTTTCTGCAGCTTCGGGAGTAGAACCTGATGTGATTTTTAAGATGTTGGCAACGGTGTGTTGTTTATCTCCCGGATTAATACGCTCTGGAGAATAACCAGCAAAAAAATCTTTATTGAAAACCAAACCAGACCCTTTTTCTAAAACGGGCACACATTCGTCTTCAGTTACGCCAGGATATACAGTTGATTCATAAACCACTATGTCTCCTTTCTTTAACACTTTAGCAACAACTGCACTCGCTTTAATTAAAGGTGATAAATCTGGCCTGTTGTTTTTATCAACAGGCGTTGGTACTGTAACAATGTAAACCGACGAGCTGCGTAATTTTTCGATTTCATTGGTACAGTACAGGCCTTTTAAAGTTGTGCATTCGAAGGTTAAAACCTTATTCAATTCAGATTCATTAACTTCCAATGTATTGTCGTATCCGGCTTTTAATTCTGCTATCCTACTCTGGTTAATATCAAAGCCAAATACCTTATATTTTTTTGCAAATTCCACTGCCAGCGGTAGGCCAACGTAGCCAAGGCCAATTACCGCCATCTTCAGGTTATCTTTAGCGTTATACATAATGTTGTTGCGTATTTACGGTTAATGTTAAGTTGCTTATTGGCACCCTGGTAACTAAAGCACAGTCTAAATGATCGAATGACATTAAAACATGTTTGCCCTGAATCTGGATCACCTCTCCTTCCTGATTATGAAAGAGACCATTACTGATCCGAACACGGTCGCCTTTGGAAATACCGGTTAAACTCACTACATCTACATCACTGTAGGTATCCATTATGTGCTTTAACTTTTCAATCTCACTATCCCGAACTACAGCAGGTTTACCCATGTAGTTAATAAAGTTTAAAACACCCAGTGTATACCTGATTTTATAACCTTCCCGTTCATCTATTTTCACAAATACATATCCGGTAAAAAGCGGAAGGCTAACTATTTTCTTTCTATCGGCCCATTGATTTTCTACAGTACGAACAGGGCAAAAAGATTCGAAACCTTGCTCTTGCAGCAAACGGTCAACTTTTTTCTCCCAACGTGGACGAGTATAGATCACAAACCATTTTTTTGCGAACGAGGGCCTGATGTTAATTGTAGATTCCATTTTAGTTTTATGAGGGATAATTAATTTAATTTTTTAGCTGGCTTGATAAAGCTTCGCTATATCACTTACATGATAGGTATCGGTTAATTTTTTAAATTGTACGCTTAAAAGCCTTACTCAGTCGGCTGGATACAGCTTCGCTATATCACTTACATGACAATTTTATTTTTAAATCTTATTTTGCTTTTTGGGCAAATGGGCAATCTAATTAAGAGTTGTTTGCAAGCTGATAATGCCTTAAATCGATGCGCAGTTTAAGCATCTCGGCCTTATTGTTTGTAAACAGGATTAAATCGTTTGGGGACGTTTATTTTGTAAAGGGCAAAGTATTCTCTTTTAAAACAAGGTAGATTTAGTTTGCCATGGCATAACCGTAACCTCCGTAGCTATATTTTTGGCTTTTCTCCCGTTTGGCATCGTTAAAAACAACCATCGGATTTTTAAGCTTATTGTTTTCGCAAATGTCTTTTAATATGGCCAATTGGTATTTATTAGTATAGTTATATCGCACCAGGTAAATGCTTACATCGGCATATTCTGCCAAACTAAAAGCATCAGCCACCTGGCCAACTGGCGAGGTATCGATAATAATGTAATCGAACCTCTCTTTCAGCTCATCAAACAACAGATCCATTTTAGGACTCATCATTACTTCTGCAGGGTTTTCAGGTGATTGACCGCATCCAATAACCCATATATTATCTGAGACACTGGTGGGTTTAATTATATCATCCAACACAGACTCACCAATTAAATAGTCGGTTAACCCATTAGTTTGCTTTAAGCCAACTTTATTCAGGAGGTCAGGTTTTCTTAGATCGAACTCCAGCACCACAACTTTTTTATCAAGCATACCTAATGTAGTAGCCAGATTTACGCTAAAGAATGTTTTACCCTCCCCTTTCATACTTGAGGTAACCAACATTACCTTGTTTTCGATATTGTTAGACATTAGTCCTAAATTCATTCTGATGTACCTAAACAACTCTGATATAGTAGAACGGTTGTCTTTTTGAAAAACGATAGTGCTTTTATCGAGGTTATGAGAAAGTTCGCCAAGCATTTTGGCACCGGTTAATTCAATAGCGCTGGCATCTTGTACCTTATTGTTAAAAAATCCTTTGCCATAAATTACTCCAGCTGGTACCAAAAACCCAAAAATGAATCCGCACAGATATAAAAGTGGTTGCTTAGGGCTATTAGGTGTGGTGTTGTAAGCCGGTTTATCTACCACTTGCGAAGTTGGAACGGTTGCAGAAAGCGATAAAGCAGTTTCCTCTCTTTTTTGGAGCAAATATTTATATAAACCCGATTTTACACTTTGTTCACGGCTTCTTTCTAATAAGCCACGCTCTATAGTAGGTACAGATTTTATTTTATTGTCGAATTGAGCGTAGTTGGCGCTCAGGTTGTTTCTTTCGATAACAAAGCCTTGTTTAATACTGGATAAGTTTTCTAAAATATTGGTTTTTAAGGTCGCTATCTGCTCGTTAAGGTTTAGTACCAAAGGATTTTCTGCATTAGCGGTACGTAACATCCTATTTCTTTCCAATTGAAGATCGTTAAATTTTGAAATCAATGAATTCAAAATCGGGTCTTTTAAGCCCATTGCACTTGGAGCCAGGTTATATTGACTTTGTTTACCTCTGAAATAATTTTCGATAGACCGTAATAACCTCAGTTGTACGGACGATTCTTCCAATAACTGATTGTACTGCCCTGAGCGTGCAGCATTCATCTGCGCATCCATATTAACATCAGTAACACGGTTTTGCTGTTTGTAGCTCTCTACATCCTCCTCGGTACCAGAAAGATCTGCAACCAGGTATTTTAGGCGGTTATCGATAAATTTAATGGTGTTACGGGCAATGGTATTTTTATTATTAACGTTATTGATGTTATAAGTTTCAATCAAGTCGTTAAGTATATCTATTCCCCGTTGCGGAACCACATCGTTTAAACTAATGGTAATGGTATTGGCATCTTTAACAACCGGAACTATCTTTAATGAAGTCAGGTTATAAGCCTCTGTCATTTTATATAGATTTTTAAACTGAAGTCTGATTTTGCCAAATTCAGTTTTATATGCCGGTCCTTTGTCTATTTTAATTGCGTAGTTTTTATTATTAATGGTATCGCCATACTTTACAATATTTGTTTTTAGGCTGTCCTGAATGATATATGAGATTTCATCCAGATAAGAAACATTAATTTTTCTTCCGTAAGCACCATTCTTAAAACTAATAGCGGTGACTACAAGTGGGGAAGTTTTTCCATAAAGCTCTTTTTCTCTAATCCCCTCTTTTTTAAAGTAAGCAGTTTCTAGATTTAGTTTTTTTAATACTTTAAAAATCAAATCTCTCGACCGTAAGATCTCAATTTCATTATCAACCGTTTTAACCGTTTGAAACATATTAAGATCGCTGAAAGCGGTACTATTAGACATTGCTGCGCCATTTTTATCATCAGAGATTAAAAGTGTACTGCTCACTTTATATTTTGGTGGGGTAACGTATATAAAAGCATATACTGCAGCCATTGAAATAATGATACTGATTAAGAAATAGTGCCAGTTTCTGGCAAATCTTGTCATAGTTTCTGCAAAATCTTTTGCGCCACCATTTATACTTTGTTTAAGCATGATATCATGTTTTAAGAGACGTTTATCGACGAAGAACAGCTGTGATCAATACTGCTACTGCAGATATTGATGCAATTACCACTGGCATAATGCGTGTATTCGGACTGTATTCAATTGCTTTTGATTTATCTGGTTCTACATACACTACATCGTTTTGTTTCAGGTAAAAGAATGGGGAATCCATCACATCCTGATTGTTTAGGTTGAGTCTTTTCATTACCCTTTGACCATCCTGCTGCCTGATTACTAAAATATTTTCCCTTTTGCCATAAACGGTCATATCGCCCGCCATTCCCAATGCTTCTAAGAGGTTAATGTTATCTCCCTGTACAGTAAAGGTTGATGGTCGGTTTACTTCGCCAATAACTGTTACTTTAAAATTGACCAATTGAACATCAACTACCGGCTTTTTAACATACTTATCCAATTCTTTCGAAATGGTAGCTTGCGCCTGCTCAATGGTTAAACCTTCCAGTCGAACGTTACCTACAACAGGCAGATTAATCATTCCGTCTTTACTTACACGGTAACCATCTACTTTATAATTGTTTTCAGAACCTGCATTTCGGGTATTAACAGCAAATAAAACATTCGACTCTTGATTTAAGCTGTTTATACTTACGCTTAAAAGGTCGTTTTGCTGAATTTTAACTTCCTGACCTTGGAGCTTCACTTCGCTAGTTTGTTTAGCCAGGTTACTAAAGTATACAAGATCTCTTCTGGGAGCGCATCCGGTGATAATGCTTGTATATATTGCGATAAATAATATTACTTTCTTCATAGCTTAAGTAATGTTTAGTTTTTTATTTCGATTTATTGAGAACTAAGCTATGCAATTAAGCATCAATGTTTTATAGTCGGATGGGGGTTGTATTTAAATTGTATAAAATATGACCAGCATGCACAGCATCTTCGCTACTGTGCTCATAAATTGCACATCATTTGTAAATTTTACAACGCAGAACATGTATAATATTTTGGCGGTATTTTCACTCAAAAATGCCTGGTTTTTGGCGAGATCTTAATCGGTAAAACTCAAAAAACATCAGAAAATGTTTTAACATTTCAAAAAGCTATTTAATACTACAATTTATAGGGGGGTATAAAATGATTTTTATAAAATTTCAACGCAAAACCGCTGATCACCAAACTTAAATTAGTGGATCAATGGATTATTTTTCCTTAATCAGCAGCCAATACGTTGCGCTTCGCATCTTTCTGTGCAACTTATTTTACAATATATTTTTAATGAACTCCAACTAACATTTTACCTCGCAGTATTGAGATTTCATCTGCAGTTGTTCGCCGGTAGCCATCCGCACAGATAAAACGATTAACATAAAAGCCATATCCCTTTAAATCGGGTTAAAAAGCAAGAAAATGCGCAACTGTGAATGCTGTAAACCTGGATTAGCAAAATGTGTACAGTATGCTTTTAAAGGGTTTAAAAGCCTGTTTTATGTATAAATTCGTAACTAACCTAAAAACAAAGAATGAAATATGAAAGTTATTATTTATGGAACTGGAAAAATGGCTGAATTTATCTGTTATTCTTTTATGAATGACAGCGATTACAACGTTGTTGCCTTTTGTGTTGACGATGCCTATGTGCCCCCTGCGGGCAACACACTACTGGGCTTACCCATCTTAAGCTTCGCACAGGTGATTAAAGATTTCCCTCCAGAAACCCATAAAATACATGTTGCCATTGGTAGAAACAGCACCAGAGAAAATGTATATCATAGGGTAAGCGAATCTGGCTATAGTTTTGCAAATTATATTTCTTCAAAAGCCAATATATGGTCTGACCTGGTATTTGGACACAATACTTTTATCGATCAGTGCTGTGATATACAGCCTTTTGTAACCATAGGCAATAATTGTATGCTTATCGGCGCACGGATTGGCCACCACTCTACCTTAGGAGATAATGTTTTGCTATCTGGTAATATATTAGCGGGCAATGTAACTGTTGGTAATAATTCTTTTTTAGGAATTAATTCTGCGGTTAAGGAAGATATTATCATTGGAGGCCACAACATTATTGGTGCTGGCGTTTTTATTAACAAAAATACAGAAGATTACGCTATTGTATCTAACGGCGCAGTGCCACAACGCATAGGAGACTCTAAACGTTTTGTGATGTTTAACAAAACACAGGATGTTAAGCAGACTTAGCAAATGTTTTATTCATAAAAAAGGGAAGTCAAAAAATTGACTTCCCTTTTTTATTTAGGATAGCCGTAATTAAACTTTAGTTCTATTTTCTGCACTTCTTTTCAGCTGTGCATTAATGCGGGCTAAAACATCATCAATATCAAAAGGTTTACTGATATAATCATCAGCAAATGCATCAATAGCTTTCTGTTCGCTATTATTCTGTGCTGACATTACAATAATTGGGATGTGTTTAGTAAAAATATCAGTTTTTAAATCTTCACAAATCTCTGCTCCGTTTCCATCGGGTAACATTACGTCAAGTAAAAAAAGATCAGGCATTGCATCCTGGATATTTTTCTTTAACTCAGCAAATGATGATGAAAGCTGCAATTCGAAACCCTCATCTTTTAATAGAATTTCAATAACGTTTCTGATCTCCTGATCATCCTCTAAAATGTGTATTCGTTTTCTTTCCATGTTCAAATTATAATGTTTGGGATATACCGTTCGCGTGGAATGCGCTATACGATAGTAACAGTAACACCTAAACTCTCTAAATGTTTAACAATTTGTTCAGAAATTCCTTTATCGGTAATAATATGATCAATTTCTTCTAATCCACATATTTTTCCAAAGCCTCTTTTCCCAAATTTAGTAGAATCGGCAAGTACAATCGTTTTTTGTGATGCACCGATCATTTTGCGGTTTAAATGTGCTTCCATGGCATTAGTAGTGGTTAATCCAAAATCAAGATCAATCCCATCAACACCTAGAAATAGTTTATTAAAATAAAAATCCTGCAAAACCTGTTCTGCATAAGCACCCATTACCGATGAAGAACTTTTCCTAAGCAATCCACCTAATTGTATTACTTCAATACTAGGCTCGCGCATTAATTCGAGCGCTACATTTAACGCAGAAGTTACAACGGTTAAATTTGTTGCTGGCGCAATATTCTTGGCAAAATAAAGCACTGTAGTACCCGATGCAATAACAATAGAATCATTATCATTTAGCAATGCAGCAGCAGCAATACCTATTTTGTTCTTTTCTGTAGATTGTAATTTCTCTTTCTCATTAACCGGACGGTCTACCGTGTATGGATTGTTTACAGTAGCACCTCCATGCGTCCTAAATAACAGGCTCTTATCTTCAAGTAGTTTTAAGTCCTTTCTTATTGTTACAGACGAAACTTTCAACTCCTTACATAAATCGACTACATTTATGTATTGATCACGTTGCAGGCGACTTAATATAAACTGGTGCCTCTCAGCCAAATTCATCATAGTATATTTAATTAGCGTGCTGCAAATTAGCAATAAAAACATTCTTTAAAATATTTTGCACAAATATTTAATAAATTTTTAACGCACATATTATATTATTTCGATTATGATTTCTTATAATTGCGTATTGTTTCGTTTTATTATTTTTACAAATTTAAATGGAAAGATTACACGCGCATCATCTAACAGAAAACATAAATTGGGACTTCATTATTATTGGCGGAGGTGCTACGGGTTTGGGTACTGCATTGGATGCTGCAAGCCGGGGCTTTAAAACTTTATTGGTAGAACAATCTGATTTTGCCAAAGGAACGTCGAGCCGGAGTACTAAACTGGTACACGGTGGCGTTCGCTACCTTGCGCAGGGCGATATCGGCTTAGTAAAACATGCCTTAAAAGAACGTGGCCTATTACAACAAAACGCAAAACATCTGGTAAATAAGGAAGAATTTCTGATTCCCTGTTACGATTGGTTCTCTGTTATAAAATATTTAACAGGACTTACGCTTTACGATTGGCTGGCAGGCAAATATAGCTTCGGCAAATCTAAGTTTTTCTCTAAAAGAGAAACCTTAACCATGATGCCTGGCATTAAAGAAAAGGGATTAAAAGGAAGCATCAGGTATTACGATGGAAAGTTTGATGACGCCCGTTTAGCGGTAAATATTGCACAAACCGCTATTGAAAACGGTGCCTCATTATTGAACTACACCAAGGTAACCAGCTTGTTAAAAAGTGGCGATAAGGTTACAGGTATTGAAACTGAAGATGCTTTAACTGGTGCAAGAGTTAAATATATTGGCAAAATAGTAATTAATGCAACAGGTGTGTTTGTGGATGACATCCTGCAAATGAACAACCCGAATTCAAAAAAAATGGTACGCCCCAGCCAAGGTGTACATGTGGTGTTAGACAAAAGCTTTTTAAACAGTGAATCGGCCCTGATGATACCAAAAACCTCTGATGGGCGTGTTTTATTTGCCGTTCCATGGCACGAACATTTACTGGTGGGTACAACAGACACCCCGTTAAACGAACATAGTTTAGAACCCAGGGCATTAAAAGAAGAGGTCGATTTTATTATGAGTACAGCGGCGAGTTATTTTAACCGCAAACCCATGGAAAAAGATATCTTAAGCGTATTCTCAGGTTTACGCCCCTTGGCCGCTCCTACCAATGGAGATGGAAATAGTACAAAAGAAATTAGCAGGGACCATAAACTTATTGTTTCTGCGAAGGGATTGATTACCATTACCGGTGGCAAATGGACCACCTATCGCCGAATGGCAGAAGAAACCGTTGATTTAGCCATTACCCATGCTGGTTTAGAACCGAAAGCATGCGTAACCCACAATTTAAGCATACATGGTAGTTTAACCACTGCCACGGATAGTCATTTGGCTATCTATGGATCGGATCGCAGTAAAATTGAAGCTTTAATTGCACAAGATTCAAGTCTTGGCAATAAATTACATCCTGCATTTCCTTATACAGAAGCCGAAGTGCTTTGGTCTGCACGAAACGAAATGGCCGAAACAGTAGAAGATATTTTGAGCAGAAGACTAAGGATACTGTTTATTAATGCACAGGCAGCCAAGGATATGGCACCTAGAGTAGCTTCGCTCCTGGCCAAAGAATTATCTGCTGATAAAAACTGGGAAATTAACCAAATCGAAACTTTTAATAAATTAGCTGACGGTTATATTTATCATTCAACACCTAAAATAACCGAATCGGCTTTAGCCAACTAACCAAATTCCTAATTATGAGTAAATACATCTTGTCTATCGATCAGGGAACCACAAGTTCGAGAGCAATTATTTTTAATCACAATGGCGAAATTGTTGCCATTGCACAACGAGAATTCACACAGATTTATCCTAAAGCAGGCTGGGTAGAGCATGATCCGATGGAAATATGGTCGACACAATTGGCTGTTGTAACAGAAGTAATTGTTAAAGCGGGCTTAACCGTAGGCGATATCGATTCTATTGGCATTACCAATCAGCGCGAAACCACTGTGGTTTGGGATAAAGAAACCGGACAACCGATTTACAATGCCATTGTTTGGCAAGACAGGCGAACTTCCGCCTATTGCGATGAAATTAAAGCACAAGGACTGGCCAATAAAATACAGGAAAAAACCGGGCTGATTATAGACTCCTATTTTTCGGCTACCAAGGCCAGGTGGATCTTAGAAAATGTTGCCGGGGCAAGGGAAAAAGCGGAAGCCGGAAAACTTGCTTTCGGAACCATCGATACCTGGTTAATCTGGAAATTAACAGCAGGCGAGAAACACGTAACCGATGTAAGTAATGCCTCGCGGACGATGCTTTACAACATCCATACTTTAAGCTGGGACGACGAATTGCTTGAGCTTTTTTCGATACCTAAAACCATGCTCCCTGAAGTAAAATCATCAAGCGAAGTTTATGGCGAAACCGCAGGACGCATACTGGCCGCAAAAATCCCTATTGCAGGTATAGCAGGCGATCAGCAGTCTGCTTTATTTGGACAAATGTGCACCGAAACCGGGATGGTAAAAAACACCTACGGTACAGGCTGTTTTATGCTAATGAATATCGGATCGAAGCCAAAAATATCAGCGAATAATCTATTAACTACTATTGCCTGGCAGATTAATGGTGAGGTAAATTACGCGTTAGAAGGGAGTATTTTTATTGGCGGTGCAGTTGTACAATGGCTTCGCGATGAAATGGGACTCATTTCTAAATCGGCAGATGTAGAAACCTTAGCTAAAAAAGTAAAAGATACCGATGGGGTTTATGTTGTTCCTGCTTTTGCAGGCTTAGGTGCCCCGCATTGGGACCAACATGCTCGTGGCACCATAACGGGATTAACACGCGGTACAAACAAATCGCATATTGCAAGGGCAGCCTTAGAAAGTATTGCCTATCAGACTATGGATGTTTTGAAAGCCATGGAAGCAGATGCAGGCGTAAATATTGCCGAATTAAGGGTAGATGGTGGTGCTACGGCCAACGATTTATTAATGCAGTTTCAGGCCGATCTGTTAAACTGTAAAGTAATCAGACCAGATGTAACCGAAGTTACTGCTATTGGGGCTGCATACCTTGCCGGACTAGCCACAGGTTTCTGGAAAAGCATCGATCAGATCCGTTCGCAATGGAAAATCAACAAAACTTTTGTTGCGGAGAAGGGAATTGATAATACGGAAAGAATAAAGGGCTGGAATAGAGCAATAAAGGCGGCCAGGGTAAATGCAGAAGACTAATTGGACAAATTTAATCGGATAAGAATTTAATTATATGAATGTATATCTCGCAGAATTTATTGGTACTGCACTAATGATTCTTTTAGGAAATGGTGTAGTGGCTAACGTAGTACTTAAAGGTACTAAAGGCAACAATAGTGGTTGGATTGTAATTACAACCGCTTGGGCACTTGCCGTATTTGTAGGGGTTGTGGTAGCAGGTCCATATAGCGGAGCGCACTTAAATCCAATTGTGACCCTCGGACTTGCCATCGGAAAAGGCTTCAGCTGGGCAGTGGTTCCGTTTTATATTATTGCACAACTGGCCGGTGCAATGACAGGCTCTTTTCTGGTTTGGCTTATTTACAAAGATCATTTCGATGCCACAGATGATCAAGGTTTAAAAGCTGCTCCTTTTGCAACCGCTCCAGCCATCAGAAATATATCGTCAAATTTGGTATCAGAAATTATTGGCACTTTTGTTTTAATATTTGTGATTTTTTATTTTACTGATGCAAGTATGGGCACTAAAGAAACGGTTACCACCCCTATTGGCTTAGGCTCAATGGGCGCCATCCCGGTAGCGTTTTTGGTGTGGGTAATTGGTTTGGCTTTAGGCGGAACAACAGGATATGCCATTAATCCGGCAAGAGATTTAGGGCCCCGGATTGTTCACTTTTTAATCCCAATGAAAGGAAAAGGAAGTAGCGACTGGGGTTATGCCTGGGTACCTATTATTGGACCAATAATAGGCTCGGCATTAGCTGCAGTTGCATTTTTGTTGATTGGTAAATAATGTAATAAAATAGAAAAAGTCGTCATCTCGACTGAAGCGCAGCGAAATGGAGAGATCTATCTAACAGATTTCTCGGCTGCGTTGCACTTCGCTCGAAATGACGACCAAAAGAGCTACTGAAAAGCTGCTCTGCCTACCTGTTCATCACCTAAGTATATCCAAATGGCACCTTTTAAATATTTTGCGAAAGAATCTTTCATGTTCTGCAAGCTTACCTTGTTAAAATTAGCGACCATATTCTCCGTAATACTATAATCGCCCAGCACCTCAGCTTCACCTAAATCTTTTACAATTGAACTTGCGCTTTCCTGATGCCTATAGTATCTATCGCGATGCTCTTTTTTTAATGCCTCAAGATAACGTTCACCATACTTTCCTTCTTTAATGTTGTTGTATACTGTAATCATCGCTTTAAAAGCTTTTTTAGGTTGAGTGGTACTTACAAACATAGAAGTATATGGAATCTGTTGTATTTTAACGGTTGCACCTGGCGCATATGATAAACCCAATTTAGTTCTCAGTTCATAATTCATAGTACCACTTAATGCATTAATTACTAGGATAAAAGCATAATAATCGGCGTTAGTCATGGTTGGGGCATTCATAATACAACTCATGTAATTCGTCGCAATATCTCTTTGTTCGATTACCAAATGCTCCCCTGTTAAAGTTTTACGATCATAAACCGGTGGTGTGTAAGCTTTTCCTTTAAGGGCGCTAAAAGAAGTTTGAATTTTCTTTTCAAGTTCTTCTTTTGTAATGTTTCCTGCCACTACCAAAAACATTTTATTCTTGTTCAACAATTCGTTATGGTAATAATTATTCACCATTTCGGCCGTAAAACCACCAACAGTTTTGCTTGTTCCTAAAGGATTAATGCTGTAAGGAGAGTCTTTAAACATGCTTTCCATGCTCAATTGCTCAACCCTTGTTTCAGGATCAGATTGACTATGGTAAATTCCCGTTATCATACGTTCTTTGGTGGTTTGAAACTCCGTTTTATCAAAAGCCGGATTAATTACAGCATCTGAGAAAAGTTTCCAGCCCTGATCAAGATACTTAGCAATGCAATCCATGCTAATGGTACCATAATCAGTGCTAGATGAACCAGAAATATTAATACCATATTCATCGGCCAACTCCTGATAATCAACAACGCTGTAATTTTTAGTACCACAGGTAGCGGCAGATGCCAAAGCCAGGTTTTCAATTCCTGCCCTTTCCGCATTATAATTCATTACCCCACCTCTAAAAAACATGCTCATACTAACCGTTTCCTTCTGGGTAGGTTTTAGAATCACCTTTAAACCATTTACATCAAATGAAATGGCCTTGGTTTGCGCGTTTGCAATTTGAAAAACTAAGATAAAGTTTATAAAAAATGTGAATCTTTTCATCGAGCGTTAGGTTATTTGGGTGATTTAAAAAATGTTTCTGGCTTCACTTCGTTCATACCTGCTTTATCCATCATCAGGCCAGCGCAATAAGGTTTATCTTTAATGTACTTGCGCACATAATCGAGTAAATCCTTTCTTGTTACTTTATTTACATTTTCTTCATAGTGCGTATAATAATCAATCGATGCAGAAGCCCACCAGAAGGAAAGTAGATGTGCATAATCAGAAGTAACCTCTCTCCTTTCTACCTGTTCTATAGATAATAACCTTTTGGCTCTTTCAATCTGTAGATCAGACAAATAATCTTCATTGGCCCAAAGCGAAATTTGCTTCAGCACCTCCTGGTAACATTCATTTATTTTTGCCGGATTAGGACTCACCATTAAACTAATTGGGCCGGTATATTTTTGCGTATAATAATTCACATCTGCCTGTTGGGCTAACCCTGAATTAATAAGTGCCTGTTTCATTTTAGAACCGTTTTGATTCACGATGAAAGAGAAAACATCGGCAGCATAAGTGGCTGGAACATCGTTCCTGGTATCTGGACCATGCCAGCTAAACAGCATAAACGGAACAGGACTTTTATTCGATTCTACAAAATAATAATCGTTTTTTTGAAGCGGTTTAAACTCAGGGACCGGCCATTTCACAAAAGGATCAAATGGCGATTTTTTCCAGCTTCCAAAAACAGAATTTACATAACTAAAAGCTTCATCAACTTTAACATCGCCAGCAATTACCAGAACTGAATTATTTGGCCAGTAATATTTATTTTTAATGGAATCCATTTTTGATGGAGTCGCCGATAAAATTACTTCATGGCTACCGATTACATTTTTACGGGAATAATTTGCGCCCCACATATGTCTAGAATTGGCCTCTATCAAAGCAAATACCGGACTCGATTCGTGCCTTGTAAATTCAGCGTTTACCACTTCATTTTCCAAAGCCATATCTTCCTTTATGAACTTTGGATAACGGATAGAGGAATTCATTAAGCTTAATCCGGGTTTTAAATTAGCAGCAGGAAGCGTAAAAAAATAATTCACCACTTCTTCTCGCGTAGTGGCATTCGAATTGATATCAAGATCGTTCATTCTCGAATTTAAACGTTCGAAATCGGGATAATCTTTATTAGCCTTAAAGAATAAATGTTCGTAAAGGTGACTTAAGCCGTTAAATTCGTCGGTTTCGGTAAAAGAACCATTTCTACAGGCCATTTCGATGGTCACCAGCGGCACTGTCCGGTCTACAACCACGAGCACTTCCAAACCGTTATCAAGTTTTTTGAAATGCATGTTTTCTCCGAGCTTTTCCTGGGCAAAAGCAGAACTAAGGCACAATATACTGGCTAAGCAGCTAAATAATAGAGAGCGCATATTTTAATTAAATTTTAAACACCAAATAAGTGTTAATCTTTCATTTTAACAAATAAAAAGCACATTATTTACGATCGCCTTTATTAAAGGATATATGAATAGTTACAGTTTATATTGTTAAATAATTACCTTTGAAATAGTTCAATCTTCTAACCACTTTAAAATTGCAAGAATACTTCCTAGTTGTTGATACCGAAACCTCAGGTCTGCCTAAAAATTGGACGGCTCCTTATTCTAAAGAAAAGAACTGGCCACATATTGTCCAAATTGCCTGGATTATTTATGATCAATCTTATCAGGAAATTAAGCGGGAGAATCACTACATTAAAAATACCGATTTCACTATTGATAAAGCCGCCTTAAAAATCCACAAAATTAGCCCTGAATATCTGCATACACATGGCGAAAACAAAGAAAAGGTGATGTTGCAGTTTTCTGAAGATATAGAAAAATATCAGCCTTTAGTGATCGGGCATTTTATTGAGCTCGATTATCATATGGTTAATGTTGAATTATATCGCATCGGAAAGGAAAACATTTTAAAAAACCTGACGTTTTTCTGTACAATGAAGGCAAGCGCACCTTACATCACCAATACAGTCATCAGTCATTTAAAGCTGGATAAATTTTACACCATTTTATTTAATGAAGTTCCTGAAAATACGCATAATGCTTTATCTGATACACTAAACACCGCAAAGATTTTCTTCCATCTTTTAAAAACAGGCAAAATTAGCTTAACTTCAGCCTACAACCAGGCGCATACTTTTAACCTGGAAAAGAAAACAACGAAAGAATTTTCATTTAAAAGAATTTTACAGGGATTTTTTAATGGAAGATAAACTAGCCGATCAAATTTATACTGCCCGTATTGGAGACATTACTTTCAAAAAGATAGTGAGTTGCAGCCCAGGCACACCTATTTTTGAAGCTGCAATTAAAATGTCAGAACAGAAAACCAGTTGCCTTTTTATTAAAAATGATCAGGATGTTTATCTGGGCTTCGTAACCGATATTACTTTAAGGGATAATGTAATTGCCAAACAACTAAATTCAAATTTGCCGATTGACGAAGTTATGGATACCAATATTGTTACCATAACTCCAGATGCTTATGTGTATGAAGCGATATTGATGATGTTCAGTAAGAAGTCGCGCTATTTATTGGTAAACGACAATGGTAATTACGTGGGCTTTTTAAGCAGGAACCGCCTTTTAAGCGAGCAGGCAGAATCTCCATTGGTTTTTATCCAATCAGTAAAATCGGCTGTAAATACCAACGATTTAAAATTAAAATGGCAGAAAGTACCGGGCATTGTATCTCAATTATTGGCTAGAGGCGTGCATTCGAAAATTGTAAACGAGGTGGTAACTACTATTGCCGATACCATTTCCTTTAAAATTATTGAAGACGTAATTGCCAAATTGGGCCCGCCACCTGCAAAATTTGTATTTATGGTTTTGGGCAGCGAAGGAAGAAAAGAGCTTAGCTTAAAAACCGATCAGGATAATGCCATTATTTACGAAGATACCGGAGAGGATAAAAGAGCTGCTGTACGTTCTTACTTTCTAGACCTGGCGACCCAGGTTTCGGATAAATTAAATTTTGTTGGTTTTGTATACTGCGATGGTGATTATATGGCTACTAATCCAAACTGGACGCATTCGCTATCGCACTGGAAATATAATTATAAAAACTGGATAGAAGAAGCTCTGCCCGAAGCTGCCGTAAAATTTGCAGCTTTTTTCGATTGCAGGGCCATTTATGGCGATTTAACCATTATGGAAAGTTTACGGTCTTTTGTTGATGAAGAACTGCAGAAACCTATCGAAAAATTCTACGTATACCTGGCCAAAAATGCCTTACTTTATGAGCCACCGCTCACCTATTTTAGAAATATAAGAACGCAAAAAATCCATAAAAAAGAGGTATTCGATATTAAAACAGCCATGACTCCTATTGTAGATTTAGCAAGGGTTTATGCATTACAGAACAGAATTTTTCAAAAAGAAAATACAGGCGAACGTTTAAAAGCCTTAAGAGAACTTGGTGTTTTTAGCGAAGAACAGTTTAACGAACTTTCACAATCTTATTATTATTTGATGGGCTTGAGATTGAAACATCAGGCCAATCTGATTATCAAGGATCAGGCAGCACCCAACAACTTTATTGAAATTGATAGTCTAACCAAAATTGAGAAAGTAACCTTAATCGAAATTTTTAAAATTATCCAGAATTTTCAAAGTGGCATCCGCATGAAATTTACCAATAGTCTGGGTTAAATTATCATTAATGCTCTTGTCTACTTATTGTAATTGGTTACAAACTTTAATAACTTTAAGAATAAACTTATACAATATAAGTCTACTAACCAATTACTTAAATTAAAAACCAGAGCTATGGGAAAATTTGTAATTACCAAAAGATCAAATGGAGAATTCCAGTTTAATCTTAAAGCCAACAATGGCCAGACCATTTTAACCAGCGAAGGCTATTCAGCTAAATCGAGTTGCGAAAATGGAATCGAATCTGTTAAAAAAAATGCACAGGATGATTCCAGATTTGAGAAAAAGACATCGTCTAACGGCAAATACCATTTCAGTTTAAAGGCAACAAATGGTCAGATTATTGGCTCCAGTGAAATGTACGAAAGTATTGCAGCCAGAAATAATGGCATCGAATCGGTTCAAAAGAATGCTCCGGATGCAAGTACTGACGATCAGAGTTAAAAAATATACAGCGACCCGAGATTTCCGCATGAGGTCGCTTTTCATGCCCCTTTCTCCACTCTACAACTCAGCGTAAAAACTCTTCTGTACAGCATGAAGCAATTAATCTACAGTAATTTGCTAGGCTAATCTTACCCTTACAGCTATCGTAAACCTAAACTTACTCAGACACCTGTTGCTTAATACAAGCCGAACAAACGTTTGCGCTTCATAAATCTTAAGGTTATTTTAAATATCAATCAAATAGCCGTAAAACCTAACCAAACTGCACTTCTATTACACCATTCAAGCTTATTACATTTCATCCCACACAAACGTTTGCGCGGTTTTAATTCAACCTTACTTATAAGTTTGTTTGTAACTTAAATTCAGATAAGGTAAAAATCTATTTACTATACGCTCTTTTTAAGGTTTGGAACAGTGGCCAAGACTGGCAAATTCTGGTGGAGTAAAGGGGCTGGGCGCAGCATATAAAAAAGCAACAACAACCAATTCCAAATATTATCAACCCTAAACCTAAAATTATCTTATGAAAAAAAACAGTCTACTTTTAACAGGGCTATTCTGTGCCTGCCTGTTCGCCCTATCTTGTAAAAAGGCCGAAGTATTACAACAAGAGGAAAAAACCTTCTCTATTAACAAAAAACTGGCTACAACCAACATCATTACCCAAAGCCGCAATGTAAATATTGTGTATTTTGTACCTAACGATCTCGATACCCTTGCGGGTTATAGAAAAAGATTAAGCGATCTTTTATTATGGACACAAGACTGGTACAAACAAGAAATGAACCGCAATGGTTATGGCAACAAAACATTTGGCCTTGCTGATGACGGCACAGGAAATGTAAAAATCCTAACCATTAGAGGAACGTTGCCAAAAGCGAGTTATCCATACTCTGGAGGTAGTGGCGCAGTAGCCAGCGAGGTAAACGCTTATTTTGCTGCACACCCCGCAGATAAAACCAGTGATCATACTTTGATCATTATTCCAAGGTATTCTATCGGTTCGAATGGAACACCAAGCGGAGGTCCGTTTTATGGTACCGGCAGATGGTGTTATGCTTTAGATTATGAAGAAATGGACATTGCAAATCTTGGCTTAAGCACTACCGTTGGCAATCGTTTTAGTGTTTGGTTTGGTGGTATGGTACATGAGCTTGGTCATGGATTAAATCTACCGCACAACAGACAGAAAGTTTCTGAAAACTCAACTTTAGGTATGGCATTAATGTGGGCCGGTAATGGAACTTTAGGAAAAAGCCCTACATTTTTAACCGCTGCAGACGCAGCTATTTTAAATGCCAATCAGGTTTTCAATAATAACGCTAACACCTATTACGATTCAGTAACCAGCAGTATTAATAAAATATACGCCAGCTATTCAAGCACTTTAGCTTCTATAGTGGTATCAGGGAAATTTACTTCTACAAGCAATGTAACCAGTATTTTATATTATAACGACCCTAATGTAAATAACGAGGGTACTGGTGTAAATAAAGATTATAACGCCATTACCTGGGAATCGAAGAAAATAGGAACTGACAGTTTTAGGGTGGAAATGCCAATTGCCGATCTCCAGGAAAAAGCTGATGGTATTCCATACGAACTGAAGGTTAAATTGGTACACGACAATGGAACCGTAACCGAGCAGATTTATGCTTACACTTTTTCAGGAGGCTTACCAGTATTAAATTTCTCAACGAAAAATGAGTTAAGCAAAACAGGATGGAGTATTGCATCGTTTAGTTCGGAAGAAACCAGCGGCGAAGGTGCTACAAATGGCAGGGCGATCAGATTAATCGACGGAAACGCAAGTACTTACTGGCATTCGAGATGGAGCAGCTCGGCAACAAGCTATCCACATACTATAGTGATAAATTTAGGAGCTTCAAAAACCGCAACAGGTTTAAGTTTAACACAGAGAAGTGGTTTAAGCAGGGCTGTGAAAAATTTTGAACTATTAACGAGTACAGACGGCGTAAATTTTACTTCTGTTAGCAATTATGTAGCTCAAAATATAAATGGTCCACAGTACTTTGATTTTGGTAGCACCAAAACATTCCAGTATTTTAAAGTTATTTTAAATTCAGCACAGGATGGCCTACAGTTTGCCAGTCTTGCAGAATTGGGATTGTACTAGATCTTCAAAACCAAACAACAAAAAAAGGTCCCGATTTACATCGGGACCTTTTTTAAATATGATTATCGCCTAAGCGAAAATTTCTATTTTACTGCATCAATTACAGCTTTGAAAGCTTCTGGGTGATTCATTGCTAAATCAGCCAATACTTTACGGTTTAAACCGATTTCTTTAGAAGCTAGTTTACCAATTAATTGAGAGTAAGAAATACCGTGCTGACGAGCACCTGCATTAATACGTTGGATCCATAATCCGCGGAATTCTCTTTTCTTAACTTTACGGTCACGGTATGCATACTGCAAACCTTTTTCTACTGTGTTTTTAGCAACAGTATAAACCTTACTTCTTGCTCCCCAATAGCCTTTGGCTAGATTAAGGATTTTTTTTCTTCTTCTTCTCGAAGCTACTGCGTTTACCGAACGTGGCATGTTGTTGTTGTTTTTTGGCAAGCGGCGTTCCGTTTAACCGGAAACTTAAAGCCTGATACCTGGTGAATTAATAAATTACTTTCCGATACAAAGCATACGTTTAACGTTACCCATATCAGCATCAGATACGATACTTGCTTGACCTAAGGCACGTTTACGTTTAGTACTCATCTTTGTTAAGATGTGACTTTTGTATGCGTTGTTTCTTTTGATTTTACCTGTTCCAGTAAGCGAAAAACGCTTTTTAGCACTGGAATTGGTTTTCATTTTTGGCATAACCTGTTTTTTAATTTATAAACCTATTTTTATTTTTTTGCTACTTTAGGCGCAACTGTCAGGAACATACGTTTACCTTCTAACTTAGGTAACAACTCTACTTTTCCTACATCTTCTAAAGCCTGAGCGAATTTTAACAATAAAATTTCTCCCTGCTCTTTGTAAACAATTGCTCTACCTTTAAAATGCACGTAAGCCCTAACTTTCTCACCGTTCTCTAAAAAGCTTACTGCATGCTTCAATTTAAACTGGAAATCGTGATCATTGGTGTTAGGACCAAAACGGATTTCCTTAATTACAGTTTGTTTCGCATTAGCTTTAATTTCTTTCTGCTTTTTCTTTTGCTCGTAAACAAATTTACTGTAATCAATAATTCTACAAACTGGTGGTACAGCATTTGGAGATATTTCTACCAAATCCAATTCCAGTTCATCAGCAAGTGCCAAAGCTTTTGCCAAAGGATAAATCCCCGGTTCAACATTATCGCCAGCTAAACGCACTTCGGGCGATTTAATATACTGATTAATGTTATGCTCTGCTTCTTTTTTCTTAAAAGGTGGACGTGGTCCCCTGTTAAATCCTGGTCTTCCTAATGCCAAATTTGTACTATTTAATTTAAACTGTTATTTCTTTTCTTAATAAATTGTTGAACTCTTCCAACGTCATTTCGCCTAAATCTCCCTCACCATGTTTACGTACAGAAACTTTTCCTTCTGCCATTTCTTTATCACCGATAATGAGCATGTATGGGATCTTTTTAACTTCCGAATCGCGTATTTTGCGACCGATTTTCTCATCACGAAAGTCAATCAGCCCGCGAATATCGGAATTATTTAGTTCATCTAAAACTTTTTTTGCATATTCTTCATATTTTTCTGAAATCGGAAGAACAATAAATTGTTCCGGACTTAACCATAAAGGGAAGTTTCCGGCACAATGCTCGATCAAAACAGCAATAAATCTTTCTAATGAACCAAATGGTGCACGGTGGATCATTACTGGTCTGTGCTTTTGGTTATCGCTACCAGTGTATTCCAGTTCGAAACGCTCCGGCAGATTATAATCAACCTGAATAGTACCTAACTGCCATTTCCTACCTAAAGCATCTTTCACCATAAAATCGAGCTTAGGGCCATAGAAAGCGGCTTCGCCATATTCTACAACAGTATTTAAGCCTTTTTCTGCAGCTGCTTCGATAATGGCATTTTCAGATAATCTCCAATTTTCGTCAGAACCAATATATTTAGATTTGTTTTCCGGATCTCTTAATGAAACCTGAGCAGTATAGTTATCAAAACCTAATGATTTAAATACGTAAAGCACTAAATCAATTACTTTTTTAAACTCTTCTTTCACTTGTTCTGGCATACAGAATAAGTGAGCATCATCTTGAGTAAAGCCACGTACGCGGGTTAAACCGTGTAATTCGCCGCTTTGTTCGTAGCGGTAAACCGTACCAAACTCGGCAAAACGAACCGGAAGATCTTTGTAAGAACGTGGTTTTGTTTTGTAAATCTCACAGTGGTGAGGGCAGTTCATCGGTTTTAAGAAAAACTCCTCTCCTTCTTGTGGCGTTTTAATCGGTTGGAACGAATCTTTACCGTATTTCTCCCAGTGACCTGAGGTTACGTATAAATTTTTGTGTCCGATATGTGGTGTTACTACTTGCTCATAACCTGCTTTAGCCTGTGCTTTAGTTAAAAAGTTTACCAAACGCTCGCGCAAGGCAGTTCCTTTAGGCAACCATAATGGTAAGCCCATGCCTACTTTTTCTGAGAAAGCAAATAACTCTAACTCTTTTCCTAACTTACGGTGATCGCGTTTTTTTGCTTCTTCGATCATTAAAAGATACTCAGTAAGCTCGCTCGCCTTAGGGAAAGTTACACCATAAATACGGGTTAACTGTTTTTTGGTTTCGTCGCCACGCCAGTAAGCGCCAGCCACATTCATCAGTTTTACTGCCTTTACAAAACCTGTATTAGGAATATGTGGACCACGACATAAATCGGTAAATGAACCTTGAGTATAGAAAGTAATTTTACCATCTTCAAGACCATCGATTAAATCCAATTTATATTCATCGCCTTTTTCAGTAAAATATTTTACCGCATCAGCTTTGCTCACACTTTCGCGCACAAAAGTTTCCTTTTGTTTAGCCAGTTCGATCATTTTGGTTTCAATGGCTTTGAAATCATCCGAAGAAAATTCACGGTCGCCAAAGTCTACATCATAATAAAAACCAGTTTCGATTGCCGGACCGATACCAAATTTGGTACCCGGATAAAGTGCTTCTAAAGCCTCGGCCATTAAGTGAGCTGATGAATGCCAAAAAGTCGATTTTCCGGCAGTATCATTCCAGGTCAATAACTTTACTGATGAATCAGATTCGATCGGTCTGGTTGAATCCCAAACTTCGCCATTCACCTCAGCGGCTAATACGTTACGGGCTAAACCCTCAGAAATTGACAATGCAATTTGGTAGGCAGAAGTGCCCTTTTCATACTGACGGACAGAACCGTCAGGTAAAGTAATGTTAATCATCTACAACTATGATTTAATTTTTATAAAATGTTAGTAAAGATCACCTACAATGTGATTTTATTTTGTGCAAAGGTACGATTTTTAATCAGGAAAACAACATAAAATAAGCCACAGAGGCACAAATTACCACAAATAATTAAGTCTGGGTGTTTATACATTATAGTCTATAACGCGGTGTTAATCCGTATTTCAGCGGAAAAAAAAATGTAAGTTAGACTGATAGCCATTTAGCCTTCAAATATTTACGCAATGGGATATCGACAAATTTCATGATCAGATAAGCCAATAACACTAGCAGGGTTACCGAAACTGGGATAACCACCCATAAGGTCGACATTGCGGGTTTAACCACGGCAACATAAGTCAGAAATATCCAAACGAAAGGATAATGTGTCATATAAAGCGGATACGATATTTCTCCCGATAAGGTGCAAAGTTTCTTTAAAGGTTCGCTAATTACTGCCCCAGCACCTAAAGCCACTAAAAGCGGGAAATAAAACAATACAATTATGGGTTCGGCAATCCAGTTATATGCATCTCTATAAGGGAAAAGGAAAGCCACAAGCAAGAGTAAACTCAAACCCAGGAAGCCAAGTTTATTTTCCATGATCCAGTTGAAACGATAAACCAACATTCCGGCCGAGAAAGAATAAAGTACCCTCACTCCCCCATCCCAAAAGTTTTGTCCGCCCCAGCCGCCACCTAAATTGCCATTGGGAACTTTCAAAGCAACATAACAAATACCTATTGCGCCAAGCAAAACCAATAACGGCAATACTTTTTTATTCAACCTGTAAAGTACCAGGATATAGAAAATATTGGCCACGTATTCCCAAAACAAAGACCAGGCAGGTGCATTTAAACAGAATAGATTGGTATAACGCTCGGGCATAACCGGATATGGGATTAAAAATGCAGAAGCCAAAAACATCAACAATGTTTTTCCGAAGCCGTAAACAGCATAAAAATCACTGTAAGGGTCGAACAGAAAGGTTAACAATCCTAAAATTGAGCCAATAATCACCAAGGGATGCAAACGGATCAACCTTAATTTAAAAAACTGTGTCAGTCCGATATTTTCTGCACGTGTATCGTAAGCATAGGCAATTACAAAACCCGACAAACAGAAAAAGAAGTCTACAGCAAGGAAACCATGTGAAAGAAAATTCTTATTGTAATCGGTAATAGCGATTTCCATAAAATGGTAAATCACCACCACAATGGCCGCTATGCCCCGTAATCCATCTAAAATTTCGAAATGTTGTTTAGTTGCTAATAAATCTGTTTTGTTTTCGGCAGTAATCACTTTTGGCTAGGTTATATTTAATCCCAATAATAGTTATTCTCAGTTTAGATGCAAAAACTAGAGCCAACCTTTTCAAAAATGATACAAAAAAAGCCCTGAATTGCTTACAATTCAGGGCTAGATAAAATAATTATGGTGGTCTTGATTAATTTATTCCAAATGTTCTTACCTGTCCACCACCACCTGGTCTGTTCTGTCTAAAACGTTTCATCATGTTCTCCATTTTAGTTTTATACTCTTCAGCAGTAATCAGTTTTGCTTTTTTAGGTGCGGTTACATCTTTTGCGCTTACATTTCTATACTCGATGCTTTTGGCAATTGAGCTGTTACCTCTACCTTCGATCGCTAAAACTGCACCTTCTGTCCACATATTTGGATTCGGAGAAAAGTCGAAGCCTAAATCTTTTGTATACCAGATTTTGGTTTCTTCTACTACGTTTTTATCCATATCTAAGATTTTAATAGCCCTTGTAGATCTAATAATTGCCTGGTGACAGGTAAAACCGATAATCTGTTTAGTGGAATCTGTTTTAACCACTTCGATGGTTGGTGCCGGAGTTGGTTTTGTTTTAGTGGTATCATTAGGATTTCTACCACCCATTCTCATAGAACCAATTGGTCCGGAAGTAGATAAAGTTAATTTACTTGGCATGTAATAAGTGGTATCGTTCAAATCGAAAACCTCTGTAAGCCCCTTATCTGCAAAGGTATAGTAGTATTCTCTGTTACCACCGCCACCACCAAACCGCATCATCATACGACCCATGCCGCCACCGCCACCACCTGCTCCGTTACTGTCTTCAGTTTCTTCAACTGGCATATAACTGGCGTTTGTAGCCGTAAATAACAACTCGAAGTTGCTTTTGCTAGATGAGGGCATTCTGGCTTTCATCTGATCGGTTAATTGGATACCGCTTGCCGAAGCCATAGCTGCAGGATCGATAATATTTTCAAATTGTATGGCTCCTGAGGTTTTTTTCTGCTGCGCATTTGCAATTGATGCAATTGATAAAACACCCAGTAAGGCGAAGATTACTTTTTTCATTACGATTTTGTTTTGTTTGTTAGATACAAAAGCCTTTAAAAGGTTTAACAAAGATATTGTTGGTTTTAATGTAAAACGTGTTAAATTGTGTTAAAAATTGCTTTAAACCCTCAAAATGCAGATTTAAGGATGAAAGTAATTTAATTTTTACAATATCGATTCTTTTTATTGGAAAAGCAGTGTTTGAAATTCCTGGAGGTGGGCCCTAATAAAAAATGTAAGGTGTATATTGATTTGGGCGTTGCCTAAGCTGCGCAAAGGTCCGGCTCTTTGCAGGGCTGCGCTTTGCTCCGGTACCGATAAGAATCGGCACAGAACCCTTACAATCCCTAACGCAAGCGCACCGTAAAAAACTGCAAAGTTTAATTTCAATAGCACTACAGGCCTGAGTTAAATAAACCTGATAGAACGGAAAGCCCGGAGCGAGGTATCCCGATTCATCGGGAAGGACTTGGAGTGATAGCAGGGCTGTGGTAACCTAAAGGTGCCAAACCCTGATTTTCAAAATAATATTGATCATCTAAGTCAACTTAACACATTTAAGTATTTGTGGCCGGCCTCATTATTTGCTAGAACAAGCCCCTGCAGGTTTAAACTAATATTCTGTACTTTCCAGCCAGCCATTGCAAAGCACATCAGCAATGTGCATGGTCTTAATGGCGAGGTTATTTTTATCGATATAACCTTGAAGGTGTAAAAGGCAAGACAAATCTGTTGAAATAATATAATCTGCCTGTTGTGCCAGTGCATGATTAACTTTCTGTTCGGCCATTGCCGACGAAATGGCATCGAATTTAACCGCAAAAGTTCCGCCAAAGCCACAGCACATATCGGTATCTTCCATTTCGATCATTTCCAAGCCGTGTACTTTAGAAAGCAACTGGCGAGGTTCATCTTTGATTTTGCACTCACGCAATGCGCTACAGGAATCGTGGTAAACGGCTTTTCCTTCCAATTCAGCGCCGAAATAATCTCTTTTGGCTACGTTTACCAGAAAATCAGAAAGTTCCCAGATGTTCGATTGCAAACTCCGGCATTTGTTGTGCACAATGGTATTGGTAAACAGATCGTTAAACCCACCTTTTACCATGCCTACACACGATGCCGATGGTGCAACCACATAGGTATTTTCGGTAAAATCGCTCAGAAACTTTGTACCCACTTCTTTCGCTTCATCCCAATAACCCGCATTATAGGCAGGTTGCCCACAACAGGTTTGTTTTGAATTGTAGGTTACATCACATCCCGATTTTTCTAATAACCTTAAAGTATTAAAAGCGGTTTCCGGATAGAGCTGATCTACAAAACAAGGCACAAATAATTCTACTTTCATAATATTCTTAACGACTGCAAACTTACAATTTTAGCGATTCTTTATGTTCGTTTTTTCTTAGAAGTACTAAAAGAACTAACCCGACAATAAAAAATGATGCCAAAGCGATAATTGAGTAGCGAATATTTCCGGTTAAATCTTCAATGTAAGCAAAACTGAAAAGGCCGATTACAATTGCCAGTTTCTCCGTTACATCATAAAAACTGAAAAATGAAGTGCTGTCTTTTGTATTAACAGGTAAATATTTAGAGTAGGTAGAACGTGAAAGAGATTGAATTCCGCCCATAATTAAGCCTACAATGGCCGCCAGTGAGTAAAATTGATATTCGTTGGTGATGTAATAACCAAAAACACAACAACCTATCCATACTACAACTACCATAATCAATACGTTTATATTCCCTATTTTTTTAGCTAAATACGACATAAGCATGGCGCCAGGGATAGCAACAAGCTGAATGATCAATATCACCGCAATCAATTTTGCGGTTCCTAGTTTTAACGTTTTTTCAGCGAAACCGGCAGCAGCGAGCATAATGGTTTGCACCCCCATAGAGTAGAAAAAGAAAGAAACTAAAAATCCTTTTAAAACTTTCATTTCTTTTACTTGTGCCCAAACTTTAGATAACTCACTAAAGCCATCTTTAAGGATATTCGTTTTTACCTTGTCGTGCTGAGGTGTTCCGTTCGGAAGTGCCGAAAAAGGAATCTGAGAGAAACCGATCCACCATACACCAACCAATAAAAAAGATAATCTTGGTGGGAATGAGGCATCAGTAATACCAAACCATTCCGGTTTTAGCACAAATAGGAAACAAATCAATTGAAGTAAAACCGAGCCGATGTACCCATACGAAAAACCTTGTGCACTCACACGATCCTGATGTTCTTCGGTTGCAATTTCAGGCAGATAAGAGTTGCTGAACAATACCCCTCCAATATACCCCATTGCAGCTATTGCAAACAAAATGATGCTCATTTCGAGTGTATCCAATTTAAAGAAATATAAACCGATACAGGCCGCTCCACCCACATAGGTAAAGAATTTCATAAACGACTTTTTATTCCCTCTTCTATCGGCAATGGATGAAAGTATTGGCAAAGCAAAAGCCATAATCAGATAAGCAAATGATAAGGCGTAGTTGGAAAGCGAAGTGTTTACATAAGTCCTGCCAAAGAACTCCACTTTATCACCATGCGCTTTGGTGGTGGTAATAATGGTATAATAAGCCGGAAAAATGGTAGAAGTGATGACTAAGTTATAGGCAGAGTTTGCCCAATCGAAAAATGCCCACGAACGGATGGTTTTCTTATTGTTTTTTGTTATCATTTGTTTTTTCGCTTCGCGGAAGATTACATTGATTGTTTGATTATACAGATTAAATAGTTCATTACAAAACTAATATTTTATTGCTAACTTGATTGGCATTTTTATCACATCTCACTTCTAAAGATAATATTTCTTCCCATCAGTTTTAATCTTACCGGCATCTAATAATTCCCTAATGGTATCAATCCTTTCGGCTTCGGCACCATTTTTAATATTTGTAACCAGATCATCAAGGCTTAGCGGCTGTTGTTGCAGTAAAGAAACAATCTCAAATTCAATCTCCTCCTCCATCTGGCTCTGATTTTCGGCTCTTTTCTCTGCCAGGCAAACATCGCATACCCCGCATTTTGCAGCATGATGTTCGTCGAAATAATGAAGCAGCTGAATACTCCTACACAAATTTGATGAAGCATAAGCTACTACCGCGTTGATCTGTCTGTGCAAGATTTCCTTTCTCAGCTCCAGGTATTTCACGTCCAGATCGAAATGATCCATGTCTACCCTCGGTCTAACGTATTGCAATTGCGGCTGATCGGTTTGCGGAGTATAAGTAAGTAACTCAATGGCCTGCAATTTATTAAGTAGTGCAATAATTTCTTTATACGACAATCCTGTTTTCTTGGCTAAATCGGCCTCATTAATTTTAACAAAACCGTCGAAAGCGCCACCATGCGAACGCAGGATGGTCTTTATAATACCATCGTAAGCCTTGTTTTCAATCTGAAAACGGTAAATATCTTCATGACTGGCAATAAACATCATTCTCGATGGGAGAAAGACACTTTCAGATAAGGTAAGATAACCGTCATGCTCTAAAAACTTCAGTGCTGAAATTGTTTTTAAAACACTAATATTGAACCGTTTGCAGAAATCAGCTACATCAAAAGTAAAAGTTAAACCTTCACCTGCACCAAATGCCAATTGAAAATAATTGCCGAGGTAGTGATAGGTTTTTCTAATCTCATCCGGAGTAGGAAAACTATCGAGATACCTGGATTCTAAGCCCAGAACATCGGATTGATTAGCTAGAAGAACCGCGTAACTTCGTTTTTCATCGCGCCCTGCCCTGCCTGCTTCCTGATAATAGGCTTCTAAACTTTCGGGCAAATCTAAATGCACCACAAAACGAACATCTGCCTTATCTATCCCCATCCCGAAAGCATTTGTAGCCACCATAATCCGGGTTTTGTTATTTTTCCACTCTTCTTGTTTTAAGAAACGTACATCCCGTTCTAATCCGGCATGGTAAAAGTCGGCTTTAATCTGATTTCTATTGATAAAATTGGCCACTTCGGCGGTTTCCCTGCGGTTACGTACATAAACTAAACCTGTGCCTTTTACCTTCTGGCAAATATCGATCAGCTTTTTGTATTTATCTTCATTGCCAAAAACCACATAGCTTAAATTATCCCTGGCAAAACTTTTAACAAAAACCTGTGGGTCTTTCATTTCAAGCTTCTCTACAATATCTTTCCGAACAAACTCAGTAGCGGTTGCCGTAAGTGCCAAAACCGGAATACCTGGCAGGATTTCGCGGAGTTTGGCGATTTGTTGGTATGGCGGACGGAAATCGTAACCCCATTGCGAAATGCAATGCGCTTCATCTACAGCTATTAAATTTACGTTCATGTACGAAATTCGAACGCGCACTAAATCAGACAACAAACGCTCCGGAGATAAATAGAGGAATTTGATTTTTCCATAAATACAGTTATCCAGCAAGATATCGATTTCTCGTTTACCCATTCCGGCATAAATGGCGATAGCTTCAATCCCTTTCGATTTCAGGTTCTCTACCTGATCTTTCATCAGGGCAATTAGCGGCGAAACTACAATACAAATCCCCTCTTTAACCAAAGCAGGAACCTGAAAACAGATCGATTTACCACCTCCTGTGGGCAATAATGCTAAACTATCTTTTCCTGTTAAAACCGAGGAAATAATATCTTCCTGTAAAGGCCTAAAAGCTTGATGTCCCCAATATTTTTGTAAAATCTCTATTGCTGTCATAAATCGGCGGTATCAAAACTATAAAAAAGCTGTTGATATTGCTAAATTGCGCCACAATTAATCAAAAATTTGATGAAACATCTCTATTTTCTATCCGCTCTTTCCCTATTATTTTTCAGTTCAAACGCTCAAGAGAAGAAATGGGATATCGAAAAATACCAGGGTACCACAAAAAACTTCACTTTAAATACTGATGAAGGTACCTGGATGAACCTTGATGTAAGCGCTGACGGGCAGGAAATTGCCTTTGATCTACTGGGCGATATCTACGTAATGCCGATTAGCGGTGGAGTTGCGAAACTCATTAGTGGTGGTATTGCCTGGGATGTTCAGCCTCGTTTTAGCCCTAACGGAAAATACATTTCTTACACTAGCGATAAAAGCGGTGGAGATAATATATGGATTATGAACCGTGATGGTTCTGGCAAAAAACAGGTTACCAAAGAGAGTTTCAGATTATTGAATAATGCCACCTGGATGCCTAATAGCGAATACTTAGTGGCCAGAAAACATTTTACCGCAAGCCGATCGTTAGGAGCGGGCGAAATGTGGATGTATAGTATAAACGGTGGAGATGGCGTACAGTTAACCAAACGTAAAAACGATCAGCAGGATGCGGGCGAACCTAACGTTTCGCCAGATGGCAAATATGTTTACTTTAGTGAAGATGTGAGTCCGGGGCCTAATTTCGAATATAGTAAAGACCCTAACGGAACCATTTATGCCATTCGTCAACTGGATTTGACAACAGGAAAACTAAGCACATTAATTAATGAGCAAGGTGGTGCCTGTCGCCCGCAGGTTTCTCCGGATGGAAATTTGATTGCTTTTGTAAAGCGTGTAAGGTTAAAATCTACTTTATATGTTCAGAACCTGAAGACTGGAGAAGAATGGCCGGTAAATGAAGATTTATCTCATGATCAACAAGAAACCTGGGCGATTTTTGGTGTGTATCCAAATTTTGCCTGGACTCCAGATAGCAAAAGCATCGTTTTTTATGCAAAAGGAAAAATCAGAAAAACAGAAATTGGTACACTGATCAACAGCACCATTCCTTTTCAGGCCAATACGATTCAAACCGTACAAAAAGCATTACATTTTGAGCAACAGGTTTTCAATAATGAATTTTCGGCCAAAATGTTAAGACAGTTAAGCACTTCGCCTGACGGAAAAATAATTGTCTTTAATGCTGCAGGATACTTATACAAACAAGAATTACCAGCAGGAAAACCAGAAAGGTTAACCAATGGATTAGATTTCGAATTTGAACCCGCCTTTAGTCCTGATGGAAAATATGTTGTTTATACCACCTGGAGTGATGAATTACGTGGAGCAATAAAGCGTACCGATGTAAAATCAGGAAAAACCATTATGCTAACTGATGAAAAAGGTTTTTATTATTCTCCTCAATACTCAACAAAAGGTGATAAAATCGTTTTCAGAAAAGGAAGTGGTAACGATGTTTTAGGTTATAACTATGGCCGAGGAACAGGTATTTTTATGATGCCAGCCAATGGCGGTGCAAAAACGCTGATTTTGGATAATGGAATCCGTCCGCAATTTAACAATACCGATACCCGCATTTATTTCCAGAGTTATGCTGATGGCAAAAAAGCATTAAAAAGTATCGATTTAAACGGTGCGAACGAAAGAACACACTTTACTTCTCAGTATGCAAATCAGTTTGTTATCAGCCCGGACAATAAGTGGTTGGCATTTAACGAGTTATTTAACATGTACATCACGCCAATGATCAATATTGGTACGGCGCAGGATGCCTCGGCTGGTAATAAAGCCATTCCGGTTACAAAAGTAACTACCGATGGCGGAACATATATTCAATGGAGCGCCGATAGTAAAAGCCTGCATTGGACATTGGGACCAAAATATTTTACCGTTGATGTAAATAATGCCTTCAACTTTGATGGAACCACACCTAAAACCGAAGCCTCTTCTATCGACATTAATCTGGTATTAAAGTCTGACATACCTACCGGAATAGTGGCATTAAAGGGTGCGAGGATTATTTCGATGAAAGGTGATGAAGTTATTGAAAATGGAACCATCATTACCGATGGAAATAAAATTACTGCAATAGGAAAAGCAGATGCAGTAAGCATTCCGGCCAACGCTAAGGTAATTGATGTAAATGGCAAAACCATTATGCCGGGCATTGTTGATGTTCACGCCCACTTGCGTACCAGTCCGGATGGAATAAGCCCACAGAACGATTGGAGTTATATGGCTAATTTGGCTTTTGGTGTAACCACTTCACATGATCCATCGAGTAATACCGAAATGGTTTTTAGCCAGAGCGAAATGCTTAAAGCCGGCAGAATGATTGGTCCAAGGGTTTATTCGACAGGATCTATTTTATATGGAGCTGATGGCGATTTCAAAGTTGTAATTAATAGCTTAGATGATGCTTTGGCTAATCTGCGCAGGCTAAAGGCTGTTGGTGCATTTTCAGTAAAATCGTATAATCAACCACGTAGAGAGCAGCGTCAACAGATTTTAGAAGCTGCTCGACAGTTGAATATGGAGGTTGTACCTGAAGGTGGCTCTACTTTTTTCACCAACATGAATATGGTTGCCGATGGGCATACCGGAATAGAACATAGTATTCCTGTTATACCGGTTTATAAAGATGTTACCACGCTTTGGAACAATACTGATGTGGCCTATACACCTACTTTAATTGTAGCATACGGTGGCCAATGGGGCGAAAATTACTGGTACGACAGAACCAATGTTTGGGAAAACGAAAAATTAATGACTTATACACCCCGCTCAATTATTGATGCGAGAGCAAGACGTAGAACTACTTCTGAGTACAGCGATTACAACCACATCGATATTGCAAAAGCGACTAAACAAATTGCTGATGGCGGCACGAAAGTTAATCTTGGTGCACACGGGCAAATCCAGGGTTTAGGTGCACATTGGGAGTTATGGATGTTTGTTCAGGGTGGTTTTACACCAATGCAAGCCATCAGGGCAGCCACCTTAAATGGTGCTAGTTATTTGGGTATGAACAAAGAAATTGGTTCGTTAGAAGTTGGTAAACTGGCCGATATGGTAATTATGGATGCCAATCCTTTAGATGATATCCGTAATTCGGAGAAAATCAAATATGTAATGATCAATGGTCGACTTTACGACAGTGCTACTTTAAATGAAGTGGGAACCAGAGAAAAACTTAGGGGTAAGTTATGGTTCGAAAATACCAGAGGAAACGGCTATATTGTTCCAGCTACCGATTCAGAAACCTGGACATTTACTGTTCCGCACTGTGATTAATTTTTTAGCATAATAATCTAATTTTAAGTAAATTTGTTTTATGGAAACCGTACTACTGCAGATCAATAATAATAAAGCATACCAACTTCTTAAGGATTTGGAAGACTTGAATATTGTAAAGGTTTTAAAAAAATCAGTATTAACTGATAAAAAAAAATCAGCTCATGATTTTATAGGCCTAATCTCAAAATCAGATATGGCTTTGATTGACAAAGCTGTTGAACAAGATTGTGAAAACATCGACCTAGATGGCTGGAAATAAGATGTTATTAGATACCAATATCATTTCTGCATTGTTTAAGGGCGATATTAGCGTAGCAAACCACATTGATAAATCTGAAATATTTTATCTTCAATTGTTATTGGAGAGCTCTGTTACGGCGCAGAATATTCAATTAAAGTTGAACAAAATCTTGCCAATATTAAAAAGCTTATCTCAGCTTACAACGTTTTAGCCATAGATGATGAAACAGCACTTATCTACGGCAAAATCAAGGCCGACCTAAGAAGAAAAGGCACTCCTATTCCGGAGAACGATATCTGGATAGCATCATCTGCAGTACAATATAAACTTAAACTAAGTACTAGAGATAAGCACTTTCAAGAGATCACCAGTTTAAAAGTATTGGCCTGGTAAATTCCGAAGCTCAAACCTGAAAATTTGCAATTTTAAACTCCGGTAAAAGCGTAAAACTGTCGCAAATAAATTTTATGAAGCCAAACAAACTTTACACTTCTGCCTCAGTTGTATTCTTAGTGCTCAGTGCACTCGTTTTTTCATACAGCGGATACTATATTTTGGGTATCCAGACTGTTAATTTGTTCTTAGCGCTGATTGCGATGGCTTATATCACATCTTTTATAGCATTAATGAAAGATAGGAAATCTATTGTTTCCTGGTTATTACTGATCTTTAATTCGATTATATTGATTTGTATCATTTATTTCCTGACGCATTTTAAGATGAAGATGTAGTAGTGCTTACGTTCGTTTTTAATAGGGATTCGTCATCTCGATTGAAGCACAGCGAAATGGTGAGATCTATCTAGACAGCTTTAGCTACGCTGAGCCTTAGGGTTCTCGACTTCGTTGCAATCGCTCGAAATAACGATTTTATGATAAGGATTTACAAAACCAGCAAGCCGTATTCTCTAAGTGTGTTGATCGGTTTAGAATACCAGAACAGCTCGAAATTTTCCATTTCACGCTCAAAATCGGCTTTAACCTCCTGAAAAGTGAAGACCTTTTCATTGGAGATCGAGATTTTATTTAAAATAGTGCTTAGCCAAGTTCCTTCGTTTTTATTGGTTTGCACGGTAAAGCTTTCTTTTTTATCGTGAAAAGTTAATGATGCCATTTCCCAGGTATTCCCTTTTTTCGATTTGGTAAAATACTCAGCAGAAGGCTTTCCCCCTATCCAAACTACTTTTGCAGTAGGTTTCGTATTAAACTGGTCTCCATCATTTAAAGCCTTCTCAATAAAATCAGCAGGGATTTTCGTTCTTGGGATTTTAAAATCAAACCAATCTTGCAGTTCATAATCAAAACAGATACCATGCATAAAATTGAAAAGTGACTTTTTCAATCCGTAGCTGAATTTATTATGGTCAATACCCGTTTTATCGGTATAATTGATATCATTATTAGCAAAAGTGCCAATTGCTTCTGTGTCTTTTACCACACCAAACTTTTCTGGGTACATGCCTACCGGACTATGTGCCGTCATGGCAAATTGATGCCAAAAGCCTGATTGTAATATTCCAACCTCAAACAACTGACGTACCATCTCTAAACTATCTATCGTTTCCTGTACTGTTTGTGTGGGGTAACCATACATTAAATAAGCATGCACCATAATTCCGGCTTCGGTAAAATTACGGGTAACCTTAGCCACTTGTTCTACCGTTACGCCCTTATCGATCAGCTTTAACAAACGATCTGAGGCAACTTCCAGTCCGCCTGAAACCGCAATACAGCCAGATGCCTTTAACAATAAACACAGGTCTTGAGTAAAACTTTTTTCAAAACGGATGTTCGTCCACCAGGTAACGGCTAACTTTCTTCTGATAATTTCTAAGGCTACCTCACGCATAAGTGCAGGTGGCGCAGCCTCATCAACAAAGTGAAAACCATTTTGCCCTGTTTTAGCATATAAATCTTCAATCCTGTCTACAATCATTTTGGCCGCAACTGGTTCATAAACTTTGATATAATCGAGCGAAATATCGCAAAATGTACATTTCCCCCAATAACAACCATGTGCCATGGTGAGTTTATTCCATCGCCCATCACTCCACATGCGGTGCATGGGGTTAACGATTTCAATTACCGAAATATACTTCTCCAATAACAATCCACTATAATCTGGCGTACCTACATCAGCTTGCTTATAATCATTTCTGAAGGCATCGTTACGGTAAACCACCTTGCCGTTTTCGAGCAGGAAAGTCCTTTTATAAAAATGGGCTTCAGCAGGCACCGGATGTGTAATATTTTGATATAAAAGTTCAATCGGTAATTCGCCATCATCCAAAGTGATATAATCAAAGAATTCAAAAACCCTTGCATCCGACAATGATCTTAATTCGGTATTCGGGAAACCACCGCCCATAGAAATTTTAATTTCCGGGTGATTGGCCTTGATCCATTGTGCACAACGAAAAGCACTATACAAATTGCCCGGAAAAGGGACGGAAATCAGGAACAATTTAGGTTGAACCGTTTCGATTTTCTCTTTTAAAACCGAAATCAGGATATGATCAATATAGGTTGGTTCTTTCAGCAAAGCATCGTAAAGCTCATCAAAGGAATTAGCACTTCTGCCTAAACGTTCTGCATAACGGCTAAAACCAAAATTTTCATCAACACATTCTACGATGTAATCAGATATATCTTCAAGATAAAGTGTAGCCAAATGTTTCGCTTTATCCTGCGTACCCATTGCGCCAAAAGCCCAATCTAACTCCTCTAAAGTAGCAAACCGTGAAGCTTGGGGTAGAAAATCGTCACTACAGATCTGCAATGCCAAAGTTGGATTCTTGCCCTGTAAAAATGCAATCACTGCATCGATGGTTTTTAAATATTCGTCTTGTAAAGCGAAAATACGGTTAGCATTATCGCTTTTAGGATTTAGATCATCAACAAATAAACTTCGGTCAGTGTGACTGAACAAAGCTTGCAGCCCTTTTTTAGAGAACAATTCCAAAATCACCTCAATACCTAAATCGGCCTGTGTGGCACTGATATTTTTAGTGTTCAGAAAACCTTTTATATATGCCGTTGCTGGATATGGGGTATTCAGTTGGGTAAATGGCGGCGTAATGGCAAATATTTCGGTTTTCAAAGGGAATTGTTTTTCTGCAAAAGTAAGGGATTTTTAAGGATTATCGCTAAACGCTGTAAGAAACGACTTTATGATTAGAAAAGCAGGATTTGGTTTTCATTAAATTAGTTAGATTGCTTCATACCTCGCAACAACACAAACTAAAACACCAATCCAAACGTTTTAACCCTAAATCAACACGTTTTCTGCCTGAATGAAAGTTTTTTGTTTTTACATCCTGATGCTCTGTGTGCAAATCGGCTTTGCGCAAAAAACATTTATATTCCCTAAAATTAAAGCACAGGGGGCTTCTGCTGAACAATTTACCCCTGTAAACTGGACTGTTATCGATCAGGTTTATGGCGACCTGAACAACGATGCCTCAGATGATTTAGCGGTAGTTTTTGAATTTAACAAAACCATAGACGAAACACGTGTATATGGCGATAATAACACCGATATTATAAAGGAAACGCAAAAACCGAGAATTTTGGCTATCTTTTTTAAAGATAAATCAACAGGGGTTTATAGCTTATCAACCCAAAACAACGATTTCATACTGCGTTCGGAAGAAGGTGGTAAATTGGGGGATCCACTGCAGCAGATTGCCATTAAAGACCAACAACTCTACCTTCGTTTCCAGGGTGGTTCTGAATGGCGCTGGGAACTGGGTTACACTTTTAAATTCGAAAATAAAGACTGGTTTTTAACGAGTGCGATCAATCTTTATTTTAACCAAAATAGCGGCGATATGACAGAAAGGGTTTACGATTTCAAAACCCGTGAATTATTTACCACTGTTGGTAATCTGCACAGAAGGGATATTGCTAACCGAAAAACAAGTGAAGTTTTATATTTTTCGCAGCTCAGAACTTTCAAAACTTTTAAAAAACCATGGGCATGGGAAGTAATGCCTAATGTTTATTTGTAGTTTCTGTGTTAGTTTTTATTGCTAGTTTTTAATATCATTGCGGTATGATTTTCAGCTTAAGTTACCGCCTCTTTCTTCCTTTATTTTTGCTATTTCCCCTCTTGTGTGTGGCACAGCTAAATTTAACCTCAGGGGAGAAATATCTGGAAACTGAATCATTTAAACAGATTTTTGTTTCGGTAGAAGATCATACTGTCTGGGCACTCAATAATTCAGGAACAGTATTTTATAAACCAGCGCTTGAAACTACTTTTAAACCCTATCTGCTTACAAATGGCCTGGTAATTAATGAAATTACCGGCTTTAATGAAACAGAAATGTATTTTCTGATTAAGCCAAATACAATCGTACATTTTAAGGGCGGCATAAAACATGAAATAAAAATTGAGGAACCCGGTGTTACAAGGGTAAATAATATTTCGGTAATCAATACAAAACGAAATATTGATTATGAACCTGCTAATGCTTACAACCCCGCTAATGATTACTTAGCAGTGGCTACCAACAAACATGCGTATAAAATCTTTCGGGGAAACCTTACCATTACCAATCAGTTTATTTACCCTAACCAGCCCTTGGTTAATGAACCAGATTGGAGAATCACTAATGCTGGTTTCAAATCAGTTGATTTCCAACATATATTTATCATGGCAAGATGTTTTGTGAATGATCATGTTACACTAAACTTCCCATCAGCATATTCAACTTATTCCTCTTCTATTCCTGATAGATTGCCTTATCCGGCTAAAATAAACTGTACGCTTTTTGCCCATCATTGGCAATTCGGAATACCAAATGTTCAAAATTGGGAAATATGGTATAATATATGGGGTACTGATAAAGGCTTATTTGCCTATAATAATGTTTCATGTACAGGTTTAGAAATCAAAAAATTATTAGACGACAAAAAAATTAATGATTTAGAAGAAGCTTACGCTTTAACGCCTGTTTATAAACAAAACTTTGCTTTTGCAGCTGCGGATGATGGTCTGTATTATACTCCCGCATCAATATTTAATGAATTTACAACAAGTCCGGAAAAGTTAGATCGTTTGAAATTTATTCAATTTCCTACTTTGGCAAATCAGAAGATAAATTCTATATGTGTAGATACTGACATTAAAATTTCAAAAGAAGCTGACTATAATTATTGGAGGGAAACAATGTGCGAGAAAGTATTGTGGATGGCCAAGGATCAGGGTATTTCAAAGATCTATTTAAGCCTGGATCAGGATTATTATGAGAAATTTAAATATACTGATTTTCTCTACAGCAAAACACCTTCGAATGGCTATAATCAGGATGAGGCTATATTTGAAACCTGTGGTAACCAAAGCATCAATGTAAAAACAAGGGTACCCGCAAGTTTGCAAAATCAGTTATTATTTCAGTGGTTTAAAGATGATGTAGAAATAAGCGAATGGATAGGAAAAGCTACTGTAGACTTAAAAGAATCTGGAAAATATACTTTCAAATTGACTGCACTATGTGAGAATCTTACACTGAAGTCGTTACCCATCATCATTAAAAACAATACAAGTCCAGAGATTACGTTTAACTACCCTGCCGAGGTAAATTTATGTTCAGGACAAACTTATCCCCTTGAAACAAAACGCGTAGAAAACTATAAATACCAGTGGGTAAAAAATGGCACTGACATTCCAAATGCAACACAGAACACCTATAATGCAACCTTACCTGGCATATATGAGGTAAAGGTAAGTAACTGTGAAAATTATTATGAGCTTTCAAAGCAAGTGAAAATTAATCAGATTGCGCTACCAACAGTCAAACTCACAACGTCAAAAACAGCTTATTGTGTCGGTGAAACTGCAGAAATTAAGATTGACAATCCGAATAGTTACATTGTAAATTGGTACAGAAACGGGGCGGAGCTTCCTGAGTTTAAAAACCAGAATATCATTTCAATTGCTTTGGCAGGAATTTACACAGCATCTTTAACTAATGGCAATGAATGTTCAAGTACATCAGAGGCAATCAACATCAGGTTTAACGTAATTCCGGATGTAGCCATAAGCAGGAGTTCAGATAAATTACTCTGCAATGGAGAAGAAGTTTTACTCACCGCTGTAGCTAACCAACCTGGAACAGATTTCCTTTGGAGCACTGGTGAAACTACTAAAACCATTAAAATTAATAGCAGCGGAATTTATTCAGTCAGTTTTACCAGCACCTCGGGTTGTAGAAATGAAAGCGCAACAGTTGAGGTAAATGTAAACGAACCACTTCTGTTACTTCAGCCTGAGCAGGTTCGGATTTGTGTGATTGCGAAGGAAAAAGCGACACTTGAAGCGCCAGCAGGCTTTGCCTTTTACACATGGGAAGGCCAAAAGACTTCAAGTCATTTTTATCAAGTAAACAAGCCAGGAAATTATTCCCTTACGGTCGAAGATATTTATGGATGTACGAAATCAGTAAGCTATTCCGTTGTTCAGTATTGTAAAGATATTCTAATTCCAAATGCATTTAGTCCTAACGATGACAACGTGAACGACTTGTGGCAGGTAAGCGGGCTTGAAAACGATCCTCAGAGCAACATTCAGATTTTTAACCAATATGGAAATATCATTCATACAACTACAGGCAAGGCACCATTCTGGGATGGAAAAGTAAAGGGAAATCCTGCTAATGTTGGTGTTTATTATTATTTAATAAAATCAAAAAACACTAGTCAAGCTTTAACAGGCACGATTACTTTAATTAGATAAGAAGCATATAAATTACCATTAGGATTGAGACCAAATCTCGCGGGTTTTAAAAAAATGCGAGATTTAATTTAGCTTGCTAAGAATCACTGTTTCGGGTTAAATAAACCTGATAGAACGAAAAGCCCGGAACGAAGCATGAGTGAGGACTTGAAGGGATAGCAGGGCTGCAGTATCCTAAGTATTACAGCCGCTCATTTTCAAAATAATATTGACTATCTAAGAACATCTAAGTTTTTATGTTTTCAGCTGCTTTATTGAGGCATATGCCATTTAGAAGCGTACGAGGCTTAGATAAACCCTGAAATAAATTCAGGGTGACGGATATTATAAATTCTGCGCAATCACAAAACCACTTGCCCAGGCCCACTGAAAATTATAGCCGCCCAGCCAACCGGTAACATCCAAACATTCGCCACCAAAAAACAGGTTTGGAATCTTTTTACATTCAAGGGTTTTAGAAGATATTTCATTTGTATCAATTCCGCCACGCATTACTTCAGCTTTATCGTAACCTTTATCGCCAGCAGGTTTAACTTTAAAGTGGTGGATCGTCTGTTCAATTAAATCAATTTCTGCCTTTGTCAATGCAGCTACAGGCTTGCTCAAAGGCAAAAACTTACCTAAAGCATCGGTAAACTTTTTGGTATAAAACCTGTTAAGCAATGTCGACAGTAGTGTTTTACCGTTATTTTTTCTTTCCTCATCCAATAAGTTAACCACATTTTGGTGTGGCAGCAGATTTAGATTAATCGTCTCCCCCCTCCGCCAAAAAGAAGAAATCTGCAAAATAGCAGGGCCACTTAATCCCCAATGCGTAAAAAGGATATTTTCTTCGAACGAAATTTCATCATTGCTTACTTCGCAGAAAACAGAATTACCCGAAAGTTGTGCAAACCATTCTTCATCCTTACCGGTAATGGTTAATGGAACCAAAGCTGGAGCTGTTTCAATAATCTTTAAGCCATGTTTTCTGGCAAAACGTAAAGCAAAATCAGTAGCACCCATTTTTGGAATAGGTAACCCTCCGGCGGCAATCACCAACTTTTCGGCAGTTAAAACTACGGTTTTACCATTTTTCTGATAACTTACTTTAAAACCTTCCGGCAATATTTCAATATCCTTTACATCGGCATTACACCTAATTTCCTGCCCGAAATCTTCACAAATGGAGGTAAAAACCTCAACAACATCTTTCGCATTTTTATCATCAGGAAATAATTGCCCCAAAGTTTTTTCCCTGCCTGTAATGCCATAAGTTTCAAAGAAGCTAATGGTATCGTCAACTGTCCACTGGGTAAAGGCAGATTTGATGAAATGTGGGTTTGCTGATATAAACTGCTCAGCTGATGCAAATTGATTCGTATAATTACAGCGACCTCCACCCGAAATTAAAATTTTGGCACCGGGTTTTTCGTTTTTTTCGAGCACAATTACTTTCTTGCCCAGATAGCCTGCCTGCACCGCGCACATCAATCCGCAAGCACCTGCACCAATAATTATTGCATCAGCATTCATCAATAAAATTTATTATGGTTACTTTTGCACAAAAGTAGCATTATTTTCAAGCGCATGGCAAAACAGATTAGCGAATTAAAATTAGGTATTTTAGGTGGCGGACAATTGGGCAGAATGCTCATTCAACAAGCAATCAATTACAATGTAACCACATTAGTTTTAGACCCAGATCCTGATGCCCCTTGCAAACACATCTCTAATTACTTCGAAAATGGCTCAATTACCGATTTTGATACCGTTTACAACTTTGGAAAGAAAGCCGACATCATTACCATTGAAATTGAAAAAGTAAATATCGATGCGCTTGAACAGCTCGAAAAAGAAGGTAAAAAGGTTTTTCCTCAATCGAGGGTAATCCGTTTAATCCAGGATAAAGGCGTACAAAAACAGTTTTTCAAAGAAAACGACATCCCAACCTCTCCTTTCCAGATTGTAAATACGAAGGAAGATATGGAGAACAGTAATATCCCTTTTCCATATATTTTAAAACTGCGTAAAGATGGTTACGATGGCAAAGGCGTGATGAAAATCAACAGTGCTGCCGATCTGGATAAAGCTTTTGACGCACCTTGTATTATCGAAAAACTGGTCGATTTTGAAAAAGAAGTTGCGGTAATTGTTGCCCGTAATGCCAATGGCGATATGAAAACTTTCCCAATGGTAGAAATGGAATTTAATCCAGAGGCCAATTTGGTTGAATTTTTGATTTCTCCATCTACTTTTGCCGAAAGTTTACAACAAAAAGCCGAAAACATTGCTAAAAATATTGCCTCAGCAATGAACATCACCGGGATTTTAGCGGTAGAAATGTTTGTGTGTAAAGATGGCGAATTACTGGTTAATGAGGTTGCTCCCCGCCCGCACAACAGCGGTCATCAAACGATAGAGGGTAATTATGTTTCTCAGTTCGAACAACATTTACGTTCTATTTATAACTTACCACTTGGCGATACCAGCAGCATAACTAATGCTATTATGATTAACCTCCTTGGCGAAAAAGGTTTTGAAGGTATAGCCAAATATGAAAATCTGGAAAAAATATTAGCGATTGACGGTGTTTTTGTTCACTTATATGGCAAAAAATATACAAAACCCTTCCGCAAGATGGGCCATGTAACCATTGTGGATATAGACAGGGATAAGGCCATTGAAAAGGCACGGTTTGTGCAAAAAACATTAAAAGTAATTGCCTAATCCCCCTAGCCCGCTGAAGGGGGAACTAATAGCGAGGTGGAAATACACAATTTAAAAGAAATTAAAAAAGAAATAAAACAGATATGAGTCAAGGAAATTCAAATTCGGCATTAGTAGGAATTATAATGGGAAGCAAATCAGATTTACCTGTTATGCAAGATGCTGCTGATGTATTAAAAGAATTTGGAATAAACTATGAAATTACGGTTGTTTCTGCCCACAGAACGCCAGAACGTATGTTCAATTATGCCAAAGAAGCACAAGGCCGTGGCCTAAAGGTAATTATTGCTGGTGCCGGTGGTGCTGCTCACTTGCCAGGCATGGTAGCTTCTATTACCACATTACCGGTAATCGGTGTTCCGGTTAAATCATCAAATTCTATTGATGGCTGGGATAGTATTTTATCTATCTTACAAATGCCAAATGGCATTCCGGTAGCCACAGTAGCTTTAAACGCTGCTAAAAATGCAGGTTTATTGGCCACTCAGATTTTAGCTACAGCTGATGATTCCTTAACGGTTAAAATGCAAGCTTATAAAGATGAACTGAGAAGAAAGGTTGAAGAAAGCGCTGATAGTCTTGAGGCTTAAACGACGATAACTAAACTCAAAGGTTCGTCATTTCGAGCGGAGTGCAACGGAGTCGAGAAATCTAGCTAAAGAGATATTCCAGTTAGATCTCTCCATTTCACTGCGCTTCAGTCGAGATGACGAAACTATATATAAAACTATAAACTGACTAATTCAAACTCGGGTCTACCGGGAAATTACTGATATGCGCATATTTTGGTCCTAAATTTACGATCACATCCCGCCAAAGTTTTTCATCATCGTTGCTAAAAATGAGATCAGGATTAAAGGTATCGCTCACCATCCAGGCGTTCTGCTCTATTTCGCGGTCTAATTGTCCATTGTCCCAACCAGAATAGCCCATAAAAAATTTCACTTCATCGGCGCTTATGGCATTAGTATTTAGGAGTATTTTAAGTGTTTCAAAATTCCCTCCCCAATACAGTCCATTCCCGATAGGTTCGCCACTCTGCAATTTATCGTAACACCTATGGATAAAATGCAAGGTATCTGCAGCAACTGGTCCGCCAAAATAAATGTAGTTTTTGGCATCCCACAAATCCTGTATCACATCATTCAGCATCAAATTACCTACCTGGTTAAGAATGTAACCTACTGTTCCATCATCGCCATGTTCGGTTAACAGCACTACAGATCTTTTAAAATTCGGATCGGCCATAAATGGCTCTGAGATGAGCAAGCGGCCAGTTTTTGGTTTTATATTGTTCAGCATGATGATAATCATTTGTTACACCATAAAAGATGCCTATTTTTGTTAAATGCAAGTTACTAATGAATTTCTACAAAACCTGCGCCAAGATTATAAAAGCGCTTCGCTAGATGAATCTGACGTGGATCAAGATCCGATTACCCAGTTTAAAAAGTGGTTTCAGCACGCTGTTGATGCCCAGATATACGAACCCAATGTAATGACCTTGGCTACAGCCGATAAAGCTGGCCGACCAGATGCCCGTATTGTTTTACTTAAAGGTGTTGATACAGATGGATTTAGATTCTTTACAAATTACCTAAGTGCTAAAGGAAAAGAGCTTAAACGCAATCCATACGCAGCTTTAGTATTTTTCTGGCCTGAATTGGAAAGACAAGTGAGGATTGAAGGAACAGTAGAAAAACTAGATAAAGAAACTTCTGAAGAATATTTCAATACGAGACCGCTTGACAGTCAGATTGGAGCAGTAGCTTCTCCACAAAGTCAGGTTATTCCAAACAGGGCATTTTTGGAAGAAAAAGTTGAAGAATTAAGAGCTAAAAGTGCCAATAAAGGTGTAGCTAAACCTGCACATTGGGGCGGGTATATCGTAAAACCTACAAGAATTGAGTTTTGGCAAGGAAGAAGCAGCAGGCTGCACGACAGGATAAATTTCGAAAAGGTTAAGGGGATCTGGACTAAAACCAGATTGGCACCATAGCTTAATATAAAATAAATAGAGATCAACTATTCTGCAAGATCTCTATTTTAACTAGTCGTTTATTCTTAAATTCTCTTTTTAATCTCCTAAAAATGAAACAAATCGCAGTTATAGGATCTGGTACGATGGGAAATGGCATCGCTCATACCTTTGCACAATTCAATTATCAAGTCAACCTTATTGATATTAATAAAGCTGCATTGGATAGGGCCATACAAACGATTACCAAAAATTTAGACAGGCAGGTTGCCAAAGGCACATTAACAGCAGATCAGAAAGCGGCCACTCTCAATAACATCACTACATATACCTCAACAAAAGATGGCGTTCAAAATTCCGATTTAATTGTAGAGGCCGCTACTGAAAATGTAGACTTAAAACTGAAGATTTTTAAGGATTTAGATGAGTACGCACCTGCCCATGCTATTCTCGCTTCTAATACCTCCTCTATTTCCATTACCCAGATTGCCGCTATAACCGGTAGAGGTGATAAAGTAATCGGGATGCACTTTATGAATCCAGTTCCGGTAATGAAGTTGGTAGAAGTAATAAGAGGTTATGCCACAAGTGATGAAACAACAAGTACCATTATGTCGTTGTCTCAAAGTTTGGAGAAAGTTCCGGTTGAGGTAAATGATTATCCGGGTTTTGTGGCTAACCGCATTTTGATGCCAATGATTAATGAGGCTATTTATACGCTATATGAAGGCGTTGCAGGTGTTTATGAAATCGATACGGTAATGAAACTTGGAATGGCACACCCGATGGGCCCCTTGCAATTAGCCGATTTTATTGGTCTGGATGTTTGTTTGGCCATCTTAAAAGTATTGAATGATGGTTTTGGGAATCCTAAATACGCGCCTTGCCCTTTATTGGTAAATATGGTTGCTGCCGGTAAAAAAGGTATTAAAACTGGTGAAGGTTTTTATAAATACACTGCGGGATCAAAAGAACTAGTAGTTGCTGATAAATTTAAAAAATCCTAATTTTTTTAGCATTTAATTTTATATTTGCTGTATGAATGAGAATCTGGATCCTGAAGCAAGCAACCTAAGTCCCACCGATCGCGATATTGAAAGGGTTTTAAGGCCACAGGCTTTTGAAGATTTTACGGGACAGGAAAAAGTGATGGAAAACCTGAAGATTTTTGTTCAGGCAGCAAAACTCCGTGGTGAGGCTTTAGATCATGTTCTTTTGCATGGTCCTCCGGGATTAGGCAAAACCACGCTTTCTCATATCATTGCCAATGAAATGGCTACGGGCATTAAGGTGACTTCTGGTCCTGTTTTGGATAAACCTGGCGATTTAGCTGGTTTATTAACCGGCTTAGATGAAGGTGATATTCTCTTTATTGACGAGATCCATCGCTTATCTCCCCTTGTAGAAGAATACTTATACTCTGCTATGGAGGATTTTAAGATTGATATTATGCTCGAAACTGGCCCGAATGCCCGTTCGGTACAGATATCGCTTAATCCTTTTACGTTAGTAGGTGCTACTACCCGCTCCGGATTGTTGACTGCTCCTTTAAGAGCGCGCTTTGGCATCAATGCCCGCTTGGCTTATTATGATGCTAAATTGCTAACCACTATTGTACTACGCTCTTCTGATATCCTAAAAACACCGATAAGTGACGAAGGTGCCTACGAAATTGCCCGTCGTAGCCGCGGCACGCCCCGTATCGCCAATGCACTTTTACGGAGAACAAGAGATTTTGCGCAGATTAAAGGAAACGGGAATATCGATACGGAAATAGCCCGGTATGCCTTAAATGCACTGAATGTAGATGAGCATGGCTTAGATGAAATGGATAACAGGATCCTGGTTACCATTATCGATAAATTTAAGGGTGGCCCTGTAGGTTTAAAAACCATTGCGACAGCTGTTGGAGAAGATGAAGGAACCATTGAGGAAGTTTATGAGCCATTTTTGATTCAGGAAGGCTACATTATGCGTACTTCACGTGGCCGCGAGGTTACTGAAGCCGCTTACAAACATTTAAAAAAGAATTATCCTGGCCAAACCGGGAAGTTGTTTTAATACAGGATTGTTTCTTGCTAAATCGTCATTTCGACTGAAGTGCAACGGAATGGAGAAATCTAGTATCGTTATGTTTAAAGATCTCTCTACTGAGATTGAACAATAAGGATTTAAAGACCCTGAAATAAATTACCTTCGGTGAACTCGCTTACAGCTCGGTTTACTTCGTAGCTTTCCGTTTCACTACAGGTCAGGGTGACGCCTCGCAGGAGGATTTTGATAAATCTCGTGGCTCGTCCTCCTGAACTTGTTTCAGGATCTTCAAAGAAATATATAATCCATCTGAACATTTAAGCCCTTTTGGTGTTCATAAAATAGAAATCAAACATTATGAATATTGAATTACGTAAACTAACGCTCGAAGATTACGCAGATCTTAAAGAATCTATGCTCCAGGCCTACGACAGTATGGGCGGTTCCATCTGGCCAAAATCAAGCATTGCAAAACTTTTAAATATTTTCCCCGAAGGACAGCTTTGTATTGCCGTTGATGATAAGGTGGTAGCCTGTTCATTAGCCATTATTGTAGAGTACGATGAATATGGAGATCGGCATACCTACAAGTTGATTACCGGCGATTATTCTTTTACAACACATGATCCCAACGGCGACACGCTATATGGAATCGAAATTTTCGTGCACCCCGATTACCGCGGACTACGTTTAGGAAGAAGATTATACGAAGCAAGAAAAGAACTCTGCGAAAGCCTTAACCTTAAAAGCATTATTGCCGGTGGTAGAATCCCAGGTTACCACCAATATGCAGAACAGCTTAGCCCTAGGCAGTATATAGATAAGGTAAAAGCAAAAGAAATTTACGATCCTACGCTTACTTTCCAGATCTCTAATGATTTCCACGTAAGAAAAGTATTAAAGAATTACTTGCCGGGCGATAAAGAATCAAAAGAGTATGCTACCTTAATTGAGTGGAATAATATTTATTACCAGGGCATAGATGCTTCAGCCCGTTCAGCAATGACCATCCGTTTAGGTTTAGTACAATGGGAAATGCGTTTATTCCCTAATATGGATGCATTTTATGAGCAGGTAGAATTCTTTGTAGATGCTTTGAGTGGTTACAAATCAGATTTCGTGATGTTCCCTGAGCTATTTAATACGCCTTTACTGCAACCTTATAATCACTTACCAGAGATTGAAGCCATGCGCAAACTCGCCGAAAAAACAGCAGAGATTGTACAAAAAATGCATGAGTACTCGTTGAGCTACAATACTAACATCATTACAGGTAGTATGCCACTTATTGAGTATGGTAAACTTTATAATGCCACTTACCTTTGTCACCGCACCGGTAAAATAGATGAGTATAGAAAAATCCACATCACACCGAATGAACAGAAATATTATGGTATGATTGGCGGTGATAAAGTACAGGTTTTTGATACTGATTGCGGTAAAGTGGGCATTTTGATCTGTTACGATGTAGAATTTCCTGAATTGAGCCGTATTTATGCCGATCAGGGCATGCAGATTTTATTTGTACCCTTCTTAACGGATACACAGAATGGTTATACGCGTGTTCGCCATTGTGCTCAGGCCCGGGCGATAGAAAATGAATGTTATGTGGCCATTGCTGGCTGTGTGGGCAATTTACCGAAAGTAAATAACATGGATATCCAGTTTGCGCAATCGGCCGTTTTTACACCTTCCGATTTTGCTTTTCCAACTAATGCCATAAAAGCAGAGGCAACCCCAAATACAGAAATGGTTTTAGTGGTAGATGTTGATCTGCATTTACTCGACGAACTGCACCACTATGGAACAGTAAAGGTGCTAAAAGACAGAAGAAAAGATCTTTATCAGGTTAAACTTTTAAAATAATAACCCATAAAAAATGCCGGTCAAATTAATGTACCGGCATTTTCATTGTAAATCTAAAGCTAATTATTTTCTCATTATAAACCATATAATCAGACCAATAATCACAGCTAAAGGCAACACCCATTTCAAGGCTTGTCCTCCTCCGTTTTCGTCTTTTTCAGTAACGGCTGGTTTTGCTGGTCCCGGATCTGCTTTATGACTTTCGTAATCTTTTTCTATCGGTTTAGGAGCTGCTCCTGATTCCGTATGTTGTGGATCTATATTTTCCATAGCTAATACTCTAAAAGCTCTCCCACTGGTTATTACTCCAATCAGGATGAACCATAATCAATTAATTTAGTTTCTGTATTGAGAACAAGTGATTAGTGAAAATGTTTTAAATCCTAAGCCTTATCTTTGCAGATCGGTGTACAACAATTATGCAAAATATAGCCAACTCATCAAAGATGAAGCCCTGCGCTTGGGCTTTATGGCCTGTGGCATTTCAAAAGCTGAATTTCTTGAAGAAGAGGCACCAAGGTTAGAAAAATGGCTGAATCAAAACCGCCATGGCGAAATGAAATATATGGAGAATTATTTCGATAAACGCCTCGATCCGAGACTTTTAGTGGAGGATGCAAAATCGGTAATTTCCTTATCCTTAAACTATTACACAGATGAAAAACAATCAGATCCTGATGCGCCAAAAATTTCCAAGTACGCATACGGACAAGATTACCATACAGTAATAAAAGATAAACTAAAAGAATTAACTCATTTTATTGAAGAAAACATTGGTGAAGTTTCGGGGAGGGCGTTTGTAGATTCTGCTCCGGTATTAGACCGTGCCTGGGCCAAAAAATCAGGCATTGGATGGATTGGTAAAAATTCTAACTTAATCAGTAAAACAGATGGTTCTTTTTTCTTCCTTGCCGAACTGATTGTTGATCTGGAACTGGATTACGATCACCCATACCAAGCTGATTACTGTGGAAGCTGCACCCGCTGTTTAGATGCCTGCCCCACTGATGCCATTATTTCACCACAGGTGGTAGATGGAACGAAATGCATCTCTTACCTCACTATTGAACTCAAAAATGAAATCCCAAATGAGTTTAAAGACAAAATGAGCAACTGGATGTTTGGCTGCGATATCTGCCAGGATGTTTGCCCCTGGAACCGTTTCTCTAAAGCACACAATGAAGAAGCCTTTAAGCCCGGGAACGGATTGCTGGATTTGAACGCAAAAGACCTGACCGAAATTACAGATGATGTTTTTAAAAGGGTTTTTAAGGGATCGGCAGTTAAGCGTACCAAATTTACCGGACTAAAAAGAAACATCGATTTTCTTAAACCTGAATAAATGAAAAGATTATCTGCATTTCTTTTATTAACTTTTACTTTCCTTTTTGCAAGCGCGCAAGAGCTTCGACTCAAGAAAAGAAAACAGAATGCTTTAACTGGGAAAGAATTTGCATTGAGTATTAGAGATAGTAGCTTAAGCCTGATGGATCGTGAAAAAATAATATTCAAAGAGATTAAAAAAGGCAATGTTCCTGGTTTTTTACGGACACTTGTAAAAATCGAAATGGATTGGATAAGTGATCAAAAAACAAATCATATTAGTTATTATATTCTACCTGACTATTTTGCAATTGGTAATAACAACGATTTTTTTTATGTTCCGATGACGCCTATTTTAGCTCAGAAAGTTGCCCAGCTGACCAAATGTTCACTACCAACCAAACTTTTGGTCGATCAGATTTATAAAGAAGCAAAAATAAAACTGGCTCCAAAACCTATACCGCCTACCAAAGCAATGACAAGCTTACCTATTTTTATTGCGCACACAGATTCTATACTCAGTCAGCTCAAGCCGTTCATGGCTAATCATCAATCAGGAGAACTTACTGCAGGGAATAAAAAAGATATTATTATTTCAAATAAGATTTATGGGGAATCAACGCCGAGGGTAGTCATTTACGGTTGGCATAAATTAGATGGAAAGGCCATTCAGCCGGTATACAACAAACACACCAATACCTGGGCTGATTACAGCCATGGCGTTAGATTAATCCAAAACAAGATTTATATCAACCATAAAAAAACATCTCTAAAAAAAGCTTTAAGAGATGCTGAATTCTGTCGTGTTTTTAGTGATGAAGGCAGGATTGATCAACCTTATTATCCTATTTTTAGATCTTATTAATTCACTGAAAAGCTATTATCACTTTTAACCTTATCTGGTGTATGTGGATTTCCCATTACTACTTTTGATAACTTTTTAGTGGTTGTGATATTGATTTTAACCTGTTTATCTCCTTTTTCCCAAATGCCGATTGTACTGTGACTCTTTTCGATAGAACCATCCCCATAAGTTAAGGTTAAGTCAACTGGCATAGCTTTAACACTTTTATTCTCCACAACAACCGTGTATCCATTTGATGTTTTGTCTACAGCCTTTATAGCCATATCAGTAACACCGTCTTCAAAAAACCAGGCTTTCCAGAACCAGTTTAAATTTTTACCGCTTCCCTCGTTTATACTGTTAAAGAAATCGTATGGCATTGGGTGTTTACCATTCCAGTTTTTAATATAAGTATGTAAAGCTTTGGTAAACAGTTCATCTCCAAGATAATCTTTGACAAACAAATATGCCAAACCTGGTTTAGGGTACGAATTGGTAAAAGATCCTGATCCTTTTAAATCAGGAGTTAAAGTCATTATTGGGGTATCATCTTTTCCGCCAGATGACGAAGCTGTAGGTTGTACGCCGTATTCATCAACAATTGTAGAATCTATCATCGGAGAAATCAACCACTCGCCTATTGTAGCCCAGCCTTCATCCATCCAACCATATTTAGTCTCATTTATGCCCATGTAAAAAGGAAACATGGTATGAAAAATTTCATGGTCGGTTAAGGTAATGGCGTCTGTGCGATTATCAACAGGGTTATCGTTCACCATCATTGGATATTCCATTTGGTCTAAACCATCAAATATCGTTTCATGATTGTATGGAAATGGCCATTTAGGAAAAGTATAACTCATAGCTTCAACCGTTTTACGTGCGAAATCAATCACTTCATAATAATCTTTATGTTTTGGATTAAAAACAGCATCTACACGGGTTCTTCTTTTTGTTTTAGGATCAACTATTAAACTGCTCGATTTCCACAGATAATGATCACTTAGCGCAAATACAAAATCAGTAACGTTTTTAGCCTCGAATTTAAAGGTATTAAAAGTATTAGGCTGAGTTACTTTTTTGTCGGCCAAATCTTTGTCGGTAATCACATCAATTACAGCGTCGTTCTTTTCGGCAGATAACATTCTCGAAACAATATCTTTCTGGAAAACTTCTGAAGGATTTTTCAGGTCGCCGGTTGCCCAAACGCCATATCCACCAGGAACTGTAATTGTAGCATTAAACTGGTCAAAATCATTATAAAACTCCTCAGCTCCTGTGTAAGGGAATTTATTCCATCCGTCTACATCATCATAAACCGCGATACGCGGGAAAAAATACGCCACGAAATGAGAGCCCTCATCTACCTGACCTGTACGCACATGTGATCCTTTATTTAAAGTATAGCTATAATCGATAGAAAAGCTAATCGTTTTGCCAGGAACAACCGCAGGAACATTCACCGTCATGTTGGTTCCATTAATTTTAAAATCAGTGTTTGATTTTCCGTTTACTGCCAGTTTTCCAATAGCAACCCCATCACCCAGGTCAGACTCTGCCAATTTTGACTTTCTCGGTGTTCCTTTTTTATACAGATTTGGATAGAGTTTAAACCATATTTCCTTCAGTGTATCAGGACTATTATTGGTATAAGTTACCTGAACCTTACCTTTTAACAACCTGCTGATTGGATTAAAATCTACATTCAAATCGTACTTTGAAGTATTTTGCCAATAATTCCTGCCGGGTTTACCATTTGCATTTCTCGTTTCCCTCTGATAGGTTTTTTGAAATTCAGGTGCCATTGGTAAAGTAGTCTGCGCATTACCGTATAGTGCTGTACACAATAATAGGCTAAATATTTTTATAGATTTCATATGCATAATTTTTAACCACAGATGGACACAAATAAACACAGATCTTAAATCTTAAACAAGTGTTTAATAGCCATTTAGCATTCTCTTAATCTCTACTCTTGGTTTCCCAAAATTGATTAACAGTCCACATCTTTTATTGCAAGCAACCAAATAGTTCATCAGCTGTGCCTGATGAACTTCGTTCAACTCTTTTATTGCTTTAATTTCAACTATAACTTCATTTTCAACCAATAAGTCCGCAAAGTATTCACCAACAACTTGATCATCATAAAAAACATGTAATGGCTGTTGTTTTATCACACAGAAATTGGATTTTAGTATTTCCAGGAACATTGCATTCTCATAAACCTTTTCCAGGAAGCCACAACCTAGCGTATTTGAAACAACGTAAGCAGCTCCAATTATTTTTTCAGTTATAGAATTAAGTTCTTCCACATTAACATAATGATCTGTGTTTATCCTTTTTATCTGTGGTAAAAAAACACCTACTTGCCAAACTTCATTTTCAATTGCTCCAACATATCCGTGTTGATCGGTTGTGCAGGTTTTTCTTGCTTAGGCTGAGGTTTCTGTTGATATTGAGGTTTATTGGCAGGTGTATTATTTTGAGGTCTCGCTGCCTTGTTCTCATTTTTCTTCGCATTGAATTTTGCCCACTCCTCATCTAATTTCTTCTTTGTATACAAGGGGAAGTCGCCATTCTTCATCCAGGCATAATAACTAGGTTCTACAGAAAATACCTGTGCTGTTGTTTTACCTTTATGTTTACCGAAATTGAAACACACTTCATCATTATCATTATACACTAAACGACCAGCAAAATCTACAGGTTTATTAATATTGGTAAAAATATGCAATGCATCTACGTCATTTACAACGGGGATACTTTTTACACCCTGTTTGCTCTCAAACTCGGTTTCCTTGTACATTTCTAACTGGCCAAGTAAAACCTTATAAGTGGCAATAACATCTGCTTCTGCAGCGTGTGCATTAATTAAATCTTCCTGGCAATAGAACTTATAAGCCGCTTTTAAGGTACGTTGCTCCATCTGGTGGAATATATTCTGTACATCAACAAACTTGCGGTTGTTCATATCAAAATCTACTTCAGCTCTTAAAAATTCTTCTAAAAGCATCGGGATATCAAATTTATTCGAATTGTACCCTGCAAGATCACTTTCCCCAATAAATTCAGCAATTTCTGCTGCTATAGTTTTAAAGGTAGGCTCGTTAGCAATGTCTTCGTCGTAAATACCGTGTATTAACGACGTTTGCAAAGGAATTGGCATTTCGGGATTTACACGCCAGGTTTTAACCAGTTCAGAACCATCTGGCATGGCTTTTAAAATCGCTATTTCAACGATTCTGTCGGCTCCAACATTAATTCCAGTAGCTTCTAAATCAAAAAATGCTAAAGGGCGCTTTAAATTTAATTTCATTTCTTATGATGTGAGATTTGCGACATTAGATTTGAATCGGAATGTCAAATTCTTTTTTTCAAAAGTGCTAAAAAGGTTTCATTAGTTCTGTAAAACAGCTTTATTAATTTATAAATTTAATTGTCAAATTATTTCAGAATGTTAGTTTGTAGAATTAAATTGCGACAATTTATATACGCTCAAATGAATAAGACATTAGCCATACTATTCCTTGTATTTTTATCATTAACTACTCATGCTCAAAACTTTAACTTTGGCGCAATTACCTATGACGATTATGAATTCGACAGAAAAAAATTAGACAGCAATGCGAATGCTATTGTTTTAAAAGAATTTGGTACGGCATCAATTCAACGCGACGATAATACAGGTAGTTTAGAGCTGATTTTTGAGCACCATGTAAAAATCAAAATCTACAATAAAGAAGGCTTTAAGGAAGCTAATATTGTTATTCCAACCTATAAAGACGAGTCCCGCGAAGAAACGATCAGTGATTTAAAAGCTTCTACTTTTAATTATGTAAACAATAACTTTGTGGAAACCGTGATGGATAGAAAAGCTGTTTTCACTGAAAACCGGTCAAAATACACCAGGCTAACCAAGTTTACGCTTCCAAACCTCAAAGAAGGTTCTGTAATTGAATATAGTTACAGGTTAAAATCGCCCAACTTGTTTAATTTCAAAACATGGGAATTTCAAGGTGATATTCCAAAGGTAATTAGCGAATATTTGGTTTACATTCCAGGCATTTACAATTACAATGTTTCCTTGCGAGGATTTCAAAAACTGACGGATCAAAAAGTAGAGTTGAGTAAAGAATGTTTAAGGCTTTCAGGCGTAGCTATCGATTGCTCAAAAATCAACTACATGATGAAAAACATTCCGGCATTTATTGAAGAAGATAATATGACCGCTCCCAGTAACTTTAAATCGGCCATTTATTTTGAGCTTTCGGATGTACAGAATTTGAATGGAGGAAAAACATCTTATACGAAAACCTGGAAAGATGTTGATTATGAACTGTCATCATATAAAACCTTGGGCGATCAGATGAAAAGGAAAGATGTTTTTAAAGACCTCATTCCAGAAATCATAAAGGGAAGTACGACTGATTTAGATAAAGCAAAAGCCGTTTATAATTATATCAAAAAGCAGATCAAGTGGAATAATTATTACGGAAAATATTCAGAAGATAATATCAAAAAGGCATTAGAAAACAGATCGGGCAATGTGGCGGATATTAACCTGAGCCTAATTGCGGCGCTTTCTGCAGCAGGTTTAGATGCAGAAGCAGTTATCCTTTCTACCCGTGACAATGGAACTGTAAACAAACTTTATCCGGTAATGAGTGATTTTAATTACCTGGTGGCTAAAGTAAACCTTGCTGATAAAAGCTATTTGTTGGATGCCACTGAACCACTTCTACCCTTCGGATTGTTACCACTGCGGTGTATTAACGACCAAGGCCGGGTAATCAATCTAAAAAAGCCATCTTACTGGATCGATTTAAAGGCCAGCCAGAAAACAACCACCAGTTATATCCTTACGGGAAAAATGACTACTGAAGGAAAAATTATTGGCACTTTAACTACCCATACTATGGGTTACGCGGCATATGGCAAACGTAAAGATATTCTCCAATACAATTCGCCAGATGAGTATGTAGAGAAGCTTGACGAACGCTTAACCAGAATTAAGATACTGGACCATCAAATTTCGAACCTGGATAGTGTAGAAAATTCTTTAATAGAAAAATACGAAGTAGAGTTTACCATAAACGATGGCACCAATAAAGATCAATTTTATTTTAGTCCATTTTTCATTAATACCATTTCGAAAAATCCGTTTAATTTAAACGAACGTACCTACCCGGTTGATTTGGGTGCGGCGTCTGACGAGCGCATCATCATCAATGTGCTTTTACCGGAAAAATATCAATTGATAGAAAAACCAAAAGATATGGCAATTGCTTTACCCAATGCTGGTGGAAAGTATTTATTGCAAACAGGTTTAGATGAAAACACCATTTCGATGAGTCAGATTTTACAGTTTAATAATGCTATTTATCAGCCAGAAGAATATCTTTTCTTAAAGGAATTCTACAGCAAGATCATCCAAAACCAGAAAACAGAATTTTTATTAAAAAAGGCAAATTAAATGAGACTTTTATTCACCGTATTTTCCTTGCTTTTAGTTTCTGTTGCTGGCTTTGCGCAAGATAACTATGATGTTGATTTAATTCCCGCTAACCTGCGCACCCGCGCCAATGCCTGTATCAGGAATGAAGAAACAACCATTGATATGCGCTCGCCTGATAACGTAATGCTCAATGTAAAAAAAGCCATTACGGTATTTAACCAAAATGGAGAGGACGAAGCACGTTTGGTGCTCTATTACGATAAAAACATTTCAATTAAAGGGATAAAGGGAGAAGTTTACAACAGTCTTGGCAAACTCACCAACAAGTTTTCTCAGAACGATTTTGCTGATATGAGCGCGGCCGATGGGTTTTCCTTATTTGTTGATAGCCGCGTAAAACATTACCTGCCATCGGTAAACGAGTATCCTTATACCGTGGTTTACAATTATGAAATTAGAAATAAGCAAAATCTGATTATACCCGATTGGAGTCCGAAACCAGCAGATGATGTTTCGGTAGAGAAAAGTACTTATACTTTTATTTGTAAGCCAGCAGATCAGGTGAGAATAAAAACCCAGAATTATAGCGGTACACCAGAAGTACTAACTGATGAGAAGCAGAAAAAAACAATCTGGAAGGCAAATAATATCCTGGCGGTTAAAACTGAACCCTATAGCCCGGCACACGAAACTTATGCAACCAACATCCAGATTGCCCCGCAAGCATTTTATTATTACAACCATAAAGGCAGTTATACCAACTGGAAAGAACTCGGCAAATGGATTTATGACGATCTGTTAGCAGCACGCAAAGCCCTGCCCCCTGCCACCATTGAAATGGTAAAAGATCTTGTAAAAAACGAAAAAACGGACAAAGATAAGGCACGTAAAATTTATCAGTATTTACAAGACAAAACAAGGTACATCAGCGTACAAATTGGTATTGGTGGTTTTCAGCCAATTGCAGCCAGCGAAGTAGACCGGCTGGGTTATGGTGATTGTAAAGCTTTAGTAAACTATATGCAAAGCCTGCTCAGTGCAGCAAATATAGATTCTTATTACTGCGTAGTATCGGCTGGTTCTGAAAAGAAAAGTATGGACCCGAAATACGCCAGTATGGTACAGGGCAATCATGTTATTTTATGTATGCCATTAAAAGGTGATACCACCTGGTTAGAATGCACCAGCCAAAAAATACCCTTTGGCTTTTTAAGCGATTTTACAGATGATAGATTAGTACTGGCCTGTACTACCGAAGGAGGAAAACTATTGCATACACCAAAACTAACAACTGCTGAGAACTTACAGATACGTAAGGCCGACTTAACGCTTCAGTTAGACGGCAGTGTATCTGGGAAGATGAATACTGTTTACGCCGGCTCACAATACGAAAATCAGGAATCATTGATCGGTAAATCAATAACCGAACAGCATAAACTATTAAAGGAAGCTTACAATATTGACAATATTGATTTCGAGGCAGTTTCCTTTGCGCAGAAAAAAGATATATCGCCGAAATTAACAGAAGAAGTGAGCATTAACATCAGAAATTACGCCCCTGTTAATGGAAATAAAATGTTTTTACAGCTCAATGCCTTTAATCTGAGGAGGTCAATTCCTGAGATAAAGAATAGAACACATCCTGTCTACATTAACCGCGGATATACAGATGAAGATACCATTATTTATACCTTGCCAGACAATGTAATTACGGAACTCATTGCTGGACAAGACAAAGCTTTTAAAAGCCCTTTCGGGGAATATGTATGTAAGGCAAGCTTAGCAGGTAACAAACTAACCTATTATCGGAAATTTATACTAAATGATGGTACATTTCCTGCAGCGCAGTATAATGAGTTTTCGAAATTCATTAATGATATAAATTCTGCAGATTATTTAAAATTAGCACTTAGCTTAAAAAAATAATCCCGAGGCCAATACCGATAATCATGATCAGGTACATCAAAATTTCTGTTGAAGCAAATCTTTTGTACTTGGTCCAGAAAGAGTAATCATTTTCTTCGTTTGGCATTTTATATTCGTTGTGTGGCAAAAATAGGCAAATAGATTTAATTATCGGGCTTGTAAGTAGTAATCTCTTTGGCCATTCCCTTAAAGAGTATAATATGAAAGGGCCACATGGCATACCAATATACCCTGCCCCACAAACCTTTAGGCCTAAAGGTAGCTATTTGCGATAAAAATGCTTTTCCATGAAATTCTACCAGTTTTAGTTCAAGCCATGCTTCACCAGGCACTTTCATTTCAGCATAAAGCAATAATCGTTTACTCTTTTTATCAGCAAGCAAAACACGCCAGAAATCGAGTACATCTCCTGCCTGTAAATCGGTATTACTGGTTCTTCCTCTTCTGGTGCCTACCCCACCAAACATTTTATCCAAAAAGCCACGTAAATGCCAAAGCCAATCCATAAAATACCAGCCTCTATTGCCGCCAATGCTCCAAATGTTTTCAAAAACTTCTTCGGCTTTACGTTCGAATGGCATTTTCACTTTATATTCTAAGGTTCCATTTTGTGGTACCTTAATCTGATCCATAAAATTAGAATTTAAATAGCCACGATTCAGGGCATCCTTCCAGCTCGAAACAATAGAATTCTGATCAATCTTTTCAAACGCTAAGTGTAAAGCTTCGGCATAGTTTAAACATTTTAGCGGTACAACTTCTTGGATACGGTTATCTTTACATATTACCTCATTCTTCATACTGTCTACCAAACTACGGGCTAATGAATAAGGTACCGGAGTAATCATATTTAGCCACAAAGAAGATAATCTTGGTGTTAAAACAGGAACGGTGATGATCCAGCGTTTTAATCCACGTTCTTTGGCATAGCCTAAAAGCATTTCCCGATAAGTTAGAATATCTGGTCCACCAATATCAAAAGTGTTATTATAAGCCTTATCATTACGCAGAACACCAATCAGATAAGCCAAAACGTCACGTATACCAATTGGCTGGCAGCGGGTTTCCACCCATTTGGGCGTAATCATGAAAGGAATTTTCTCAGTTAAATCCCTAATAATTTCAAATGAGGCACTACCAGAGCCAATAATAATTGCCGCTCTTAAAATGGTACAGGCTTTTCCTGATGATTTAAGTTCTGCTTCTACCGCTAACCTCGATCCTAGATGTTCTGAGAGGTGTTCATCATTTGCAATCCCAGTTAAATAAATAATCTGTTTACAATTGGTATTTCGTATGGCTGTTGAAAAATTTTCAGACGAAATTTTCTCCATATCAGAAAAGCCGGTTTGGCTCGAAGACATGGAATGGACCAGGTAGTATGCGGCATCAATATCCGTTGGAATTTCTTTTAAGCTTTCTGCATCTAGTAAATCGCCCGTAATAACCTTAACCTGATCACTTAAATCAGAGGCTGAAATAAACCTACGCTTATCCCTTACCATACAAACGATTTCGTGCTTTTCTTCTAACAACAGCGGGAGTAGCCTGGTGCCTATGTAACCGTTTGCTCCCGTTAATAAAATCTTCATGTGTACAGTTTTAATACATAACACCAAATAAAAAAGATTGTTGGTATTATTAATTTTCAGAAAATCAAATCCACATTCCCAAAAGCTATATAACCACGCTTTAAGTCACAACAATGTAAAACCAATTGTATTTGGAACACTACAAAATTGTTTTGGGCAACATTTAGACACAACAACCGTATAAATAGCTCAATATCAAACTAAACCATACTGAATGAAGAAATACATCCTGGACATTGCTACGGTTTTTTTAGTGGGCATGAGCATTGTCGGAACAAGTTGGAAAGCCGTGGAGCATCCAGAAACTCAAAAAGAAGCAGTAAAGTCTATTGCTTCAGATAGCCTATACAACCAATATATCTCGAATATTTACCATCAGGTCCACTTAGATTCTGCTGGATTGAGTGAACAGGTTTTTGAAAAAGCCTTAACCGGTTTTTATAACTTAAAATATTCTGGCCTATTACATAACAGATCTATTTTAACCATTGCAGATTTTGATCAGGAAAGCCGTAAAAAACGTTTATACATTATCGATCTTGCAAGCAAAAAACTGTTGTTAAATACTTGGGTAGCCCATGGGCAAAACAGTGGTGGCGATAAACCAGCCTACTTTTCAAACAACATCAATTCGAACCAGAGCAGTTTAGGTTTTTATTTAACTGGCGAAGTCTACTACGGAAAACATGGCCGTTCACTTAAACTGGATGGCATGGATCAAGGTTTTAACAACAATGCAAGAGAAAGGTCTATTGTGGTTCATGGCGCCAGTTATGTAAGTCAAAAAAGCATCAATCAATTGGGTAGACTGGGCAGAAGCCAAGGTTGCCCCGCTGTTCCGGCTCAATTGGCCGATCAGGTGATCAACACCATTTCTGACCGAACGGTACTGTTTATCAATAATTCAGAACAACAATACAATTCATCATTTTTAAATGAAACATTGGCTGCAAGTGTTGTATTAAATCAGGAACAGATTTTAGCAGCCCAAACGGATTAATATTGTTTAATATTTTTGGCGTTCAGGTTTTTTGGTAAAATCCAGATAAAGATCGATTTGCTGCTGGCCAGTAAGTCCCAAACCCAACGGTTACTGTCTACCTCCTTTTCACCGCAGTCTACAACTTCGGCACGTTTGAGCAGTTTTTTAACCAAAGCCTGAATCCATTTTATCTTTACTATGCGGTTAAAAGACAATCCCAGGTAGTCGCAATACACATGCACCAGTACCTCTACAATAAGCGAAGCGTTAGAAATAGCCAGTGCTTTACCGAAATGCTGTTCATAATCGGCTTTAATTGTATTTATCAAAAGTTCAAAACTTGCATCTGCTTTTCCATCAAGATAAGCCCAGAGTTGAGCATTACTATACACGCGGATTAATTGCGGTTCGAGCCCCACTTTAATTTTATTTCCTGCCAGTTCATAAATTTTATCCATTCATTAAAAATCAATTGTAGCTGTTAGATAGCGATATTACCAAATTGTTAATCAATTCGATATAAAAAATCCTGACACAAATGATGGACAAAGTTATCTGATAATTGTTTGCCAAAACGAATGTTAAGTAGCATTGTGAGTAATTTTTTTAATCGGTTGCCAATATTTTAATCATCTTTGGGGTTGAAAAGATAAGCCCATTCATGAAGATTGTAATTGCAGAAAAGCCCTCTGTTGGTCGTGAACTTGCTAAAGTTTTCGGAGCAACCACCAGGAAAGATGGATACATTGAAGGTAAAGGTTATTCTTTTACCTGGGCATTCGGGCATTTATTACAATTGGCTCCACCTCAAGATTACGGCTTTATTGGCTGGAGGAAGCAACATTTACCCATGCTTCCACAAAAGTTTAAACTTGCCGTTAGAAAGATTAAAACAAAAGATGGTTTTGTAGAAGATCCCGCAGTGCGGAAACAATTAGACACTATAAAAAAACTTTTTGATGAGGCGAGCGAAATTATTGTGGCGACGGATGCGGGGCGTGAGGGTGAATTAATTTTCAGGTACATTTATTATTACCTGAAGTGTAAAAAACCTTTCAAACGCCTTTGGATCTCTTCGCAAACAGATGAAGCGATAAAAGATGGATTCAGAAATTTAAAACCTGGAACCGATTACGATACCTTGTTTAATTCGGCTCATTGCCGCTCAGAATCAGACTGGCTGGTGGGAATGAACGCTACACAGGCGCTAAGTATTTCGGCAGGCAATAGAACAGTTCTTTCGTTAGGGCGGGTACAAACGCCTACCCTGGCCATGATCTGTGCCCGCTTTTTGGAGATTAAAAATTTCGTTCCCCAAACCTATTACCAGATCAGTATTTTGCTGACCAAAGATGAGCAGACATTTAAGGCTATATCAACTTCAAATTATAAAGAAAAGGAAGAAGTAGAAAAGTTATTTGCGCTTGTAGAGGATGTGGCTTCTGGCTTTCCAACGGGCGGAAACATTACGGCTGTAGAAGCAAAGCCAAGAAAAGAACCACCTCCGTTATTGCATGACTTAAGCAGTTTACAGCAAGAAGCCAATAAGAAAAAAGGATATACTGCTGATCAGACACTTAATATTTTGCAAAACCTGTACGAGAGTAAATTGGTTTCTTACCCCCGTACCGGATCGCGATATATTGGCGATGATGTTTTTGCAGGCGTTCCAGATTTGATTGCAAAATTCACCGATCATGCTGATTTTGGAAAGCAAGCTCAGTTTTTGCAAACTATTACTTTAAATAAGCGAAGTGTTAACGCTAAAAAAGTAACCGACCACCATGCTGTTTTACCAACCGGCGAACAGGCTTATGGGCTAAGTGCAGATAAACAAGCGGTATACGATATGGTTGTTGGCCGTATGATTGAGGCTTTTCACCAGGAATGTATTAAGGAATTAACCAAAATAACCATTCAATCAGGAGTTACTTTTGTGGCTAACGGAACCGTAATCCGCTCTGCAGGCTGGCGAGCAGTTTTTAACGACCCTGAAGACGATAAAAAGGATGAAGACAATGCAGCATTACCAAAGGTTGCTGTTGGAGAACAATTGCCTATAACGGAAAAATCTCTTTTAGAAAAGCAGACTAAACCAAAGCCAATGTACAATGAGGCTTCGTTATTAAAAGCGCTCGAAACATGCGGCAAAGAGATTGAAGATGAAGAATTACGCTACGCCATGAAAGATAGTGGTTTAGGTACGCCGGCAACACGTGCATCCATTATCGAAACGCTAATCACCAGAGAATATATTACAAGGGAAAAGCGAAATCTTGTACCTACCAATAAAGGGCTCGCTGTTTATGAAGTGGTTAAAGATAAACAGATTGCACAGGCTGAACTTACCGGACAATGGGAAAAAAGGCTGGAAGAAATCCGTTCAGGCTCATCCGTAAAAGATTTTAAATCAGAAATTACAGAATATACCAAAACGATTACACACGAACTATTAATTGCAGGGGCCAGTATATCGGGCAAACTTGCAGAAGAAAAGAAACTGGAAAAGGTTTAGTATCAACTTGCATTATATAATGGCAAGCAAATATATGAAGTAACAGTTTTATGGCTATAACTCCATAAATTCCCAGGCGCTGTGGTATGCGTTAAGTTGCTCAGCATACTTTATAAATTCAGCATAAAAATTAGATTTCGATAAAGTAGCGCTATCGCCAATAACCACCAGCTTTTTCCTTGCCCTCGTCATGGCAACATTCATTCTCCTGGTATCTGATAAAAACCCGATACTTCCATCGCCATTACTCCTGGTGAGGCTAATATAAACCACATCACGTTCCTGCCCCTGAAAGCTATCAATGGTATTCACCGCAATTTTATTGCGATATGGATTTAAAATTTCATTTTCCTGAACCAATGCATTTAAAATCTGAACCTGCTGTTTATAAGGGGAGACAATAGCAATAGAAGGAAAATTTTCAGTTAAAGACTGATCTCTAAAATTATTTACTAAATGCGTTAAATGTTTGACCAAAAATGCAGCTTCATCAGGATTGGTTGTACTGGTTCCATCTAATTTTTCGTCGAAACTACAACCTGCCGTATCGATAAATTGAATAGGTTGATCGCCGGCGAACAATAAATGGTCAGCAACCGCGTGATGCGCTATCAACTCGTTTTTGTAAAATACCTGAGACGAATACCCCATAATATCTTTGTTCATCCTGTATTGCTCCTTTAATAATACAACAGACTCTGGATGAAGATTTACTGCTTTCTCAAGTAAAGTATTACTTAAACCATTTTTCGCGGCTTCATTTGATTTTATAGTTGGGGAAAGCTGAAAATGATCGCCAGCCAATATTACTTTCTGTGCTTTTAAAATCGGTATCCAACAGGCCGGTTCCAAAGCCTGGCCAGCTTCATCAATTACAATGGTATTATACTTTAAATTCCGAACGGTATAGTGGTTGGCTCCCACCAGGGTGGCGGTAATGATCTGTGCTTTAGTAAACAGATTATCCATAATGTACTGCTCTGTTTTTTCTACTTCTTTTCCAATTTTATGCGCTTCATCAAACAAGGCCTTACGTTGCTCCCGTTCTGCTTTGCCAAAACTCCGCTTGTATTTGTGGGCCATGTTTTTATACTCGCTGGCTTGTTTTTTTAAGGCCTTAATCGTTTTCATCTCCGGATGATCGGCCATTTGATGATCAAGAGTAGCGGCAAGCAATCTTTCTGAAACCCTTGCCGGATTACCCACACGGATTACTTTTAGCCCTTCAGCTGCTAATTTCTCCGTAAGTAAATCAACAGCGGTATTACTTGGTGCAACCACCAGGATTTTTTGATCGCTGTGTTTAACCAGCGATTTTATAGCATGTACAAGCGTTGTTGTTTTTCCGGTTCCTGGTGGACCATGAACCACAGCCAAATGATCAGCTGAAATAATTTTATTCACGGCTAATTGCTGCGAGTCGTTTAGCGTATTTGGAATGATAAATTTCTCTTCGCCCTGAAATGAAGGTTTTTCTCCTTTCGTTAAAATACGGATCAGTTTATTTTCTGATTCATTTTCCGCTAAGTGCGTAGCCTGTTTAAGGGCGCTCTGCATTTCGTCGTAACTGTTATTGTCAAAAAGTAAATCTACACCGAGTTTGCCATCTCTGGTCCAGTCTGGTAATTCATCCACACGGAAGCTGATTTTCATCCTGCTGCCACCATGGTGATTTATAATCCCCTCTATACGGTCTTCTTTGGCATCGTGATTAGAAAATAATACCACAGCAGAACCAAAACGGAACTGATGAGAAAAATCCTGATGGGTAGTCCTTTCCAACTCTACAGTTAAATAATCGCCACGGCCTATTTCGGTATTCCTGATTGCAATAGGGTACCAGGTTAAACCCAGGGCCCTCCTATCGGCTGCCGAAGTATTTTCAGTAAGTTTTAAGTAGGATTGTAAATCTTCATTGCGCTCTGTATCGAGCAAATCCTGAAGCTTTTTGAAATATTCTTTTGGCAAGACTAGATGGGTTAATTATTTAAATTGGTTAATTGACTAATGCAAACTGAAAATGTTAACTAAAGAACCAGCTCTTCATGCAGTCTTAGCAAAGTTTCTTCAGCATCATCGCAAAAACCGGGGTGTACTTTTGAGCATTGCACTACAGTACTTCTTGTTGCCGTAAGCCACCTAAAGCGAGAAGCCTGATCATATTGACCTATGGATCCTGATCCTTTTGCAGACGTACTTATTCTTTCAAAAGCGCATAAGTTCTCTTTTAGCTCTTCTAAATCTATCTCTGCAGAAAAAGCCTTTATTTTTTTCTCATCCAGTGCAAAAACACTTTTTAGAAATTTTTGCTTGGCACAAAACAGAATAATGCCCACATTAATAAATTCTTCACGTTCTACCCTGGGCATTACGCGAATCACAGCATACTCAAATAAGAATTTCCCTTGCATGCTGTGCTTCTTTTAAAAATATAGTGGAATGAGTTAACCTGGTAGTAAGAAAATGCGTATAGGCATTGCGATGCGCTGCTTTGCTTTCGAAGTTGGTTTCGCCTTCCAACCAGTCATCAGGGATTAAATTAATTACCGCTTCGATCTTTTCAGGGCTAAGAAGTTTGCTAAATTCCTCATTTACGCTTTCCAGTTCAGTGGCCCACGGTAACAATACGTGGTCTTTTACCAAAAAGAAGGGTTTAATAGCCTGTTCTTCCCAGTTCTGCCACGAATGATGAAAATATAATGCAGCACCATGGTCGATTAGCCAAAGTTCCTTATGCCACAGTAACATATTGGTATTTCTGCAGGTACGGTCCATGTTGGTTAAAAAACAATCTAGCCATACAATCTGCGAGGCAAGCTTAGCATCAACGGTAGTTACAGTCGGATCGAATGTTATTGCGCCAGATAAATAGTGTAATGCTAAATTTAAGCCCACGCTGGCTTTTAGCAGATCCTGTATTTCTTCGTCGGGTTCTGTTCTCCCAAAAGCTTCATCTAAATTGGCAAAAACTAATTCGGGCACACGCAAACCTAAATAGCGGGCTATTTCGCCACCAATTAGTTCTGCAATTAAAGCCCGGGTACCCTGTCCTGCCCCTCTAAATTTCAGTACATATAAAAAGTTATCATCAGCCTCAGCAATGGCAGGCATAGAGCCACCCTCGCGCAAAGGCGTAACGTATCTGGTTACATTTACCGTTCTAAGTTGTAAATCGTTCATATCTGCAGATAGAATGGCCATTTATTTTATTTAGGCACAATTCTAAACTTGCTGCAAATTTAGCAGAATTCCAACAATAAATTGGTCAAAGTTTAGTCGTAAAGATTGAATGTAATCAAATCAGTTGGCGCATTTCTTGCCAAGAAAACACAGAATGGATTGTGAGATGGCACAGGAAAAGACGTAGTAGCAAAAACAGGAGTAAGCTAAACCAGACCATAGTGAAATGCCGCGATTCTTCATCGGGGCAGAAACGGGGGCGGGACTATCTTAAGCGAAGAACCACTCCAATTGCTTTCCAAATCATAACTAATGTGTAACTTATTCTGACTCTCTCCTTTGCACAAGTGAGACACAGAATTTTTGCCACCCATGTTAAACTTCATCAGTTTGCTGAATTCTTTAAACCCAGTTAATCATGCCCCAAATAAGCATTTCCGGCAGGCGTCATAGCAGACGACCATTGTACCGATTCGCGGTTAATTTTAATCAGGCCCATGCTTTCTAATTCTTCATATTCTTCTTCCATCCCACCTAAAACCGAAGAACTAACCTGTTGATTGATTACCTCAAGTAGAGATATGATTTCTGATCTTTCCATAAAACAAATAATTAGATATATTTTAATTAACATAAATATAATCAAAATGTTTATCGCTTAATAAACATTTTCAAGGCTTTAAGGTTGTATTTATACCCTGATTTAATTACTATGAATGTACCCATTTATTACCTCTTCGTTATGGCTTTGCCAGTAGCTTGCATAGCCTGGACAGTTACTAAAGAAGAAATCTTCAAAGAAGCGCGTGAATTCTGTGTAAACCGTTCTAAAAACTGCGGTCAACTCGTAAAAAGAAAGTTCTTTTATGTGTTCACCTGCGAATACTGCTTTAGTCATTATGTAACCGCGATTCTACTTTTTATCACCAAATTCACTTTACTTTATCCCGACTGGCGTGGTTATATTATTTCTTTCTTTTCGATAGTATGGATGGCAAATGTTTATATGAGCTTATATAACATTATCCGTATCGATCTGAAAAAGGAAAAGATTAAAGCTCAGCGAGAAGAATCAGCACTCAAAAGCGATTGAAACCATTTGTAATGGCAGCTGTTTTTAAGCTATAATCCAATATTATGCCATCATCCGTAATCAAATATTTTAGTTATGATGCAGCTACAGAAACATTGAAAATCTTCTTTGTAACCGATATGGTTTATCTATATAAAAATGTTCCCGAAAAAATTTACAAGATGTTAAAGGCTTCCGGATCGAAAGGAAGATATTTTAACCGTCACATTAAGGATAAATTTAAATTCCAGAAACTAGAGGAAGAATAATATGCCCGAAGGTCCATCAATAGTAATATTAAAAGATTTAATCAAAGCGCTCCATTTGGGTAAACCGGAAGTATTGGAAGTAGCAGGCCATGCAAAAAATTTCGACAAGGATAGATTGCTCCATGAAAAGATCCAGGATTTTAAGAGTTGGGGTAAACATTTTCTGATCTGTTTTAACGATTTCACAATCCGTATCCATTTTATGCTATTTGGCAGTTATTTAATTAATGAGCGTAAAAAAGCGCCATTAAAATTGGGGCTGATCTTTAAAAAAGATGAATTAAACTTTTATACCTGCAAAGTTGACCTCCTGGAAGGAAACGTTAAAAAACATTACAACTGGGAAAACGATGTAATGGCTGATGAGTGGGACAGCAGTGCAGCTATTAAAAAGTTAAAAGAAAAACCCCAAGCGCTGGTTTGCGACGTATTGCTGGATCAGCAGATTTTTAGTGGAGTGGGTAATATTATTAAAAACGAGGTCTTATACCGTACCCGTATACATCCCTTAACTACAATTGAAAATTTACCACTTGTAAAATTAAAGGCATTGGTTAAGGAAGCCAGAAACTATAGTTTTGATTTTTTAAAATGGAAAAATGAAAATACATTAAGTAGGCATTGGGAAGTCTACAGTCAGAAAGCGTGCCCACTTAAACATAAGATAGAGAAAAAGGAGCTCGGCAAAACACACCGGCAAACTTATTTCTGTAAAAAATGCCAAAAACGATATGCCTAGCTAAAAAATATTTTTCGGGCTCAAAATTCCAGTCAGAAATATAAAACACTAAATGTTAACCGGTTAAATTATAGTCCAGCTTTTACCAAAACAGCAAACTATAATCTTAAAGTAAAAGAAATGTTAAATCCTTAGGAATTTTCTAAACTGTTCCTATATTTGTCCCCGAGAGCGTTAATTTAGATACGGGTATATGGCTTAGGCTGTATGCCCGTTTTTTGTTTTAGCCGTTGATGCATGCGCGACAACTTTATCCAGGCAAATTCTTAACCATGGCGTATAGGCAGTCGGATTAACCGCTATATCCTGTGCTAAGGTCTCTAAATCCATATATTTAAAAGTTTCTACTTCATCATGATTAATAGCTGGTATTTCATCACTCATACCGAAAAAAACATGATCAACCTCGTGTTCCGTTAACCCATCTTCAAATATTGCCTTGTAGGTAAATTTAAACAGATAGTTTAACTCACAGTCCATCCCCATTTCTTCCATCAATCTCCTTTTTGCTGCATGGATATTACTTTCTCCAATCCGCGGATGACTACAACAGGTATTCGTCCATAAACCTGCAGAATGATATTTGCTCATCGCCCTCTGCTGCAGTAATAGTTCACGTTTAGAATTAAAAATAAAAACAGAAAAGGCCCGGTGCAACACACCTTTTTTGTGTGCTTCCATTTTATCCATCTGTCCTTTCGGCACATCCTCCTCATCAACCAGAATAACTTGTTCTTCCATTTAAATTACATTTAACTTATTACGGATAATAGAACCAAACATCAAACTAACCTTACGGGTGTTCGAAATTCTTATCCTTTCAGTCATAACTTTTTCAGCACTTAAACACTTTATCTTAGCAAATAATTTTTTATAATAGATATAAGACAAATATACGCCATTTCTGGATGCTGTGGGCAACTGCTTAATGCCAGTTAATGCCATTGCAAATTCTGCTTCAATTTCTGCTTCGATTTCTTTTTTTTGATGATCGCAGAATAGGGCTAAATTAACATTTGGAAAATAATTTCGACTAAGTGTTTGATGATCAGCCTTCACATCCCTCAAAAAATTAACCTTCTGAAATGCAGAGCCCAATTTCATGGCATAAGGCTTCAATTGTTCGTAATCTGCATCGCTGCCATTGGTAAAAACCTTTAAACACATTAAACCTACCACTTCTGCGGAGCCTAAAATATATTCGTTGTAAAGTTCCGGTGTATATTCTTGCGTAGAAAGATCCATCTCCATACTCCTCAGAAAAAGAACAATCAGTTCCTGATCTATCTGGTATTGATTTACAACCCTTTGGAATGAATTTAAAATAGGGTTTAAACTAATGCCGAGGGTAATGGCTTCGAAAGTATCCTTCTTAAATTTTTCTAATAAAAAATTCTTGTCATAGTGATGGAAACTATCTACAATTTCATCTGCTAAACGTACAAAGCCATAAATGGAGTGTATGGGTTGACGCAGTTCTTTACCAAGAAAATAAATACCATAAGAAAAGCTGGTACTATATAACTTAGTGGTAAGCCGGCTACAATTGGCAGATAGTTGATCAAAAATTTCTTTCATGTAAAAAAGGGTATTGTATTGTTTTTTCAAATTCATCGAGCGTTTTAAACCAGTTGATGTGATCGATATCGTTTAGTTTACCGATAACCTCACTATTTCCCGCAAGATGGATCTTAGCGGATGAGCATATTTCAGACAATTGATCTATGTATTTTTGTGCGGCAGGTTCCAATCTCGACTTTGTCATAAAAAGCAAAACATGACCTACATTTAATGTAGAAAATATTCGCTTGATCGAATCCAACGGAACTTTGCTGCCTAAGAAAATAACTTGATGATGATGCATCCTTAACATATAACTGGCGAAAAGCAGCCCAATATCATGATCCTCATCTTCCGGTAAAAAAAGAAGCCAACTTTCGCCGGTATGCCTTGTTAAAGGAAGATTATTAATATGTGTAAATATTTTTTGACGGATAATGTTTGATAAAAAATGCTCGTGTGCAGGGCAAATATCGTCTTTTCGCCACATTAGTCCCAAACGGACCAATAATGGATACATTATTTTCCGGTAGCAGTCAGAAAGTCCCAGCTGATCAATGCTTTCATCAATTAAATGATTAAATGAGTGCTCATCAAAAGCCAAACCATGCCTAATAAGTTGGGAAACATAATCTGCCCGCTCATCATCAGTGGGATATGAAAACTGTTGGTCGAGAAGTTTATCAATCGTTTCATCAGAAAGGCTGCAGATTTTAGAAATTTTTAAACCGCTTTTATTTAAGCTAACGATGTTTAATAATCTCCGGAGCTGCGTATCATCATATAAACGCGTATTGCCTTGAGATCGCATCGGACTCAGTGCATTGTAACGCTGCTCCCAGATCCTGATGGTATGAGAATGGATGCCCGAAAGCTGTTCAAGATCTGAAATCGAATAAATCATTTTTTTGTTTAAATATATTCAATAAAATTTAAACAAAAAGAAGAAAAAAAAGTTTTTACTAAAATGCTATAAATGCATCGTCTAATATTGTAGGCATTGTAATGAATGAGTTCTCATGAAATACCCGCTAAACACAGTAAATTTTAACTACTGATCAGCGGCACAAAGTAGCCGGTTAAAATACCTTTTCGGTAAGTAGTACACCTCTTTCACCATTACCTGTTTCTATAGTATGTACATTTTTATAAGAATGGCTAAAGAAATCGTAGCCATGTTCCCTTTGTTTAATAGCAACCGTACTTAGCGGATAGCTTAAATTAGTTTGCATGCAGTGTAAACTCCCGTTAGCCAGTAGCAGAAAATCACAGTCATAACCTTGCTCCTGCAGTTCAATAACCTTTTTAGTAATAGACACGTTTAATCTATTGGCGGTGCGGATTCTATTTTTCATGGGATATTGTTTTAGGTAATTAGGGATGATTATTTTGGTTATTAAATATATCTATTAATAACTACGATTCAAAATACAATATATTGTTATACAAGCAATTAAATCAATTTGTTTTATTCATTTTATAAAAAGCTTCATCATCGATTTTTGTACCACTATATTTCTTTCATAAAAAAACATAGGCGTATCATATTTACTACAAAAACCAACGAAATCACATTACAGACCTAAAATAATTTCGATATTTAAAAAGCATCCTATAATTTCGCTTAACCTTAAAACATACCTAATGAAATTAACCTGTATCGTAATTGATGACGACATTCACGCCGTCAACGGTATCAAATCATACATCAATCATCTCGCAAACATTCATTTAATAAACTCGTATACAGATCCGCTACAGGCATTAAACGAAATTACCGCAGGAGATCAGGTTGACATTATTTTTATAGATGTTGATATGCCTATGATCTCGGGATTAGAATTATCAAAAGCAATCAGGCATAAAACAGAGAAACTAATTTTTACTACTTCGCATTCTAAGTATGCCTATGAAGCTTTTGAAATGAATGCAAGCGCTTATTTATTAAAACCATATACCTTTGCCCGTTTTGCGGAGACCATAAACAGGTTATTTCCCATTAGCCCCAGCTTACCAAATGTTAGTATTAAACAAGAAGATGATTATTTCTTTGTAAGGAATAAAAATGAGAAGAACAGCTTAATTAAAGTTAGATATACAGATATCGTTGCGATAGAAAGCCTGCAAAACTATGTCCGGATTTTCACCCTAAACGAAACCATTGTATCATACATTGCACTATCAGAAATAAAGATCATTTTAAAAGATTATCAGAATTTTGCCCAGGCACACCGTTCATTTATTATTGCTAAAAATTACATTGAAAAAGTAGAGGGCAATACCCTAAAAATGATAAATGATCTAACCATAAACATTGGAAATAGTTACCGTGAGAGCATACAGGACTACATAAAAGAGAAAACGATTAAAACTAACCGCTCTTAAACTAATTTTTTAGTATTTTCGTTAACTAAACAATTAAACGCTTATGGCTTTATTGTTTAGGATATATAGCCGTTCCTCAATTAACTAGCCAATGACATTTATTGCTAAAAAAAACAAAATACACAAAATTTCAGCCTGGTTTTCCGACAAAAGACTTCATATTTTAGGGTGGACCATATTCATATTTTACGAGGCCATAATCATCGGCATTTTCGTTGGCCGATTTTCTACATTGAGCACTTATGTAATTTTTTATAGCTTAAACATCGCTACATTTTATTTCCACGCGCATGTGGTTTTGGCTTTTGCCCTGAAAAGAATTAATGAAAGATGGTGGAAGTTACCGCTGTTTATTTTACTCGAACTGGGTGCTTATTTAATATTAACGGTTTGTTTAGATTACATTGTAATTAATTATACAGATTATAATGGCCCTATTAAACTGATATTTAATGCAGCCTTTTTTGCTGCGCCGATTTACCGTGCTATATATTTTATGTGTTTTGCCACCAGTTATTATTTTCTCCTTAATTTTCTCGAAGAACGGAAAAAGATTGAAGACCTGGAGAAACAACGGCTAAATAACATTATCCAAATAGCTAAATCAGAAAATGCCTTTTTAAAGGCGCAGATACAACCTCATCTGTTATTTAATACTTTAGATTTTATTTATCAAAACGCTAAAGATTCTTCTCCGGTTGCCGCAGAAGCCATTCATTCTCTGGCTGAGATGATGCGCTATTCGGTTGATGGCAACCAAGATAAAGAGTTTATTTTGCTTGATGAGGAGATTAATCAGGTAGAAAACCTCATCAATCTGCATCAGCTCCGCAAGGATCACCAGGTTCAGCTCCGTTTTTGGTACGATGATGAAATTCGTAATGTTAAAATCATTCCTTTAGTGTTAACCATTTTGGTAGAGAACATGTTTAAACATGGCGAACTGCTTACAGCATTACATCCTGCTGAAGTGAATTTGAGCCTCAAAGATGGTCAGCTTATAATAGAAACCTCAAACTTAATAAAAGCAATTAAAGATAACTCAGGCTTAAGCTCTGGAATGGAAAATATAAAGAAGCGTTTAGCCTACACCTACGGCAATAATGCCGAATTCAGTTATTTTACTGATTCAGATCAGTATTTCAGAGTAATGCTGGTTATTAAAATTTAAATAAGAAAAATCTGATTTAATAATTTTAGTTTAAAATTTCAAATTACCCTATAATCTCCAAAGAAAAGCCGATTTTCCTTGCCGAATACATAAAAATCCGTTTCGAATGTGTTTTTTTTTCATTTTAATGGTTGAAATTGTAATTTGCATCAACTAAACTATAAAAAATGTCAATAAGTTGTATCGCTATTGATGACGACCCTCATTCCCTGGAGAGCTTAATAGCATATATGGAAAAGCTGCCTGATTTAAAGCTTATCCAAACTTTTACTGAACCGCTCAAAGCCCTAGCAGAAATATCGGTATCTAATCCTGTCGACATTATTTTTATGGATGTAGAAATGCCTTCGCTTTCCGGAATCGAATTGGCAACTCTATTAAGGCAAAAAACAAAACACCTGGTTTTTACTACGGCTCACCCAAGGTATGCCATTGATGCTTTTAAAGTTGATGCGGATGCTTATTTGCTTAAGCCCTACTCTATTTTACATTTTACAAAAACGATAAATAACCTCTACCCAACGGGAAAAAAAGCACAACATTCTTTTTACGCGTTCGAAGATCATTTCTTTTACATCCCTTTACAAGGAGAAAATGCTGATTTGGTAAGAATAGATCTGGATGAATTGGTTGCCGTAGAAGAAATGGGAGAAGACATTCAATTTAAAACAACAAAAAATGCTTTTCTAAGTTCAAAATCTAATTTTACCAAGACTTTGAAAATGTTAAAAAAACATTCGGCGTTTATCCAGGTTAACCCTACTGTTGTTATTGCAAAACAGCATATCAAAAGTGTACTCGGCAATAAAATCCTGCTTTCTGGCGAAACATCCTTTACTGTTTCGGGTACATATATAGAACTTTTCGCAAATTTTATCAAGAACAATTTGCTTCAGGAAAAGCCCCGTCCCGGCACCATAATGTAGCCTTTAATATTTCGGGCATCAGCATCTCGAATTAATTTTTAATGCACAATCAAAACATTAGGTCTAAAACTTTGTATTAGGATAATCTATTTTATTATTAATTAACTGATTTATCCGTTTTGAAAAGAGTGTTGGTTGTGGATGATGATCCAGATGTATTAGAAGTTTTCCAGGATGTATTAGAAACCGAACATTATAATGTTTATCCGCTACTATCTCCACGGCATATTTTTAAAACAATAAGAGATTTTAGTCCCGATCTGATTATCCTCGATATTATGTTAAATGGAATGGATGGACGTGCTGTGTTTAAAGAGCTAAGGTTAAACCCTGAAACAGCGCGTATCCCCATCATTATGGCTTCGGCCAGGTACGATGAAAATTATATTACATCGCAAAAATATCATCCCGATGATTATTTAGAAAAACCCTTTAATATGGCAGATTTGCTCCAAAAAGTAAGTGCATTAACCAAAAATTAAAAAGTCAGATATGAAATTAAAATTACCATTATCTCTTCTGTTGTTATGTGCAGCAGTATCAATCAATGTAAAAGCACAAAGCAGACCAGATAAACTCTATTCCATGAGTGGAATTGGCTTTGCATTCCCAATGGGCGAAACTTCTGATTATTTTAAGCCGAAATTTTCAACATCACTCGGTTTAAACTTGGGTTTGGGCGACGGTGGTTTGTTCTTGTACCCCAAGGCAAGTTTACATGCTTTTACCTTTAACCAGATAACACCAGATGCGGGCTATACCTATACCTTACAAAAAGGCCGGGCCACCACCTACTTGCTAAATGTTGCTTTAGGATACCGAAAAATTGTAAACAAATGGGCTTTTTATGGTTTTGCAGGTGCTGGTGGCGGTTTTATCCTTACGCCTCAGGCTAGCGTAAATTCGACAACGCTGCAGGTTACCCAAGATAATAAATCAAATGGTTTGGGTATTGCCGAAGGTGGGGCCGGTATCGAATATAATATTGGCGGCGCCAATTTATTTGTAGAGGCGAGTTACATGTATGGCTTTAGTAAAATCCAGAACAGGGTTTTTAATACTGTGCCAATTTCTATCGGCATTAAACCTAATTTAAGCAAACTATTAAGTAAACTTTAAATATTTGCATACAAAATTCCAGAGCGGTTACGTTAAATACATAACCGCTTTTTTTATGCTAAAGAAATAATCAAAATTATTTTCATACTAATTATTTTAGCATAGATTTGTATTTCAAATTAATTTAATGTTATACGCAGTTGTAGATATCGAAACCACTGGCGGTCATGCCTCAGCAAATGGCATTACCGAGGTTGCCATTAACATACATGATGGTAATGAAATAGTTGAATCTTACACTACTCTAATTAACCCGAAGCAACCTATACCCGTTTACATTACAGCACTTACTGGTATTGATGATAACATGTTATCGGATGCCCCAACCTTTGATGATGTTGCTTTACAGATTTATCAGTTATTAAACGACAAGATTTTTGTAGCGCATAATGTAAACTTCGATTATTCGTTTTTGAAGCATCATTTAGCAGCTGCAGGATATGATTTACAATGCAAAAAGCTGTGTACGGTAAGGTTGAGCAGAAAACTGATTCCTGGTAAATCTTCTTATAGTTTAGGAAAACTTTGTACAGCCTTGCAGATTCCGATTCAAAACCGACATCGGGCAGCTGGAGATGCAGATGCAACCAGTATCCTATTCAATTTATTGCTAGAATACGATCAGGAAGGCATAATAGCAGAAATGCTGAAGAAAACATCGAAAGAACAAGTTTTACCGCCACACTTGGATAAAGCTTCTATCCTGAGGTTACCTCATCAACCTGGTGTATATTATTTTAAAGATAGTAAAGGCAAAATTATTTATGTTGGAAAAGCGAAAGACCTAAAAAAACGCGTAACCAGTCACTTTACAGGTAATACACCTAACCGGCAACGCCAGGATTTTTTACGCACCATTCATCATGTAGACCATGTAATCTGTGGTACCGAACTGATGGCCTTAATTTTAGAAGCCAATGAAATTAAACGCCTTTGGCCCGAAAACAACCGGGCGATGAAACGTTATGAGCATAAATATGATTTATATGTTTTCGAAGATCAAAACGGATATTTGCGTTTAGCCATTGATAAGCATAAAAAAAACAATAATGCCTTCCAGAGTTTCAACAGCTTATTGGAAGGTTATAATTTCTTAAACCAGCTGGTTGATAAGTACCAGCTTTGCGCAAAGCTCTGTTACCTGCAAAAAACGGCTACTAAATGTTATGCACACGAAAATGGGCAATGTTTTGGTGTCTGCAGTGGAATAGAGACTGTTAGTGTTTATAATAAAAAATTAAATACAGCATTGGCCGATATCCAGAAACAACAACCAAGTTTCGCATTGGTGGATGAGGGCAGAAAAGACAACGAGTTTAGCTGTTTGGTTGTAGAGAATGGAAAATTTTATGGAATGGGTTATTTTACAGATAAAAATTACTTATCAGATGGTCTGGCGCCAATCAAAAATGATCTTTCTATCTATCAGTCTAACAGTTACATCTTAAATTTAATTCTGAATTACGCGGAACAACATCCACAGAAATTGTATAAATTGTAGAAAATTTAATGCAATGCGATTAAGGTATTCTGCAATAATCCTACTATTATTACTTTCATCTACTTTGTGTTTTGCACAAAATGTAATGTTCATTGAAAAGAATATTGGGAAGGAAATATATCAAAAAACCGAACATGGTGATACCAGATCTACGTATTTAGGAAAAATAACAGATAAAAACCAAAAAAATCTATTTTATGTAGTTAAAGAATTTAGCCGAGTAAAGGCTGCCGTGGTTTACCACGGAAATAGCTGGCTTATATTTTACAGTCCAAATAAAAAATTCAAAGCCCGGTATCATTTCGGTATGTCCAATGAATTGCCATTTAAGCTGAATACCAATACTCTTTATTTTTACGACACCGATGAAAAACCAGTTAAAGTGTTAACGCTTAAAATTAATAGCCGATTGCCAAGGCAAATATTCAATAGTTCGTCAATTTCTTTTACGCAATAAAGCCGATGGATAGTTTAACTTTTATAGCTCATTGCCTATCTTTTGATGAAGTTATTGAATTGCCGCATTTCGAAAAAATTTCTTTCCGGGTAAATAAAAAGATCTTTGCTACGCTAAATATCCAGAAAAAACAGGCAACATTCAAATTATCGGCAATCGATCAGTCTGTTTTCTGTGATTTTGACCCGAACAGCATACAGCCGGCTACTGGAGCCTGGGGCAAACAGGGTTGGACAATTTTCGACCTAGAAGAACTAGCAGACGAAATGCTTATCGATGCACTTACGCTCTCTTATTGCAACTTAGCGCCTAAAAAACTTTCCGAAAAATACCGCAGAGACTAATTGTCTTAAATCCCCCCCTAACTTTTCGTCTTTGGCATCAATGAGTCCATGCTCAGTTACCTATCTTTACTTGCAACAAAATATAAAACGTTATGATAAAATCACTTTGGATAAACCTTCCGGTAAAAGACATTAACAAGTCTAAAGCATTCTTCACGCAACTCGGTTTTACGCTTAACCTCCAGTATGGCGCTCGCGAAGATTCGGCGTGCTTTTTAGTAGGAGAAAGTAATTTAGCGATTATGCTTTTTGAAGAAGCGTTGTACGAAGGTTTTGCAGGAACCAGTATTGCCGATAAACGCCATGGCGGCGAAGTATTATTCTCTTTTGACGCAGAAAGTCCGGAAGAAGTAGATAATCTGGCACAAAAGGTAGTTGCTGCCGGTGGCACACTCTATGGCGAACCTGGCTACAAAGATGGCTGGATGTATGGTTGTGGCTTTGTTGACCTGGATGGTCAAAGATGGAGTATTCTTTATATGGATATGAGTAAAATGCCCATGGGTTAATTTTTATCATGCAAAAAAATTAAATTAAATTTGCGTAAGCGATTACTTACATTTATATTCGTAAGCAATTACTTACGCAATTAATTTTATGAGAAGAGATGTATTTCAGGCCATTGCCGATCCTACCCGAAGAGAAATCATCAATCTGATTGCGCATAACACCTTAAATTTAAATGCAATTGCCGAAAATTTCGACATGAGCCGACCTGCCATTTCACAGCACATTAAAGTTTTAACAGAATGCGGTTTGGTAGAAATTACCCAACAAGGCCGTGACCGGTACTGTAACATACAATTTCAAAAACTAGCAGAAGTAGCTAAATGGGTAGAACAATACCGTACTTTTTGGACAAGCAAATTAGATGATCTAGAAATACACTTATCAAAAGACACTAAATCAAAATAAAGATGGAAAACGAACCAGTTATTGTAGAACGGGTGTATAACGCCCCTATCGAAAAAGTTTGGAAAGCTTTAACCGATAACAATGAAATTAAACAATGGTATTTTCAATTAGAAAACTTCAAACCGGAAGTAGGTTTTAAGTTTGAGTTTTCTGGTGGGCCGGATGATGGGCCTCAATATTTACATCTCTGCGAAATAACCGAAATTGTTGAGGGCAGGAAACTGGCCTACACCTGGCGATATGACGGTTATCCAGGCAACTCGGTGGTAAGCTGGGAGTTATTTGAGCAAGGCGAGCAAACCAGGCTGAAATTAACACATAGCGGTATAGAAAGCTTTGCTGAGAACGGGCCAGATTTTGCAAAAACAAGTTTCAATGGTGGCTGGACTTATTTCGTTAATGATGCCCTTAAAAATTATCTGGAACCAGGAGCGTAATTTCACCCGTTTCATCGTTTTGAATTTATAGTGAAGTCAAGTGTTACAACCTGATTTAGCATATATCTAAAAGATTTGGTGAAGTGTAAGATGGTAACATCTTACACCACAGACATTCGTTAGTGATGCGCTTAAGAATTATCTGGAACCACAAGCGTAGTTTCACGCGTTTCGCCATTTTGAATTATAGTTAAGTAAGGTGGTAACATCTGACTTAATATATATCTAAAGATTTAATGAAGTGTAAGATGGTAACATCTTACACCACAAATAATATCTAAAGATTTAATAAGTGTATGATGGTAACATCTTACAACACAGATAAAGGTCTTCGCTTAGACTGACAACCGCCTTAAACTAAGTTACATAAGTAGCAGCATCTCGCTACGGCCTAAAAGTAGCTATACTTCCTCTAAAGCCGATTTTATGGCTGCATAAATATAATCGAGATCTTCATCGCTGATTACATATGGTGGGAGGATATAGATAATATTGCCCAATGGCCTCAATATAATCCCCTTTTCTAAGAAGTACGCATACAGTAAATTACGGAGATTACTTAAATAAGAAGTTTCATTCCCGGTCTCCCATTCAATTGCAATAATTGTTCCTGTTTGCCTAATGGCCTTAACTTTAGCATGCGCTTCAATTTCTTCAAGAAAAATAGCATGTTTGGCCTCTATCCGCTTAATATTCTGAAGTGTTTCACTTTTTAATAAAATATCCAAACTCGCCAGAGAAGCTACACAAGCAATCGGATTCGCTGTAAAAGAGTGTCCGTGGTAAAGCGTTTTTAACTTATCATCACTTAAAAATGCTTCAAAAATCTCATTTGTACAGGTGGTTACCCCTAAAGGCATTGTTCCACCAGTTAAACCTTTGCTTAAACAGATAATATCTGGCTTATTAGTTAATTTCTCGCAAGCGAAGTAGGTTCCTGTCCTACCGAAACCTGTCATCACTTCATCAGCAATGGTTAAAATTGCTGCTTCTTTACAGGCAGATAAAAGTTGATCTAAATATTTAGCTTCGTACATCAACATTCCACCCGACCCTAGAATGAGTGGCTCGAAGATAAAACAAGCGGTATCTTTGAGATTTGAGATATGAGATGTGAGATTTGAGATATTACCTTCATTTGGCAGATCGATAAACTCGACATCGAACAATAGACTGTTAAAAGCGTCCGTAAAAATACTGCGGCCGCTAACAGACATGGCGCCAAAAGTATCGCCATGATAAGCATTTTTAAAGGCTAAAATCTTCGTTTTTGGTGTGCCCTTATTGTCCCAGTATTGCAGGCACATTTTTAAGGCTACCTCTACTGCCGTTGATCCGTTATCGGTATAAAAAACTTTATCTTGTTTGCCGGGCAATATGGGCAAAAGCCTTTCTGCAAGTAGTACAGCGGGCTCGTGTGTAAAACCTGCAAAAATCACGTGTTCAAGCACATTGAGCTGTTCAGCTACTTTTTGTGCAATATAAGGGTGTGAATGGCCATGAATATTCACCCACCAGGATGAAACTGCATCGATATACCTTTTTCCATTCTCATCAAAAACGTACACCCCTTCTCCCCTAACAATTGGGATATGGGGCAGTGCATTTTTCATTTGGGTATAGGGATGCCAGATTACCTTTTGATCTCGTTCGGTTAAATTGAGTTGAGCATTTGGAGTATGGAATTTGGACGAATCGGGTATCATGATTATAATTTAACTGAATATTGATTTTTTAAAAGCTGGCCTACGGTTTTATCTGTTTTAAAGGTAATATCCTCTATATTTAAATCTTCAATTTTCACCCATCTGAAAGCCTGAAGAATTTCACCATCTCCATCAAAATCATAAATAACATCTTTAAAGGCCAACTGCAAAGGCGCTTTTTCTTTAACGATATAATACACACTAATGACCTGGCTATCGTTAAATGACGATTTTTCAAAAAAATCTGTGGTATAAAAATGAGATAATACTTCAATTTCAGCATCACACTCTTCCATAAACTCACGTTTTAATCCATCAATTAAGCCTTCACCAAGTTCTAAGCCACCCCCCGGAAACTTACTGAAACGAAAGCCATATTCTTCCTCATCACTTACCAAAACCTCATTATTCTGGTTAATTAACAATCCATAAACCCTAACATTAAAGTAGCTCATTTTCGAAATGCTTTTTATTTTTGATTACTATTTCTGGTGTCCATACAATTTCCTTTTTAAAGGCCTCTGCCCTCACCGGGCATTCACTCATGTGGCAATAATGGCAACATTCAGGCAAACATGGATCTGCATGAATAAAGAGCTCTGCTTTGCGGAAGCCGTTTTTATTGATCAGTTCATCAATCTGTGAAATTTCACTGTGAACTTTATTTAAATCAAAATAATAAGGCAATGTTACATGGCAATCGATATGAAATTCAGGGCCGTATTGCTGGGTACGCAGATTATGTACATCAATCCACGGGTTATGCCTGTTCTTTTGTAAAACATCTACTACTTCTTCAACAAGCGTAAAATCACTTTCATCCATTAATCCTCCTACAGAACCCCGGGTAAGCTTATAACCAGAATAAATAATATAAAAGCCAACCAAAAAAGAAAGGAAGCTATCCAGCCAAATAATATTTGTTAGCTGAATTAATATTAAGCCAACAACAATCGCTGCGCTGGTGTAGGTATCAGTTAATAAATGTTTACCATCAGCCTGCAATGTAACAGAATGCTCATCTTTACCTACATTTATGAGGTATAGGCCTACAATCAGATTAATCAGGCCTGTGATACCAATTATCAGCGTTCCTGTTAATAGTTCCCCTACCAAATGAGGATAGATCAGGTTGTACGAAGATTTGAAAATAATAACCACTCCCGCAATTAAAATCAATATTCCTTCAACAAAAGCCGAGAAAAACTCAACTTTTCCATGCCCATAAGGATGGTTTTCATCGCGGGGCTGCGTACTGAGGTAAATGCTATAAAAAGCAAAACTTCCTGCTATTACATTTACAATGCTCTCCGCTGCATCTGTTAAGATGGCGTTTGAACCCGTAATAAAGTACGCAACAAATTTGGCCAACATCAGTACCACACTCACCACCAGAGAAATTATTATTGCTTTCTTTTTTACCGACACCAGGATATTTTTTTTCAAAAATACGCTTATCGAATAAATTAAATGAGAAAAACTATGTCTTTTTTAGTGCAGAATAATATTTGGTTTATATATTTGCGCTCAAAGTAATTAACCATGAGCACCTTATCCAAAAGAATCAACAGTCTATCTGAATCTGCAACCCTTAAAATGACCAAACTTGGCCGCGAATTAGCGTCTAAGGGCATTAACATCATTAGTTTAAGCGTTGGTGAACCCGATTTCAACACACCCGACCACGTAAAAAATGCTGCTAAAAAGGCATTAGACGAAAATTATACACGTTATTCGCCAGTACCGGGCTATCCAGACCTGCGCCAAGCAATCGTTAATAAGTTAAAAACAGAAAACAATCTGGATTACGATATTTCTCAGATCGTTGTTTCAACAGGTGCAAAACAATCTTTATCGAATGTTATTTTAACTTTGATTGATCCGGATGATGAAGTAATCATCCCAACACCTTACTGGGTTTCTTACTCAGAAATGGTAACCCTTGCAGAAGGAAAATCTGTTTTTATCGATACAGATATTGAAAGTAATTTCAAAATTACGCCAGCACAATTAGAAGCAGCCATTACGCCGAAATCGAAATTGTTTATGTTTTCTTCGCCTTGTAACCCAACAGGATCAGTTTACAGTAAAGAAGAATTAGCCGCGCTGGTTGCCGTTTTCGAAAAACACCCTAATATCTATATCTTATCTGATGAGATTTATGAGCACATTAACTTCGTTGATAAACATGAGTCTATTGCTCAATTCGATAGCATTAAAGACCGTGTAATCATTGTTAACGGTTTCTCTAAAGCTTTCGCTATGACAGGTTGGAGATTAGGTTACATTGCCGCCAATAAAGAGATTGCAGCCGCTAACGATAAACTACAAGGACAAACAACCTCTGGAACATGTTCTATTGCACAAAGAGCCGGAATTGTTGCTTACGAGCAAGGTTTAGCCAGTGTTTTAGAAATGAAAGAAGCATTTTTACGCCGTAGAGAATTGGTTTACAATTTATTAAACGAAATTCCAGGTGTTAAAACAAATCTTCCAGATGGGGCATTTTACTTTTTCCCGGAAATAAGCGCTTTCTTCGGTAAAAAAGATGCTGATGGAAACGTAATTAAAGATTCTTCAGACTTAGCTTTATATTTATTAAACGTTGGTCATGTAGCAACTGTTGGTGGCGATTCGTTTGGTAACAACAACTACATCCGTTTATCTTACGCAGCATCTGACGAGAGTTTGGTTGAAGCATTAAGAAGAATAAAAGAAGCTTTAGGTAAATTAGCCTAGTTAGTTTGCAATTGGCTGTTTTCAGTTAACTTCATATAAAGAAAAACCCCTCGCTAATTAAATTTAGCGAGGGGTTTTTCTGTGAATAATCGTCATCTCGACTGTAGCTTATCGATTTTTCATCGAAAGCGAAATGGAGAGATCTATTGCAGCAGATTTAGCTTCGCTGAGCACTACGTGGTTCTCGACTCCGTTTAACTCCGCTCGAAATGACGATATAGTGTTTGGAAAATGAAAGCCAGCATTTCATCGGAGCACCCAGCCCTTCTTTCCGCTACAAATCCTCGCAGCCCTGCGGGCTTTCCACTGCAACAAGGTTTATTAACTACCGCAAGTGCAGTAAACTGTCGATTGAGAACTAAAAACTGCCCAATTAATTAACTTCTAATCGCCTCTACCGGATCCAATCTTGATGCTGAATATGCTGGCCAAAAACCAGAGATGGTGCCGATGATTATTGATATGCCGATACCTAAGGCAATATTGTTCAAGCCCAGTATAATGTGAAAATCAGTGGCCGCACCAATGCCCAAAGCGAGCAGAAAGACCAGTAATAAGCCCAGCAAACCACCTAAAATACAAAGCGAAATCGATTCGAATATAAATTGAAGCAGGATAAAATAATTTTTTGCACCCAAAGATTTTTGAATACCAATAATATTCGTCCGTTCCTTAACCGATACGAACATGATATTGGCAATACTGAAACCACCAACCAGGATCGAAAACCCACCAATTACCCAACCGGCAATATTTACCATTTTAAACATCGAATCTAACTGGTTAGAAATAATGGTGGTTTTATTTAATGCAAAATCTTCTTCCTGGCCGGGTCTGATTCTGTGGATGGAGCGCATTAAACCTTTCAATTCGCTTTCTACCTCTTCTAAATTCACATTATCTTTACCACGAACTGTAATTTGCGGACCATAACGCTCGCTTTGGATATCTAAAACACCTTTCGCAAAAGCAATCGGAATATTTACATTTTTATCGAGAGAAGTACCTAACATATCTTCTCCTTCTTTTTTGAAAACACCAACAACAGTTAATCTTCTTCCTAAAATCTGTACCTGTTTACCCACTGGCGCATCGCCATCAAAAAGTCCGTCGGCTATATCAGAACCTAAAATACAAACAGGTGAGCCGTTTTTACTCTCATTTTCGGTAAAATACCGGCCGTCCTGAAGCTCGAAATTCCAGGTTTTATTAAAATCGTGCGATGCTGCCCACACCGAAATCCCTTCTACTGAGTTACTTCTGTATTTGATCGTCCTATCATTAGTCGATATTTCGAATGTAACACCTTGTGCATTTTCAATTCTCTCGCGGAGTGCTTCAAAATCGCGCAATGAAGGCTGAGGGCGGTTCATATATTTCCACCAGGGATAATTATCGCCAAAACTCCAGGGCCATTTTTGAATATAAATGGTGTTAGAGCCCAGTTTATCTACACTGGACTGCAATTTACCACGAAAGGTATCTACTGCAGAGAATACAGCAATAATGGTAAAAATACCAATCGTTATAGCCAAAAGCGATAACATGGTGCGTAATTTATTCTGGCGCAACGCATCAAATGCAAAACGGAAACTCTCGCCTATTAGCCTAAAGATTATCATAATTAAAGGTTAGATGCAAAGCTTTTCAAAAGGTTACAGCTTATCTTCAAAACTAATTAATTTTATGTCTACAATGCATTAATCGCCCTGTATTATTTGCTTTAAAATGATTAAAACATAATATACATAAATTGCGTTTGATAAAATACGAAAAAGAAAAATTAAATTCGTATTTTTGCACCTCAAAAAATTCATCAAGAATGAAATTATCACAATTCAAATTCAACTTACCTGAATCATTAGTAGCCAACAATCCGGCAGAACAACGCGACGAGGCTCGTCTAATGGTTTTACACAAAGACAGCGGTAAAATTGAACATAAAATTTTTAAAGACGTTTTAGGTTATTTCGATGACAAAGACGTTATGATATTAAATAACACTAAGGTTTTCCCTGCCCGTTTATATGGAAATAAAGAGAAAACCGGTGCAACCATCGAGGTTTTCTTGCTACGTGAATTAAACAAGGAATTACGTTTATGGGATGTTTTGGTAGATCCTGCACGTAAAATCCGCGTAGGTAATAAATTATATTTTGGCGACGACGATTTATTGGTTGCTGAGGTTGTAGATAACACCACATCACGTGGCCGTACCATCCGTTTCTTATTTGAAGGTACTGACGAAGAATTTAGAAAAAACGTTGAAATTTTAGGCGAAACCCCACTTCCTAAATACATTAAACGTAAAGCTACTGCCGAAGATAAAGAACGTTATCAAACCATTTTTGCTAAGCACGAAGGTGCCGTAGCTGCTCCAACTGCAGGTTTACACTTTAGTCGTGAGCTAATGAAACGCCTTGAACTTAAAGGTATAGAATTTGCTGAAGTAACTTTACACGTTGGTTTAGGAACCTTCAGAACTGTGGAGGTTGAAGACTTAACCAAACACAAAATGGATTCTGAGCAGTTTATCATCGAACAAAAAGATGCGAACATTGTAAACAAGGCTTTAGAGGAAAAAAGAAAAATCTGTGCGGTAGGTACTACCTCAATGCGTGCTATCGAATCGGCTGTTTCTGCAAACAGAACATTAAAATCGGCTAACGATTGGACGAGTAAGTTTATCTTCCCTCCTTACGATTTCAGTATTGCAAACTCAATGATTACCAATTTCCATACGCCAGAATCTACTTTATTGATGATGGTAAGTGCATTTGGTGGATATGAAAACGTAATGAATGCTTACGAAGTTGCGGTAAAAGAAAAATATAAATTCTACAGCTATGGCGATGCCATGCTAATTATATAGATTTGAGTATTGAGATGTGAGATTTGAGTTAATTCAAGTCTCATATCTCAAATCTATAATCTCATCTCTAAAATATGAAATACTACGCTATAATTGTAGCAGGCGGTTCTGGCAATCGGATGCAAACAGAAACCCCAAAACAATTTCTACTGCTCAAAAATCTTCCGGTTTTGATGCATACCATAAAAGCTTTTGCACAAAGCGATACCCAACCTAAAATTTTATTGGTACTGAACAAAGATCAGCAAGCATACTGGACCCGGTTGTGCGAAGAATTTAATTTCCATGTACCGCACCAGGTTATTGATGGCGGCACGGAGCGTTTTCACTCTGTGAAAAATGCAATCCATGCCATCGAAGAAGAAAGTTATGTTGCCATTCACGATGCCGTGCGTCCACTGGTTTCCAAATCTCTTATCGACAGCTGTTTTAATGAAGCTGAGCTACAGGGAAACGTTATTGCAGCAGTACAGTCGAGCGATAGCGTACGCTTGCTTAGAGACGATAAAACCACGGCATTAAAACGGGATGAAATCTATTTAGTACAAACGCCACAAACTTTTAGCCTTAGCATTCTAAAAGAAGCTTACAACCAAGCGTTCAATACTCATTTTACAGATGATGCAAGTGTGGTAGAATCTATTGGTTATGAGATTAATATCATTGAAGGCGAAAGAGGGAATATTAAAATCACTTATCCAATCGATTTAGAGCTTGCCGAATTGTTGTTAAAAAATTAAATATAAAAAAGGAGTTTCAAAAATGAAACTCCTTTTTTAATCCATCTATTTCAAAGTGTTCCCTACTTCTAAACCAATGAATATCGGTGCGATATATTTTTACGCAGCCCGGCCAATTACTTTAAGCAGAATTGCAATAACTGCGATTACCAGTAAAACGTGGATTATACCGCCAACGTCGCCGAAGCCGTGAAATATAAATCCGATTACCCAGAGTATTACCAATACTACTGCGACTAAATACAATAAATTTCCCATAGTGTTAATTTTTTAGCAATGTTATATTATTGATGTATTAACACTCGGCTTTTCGGTTTTGTTTAAAAAATGTAATTATTTTATTAGTGTAGCTGGGCGCAGGGAATGAAATGGAAAGATGAAGACATAAAAAAACCTCCCGGTTACCTGGAGGTTTTTTATAGTTTTCTAATGCTTAGTATTCGTCCTCGTTGAAGAAGAAATCTTCTTTAGTTGGATAATCTGGCCAAATTTCCTCAATGGTTTCATAAGGTTCGCCATCATCTTCTAATGCCTGTAAGTTTTCAATTACTTCTACTGGGGCACCAGAGCGGATACCATAATCAATTAATTCGTCTTTAGTTGCAGGCCATGGTGCGTCTTCCAAGTGCGATGCTAATTCTAATGTCCAATACATATCTTCAATTCAATTAAATTCTTGTTCTTATTATTATTGCGCAAAGTATATTAAAATTTTTGAGCAAAACAAACTTATTTTTCCACTATTAAACCCGCGGAATCCAAATGTTTTCTTCCGCTTTAAAATACACGGTCAGTTTTCGTGCCAAAACGAATAAATAATCGCTTAAACGATTCAAATAAACTGTTACACGCTCATCTACAAAGCTATTTTCTGCAAGTTCAACTGTAAGTCGTTCTGCCCTTCTACAAACGCATCTAGCAATATGGCAGTAAGAAACTACAGTATTTCCGCCAGGTAAAATAAAATGTTTTAAAGCAGGCAGCGTTTCATTCATCAGATCCATCTCATTTTCCAGCAAGGTAATATCAGTATCGTGCAGATCGGGGATCTTCATTTTAGATTTCTCTGGATCGGCCGCAAGCGATGAGCCAACAGTAAATAACCTATCCTGAATTTCTTTTAGTAGTTTCTGATCATGCGCATCAATATCCTGACACATAATTAAACCTATGTACGAATTTAACTCGTCAACAGTTCCATAGGTTTCGATCCGTAAATGATATTTAGGCACACGGGTACCACCTATGAGTGATGTTTGGCCCTTATCACCAGTTTTAGTGTAGATTTTCATACCCCCTGCCCCCTTAAGGGGGAATAATATGGTTAGTCCTAAAAGTCCCCTTTAGGGGATTTAGGGGTTAATTAATTTTCTCCCAATCGCTGCCCGTATCTTTCAAAGCCTGCAAACGTGGAGATACATTTTTTATATCTGTATTTAAATAATCGTTTTCAATCAAACCATCACGCATACGTACAATACGGTGAGCGTGCTGCGCAATGTCTTCCTCGTGCGTAACCAGAATAATGGTGTTTCCTTTACTGTGGATTTCTTCCAGCAGGCCCATTATCTCAATTGATGTTTTGGTATCTAAGTTACCTGTTGGCTCATCGGCCAAAATAATAGATGGATTATTGATCAAAGCCCTGGCTACGGCCACACGTTGACGTTGACCGCCCGATAGCTCATTTGGCTTATGATCCATACGATTGCCTAAGCCTACATTTTCTAACGCTTTAGCTGCTCTTGCATCCCTGTCCTTTTTACTTGTTCCGGCATAAATTAAAGGTAAGGCAACATTATCTAAAGATGTTGAGCGTGGCAATAAGTTAAAGGTTTGAAAAACGAAACCGATTTCCTGGTTGCGCACTTCTGCCAAGGCATCATCACTCATGTGACTTACATTGGTTCCGTTTAAAACATAGGTTCCGCTTGAAGGTGTATCTAAACAGCCTAAAATATTCATCAGGGTTGATTTACCAGAACCAGAAGGTCCCATCAATGCTACGAATTCGCCTTTATTGATATCTAAAGAAACTGATTTTAAAGCGTGAATCACTTCAGATCCAATAACATATTTACGGCCAATTTCTTTTATAGTGATGAGTGGTTTCTCCATGTTTTTTCTTTTTTAGACAAGCGTAAAGGGTAAGATGTTACAAGAGGGTTAAAAATTACTGCACAAATGTTAATCTTAAAGATGCTGAATAAATTTTACTGCGGAGCTTTCCGCTGCGCTACAGGTCAGCATAGCGATTACCTCAATTATTTTTCAATAATTTTTGGCACCATAAAAAATTGGTCGGTATGTTTTGCTGCATTTTTCAAGCCATCAGCTGTAGCTATTTCCTGCTTAACCACATCTTCTCTCCAAACATTTACCGATTCGTTCATATAAACCAGTGGTTTCACATTTGAAGTATCCAGTTCATTTAACTTTTCCATGAATGACAAAATTTTGTTCATTTCAGGGATCAGTGTATCCACCTGTTTTTCATCAATATGAATTCTGGCCAGATCGGCTATTTTATGGATGGTTTTTGCGTCTAAATTCATATTTATACTAACTTACTATCAATCAATCTATAAACCTTTTCTTTCAACACATCAGCATCAACATCGGTCAAAGTTGATGTATTTATGGGTTTGTGGACGTAAATATCGCAAATTCCCGGCTTACTTCCATACTTTGCTCCGTCATCCCAATTAATTTTCCAAACATTGGTAATACTCACAGGTACCAACGGTATATTTTTATCGATAGCCAAACGGAACGGACCATTTTTAAACTCGCCCAACTTTGGTGGGTAATGGTCGTCGATTTTACCTTCCGGAAAAATAATAAGGCTCATCCCCTTTTCTAAGTTCTCGCCAGCTTTTTTAAAAGCTTTAAAAGCCGAAATCTTACTTTCGCGATTTACAGAAATATCGATGGTTTTAAAAAAGATACCCAATACCGGATTGCTCAACAGTTCATCTTTTCCCATAAAATGGAATTTACCATGTCCCATGATACAGAAAATCATGATATCCAGGTTAGAGGTATGGTTGGCACAATAGATGTAAGTTTGTTTGGGATTTAGCTTTTCTTCGTATTGATAACGAAAAAAAACACCAGAAAACAGGCTACATAAAAAACTGTTGGCTTTCCTAAAAAAATTCAGAATGCTATAATATTTCTCATTACGTGAAGTAACGTAGTATAAAGGATAGAATAGAGCGAAAAAAAACAGTATCCAGAATAAAAACCATATCCGGTGTACTTGTCTTAGAAAATAAATCATAGATAACCAAAAATATAAAATAGTTTGATATTTCAAACAACTGATTGCATTGGGCTAAGATTATGGTTCTATAATACCAATCACTGGCGAAACCCGTTCTAAAGATCTCTCCGCTACGGTTGAGATGACGACTATACATATAAACTATAGGTCTTACCAGTATTCAAAAAAAATCTTACCATTAAAAATGAAGCGATTTATGATTTGCTTGTATTTTATTTTTAATTTCGTGCCATTATGAAAGAAACAGTGGTGAGCGGTATCCGCTCAACAGGAAAATTACATTTGGGTAATTATTACGGCGCAGTTAAAAACTTCGTTCAGATGCAGAACGATTACAATTGCTACTTTTTTATCGCCGATTTACACTCCTTAACTACACACCCTACTCCAGCCGATTTACATGGAAATATTAAACATGTTTTGGTTGAATATTTAGCTAGCGGAATTGATCCAGAAAACAGTACCATTTATATACAAAGTGATGTTCCGGAAATTGCGGAGCTATATCTATACTTAAATATGAACGCTTATATGGGTGAATTAGAGCGCAGCACATCTTTTAAAGATAAAGTGCGTGCCAACCCCGATAACGTAAATGCAGGTTTGTTAACCTACCCGGTATTAATGGCGGCCGATATTTTAATCCATAAGGCGACCAAAGTACCTGTTGGAAAAGACCAGGAACAACATTTGGAAATGGCCCGTACTTTCGGAAACCGTTTCAACAGGTTATATAATACAGCATATTTCCCTGAACCTTACGCTTTTAGCTACACTGATAAACTGGTTAAAGTACCTGGTTTAGATGGTAAAGGTAAAATGGGCAAATCAGAAGGCGAAGCTAATGCGGTTTACCTATCTGATGACCCTGAAACCATTCGTAAAAAAGTAATGAGAGCGGTTAGTGATGGTGGACCGACGGAAGAAAACCAACCGAAACCTGAGCCTATTCAGAATCTTTTCGATTTAATGAAAGTGGTTTCGAGTGCGGATACACTTGAGCATTTTGAAGATTTGTATAGCAAAATGCAGATCCGTTATGGTGATTTCAAAAAACAACTGGCAGAAGATATGATTATTACGACTGCGCCTATGCGTGAGCGTATTTTGGATATTGCCAAAAATGATTCATATTTAAGGCAAGTAGCTAAACATGGTGCATTAAAGGCCCGCGAAAGCGCGCAAAAAACCATCAGAGAGGTTCGCAGTTTAATCGGGTTTAAAAGTTTTTAATAATTTTAATAGATTTGAGAAGCGAGACATTAGATTTGAGATATTTAGTTAAGTACATCTCATGCCTCTAGTCTCACATCTCTAATCTCATAGCTAAAGAAAATGCACATAGCAATTGTAGGAAATATAGGTGCCGGTAAAACTACCCTAACAGGTTTATTGGCCAAAAATTATGGATGGGAAGCTTTATACGAGGCTGTGGACAATAACCCTTATCTGGAAGATTTTTACAGCGACATGAAACGTTGGAGCTTTAACCTCCAGATTTATTTCCTAAATAGTCGTTTTCAGCAAATTACCGATATTGAGGTTAATAAACGTAACGTGATCCAGGATAGAACCATTTACGAGGATGCGCATATTTTTGCAGAAAACCTGCACGATATGGCTTTAATGACCACCCGCGATCATGATAATTACAGGGCTATTTTTGATAATATTACCTCTTTTATTAAACCGCCCGATTTATTGGTTTACCTGCGCGCATCGGTACCTACATTGGTGAATAATATCCAGCGTCGTGGCCGTGAGTACGAAGCGGGCATCCGTATTGATTATCTATCTAAGCTGAACGAAAAATACGAAGCTTGGATTAAAGGTTATAACCTGGGTAAATTATTGATTTTGGATAAAGATAAATTAGATTTCACCAACAACCCAGAAGATTTAGGTACGGTAATCCAATCTATTGAGGCCGAGATTAATGGTTTATTTTAACCCCCTGTCCCTAAAGGGGGGAGTTGATTCGTAATAAATGGTTTAAATATTTAATGTGATAAATATGGAAAAAGATTTCGAACACGATAATCCAGAGAACTGGAAATGGGGTACTTTTTATTTCAATAAAAAAGATTCGAGATTAATTGTTCCGAAACGTGTAAAATTGCTTGGTTGGACATTCAATTTTGCACATTCGATATCTTATATTATCATCGCATTGATTTTCATATTTGTTTTTTATCAATTCTATCGAAATAATATATGAGTGATAGAAATTTAAGCTCCACATTAGGAAATCCAAAAATTATCGGAATTATTCCTGCACGATATGCCTCTACCCGTTTTCCGGGAAAGCCTCTAGTAGATATTGCCGGAAAAACCATGATCCAAAGGGTTTACGAGCAGGCATCAAAAGCTGAAAGCTTATCGAAAGTCGTAATTGCCACCGATGATGTACGAATTGCCGATGAAGTAAAAAGGTTTGGTGGAGAATTTATCTTTACCTCATCTAATCACCAAAGCGGAACCGATAGGTGTGCCGAAGTGATTGAACAATTACCAGGATTTGATATTGTAATCAACATTCAAGGAGACGAACCATTTATTGAGCCTGCACAGATTGAATTATTGGCAAGCTGCTTTACTGAAGAAAAAGTACAACTGGCAACATTAATCAAATCTATCCAGAGTCAGGAAAGTGTATACAATCCCAATAGTCCTAAAGTGGTGATCGATGTAAACGGTCGCGCCATGTATTTTAGCCGTAGTCCGATTCCTTTTATCAGAAATGGCGAACCAGGCGTATGGGCAGAAAAGCACCAGTTTTATAAGCACATCGGAATTTACGGTTACCGTACTGAATCGTTAAAAGCCATTACCAAGTTACCACCCTCTTCTTTAGAAATTGCCGAAAGCTTAGAGCAGCTTCGCTGGATCGAAAATGGATTTTACATCCAAACAAAAGTAACTGATTTAGAAACAGTTGCAATAGATACACCAGAAGACTTATTAAAACTGAACAAATTACTTAAGGCACTGAAGTTACCTTAACCATTATATAAATTAAAAATTACGTCGTGGTTGTATCATAAATATAGATTTGTCATCCTGTCCAAAGGACTCCTACGGAGAGCTTGTCGAAGGACCTGCTTAAATACTCTTTAAAGTGTTTCGACAAGCTCAACAAGACATCACCTGAGGTGAATCGTCTTTATGATACAGCCTCCTTACAATTAAGATGCTGAAATGAATTCAGCATGACGTATCAAATAGCACCTATCTAATCACCAGTTCCATCTGAATATTACATCGTGTGTAAGGCGTAGGCTTGCCTGCCACTTTTTGAAAACCTAGTTTATGGTAAAGATTTATGGCTGGTTTTAAAATGGTATTGCTTTCTAAATAAATTTTAGATGCGCCTAACGATCTTGCCTTATCAATAATGGCATTTGCCAATAGAAAGCCTACATTTTTTCCCTGAGCTTTTGGCGATACCGCCATTTTGGCCAGTTCAAAATCATATTCGCCATCATTCATCTTAATTAGTGCACAAACGCCCAAAGGTTCACCTTCGTAAAGCGCAACCAATATAAAACCTCCTTTATCTAAAATATAACCCTGCGGATTATCTAAAGCTTTATAATCAGATTCTTCCATGGTAAAGTACTGTGAAATCCACGCTACATTTAGCGACCTGAATATTTCCTGGTATTTGGGCTGGTAATCAACAATCTCAACCTTTAAGCCATCTCTTTCTTTTTTCTTTTCCATTACCCTTCTCAATAAGGTTTTTTGTTCCAATAAAAACTCCCACTCACCTATCGCTTCCCAAAGTTTATTTTGTGTTTGGGCCGAAAGCTCTTCAATGGCAGCATTTACATCAATCAATTGATCTTTAATTTTTTTAGAAATCTCTATACCTGCCGGAGAAAGGCTCACCACATTCCTTCTTCCATCGGTTTTATCCTTTCCCTCTTTAACGTAGCCCTTTTTTAGCATTTCGCTAATAATCTTACTCACCGATGGATGAGAATGGCCAATACCTTTAGCCAGTTCAGTAATCGTTTTTTCTTTCTCTTGTGCTAAAGCATAAAACACAGGAAACCACTTCGGTTGCATATCAATATTATACAAATTATAAATCTGCGCTGCGTCTTCGGTTACTTTATCGGTTAGCATCCTTAACCTACTGCCTATAGCTACTTTACCAGTCTGTTCAAAAAAATTCATGACAATAATTAATTACGTAATCAGTTACATAAATATAAGAACTAAATTTAGTTTTGCAATAGCTTTGATTGCTTGGGGCTAATATTTTAGTATTTTCGCCTATATATGAAAAAGAAAACGCTCCTCCCTATATTCATTTTATGTACATATGCCAGCTTTGCACAAGATGGGCCCGGCTTAATGATCAAGACAAATGTTTTGAATTTAGTGGCCAAAAGACCTGCAATAGCCATAGAAAAGACTTTTTCGAACCGCTATGGCTTAGAGCTCGCCTACACCTCTGGCGAAATTAAAAATCTGGGCTACCGCGACTACCTCCATTACGAAGGTTTCTTGCTTCGTGCAAAGAAATACATCCGTCCGATTAAGAAAAGGGAAGCCAATGCTTTTTATGGCGTTTATTTCGGAAATCTAGATAAAACTGTTATTTCGCATCGCTCAGTTGATGAAACCGGTATTTTTGGCTGGGGCCGTGATAGGGATTTTAGCGCTGGGTCTGTGCGTTACGGCGGAACATTTGGCGTATCCTTTATTCCGGGAAAACATTTTCTTTTAGAGGGCTTAACAGGCTTAGGTTATGGAGATTATTATCATGTTCAAAATAATTTAAAGAATAGGCTCCCAGGTGGTTATTTCGATTTTCAATTGTGGTTATCTATCGGGTATTCCTTTTAAATTTAAGGGATATCATAAAATATGGACATGAACTAAAACATAAAATTTGTAGTTTTGAATATGAGAAATATACCGCTCTTTGTTGCCATCTGCCTGTTAGCGCTCGTTGCCTGTAATTCGAACAGCAAAAAGGAAACCAACGCCATTGAGTTTAAAAACGTTAACCAGCGCCTGGCCAAGTCTTTTTCTGATTTAAAACGTTTGGACACTTTTAAGATCGAGCTTACAGGGCGGAAACCCGAAGAAATGGTGTTGAATTTCACCATCAAAAATGCCGATGGAAAAGAAATTTACAATACCAGCATCAAAGGAACTGAGTTATTGGGCAGTACCGATCCAAATGTTGATCTCTCGAAAGAAAAAGACCAGATTATTTTCTTAAAAACCATTGCTGATGATTTTTTTAGTGATGATAACTTTCTCGAACCTGCAGTAATGCCCGAAGATAAAGCCGATAATTATACCCCTGACAAAGCCCTTTACGAAGAATTAAAGAAGTCGGGATTAAATGGTTTTAAGTATCGCTTAGGAAAGGAAAACAACATTTACATTGCCTGGAGCGAAAAAGAGCAGAAAGTAAAAATTTACTACAACTGTTGTTAATAGCTATAAATCAATGTCAGGAAATTAGAATCCAATTCGTTGTTAAAAAAAGCCACAGATTCGCAGATTGTATCTAATCTGTGAATCTGTGGCAAAAAATAAAAATTTGTAGAAAAGTAAGTCTTGTACTAAAAGTGCCTAGTTTCAACTAAGGAATGAGACCAATGAAAAGATCTGAATTTATTGCAAACCGATTAAGAGAAGTTTTATTAAATGGATATTGGATTGCCAACACCAACTACCAGGAACAATTGTTAAACATTACCTGGGAACAGGCAAGGCATCAGGTAGCAGATTTAAATACAATTGCAGCTTTAACCTATCACATCAATTATTATCTGGTTGGTATTTTAAATGTATTTAAAGGTGGCCCTTTGGAAATTAAAGATCAATATAGTTTCGACCTGCCGCCAATACAATCAGAAGAAGATTGGAAAAAACTGGTGGAAGAATTTTTGGTAAATTCGGCAGCTTTCGCTGATGAAGTAGCACAAATACCCGACGAAAAATTAGATCAGTTATTTGTAAATGAAAAGTACGGCACCTATCTGCGTAACATAGAAGGCGTAATTGAGCATAGCTATTACCATTTTGGGCAAATTGTACTGATTAAAAAACTGATTTTAGCAGCAACAAAATAAATGTTGCAAACGCATAACTTGCAATTCTTTCCTCCCGCCACTTCTTTTTTAAGAATATTATTCTCCGCAACTCCAGTAGTTATATTTCTTTTTGAAAAAAAATATTTTACTTTATTGCTAATAACTAAATAAATAGTTGTATTTTCAGACACTTAACCAAACAACTATTTATTAACGCCTCTTTACCAAATACATGCTCAAACCATTACTATTAGCGCTCGTTTTTTCGTTATTTTTTCTTCCTGTATTCGCTCAATACGCTAGTATAAAAGGCGTTGTGGTTGATACCGTTGAAAAAACAAAATTACAGAATAGCTCTATCCTATTAATATCAAGCAAAGATTCCATTTTAATTAAAGATGCCCGTACCAAGGCTAACGGTGAATTCGAGTTTTCGAATTTAAAAAAAGGAAATTATACCCTGGTGGTCACTTTTCCGAGAATGGCCGATTATATAAGAGACATCCAACTGTCCGATTCATCAAGGTTTAACCTGGGCACTATCGCGATGGACAGCAAAGCCACACTTTTAAACGAAGTGGTGATTAAAGCCCAAAAGCAGGCCATTAGCATGAAGGGCGATACCATAACTTATCAGGCAGATAGTTTTGCGGTAAAACCACATGCCAATCTACAGGATTTATTAAGGCGCTTACCTGGAATTGAGGTTGACAAAGATGGCGCAATAAAAGCTGGCGGAAAAGATGTAAATACACTTTTGGTTGATGGTGAGGAATTTTTTGGTGATGATCCGCTTCTGGCACAGAAATACCTGAAAGCCAATGCAGTGAGCGAAGTTCAGGTTTATGACAAAAAAACCAAAGAGGAAGAATTATCTGGTATAAAAGAAGGTGACGCCAAAGAGAAGGTAATGAACATCAAACTCAAGGAAAACGCCAAAAACGGGTATCTCAGCACCCTGGATGCCAACAGCGACCTTAAGCACTACAAAAACATTGGTGGCATGGCTGGTATTTACAAAAACAAATTGAAAGCCGCAGTATTTGGATCCAACTCCAATACCAATCAGGATTCGAAGGCAAGTGCCGCCATGAGCAAATTAAAAGGCAATGATTATGATGTAATTGAAGTTGGCGATGATGGCAGTACGGTGATGATCAGTTATGGCAACAGTGGAGATGAAGATGATTTTTCGCCATCAAGCGGCCTGCCGGATGTAACGGGATATGGTGCACATTTTTCTAACAAATGGAACGAAAACAAAGTTGGCCTAAAATTCAATTACAAAGGCAGTGACAGAAACATATTGGACAGAACAACTTCGAAAAACCAGTCGTTACTGCCCAACGGAACGAATTTCTTTAGCGAAGGCAGCTCGAACAGCGAAACCCGAAACAGTGGCCAGAGTTTAAAAGGCAGTGTCGATATTAAATTGGATTCGCTTTCTACCCTAAAAATATCCTTCGCAGGTAGCAAACGCAAAAACAGCAGCCAGTATATCAGCAAGAACGAAACTAAAAATGACGCAGGGATATTTGTAAATAATAGTGATCAGTATAATGATAGTAATGGCGACAATGACCTGTTTAACGGCAATATAAACTACTCCAAAAAGTTTGTCAAAAAAGGGAGAACACTCTCGATTGATTTACAACCTGAAACCAAAAGTAGTACCAGTTTGGGCACCAGTTTAAGTGTAACCCAATACTACGATGGGAATGGAACAATCAATAGAATTGTTAACCAAAACTTTCTGAACGATAATTCGGGTAGAGAAAGCTCACTTGGCACCAGAATATCGTATACCGAACCTTTGGGCAGGCAATTTTCATTACAAACAGCCTACAGTTTTAAAACGGTAACATCCAATAGCCATAAACTTGTATTCGATAAATCATTAAATAATAAACGAATCGATTCATTGAGCAACAATTTCGATTTCAATAATTTTTCGAACATTGGTAAAATTGTGCTGCAATACAGGTCAAAGAAGTTCACGCTATCTGGTGGTGCGGAGGCTACCGAAACTACATTTGAGCTGAATGATCTGGACCGAGACAATAAATTTAACCGAAACTATTTAAACTGGGCCCCACAGAGCAACTTTAATTATAAACTTGGTAAAAACACCAGCGTATCGTTAAACTACAATGGTAGTACCCGACAGCCGAGTTTAGATCAGTTGCAACCTATCAGGCAAATTAATAACCCACTTTACGAAATAAGAGGTAATCCAAATTTAAAACCATCTTTCAACAATAATTTTGGCTTTAATTTAAACACGTATCAGCAAAAATCTCAGATGTACGCCTATGTGTATGGTGGCTATAGCTTTACAAAAAATGCCGTTGTGAGCTCAAGAACAGTAGATGATGTGAATAAAACCGTTAGCAGTTATATCAATTTAAATGGTAATAATAATTTTTACGCAGGTGCGAGTTTTAATAAAAGTTTTAGCAAAACCGGTTTAAACACAGGATTAAATGCCAGTTTCAACCATTCGAACGCTGTATCGATCTTAAATAATAAATTGAATGAGAATGTGAACAATAGTATTAATATACGCCCTCGTTTTAGCTATTATGGAGATAAAGTTCAAATTCAATATAATCCATCGGTTACATTTTCGAACAGCCGTTCGTCAATCGGTTCGATAAACAATGGCAAAAACTTTAGCCACAACCATGATATTTCTGGAAATATAGAACTTCCGTACAATACAGAATTTAATACATCGATATCCTTGTCATATCAACCAGCAAATTCTTCGTTTAGTACCCCGGTAAATATTGCCTTGTGGAATGCCTATTTATCAAAAAAGATGCTCAAATCACAAGAATTAGAGCTTAAAGTATCAATTTCTGATATTTTAGCTGAAAAAATCGGCTATAACCGTTACGTTGGTGGTAATAATATCAGTGAATACACCAACAGTTTCATTCCCAGGTATGTCCTAATTGGCATCACCTATAATTTAACCGGAAACTTTGTTAAACAAGACAAAAAATAATTGAAGATGAAAAATTTAGGACTCAGCATAATCTTGTTTTTTGCAGTTATAGTAGTGCGTGCACAAACTGTTTTCATCAAAAGCGCTAAAATAACTTTCGAGAAAAAGATCAATCAAAAACAGCAATTGGCATCAAACACCTGGATATCGGACGATGCGAGGGATAAAATGAGCAAATACAGAATTTCCAGCTGGGATTATAGTTTTAACGACAGTAGCTCCATTTATAAGATTAAACCGAAAGAGACCTTAAGCGACAATAATTTCTTCTTTATTGCCGGTGAGAATACGAATGAGCTGTATACCGATTTTAGCAAAAAAACAAGAGTAATGAGAAAACCAATAAGTGGCGAAGATTTTATTTTAAAAGACACCATCCCTCATCTCAATTGGAAAATCATGCACGATGTACGCCAAATTGCAGGTTACGAATGCCGTAAAGCAATAGCAGTAATAAACGATTCGGTTACTGTAGTGGCTTTCTATAGTGAAGAGATTTTATTAAAAGGCGGTCCTGAAGGATTTACGGGATTACCAGGGATGATATTGGGCCTAGCCATACCCCGGTATAACACCACCTGGTTTGCCACCAAGGTTGAAGCCAAAAACGTTCCTATCTTAACCATTGCTCCTCCTGCAAAAGGAAAAAGAACCGATACCGAAAAAGATTTCAAAAAAATGATCGACCTCTACACCCGTTATGAGGATAAAAAGAATCCCAGAAAGATAGAAGATATTAAAAAAGAACTTTACACGCTGATACTTTAAGCGGCTTTTTTAGCTAAAATAGTCAATATCAGTGATATAATATGACGAAAAAATATTCTGGCAAGTATCTAATCGAGCGATAATTTTTTGTACCTTTGTATCCCGTACAAAAACAATTAAACAGGTCCAAAACACCTGGTTAATTCCACAAATTATCAATCATGACAAAGTATATTTTTGTTACGGGCGGTGTTACTTCCTCTTTAGGTAAGGGCATCATTTCCGCATCTTTAGCTAAACTTTTACAGGCACGTGGCTACCGTGTAACCATTCAAAAATTCGATCCGTACATTAATATCGATCCAGGAACTTTAAATCCATACGAACATGGCGAATGCTTTGTTACGGAAGATGGTGCTGAAACCGACTTGGATCTTGGTCATTATGAGCGTTTCCTTAACGTTCCAACATCACAGGCAAACAACATTACTACCGGCCGTATTTACCAGAATGTAATTAATAAAGAGCGGAAAGGTGAATATCTGGGCAAAACTGTTCAGGTTGTACCCCACATTACCGACGAGATTAAACGCAACATGCGCATTTTGGGTGATAGCGGTGAATATGATATTGTAATTACGGAACTTGGTGGCACTGTGGGTGATATCGAATCATTACCATTTATTGAGGCTGTTCGTCAGTTTAAATGGGAAGAAGGCAGTACCAACGCTATTGTTATCCACTTAACCCTGGTACCTTACTTAGCTGCTGCCGGCGAACTAAAAACCAAGCCGACACAACACTCTGTTAAAGCGTTGTTGGAGTATGGAATACAACCGGATATATTGGTTTGCAGAACCGAGCACCATATTAGCCCGGAGATCAGAAAAAAAATTGCTTTATTTTGTAACGTTAACATCAATGCAGTAGTCGAATCGATGGATGCATCTACTATATATGATGTGCCATTGTTGATGTTAAAAGAACAATTGGATAAAACTGTTTTATCGAAATTAAAATTACCGACCAAAAGCGATCCCGATATGGAAAGCTGGAAAGATTTCCTGGGCCGTTTAAAAAATCCTACGGCAGAGGTTAAAATTGGTTTAATCGGTAAGTATGTAGAATTACCTGATGCTTATAAATCAATTATCGAATCTTTTGTACACGCAGGTTCGAAAAATGAATGTAAGGTTAAAGTAGAATATATACACTCTGAAGGCATTTTTCCTGATAATGTAAAAGATAAATTAGGTCATTTACAAGGTGTTTTAGTTGCACCAGGTTTTGGTAGCCGTGGTATTGAAGGTAAAATTGATGCCATAAAATATGTTCGCGAGAATAATATTCCTTTCTTCGGAATCTGCCTGGGTATGCAATGTGCTGTTATCGAATTCGGACGTAACGTTTTAGGTTTGAAAGATGCACATACTACAGAAATTGAAGAAAATGCTGCCAATCCGGTAATTAACATGATGGAAGAGCAGAAAAAAATAACAAATAAAGGTGGAACGATGCGTTTGGGCTCTTATCCTTGTGATATTAAAAAAGGAACTAAAGCCTTTTCTATTTACGGTAAATCGCACATCAATGAACGCCACCGTCACCGTTACGAATTTAACAATGCTTATTTAAAGCAATATGAATATGCAGGAATGATTGCATCAGGTATGAATCCGCAAACCAATTTAGTTGAAATTGTGGAGCTTAAAAATCATCCATTTTTCGTAGGCGGACAGTTTCACCCAGAATTAAAATCAACAGTTGCTAATCCTCACCCACTTTTTGTTAAATTTGTCGCCGCTGCGATGGAGTTTGCGAAAAAGAAAACGAATTAAAAGCAGTATAAACATAAATAATGGATAGAAATACCTTCACAGGACTGTTCCTGATCATGATCATTTTGGCAGGATCATTCTACTTTTTGAAGCCAAATGAAGCTGAAGTAAAAAGAGAACAAGTAAGAATAGACTCTACAAAAAGAGCCGATTCGCTAAAAAAGATTGGCGTTAGTCCAATTCAAAAAGACACAACAAAAACTGCTGCGATTGCTAACCCAGCTGTAGATTCTTTAGCCCTAAAAGGCCCTTTTGGTACCGCAATTACTGGCACTGAAACTAAAACTACTTTAAAAAATGATAAATTATTAATCACTTTTAGCAATAAGGGTGGTAAAATATCATCAGTAGAAGTATTAGGTCAAAAAACCTTTAATGGTAAGCCACTAATTTTATTTGATGGTAACCAGAATAAATTTGGTTTAAACCTTAATGCAGCTGGTAAAGTTATAAATACAAACGATTTATACTTTAAACCTACGCAAGTGGGTAATACATTAACAATGCGTGCGGATTATGGTGCTAACGCCTATGTAGCGTTTGTTTACAATTTAAAAGCAGGCAACAATCTGGCTTTCAACATTAATTTAGTTGGTTTACAGCAAGTTATTTCTGGCAACAGTATTGGTTTAAACTGGGAAGCTACTTTATTACAACAAGAGAAATCTATAGAAAGTGAACACCGTTATTCTGCACCTTACTACAAATATGTAGATGGTGATGTAAACCATTTAAGTGTTTCTAAAGATGAAAAAGAAGAATTAACAAAAGGAAAAATCCAATGGTTTTCTTTTAAACAACACTTTTTCTCGGCTTCTTTAATTGCTAAACAAGGTTTCGAAAAAGGAAATTTAGAAGTTAAAATTCCAACAACTCCTGGCCAAATAAAATATTATGCTGCAAATATGGAATTGCCATATGCACATTCGGCAAATCAGGCATATGAAATGGAATTTTACTTCGGAACCAATAAATTTTCTGCGTTAAAAGATCAAGGGTATGATCTGTATCAGCAAATTGATATGGGTTATTGGCCGTTAAAGTATATTAATCGTTGGATTGTATTACCAGTATTTAACTTATTAAACAACTTTGGCTGGAACTTTGGTTTAATCATCCTGGTATTGACCATTTTATTAAAACTTGCTTTATCCCCTCTTACTTACAAGTCATACCTATCAATGGCTAAAATGAGGGTATTAAAGCCAGAAATGGACGAGATAAAAGCTAAAGTAGGTGAAGATAACCCAACATTGGTTCAACAGGAATATTTAAAATTATACAAAAAAGCTGGCGTAAACCCGCTGGGTGGATGTTTACCAATGGTGTTACAATTGCCTTTGGTAATGGCCTTCTTCTTCTTCTTCCCGAACTTGTTCGAATTACGCGGTGAGAGTTTCCTTTGGATGAAAGATTTATCTACTTATGATGAGTTTATCAAATTTGGCGTAAAAATCCCTTTCATTGGCGATCACTTGAGTTTAATGTGTGTATTGATGACCATCTCTACACTGATTATGACTTACTTTAACAATCAGGTATCTGGAGCAACAGGTCAAATGAAATACATCGGTTACATTATGCCGATTATTTTCTTAGGTGTGTTGAACAGCTACCCTGCCGGATTAAACTATTATTATTTCTTGGCCAACTTAATGACTTTCGGACAGCAGTTCTTAATCCGTAAGATGGTTGATGATGATAAAATCCACGCGTTGATTCAGCAAAACAAAGCCAGACCAGCTGATGAAAAAAAGAAAAAATCTAAATTCCAACAGCGCTTAGATGATTATATGCGTCAGCAGCAACAAGCTAAAAAATAATTTAGTCTTTAATGATATGAAAACCCTCGGTTGCTTAAAGTAATCGAGGGTTTTTAATTTTAAGCCGAGCGTAAAGCGAATTTTGTCATTTCTACCGAAGTGCAGTCCCCACGTTAAATCAGGAAAGAAATCTTCAATTGAAGTGACGATGATGTTTGTGATCTGTGAGGACACAGACCACGGAGATGTTTTTTTTTTGGAGGAGAGCGATAAGCGCATGGCGTTAGGCGTGAAGCGCGAGATCTAAAAGAAAGGGCGTCATCTCGACTGGAGTGCAACGGAACGGAGAGATCTGTCTCGATAGATTTCTTTTGTCCATAATTGATCACTAGTAATTATTAATTTCCATCATCCATTTTACATCTTACATTATCCATTTTGCTTCCTCAATTCCCTTTTTAATTGTAATATTTGGCATACAAGTTTCCTAATAAGGTAAAAAATTCCAATTTTAGAAGATTAAATCTCAACCAACAAATTAATTAACTTTTAAAAATGCAAAAGAGACTAACTATTATTCTGTTTTTCGTTGTCAGCTTTGCCTACGCACAAAAGAAACCATTAGACCATTCTGTATATGATACCTGGGAATCAGTAGGAACAAAGCAATTATCAAATAATGGTCAATGGGCGATGTACAGCATCTTACAGCAAGAAGGAGATGCACAATTGTACCTTACCAATATTAAAACGAATGCGAAGATTAATATACCGAGGGGAATGAACTCGCAGTTCAGTAATGATTCTAAGTTTGCGGCTTTTAACATCCGTCCTTTAAATAAAGATTTACGTCAGGCTAAAATTAAAAAGAAAAAGCCTGATGAATTACCTAAAGATTCGTTGGGCATTGCCAACCTCACCACTAGTGCCGTTACCAAAGTGGCAAGGGTAAAATCTTTCAAATTCCCTGAAGAAGGTGCTGGCGTAATGGCTTATCTGACCGAAAAGCCAGATACAGCAAAGAAAACGGCAAAACCAACTGAAAAAAAAGATGGTGAAATGGATTTTGCTGATGATGAACCTGCTGCAAAAGGTAAAACCGACGAAGGAACCGATTTAGTGGTAAAAAATCTTTTAACGGGCACAGATAAAACTTATAAATTCGTTACCGATTATTATTTCAGTAAAGATGGTAAACAGTTGGTTTTTGCCTGTAGCGGATCTAAAAAGGACAAAACAGCTCCACAAGGAGTATTTTTGCTTAACACAGAAAAAGGCACATTAAAAACCCTAATTAAAGGTAAAGGAAGTTTTAAAAACTTCACTTTTGATGAGGAAAGCGAGCATGTGGCTTTTGTGGGCGAGCAAAGTCCGGAGAAACAGGAAATAAAAAATTACAATATTTATTACAACTCTTTAACACTAGATACGGCGCAGATACTGGTTGATTTTGATATGCCGGGCTTACCTGCAAAATGGTCGGTTAATGGCGATGGTAAAATAACCTTTAGTAAAGATGGCAAGAAATTGTTTTTCGGCATCTCTCCTATCAAAAAACCAAAAGACACCACTATTGTAGATTTCGAAGTGGCCAAAGTTGATGTTTGGAATTACAAAGACGACTACCTGCAGCCTATGCAGCTTAAAAATGCAGATAGAGACGGTAAAAAAAGTTATTTATCGGTGATTGACGTTTACAGCAGTGATCCTAAAGTGATTCCATTAACGGATATAAAATTACCTGATGCCAATCTGATTGCTGAAGGTGATGCGAATCTGGTTTTAGCCTCTACAGACTATGGCCGCAGGATCGAATCACAATGGAGTGGTTCTACCTCAAAAGATTATTATTTAGTTGATACTAAAAACGGTCAGAAAAAGAAAATCATTGATAATTTAAGCGGTTATGCAATGGCTTCTCCTGGCGGAAACTATGTTTTATATTTTGATAGAAAAGCAGGTAGCTGGAATACTTATAGTGTAACTACCGGAAAAGTAACCGTACTAACAGCAGGTTTAAGCGAAAAATTTGTTGATGAGGAAAACGATGTGCCGGATTTACCTTCTGCTTATGGTTTAGCCACCTGGACTGAAGGTGATAAAGCTGTTTTAATTTACGATAAATACGATATCTGGTCGTTCTCACCAGATGGAAAATCGGCACCAAAAAATATTACCGCCGGTTTTGGAAGAGCAAATAACATTACTTTCCGTTACGAAAGAGTACAACAGGATAACAGATTTGAGCGCAATGCAGATAGTAAATTTGTAAAAGCGAACGAAACGGTTTGGTTAGATGGTTTTAACCATTTAACTAAAGAAAACGGGTTTTACCGCACCAACATAGGTTCAGCTAAGGCGCCAGAATTGGTGGTAATGGCTAAGTTTAAATATTCAAACCTGCTAAAAGCTAAAGATGCTGATGTTTACATTTACGATAAAGCCAATTATTTAGAATCGCCAAATGTTTATATCACTACCGATTTCAAAACTGAAACCAAATTAAGCAATACTAACCCTCAACAAAAAAACTACAATTGGGGCATGGCTGAGCTGGTTAAGTGGACTACCCCGAAGGGCTACAAAGCTGAAGGTATACTGTACAAACCGGAAAATTTCGATCCAAATAAGAAATATCCGATGATTGCGTATTTCTACGAAAAACTAACGGATGGTTTGTACACTTACCAAGCGCCGGCGCCTACTCCATCTCGCTTAAACATTTCTTATTTCGTGAGTAATGGATACCTGGTTTTTGCGCCAGATATTAGCTATGAAACTGGTCATCCAGGCAAATCGGCAGTTGAATTTATCAATTCAGGTGTAGAAAGCCTGAAAAAGAACAGCTGGGTAGATGGCAGTAAAATCGGTATCCAAGGTCAAAGCTGGGGTGGTTACCAAGTAGCCTATCTCATTACACAGAATAACATGTATGCCGCTGCTTGGGCTGGTGCACCTGTAGTTAATATGACTTCTGCCTATGGTGGTATCCGTTGGGAAACTGGTATGAACCGTCAGTTCCAATACGAAAAAACGCAAAGCCGTATCGGTGCAACACTTTGGGAAAAACCAGAATTATATATCGAGAACTCACCATTATTTATGTTCCCGAAAGTAAATACTCCTGTTGTGGTAATGGCTAATGATGCAGATGGTGCTGTACCTTGGTATCAGGGTATTGAAATGTTTACCGGTCTGCGCCGTTTAGGTAAACCAGTTTGGATGCTGAACTATAATGGCGAAGCGCATAACCTGGTTCAACGCCAGAACCGTAAGGATATTCAAATCCGTGAGCAACAGTTTTTCGACTATTATTTAAAAGGTGCAAAAGCTCCAGCTTGGATGACAAGTGGAATTCCAGCTACTGAAAAAGGAAAAACATGGGGTTTTGAACTAACAGATGACAAACCTTAGTTAGTCGGAATCTGAAGTCCATAGTTGATAGTGAATAAACTATTGGCTATGGACTTTCTTTGGTTAATAGTTTGATAGTTCTTGGCTAACGGCATAACAGTTTATAAGGACCTTAGCAATCAACCATTAAACTATTGACCATAACCCATTATTTAGCTTGCATAAGCTGACTTCGGACTAAAGACTGCCGACTCCGGGCTCTCCCGCTATGAACTTTCGACTAAAAAAGGTATTTTAACCCCTTCAAATAAAACTAAACAATCCTAATGGCATTAAGCAGAATTTGGTCAGCATTTATTATCGTGGCTATTGTTGTAGCAAGTATTAAATGTTTCTTTTTCGGACATAGCGATATTTTTAACTGGATGGTAATCGGCAAATCATCCGATCCATTAAACCCTTTAAAATTAGACGGCATTATCGAAACCTGCTGGATAGCGGTGGATCTTTGTATTAAATTAATTGGAACACTGGCTTTATTTATGGGGCTAATGAGCATCGCCGAAAAAGCAGGCGGTATCCGTTTATTATCCAGAATTATTGGACCTTTCTTTTCGAAACTCTTTCCCGAAATTCCGAAAGGGCACCCATCTATGGGACATATGATCATGAATTTCTCTGCCAATTTGTTGGGCTTGGATAATGCAGCCACCCCATTTGGTATCAAGGCGATGGAAAGTTTGCAGGAGCTTAATCCAAATAAGGATGTTGCCAGCAATTCGCAGATTATGTTTTTATGCTTGCATGCTGCCGGCTTATGCCTAATTCCCGTTAGTGTAATTGCCATTAGGTCGACTCAAAATGCGCAGGACCCAACTGATATTTTCATCCCGTGTTTGATTGTAACTTTTGTAGGTACCATGGCTGCAATGCTCATTGTATCCTTTAAACAAAAGATAAACTTACTTCAACCTGTTATCATTACCTGGGTATTAAGTATCTCGGCACTGGTTGGCTTACTGGTTTGGTACGTAAGTAAGTTAAATGCAGAAAGCATAAAATCATTTTCAGGCTTGTTAAGCGGTGGAATAATTTTATTGATCTTTTTATTGATTGTATTGGGTGCACTGTATAAAAAAATTGATGTTTTTGATGCATTTATTGATGGCGCCAAAGGCGGATTTGAAACTGCACTGAAAATTATCCCCTATTTAGTTGGAATTTTAGTTGCAGTAAGCATGTTGAGAACCAGTGGAACTTTCGATGTAATCATGAGCGGGATTAAAAACATGTTTGTGTTTTTAGGAGCCGACACCAAATTTGTTGATGCGCTGCCCACAGCTTTAATCAGGCCTTTAAGCGGTGGTGCCGCCCGAGGAATGATGGTAAGCACCATGATTTCCAGCGGACCAGATTCATTTGCCAGTAAACTGTCTGGTGTTTTTCAAGGTGCGTCTGATACCACTTTCTATGTAGTAGCGGTTTACTTTGGATCTGTTGGAATAAAGAATACACGTTATGCTATTGGTTCAATGTTATTGGCTGATCTAGTTGGGGTTTGTACAGCCATAGCGCTTAGTTATATGTTTTTTGCGTAAATCGCGGTTCATTGGTCATTGGTTTATTAGTCATTAGTGTGTTGATCCATCTATCATTATTGCGAGACTGATTCACCCATTGCATTCAGCATGACAAAGAAAGCGTTTAACAGCTACAAAAAATCCCTGCCAGAAAATTATCTGGCAGGGATTTTAATATAAACAAGAGCTGTATTTAAACGCTAATACAGTATTGTTTTAAGGTTTATCCCACCAAACTCGAGCATTTAAATCATCACTACCAAGATAAGGAAAGGCTGCAATTGCGGCTTTGTAATTCTCGGTATTATTAGCCTGTTCTTGCGTGGGATAACCTTCTCTTCTTGGTATCGGTTTGTTGTTGTTGTTTGGTGCTGGAACCAAAAAGCTGGGGAAACCAGTTCTGCGCCATTCGGCCCAGCCCTCATAACCGTGCATAAATAAATGCACCCAACGCTGATTTCCAATCTGCTCTAATGCAGTAAGTGGGTTGTATATTACTGAAGCATTTAATTTATAGGCAGCTAATCCACTGATATCATTGTTATTCCATTGTCTTATAGATTGTTCAATGGCCAGATCGTAATTTGTTTTTGCAACAGCATCACCACCGGCAATCCAGGTCCTTTTTGCTGCTTCAGCCAATGCAAATAAAGCTTGTGCGTAAGTAACTAAATAAACCGGAGAATTTTGTTGACGTATTGCTGTCCCCAATAACGAATAATTGCCTGGCGTAACTGTTGTAGATAAACCGTAATCTAGACCAACATAATCTCCAGCAGTATTCTTTGTTGCGAAAATTGGTAATCGTGGATCATTTAAAGGCTTCATAAAATCTACAACTGGCTTACTCACCGCGAACCAGTTTCTGCTGAGTACGGTGAATGAATTATACCAATAATTCTCCTGTGCAGTAACAGCCAAATGAGGGTAGGCCAAATTATCGGTATTAGCTGTCATAATCCCATTGGCGATGGCCTTATTAAATTCGGCACTTCCTTTTGTTTGGTCAACTTTGCTTAAACGCAACGCCATTAACAAATGAATGGTATTGCCTAAACGTTTCCATTTAGCAACATCGCCACCATAAACAATATCATTTTTTAAGTTACCATTAACAAAACCGGCATTTGCCTCGTCGAGCAGTGCGAAAAGATTATTGTAAATACTTTGTTGAGAATCGTACTTAGGTGTAAAGTTGTCTTTTCCTTTTAGTGCCTCACTATATGGTAAAGCCCCCCATCGATCTGTTGCATGCCACATAAAATAGGCTTTTAATATTTTAGCTACTGCTACCTGGTTGGCAATTGGCCCTTCACTCGCATCAAGGCTGGTATTGGTTATAACATTCTCTAGATTGATCAATGGCCCTTGGTATAAACCATAAAAATTAAAATTAGTGGTTACATATCTGGAATTGTCAGGAAAAGAGGTATTAGATAAATATTGTGGATAATGAACACCGTATGGAGAAGAACTTAACGTTGGTAAAAATTGCTCTGAATTGGCAATCAACTGCGTTCCCGATGCTTTCGTAGGATTATTTGGATCAGTATTAATCGAATCCTTAAATTTATTACAACTGCTTGATAAGGTTAAAACCATTAAGCAATAGTATATTGATTGATGTAATTTTTTCATGGTCTTAAGATTTAAAATTTCACGTTTAAGGTTAAACCAAAAGAACGTACCGTTTGCAGTTCTCCTTTTTCAATCCAGCTAATGGCTGAGCTTCCAGAAGAAAGCTCTGAAGGGTCGACACCTTTAGGCGCTTTTTGCCAGATCATTACCGGGTTACGTGCCACCGCCGAAAGTTTAATAGCTTTAAATGGTGTTTTACTTAAAAGCTTAGCATCGAAGTTATAGCCTAAACTTAACTCACGAATTTTAATATAAGATGCATCGTAAACCCACTCATCATAAAATTTAGTCCCTAGGTTTGTTCTATAATAAGTTCTGGCATCTACATAAGCAGTAACGGGCTGACCTGTAATTGAAGATATTCCCGAAACTTTTACACCACCACCGTTTGCAATGGGTTCACGAACGTTCACTCCTTTATCGTTAAGTGCAGCTGTAATTTCTGATTGTCCCGATTTTGCGGCTAACATTTGGCTCCAGCTGAAGAACTTGCCCCCACTCTGGAAGCTGAATGCAGCACCAAGATCGAATTTCCAAATTTTAAAATTGTTGGTAATACCGCCTGTATAGTTTGGTACCACACTTCCAAAATCGACCCCAATTACAGAAATAGGCATATTATCTGCACCTAAAAGTATTTCTCCAGTTGCCGGATCACGTTTATAACCTGGGCCAACTAAATTTCCGAAAGATTGATTTAGTGAAGAATTTAAAAAGATGGTTTGGCTCGAATAGGTATTCTGATCGAGCTGATAAACCCCAATTCCAGGATATAATTCTTTAATGGTATTTTTATTCTTTGCATAATTTATGCTAATATCCCATGTAAACAACTTAGATTTAATGGGCTGACCATATAATGTAAGCTCTAAACCCTTGTTTTCTATCAAGCCAGCATTAACCACATATGTTTCATAGCCACTAGCGCCAGACACCGATAAATTAATCACCTGATTTTTATTTCGCTGTTGATATAAGGTAAAATCCATCCCCACCCGATTATTCAAAAACCTTAAATCTACCCCTGCTTCATAGGAATTGGCAAATGATGGTTTAAGGTCAGGATTTTTTAAAATATCTGGTACCGTTAAAGAGCTTATTGTTCCACTTGCTGCAGGATATGGGCTACCAAAAGCATAGGTAATTGCAGTTTGGAAAGGATCAAAATCAGAACCTGCAATAGCGTAACTCGCCCTTAATTTACCATAAGTAAGCACTTTTGATTTGATCAGGTTACTAAATAAAAAACTTCCTGAAACAGATGGGTACCAATAAGAGTTATTTGCAGCTGGTAAGGCCGATGATATATCATTGCGGATAGATGCATCAAGAAAATAGGTATCCTTGTAACCGAACGAACCCATGGCGTAAATACTTCTTACCTGTTTCTGGCGGAGATACGAACTACTGTTTGGCCGATCTACAGAAGCAGCAATGGTATAAGTGTTTGGACTGGATAAACCTCCAACTGTTGATTGCGATGTTTGGGTAAATTTGGTGGTGTAAAGATTGGCACCTGCATTGATGTTGATCGAAAAATCGTTAATATTCTTATTGAACTGAGCTAAAAATTCATAATTATTATCTATTCCATCTGCTTTGGTAATGGCATAGTTATCTAAATTCCGACCACCAAGAGGCTCTTTGTGTGTAATATTTTGACTAAACATATCTGAACGAACAAAACCACTGATTTTTAATTCTGGTAATAGCTGGTAACTCAGATTTACATCACCAAATAAACGGTTACGATCATCGTTATTTAGTACTTCATAAGCATCAAAAAATGGATTGTTCCAATCACTAGGCTTATTGGTGGTAATTACACCCGCTGTGTTTGGATTTACATTCCAGTTTAAAATAGTACCATCAGCATACCTGTAATTTCTAAGTGTATTAACATCTAAGTTACGCTGAAACCATTGCACAGCACCAGTAAATGAACCCTGATAACCTTGTGTTGGCCTTTGTCCTGAATTATTGGCGTAGTTTACATTGGCACCTACCGTAAGCTTTTTAGTTAAATCGAAAGTGGTGCTTAAACTTAGATTATTTCTTTTTAACCAGGTATTTGGAATAGTCCCTTTTGCATAAGCATTAGTATAACCGATTTTAAAAGTAGAATTTTCTGAACCACCAGTAAGAAATATTCCATTATTTACATTTTGGCCTGTTTCAAAAAAATCTTTAATATTGTTCGGTTGCGGTTCAAACGGACTTAGTTGGCCATACTCTGGATCCTGTGGATAAAAGCTGTTGATTTTTCTGATCGGAGTACCGTCCATTTTTGGACCCCAGCTTTCATCATTTCCATTTACATAATTTTGTCCATTGGTCAGTTTAGAAAAAACCTGGCTATTTCCTACCCCGTAAATGTTCTGTAATGGCAAAAAGTTTCCAATTTTATCTATAGTATAGGCAGAACTGATATCAATCTGCATTTTGGCTCCCTTCCCCCCTTTTTTAGTGGTAATTAATAGCACACCATATTGCCCTCTTATACCATACAGCGCAGACGCAGCTGGTCCTTTTAAAACATTGATCGACTCAATATCATCGGGATTAATATCTTGAGAGGTATTTCCATAATCGACACCATTTTCGCCTCCAGCAAAATTATTCTGTGTAATGGGTGTGCCATCCACCACCATTAAAGGTGAGCCACCACCAGTTAATGAATTTACACTTCTGATCTTAATTTTTTGCGTTCCACCTAAACTTGCACCTGATGAACCAGTTACCTGAACACCAGCTATTTTACCAGCTAACGAACCAATTACGTTGGTTTCTTTGGTCATGGTTAATGCATTACCATCAACCTTTTGGGTGGCATAACCGATCGATTTTTCAGATCTCTTAATTCCTAAAGCTGTTACAACTACTTCGGAAAGTTCTTTGGAATCGGATAAGAGTTTCACATCAACCTGTGTTCGGCCACCAACAGCTATCTCTTGGGTAACAAAGCCTATTGATTTAAAAACCAGTGTAACATTATTTGATGGAACAGTAATGCTGTAAGAACCATCACCGCCTGTAGAAGCGCCGGTTGTACTGCCTTTAACCAGCACACTTACGCCCGGAATGCCAACGTTGCTTTCGTCAGTTACCTTGCCCTTTACAGTGGTTTGGGCATAGGAAACTACGTAACACGCTAAAATTCCTAATAGCATTAGTAATTTTTTGTTCATAATGAAAGATTTAGGTTAATTGATTAGTTAAGTTGTTGTTAAAATACACAATTTAACCTATCAAAACCCATTATGAACCTGGTTTTGCAGAAAGTAGACAAGAAAAAAGGAAAAATACCGCATAAAACAGCAAAATCCTGCAGATCAATGGCAGAATTTATGCTGCAACATTTTTATTACGCAATTTTAGCAAGATGTTTGGGGGATAGATATTCTGTTAATGATTTCATCAATAGCATCAGGATCAATCGCTACGTTTTTAGAAGCACACCATGTTTCTGTTTTATTATCTAACCAGATACAAAAAGAATGGTAACCGTCTAAAACAACAGCATAAGTTTCGTGAAAATCATCTTGAATACGCATGCAAAATCCCTTAAAAATTTTGCCTCTCACGATGAATTGCAGGGTGGAATAATTTTCTAACATGGCTCATTATATTTTAGGTTAATCTACAACAAATTATAAATGAGAATGTTTCGTTAATTTAAAGGAATTAACAATTAATTCTTAAGCTATCAGAAAAAACTTAACCTATGTTTAACATATTCGAATAGCCTTTAGCTATTAAACGCTTTTTTGAGGGTAAAAATATTTCGCATTGCAGATTTAATATGGTGCGCCCTCTTTTTACGATTGAGGTTTCTGCAACAACTTCGTCGCCTTCGCTTGCAGGGGCAAAATAATCGATATAATTATTTACAGTGGTATAACGTTCGTTTAATCCCATCGTAAAAACAGTTGCACCAATCAGATCATCAATAATGCCTGCTGTTACACCACCATGTAAAATTTGATAAGGATTGGTCATTTCTTTACGGATAGTATACCGGCAAACCAATATGCCATGCTCTGCCTTAACTAAAACAGGAGCCAGCCAGTTCATAAAGTTAGAGGGCGAATTGGTAATTACCTTGCCAATTGATTGCCTTAAAAAAGTTAAACGCTGTTCGCTTAAAGAGGGTTCCATATAGGGTAAAAATAGGCAAAATAGTTTATTGGTCCATAGTCCATAGTCCATAGTCCATAAGATGGAACAGTTGATAGAAAAAAGGTTTTATGGCAAAAAGAAAATGGAAGATATAAATACCTCCCATTTCCTAAACGAAACATTTAACCCTAAAACATGATTATATAACCTTGTTATAGTTTTATTAGAAGCTTATGGTCAATTGTTTGCAGCCATTATCCAAATTTCTATCTGCAGATATTTTATTAATCATAAGCTATTAACTATCAACCATGATCTATAAACCGTATCATCTTATATTTTCTCTTCTTAAATCGGAATAATAACTTTAAAACTTAAGTTCCTTCCCATATTATAAATTCCTGATCTGCCATTTGCCGAAGGTTTATAATATTCGAAATATTTTAATCGATTTAAATTTGATTGGTATGAGATATTGAAAATATTATCTGCCTGAAGAAAAATATCACATAAGGTCTTTCCTTTTTTAGTTTTGAGTGTTGATCCAATTCCTCCATTGATTAAGGTATAACCTTGCGTAAAGGTTTCGGTATCATCTAAAGCATAAAATTTATCCTGATCAGCGAAAAAAGCAGCGTCAATTTTAATATATGGCTTATCAAAAATTCCTATAGCCTTTTGAGCAGTTGCCTTGATCTCGGTTCTCACCTGCAATGGCGGAATAAAAGGCAGGTATTTAGCTTCCCTACCATGTTTATTTAATAATTCCTGATTCTGGTTCAACCCTACAACATAAGCCAAACTATTGTTAAAAGTTAACCATTTTATAGTTGAAGGATGTAGATTTACCGAAATTTCTGCACCATATAACCTTGCTTTCGACTGCTGATACTGGTAAGTTAAGTTTCCAGGAACGATAACCACTGGATTTCCGTTGACATCGGTTAAGCGCGATTGATAAATGTAATTCTGAATATTGTTATTAAACAGTTCCATACTTATTTCAGCATCTTTTAAATAAGCAATAATGCCAATATCTTCCTGCAGGTTAAATTCTGGTTTAAAGGTCCTGTTGCCCAAATACACAATATGTGCACCAGGATCTAATCCATTAGAGCCAATTTCTGTAATGTTTGGTGCACGGTATCCCCTGGCAATATTGGCTTTAATAAGCAGCTTTTCAGAAATATTATAGGTTAAACCCAAACTTCCTGACAAGCCATAATAGTTTTTATTAAAAGAAGGGAACTGCAATTTTCCAGTGGCATCAGTCGAGCTCACCTGTTTGCCAAAACCTGTTTGTGCATCTGTACCTACATAAAAATCATTCCAGTGTATATTCCTTCTGTCTATCCTGATTCCTCCGGAAACATCAATTTTACCCATTGATTTCTTTGCGAAATAAAAAGCACCGATATCGAAAAGATCATAATTGGGAATAGGAAAATCGGTAGCAGCCTTGCTCCTGTTTCCCTGGTACATGCCATTTACCCCAATTGTACTTTCGATACCGGCAAAATCGGGCAGGTTGTATTTAAGATCATAATTAAAAGTGTTTAACACTACATAAAGTCCGGCCTGACTTGGCAATGTTGGGTGATTATATTCTCTCCTTACACTTTGCTGTCCGCCAATCAACAAATTTAAATCACTTGTTCCAAATTTAAACTGACTGGTGTTATAAAACCGATAATGTTGAATGTGCTGATGTAAAGGATTAATGGAGTAGGCATTCAGATCACTTTCAGGCACAATAGGTCTGTTTTTAATATCATCTCCATCATCCAAAACCTGCCTGGTGAATCGCCGCGATAAAGAATCTCTGCTTCCATCAGGAATTTCCATTAAATTATCATAGTAGGTAATGGCAGTTTTAGAAAAACCCCAGGCTTTGTCTACCCTGGCACTGGCCGACAAATTGTATTCCCTAAATGCTGTTCCGTAAACCAGTCCATCAATTTTGTTTTGGTAATTATGTGCTGTTTTCCCAGTTGCCCTAAACGTGTATTTCCAATCGTTTTTAATGTAGGCTAGTCCGAGCGAAGAACCGATCATACCATTGTTGCTTTGGTAGTTTAAAGTAAAATCGCCTTTTAGCTTACCATCTTCAAAATTCGGTGTATAAGGAATCATATTAATTACCCCAGCCAGTGCATCAGAACCATAAGTTAAGCTGGCCGGGCCTTTTACCACTTCGGCCCTGGTAATACCATATTCATCTACCTCAATACCATGTTCATCGCCCCATTGCTGTCCCTCCTGCCGTAAACCATCATACAAAGTTAACACACGATTATACCCCAAACCTCTAATAAAAGGTTTAGAAACATTTGGCCCTGTGGTAACAGCCGTAATGCCCGGAACGCCCTTTACAATGGCTTCTATCAGGTTTGTATTTACATTTTGGTCCATTGATTTTTTGGAAAGCACGGCAATAGGCACAGGACTTTTGCGCAACTGTGTGGCCCGGTTAACCCCTGTAATTACCACATCGCCTAAATCAGATGCTAAGCTGAGCAGATCAACGTTAACCAGTGCGGTATCTCCTTTTAGCGTTACTTTAATTCTTTTGGATTGATAACCTATGCCCGAAAAAATGAGGTCATAATTTCCAGATGAAATACCTCCTAATTGATAGGTACCGGAAACATTTGATTTGGTGGTCCCATTAGATCCTAAAATTTTAATGGTAATATTTTCTACTGGTTCATTTTGAGAGGTGACCAAACCTTTAACCACAACTTTTTGCGCGATGGCACTTAGTGATATAAAAAAACAAAAGCAGTAGGATAAGAATGATTTCATGAACAAGAATGGTTTATCTAAATATAATTTTAGACAAATCTAAATTTTAATTTAAATATATCAAATTAAATATTTAGATAATATTTAATCAACTTAAAAATCAAAACAATTAAGCAAAGCTTAAAAGTGCTTAGCGTTAAGTGAAGGGCATTTTTTCTCCGAACTCGAATCATAGTTAGGAAGGCATTCCATCATAAATTTTATATCTCCCATCTTATATTCTCACCCCATACAGCATTCCCCCCCAGCCCCATTTGTTAGCCCATTGGTCAGATTATTAGCATCTTTCATTTCCTGTTGTCTTTTAAAATTTAATAGGGTGAGAATAAACAGTGGTTATACTTATCTAACTGATTATAAACAACCTGCACTTGTTGTTCACAAATCAAGGCAAAATGAGCAGAAAAATCTTTTGAATATTTTCAACCATATCCTGCAAATACACCGTTATTATGATTATCATTGAATACAAAAAAGTGAATGAAACTATAATACCTGAAGGATTGTTGTACCTAAAGGAGTTGTAACAGTACTAATCCTATAAACAGAATATATGTTGGTGATTAATAATTTTGAAGAGTATGAATCGCATCTTGGTAAAGAACTAGGTGTTTCGCAATGGCATACTATAGACCAGGAACAGATTGATAAATTTGCCGATGCAACCTTAGATCATCAATGGATACACACCGATCCAGAAAAAGCTAAAAATGAAGGACCATTTAAGGCAACAATAGCGCATGGATATTTAACATTATCTTTAATTCCATATTTATGGAAGCAGATTGCGGATGTCCGTAATATTAAAATGGAAATCAATTATGGCATTGAACGTTTTAAATTTGGCCAGGCAGTTTTAGTGGATAGTGAAGTGCAACTAAAAGCAAAATTAAATTGCATTAGCAATTTGAGGGGAATAACTAAAGTTACGATTCAAGCTACGCTTGTGATTAAGGACCAACCCAAACCAGCATATGTGGGTGATGTGGTATTCTTGTATCACTTCATCTGATATTATTCAATTTTGGCTACATAATTACGCTTAGTTTTCATCCGGGTATTCTTGATATCAGGTAGCTCGATTTTGGCTAGCAACATTTCTATCGATATAGATGCGTTTCGTTTTCTGGCTTCGATGGCTATGCTTGAGGTGATATTTTTTAAGGTATTCAGTGCTGCAAAATACTGACGGTCCAATGTTTTAATGGCATTCATATCGCGATTTTTCTGTTGGTATTCCAGGTTTGCTTTTTCACTACAATACTGCTGAATCTGATCTAAGCTTGCCAACTTTTCGGTTAGTATAGACAGTGCTGATACGGATAGCTTAAGTCCTTTAATGTCAACAACTTTATCATCCTTGACTAAATAATTTAATCCATTGAACGATATGGTTTTGAGTGGAGTATTGGTAATGATTGTTGTGGGTTTTGGTAGCTGTTTTTTTGAATTAAAACCATCTTTAATCAGCGATTTGTTGTAACTAAACCGATCGGCCAAAAGTGAATCAATTAACTGGTTGCCATCTATTCTCTCACCATCCTTTATTTGTTCACCAGTTTTACTGATAGCGTGAGAAGCCGTCAAACTCTGAATTGAGTTACAGCTAAAACAAATAAATAAAATAGCCCATAAAAGTGGCAAACTTTTATTTTTCATGTTCGACAATTAATCAATGCAAATTATGGAATTAGCGGTTTATTGCACTTCACAATTGACGGACAATTTGCTTTACATTTTTTTAAGTTGTGCTATAGAAAAGTATATTCTTGCCAGCAATTATATTATGTTCTATGTGAGTAAATAAAAGCCATTACTGACAAATAACGGGGTAAAAATCCTGTTAAAAAGGGCGCTCTCCCTCAGCAATCCTTAATATTAGCCCTGTTATAGGAGCCAGTTTATCACAAACATGAGAATACAAAGATGGACCAGCCGTGCTGAGCTTCAAACGCTCAAGGAGGGTGACTATATTACATACGAATCATATTCGGGAAGGATAAAAAAAATAGAAGTGCATTATTTTAGAAACGAACAACATTTTTATATCAAGCTTTATAATTTAAAACAAACCATACTTATTATCACATGATCAATACCTAGAAAACCAGAGATCATTTTAATGATTCACGTAAATCGTACTGGCGGATGCACAGGCTGATCCGACTAATGCTGATTTTTCGATTTTACAATTAACTACTCCTATCAGCACTTAAGTTAAGTGGCTTTTTTGAATACTTTCTTTGAGCACCGTAAATTCATAACTATCCTGCGGAATAATTCGTCTTAAAGATTTTAGTTTTTCGGGCACAAACCTAAACCTGATCTTCGCATAAAGATCCTGATATACACCAATTTGATCGGTTATCTCGCGTACCATATGTTCATATTTCTGGTAGATTTCGATTAGTTCCTGTTTAAGTTTTTTAATTTCATCGCATCCATCAAGATCAGTTCCGATCATTCTTTCCAGTTCTTCAAGCTGATCAAGAAGACCGATCAAATTTCCTACTGTAGTCTTACTTATCCCTTTCAAACTCATAAATTATTATAAAAAAGACTTTAAAATTATTCCGGAGGTAAAAATTACTTCTGGCTCAGGTAACAACCGCATTGTTGTACCTTAACTTAAAACATTATGCTACTTTGATTGGCTTAGATCTGGAAACAAAAAACGCAATTAAAGCAGACAATACACAGGCTAGCGCAGTTACAATAAAAATGTTGTTGCTATCGCCAGTAATATCAATTACATAGCCCAAAAATGGCTCACCAATTGCTGCAAACAGATAACCGCACATATTCATAATCCCTATCCCTGTACCTGTAAGCCTATTACCCAACATATCTGGACTTAAAGGCCAGTAACAAGCCTGTGGTCCGTATACAAAGAAACCTGTTAAAAGCATTAAAATACTACTGAGAATGATTTGTTGGGTAGGCACAATAAAAATAAGAAGTGAAAGGATTGCACTTGCCGACATTCCAACTACGATGGCTTTTAACCGGTTTCCTTTAAAAAGGGTATCAGATAAAACACCAAAACATAATGCACCAATGGCCATACCAACGGGCAATAAAAATGTAACCCAGATATTGCCAGGGTTATCTTTCCAGTTTTTACCCAAAAAATGAACTGGAACCCAAAATATCAGTCCATAACGGGCCATACTCTCAAAACCGAAAGATAAAGAGGTAAGCAAAAAATTTTTATTTCTGAATGCTTCCTTATAACGGTCGAGCCAATCTGATTTATCTTTGGCCAGTGGCTGATGGCCATCATTATCTTCAACATCAGGCCGATCCTTTGCAATAATCAGAAATACGGTTGCCGTAACCAATAACAGTAGTACGGGTAAGCGGAATAGCATTCGCCATTCAATTCCCTGTTGCAAGAGCACAATTGAAATAAGGTAAGTTACTGCAGAAGATAGTCCAGCTGCCATGGTATAAAAGCCAAATGCCTTGCCCCGCTCATGTTCGTCCCACCAATTATTGATCAGTTTCGCACCTGGTGCCCAAGCCATAGACTGGAAAAAACCGTTGATTCCCCAAAGGATCATAATCACGGTGGCCGTATTTGAAAAACTTATTGCAATATTGGTCATGATTGATAGATAAGCTCCGGTTACCACCATCAGTTTAGGGCTCAATTTATCAGCTAAATTACCGTTGATAAACTGGCCTATGGCATAGCCGATTAACATGCAAAAGCTAATCCAGCCAATGGTACTGTAGGGTATATTTAACGAATCAGCCATGCCCTTTACAGCCCAGCCGAAGTTGTGCCTGCCCGTGTAAAAGAAAAGGTAACACAGCATGGTTACCAATAACATTTTCCATTTCTGTTTACTCACGCTATTACTGTTCATTATTGTTTTTTTTGGCTACGTTTATCCCCACTCGGATGGGCTTATCAGCCACTGCATAATTAAAGGCAGATTCTGCATCTTCCAGAGAAAACTCTGCTGAAACAAGTTTTTCAAACGGAAACTTAGCATAGTTGGCTTCTATAAACTTTACCGCTTGTACAAAGTCTTCGTAGTTATAATTGTGGAGGCCTTTGATGGTAACGAGGTTTCGAACAATGCGCTCTGCATTAACCTGAACCTCCCTTGTTTTAAAAACTGCTCCGATCCAGACTGCTGTTCCACCAACAGTAAGTGTTGCAAGTCCCATTTCCATCGCATCTGGCGAACCACTCATATCAAATGCCACATCAATATCAGTTGGGAGGTCTGCATTCTGGCCTAAGAGATGTAGAACATTGGCTCCGAACGCTTCGGCTAACTTTAAACGTCCTTCATTTACATCCGCTACATGGATTTCTTTTGCACCATCGGCACTGCACATTGCTGCACATACTAAACCCAACAGCCCAACACCAGAGATTAATACCTTTTTCCCTTGAAGGCTTCCTGAAAGACGGACAGCACCTGCAACCGTTGCCACAGCACAATTAATTGTAGCGGCAACTTTAAGCGGAATTTCTTTACTGATTTTAAGTACGGTAGTACCATGCTTTAATACACAGTGGGTTGAAAGTCCTCCGTGAAGCGCATCTGCATCTGTAACTTTAGCATGTCCATATTTAAATAGACCATCAGCCTTTTGAGGCATACCTTCTTTTGCCCTTGCCGAATCTGCGTTGGAAGCAAATATGCTCCAGGTTACCCTATCGCCGATTTCAAGTGGGTTTCCTAAATAATCTTTCTGGTTATGTTCTGGATGAAAAGCCAGCACTTTACCCACAATTTCGTGCCCCAAAACCGTAGGAACAGCTTCACTCCGCAACCCGCAGAAGGTATGCAGATCGCTTCCGCAAATCGTGGTATAAAGGTTTTGCACTAGGATTTCACCTGGATTAAGTACAGGAATAGCTATTTCTATTTCCTCAAGGGCCTTTCCCGATCCATTGAAAACAATGAGGGTTGCGATTTTCATTTTTATCTTTCTCTGTTGATTTAAATTTGGTTGTTCTAATCCATATTTTCTTATTGACGAAACAATAAAGCAAAAGTGAACTTTTAATGTTTAGCTAAAGTAAACAAATGTTAATATAAATGTTAACTATTACTAAACATTTGTTTAGTAAAAATACTGATAGTATATTTGACGACAATAGTTCAAAAAATTAATTTATCTAATTTAATAGAAAGCAAATGTACCCTGAAATTAAGATGGTAGTATTCGATATGGCTGGCACTACAGTGAACGAAAACAACCTAGTTTACAAAACACTAATGAATGCAATAAATGCCGCTGGTTTTTCTTATACCCTTGATCAGGTCCTTGCTGTTGCAGCTGGAAAGGAAAAGAAAGAAGCAATCAGATCGGTACTTAAAACCTACAAAGGTTCTTTTGATGAGGCAATGGTATTCGATATATATGAAGAATTTATTGGTAAACTAAAACTGGCATATGAAACTGAGGAAATTTTACCTCAACCAGGTTCAATTGAACTTTTTGAAAAACTTCGAAAAGAAGGAATAATTTCGGTGCTTAATACAGGTTATGACAGGGTTACTGCAGAAGCTATCCTGAGCAGGTTGGGTTGGAAAGCAGGTACAGAATTCGATACACTCGTTACTGCTTCGGAAGTTAGCCAGAACAGGCCTGAACCTGATATGATTTTATTGGCGATGAGACACCATGGTCTTACCGATGGTAAATCGGTTGTTAAGGTTGGAGATTCAAGTATTGATATTGAAGAAGGCAAAAATGCAGGTTGCGGCCTAAGCATTGGTATTACAACTGGAGCCCATACACAAAAACAATTAGAAGAAGCTAAACCTGATGTGGTAATAGACAATTTAATGGAGATCCTGGCCTTGGTAACCAACAAAACCAAATAATGAATCATTAAATAATAGCCGTTTAAATTTAAGGGCAGGCCAGGATTAACAATTTGTTAAACTCCGAAATGCGAAACTTAAAATGTTTTGTGTGATGAATATTTTATCCATTTCTGTGACTGTAATCCCATTTACCTAAGACTAATTTCAATCACGAATTTTAATAATTGCAATCTTCTTCATTAACACTTCAAGTTAACCTAAACTTAAAACCTTTTAAACAGGTAAAGCGTTTATTTTTAGATAACTTAGATCATAACTAAATATAAGCATATGAATACTCAGGAAGTAGCTGACAAATTGGTACAGCTTTGCCGTGAAGGCAAACACGAACAGGCCATTGATGAACTTTACGCCGACAACGTTATAAGCAAAGAGCCAAAAGGCTCGCCAATGGAATTAACAGAAGGCAAAGATGCCGTTAAAAAGAAAACCATACAATGGGAAGAAAGTGTTGAAGAAATTCATAGCGCTTCGTGCTCCGAACCAATTGTGGCAGACAATCATTTTGCTATTGTAATGAACATTGATGCCACTTATAAAGCTCATGGAAGAATGGCCATGAGTGAAATCTGTGTTTATGAGGTTAAAGACGGAAAGATCGTAGCCGACGAGTTTTTCTATCGCATGGGTTAAATATAAAAAGCCCCGATATCCATCTGGGCTTTTATAATCAACTAACCTAAACTTATAAATACTAACCAAATATTTATACCGCAAAACTAATGACCGATTATTAATTCAATGTTAAATATTTATCACTTGTTATCTGAAATTGGTTACACCGCATTAACTCATTAAATTGTAAAACACCGTTTATCGGCTGAAAAATAATTAGAATCAAATTTGCCTTGCCTGTTCTATGACGGAAAATGTTTTATTACCTTTAAATAAATGAGCAATTTCTAACCATAAAACGTATAAAATTGATGGCCAAACCCAATCTGCAAGACCTCTCAAAAAAACACCGACTCATTTCCGACCTATTTAAATGGCCTACCAAAGCTTCTGAATGGGAACAGTACAAGCTCGGCAACGAGCAACTTGATTTTTTTAAGACGTTTGGATACATTAGTGATGTAAAGTTATTGGATGAATGGCAGGTTGAGCGGTTGAACAAAGAATTAGCAGAAATTGTAGATCCTGCACACCCGCTAAACGGGCTGTTTCACGAATTTCACAGCAATGAATCTGCAGATCCCAACTCAGTTTTATTTCATGCTTTAGGCGCCTGGCGCATTACCGAAAGCTTTCATGATGTAATATGGAATCCGGCCTTTGCGATGGCGGCCAGTCAGATTTTAGGCAATAAAGGCGTACGTTTCTGGCATGATCAGTTGTTCTGTAAACCAGCAAAACACGGAGGAGTTGTAGCCTGGCACCAGGATTATTCTTATTGGACACGCACTGGCCCCATGCAACATTTAACCTGCTGGGTTGGATTGGATGATGCAACTACCGAAAACGGTTGTTTATATTATGTACCTAAAAGCCACAACTGGGGCTTGTTGGATAAACCAGATTTAGCTGGAGATATGGAAGGCTTAATGCCGTATTTAACAGAAGAGCAAAAGGCAGAATTTAATCCTGTCCCTATCGAACTTAAAAAGGGATATGCTACGTTTCACCATCCGTTAATGGTTCATGGTTCGTTCCAAAATAAATCACCGCGCTCAAGAAGCGCTTTCGTTTTAAATGTATTTACTGACGGTACCGAATCGAATACCGACGAGGCCTTACTTAAAGGCGTGGCACCTATTAGAGCGGGACATAAAATGGAAGGGCAATTTTTTCCACTGATATTTTCTCCTGATAGGCTAATGTCATTAAGTTGATCAAAGCGGTTGTAAGTCTGATTGTAGTTGAAGATTCTTTCTCATCAGTTAAATCGAAAAAAGATTGTCATTCAACTACACTAGAATTGATAGATTCCTAATAGAAAGGTCATCATTCCTGCGCAGGCGCAAACCAGAATTGCTCAGCGAAACTAAGCTTCAAGTAATGGTTAAATATAGAGGGGATTGTGACTTATTATAAATAAACCGGAGCAAAGAAAAAATTAACTCCCTCTTGGTGATCCATTTATAATAAAACTATCTATTCGTTTTCTCTAGGCGCTTTATATCACCTCAACGAAGCCGTACATTTGTAAAAAAAACACCATGAACGATATTACAGATTACCCTGTCTTGGCATATGTTGTTAAGCTCATCAAAAACACTATCACCGATATCAAAACAGAATATATTGCGCCAGCTAGCGTAGAACTAAAGGACGGCAATGACACGATATACCTCCAACAGCGATCTGATGAAAATGGTAACCCCTCAACAATTTTTATTAACGATCCTAAGGATATCATCTTCAGTGAAGACCTGCTTCCCTCTTTGAAGAACCTACAGGAAGGAGCTGAAGGAAAAACAGCACCAGCGCTGTTGAATGCCAGGGTGATCATCAACGAATTGGATGTAGAAACACACCTAATCTTCCATGCAGTAAAGGATCATTTTGACGAAATTAGCAACAGCTATGAATTTTCTAAAGCAATTGAAAAACAGGCAGACAAAATTAAAAGCAAATTTAAATTCGGGAGTCATGCCTTTGAGCTTACGGTGACCAATCATACGCAGCTGATCTCTATCACAGCAGACTTCGCTCCTTCATTTGACGAGTCTATCAAAAAAACTATCGAAAATGACACTGCTAAAGTCCAGCTGGCTGTCAACAAAATATTTAGATAAAGTAACAATAGCAGCGTATTAAAGATTGAAGCTAAAAGAAATGAGGGGTTGTATCATAATATAGATTTGTCATTCTGTCCAAAGGACTCCTATCCTACGGAGAGCTTGTCGAAGGACTTGTTTAAATACCATTAAGGTGTTTCGACAAGCTCTGCGTAGGAGTCTTTTGGACAACGTGACAGTGATTAACACCTAATAAAGGGGATTAGATAAAAAAAATTTTAATTTTAGCAGATCAGAAGCAATCTATACTCGCCATCTTTTTCAATTGGTGCACGGTGAATACAGGGCAAACATTGTTTTTCAGGATGATCCACTGCTAGTCTCCATAAATGTCCCAATCCTAGATTGATGGGCTTTGCACCAGCTTTGGCCTGGTAATGCAAGTCAAAATAATGTTCCATCAAAAAGTTTTCAAATTCCGATTCCGGACCGTTATACAACTCTTTGAGCTTTTGCCGGATTTCAGGGACTAAGATTTTCTGTTCAGCCTGATTATTAGCTAAGATTTCACTCGCAGCACCATAGTAGGTACATAAAAAAGTATCGGTACCAATGGGCGATCGGTCTACATGAAATGAATATACATCTGTTGAAATGAAACCGAGTTCCTCATCCCGCTCGTAACTTTTGATTAAATTAAGAGAAGGTGATGTACCTGAATCTGCCAACAACTCAAAATCACTTAAGATTACTTCTCTTGCCATATTACCTTGTTCAGATAGCTTAAGCACATGAAGGTCTTCCATAGAAACTTCCGTGAGGTCAGCTTTCAGTTCAAGTTTAGATACAATTTCCTTAAAGTCGCCAACCAGGTCTCTCTGCCAGCAACCTGCATTTATATCTCCCTTAAAATCCGTATTTAAAAGATGAGAAAAAGTGGAAACCACCGCTACCTGCTTGCTATCAGAAAATCTATTATCCATTACTAATTCAATAATTTAGCTATAAATACTTGTGTATTGAGGATTATTCCAAAGTTAGAATGCTTTTCGGGCATAACAGTTCTTCATCGATTTTAGGCCAGAAATAAAAAAAGCTCCCAGTTTTTTAACTAGAAGCCTTTAAATGTACCCCGGAAGGGATTCGAACCCCTGACCCACGGTTTAGAAAACCGTTGCTCTATCCAACTGAGCTACCGAGGCTCATTTTTTAATGAGCTGCAAATATAGAAGTTCTATTTAATATGTAAAAATATATTTTAAACTATTTAGAAGCTGCTTTTCGCATTTCAAATAAGTATTTAAGAACGAAGCAATTAAAATTTAATCCAGGCGAAATAAATTTGATTTAAGCCTGTAAAAAACATGATTTCTCACCCAATTCTGCATGATTACTACAGAACAGCTACGCTAAAAATCAAATCAATGCTAAATTACGCGTCTTCTCCGTTCCAAATATCATCATCGGCATGCCGAATTTCGTCATGACTGGCGGTAACACTCTTTAATTCTTCATGGTGATAATTTCTTTCAGGATTTTCCGGCAATCCGCTATCGTGATTTAGCGGCACCTTTCGTAAATGCTCAGGCTTCTTAACCTCAGGTAAATCATCATGTACAACAGAAGGCGTTAAGATCTTCTTCTTGGGGTTATTGCTGTTTTCCATAATTATAAGAGACTCAAATTTCAAGCCACAAGCAAAGGTGAGTTAAAATTTTGGGAATTGAGGTGTATTTGTGAAGAATAAGGGTTGGCGATAAGTGTCTGGCGGTCGGCGAAAGGTGGATAATGAAAAATGCGCACAAATAAATCAATGTTTTTATTTGTGCGCATATGTGATAAATTAAACACTAAAAGATCCTTCGACTACGCTCAGGATGACAAAGCGAAAGTGTTTCTCTAGGAAATTGTTTAGTAATTCCCTGTAACGCCTATTTCTAAGCCTCTTAATTCGGCCAAACCTCTTAATCTACCAATTGCAGAATAACCCGGATTAGTTACTTTAGCTAAATCATCCAACATTTGGTGTCCATGATCCGGGCGGAAAGGAATTGATTTATCGCGCAGTGCATTCTCTTCTGATAAGGCTTTCATGATTTCGTACATGTTCACATCCCCACCCAAATGATCTGCTTCGTAAAAACTACCGTCTTCATCTTTTTTGACGTTACGCAAATGCGCAAAATAAACACGCTCTTTAACCGCATTAAAGATCTCTAAGGCATTATTCCCCATGCCAGCTCCCAGCGAGCCTGTACAGAAACAAACACCGTTAAAAGCCTGATCTACTTCTTTAATGATATAATTAAAATCTTCGAGCGTACTCGCAATTCTTGGCAAACCTAAAATAGCATATGGAGGATCGTCAGGATGGATGGTCATTTTTATGCCTTCTTCTGTACAAACCTCAGCAATAGCTAACAAGAAAAATTTCAAATTTTCTTTTAATCCTTGTGTACCAATGGCTTTGTATTCATTAATACTGTTGCGCAAAGTCTCCAGTTCGATTTCTTTTTCATTAGGAATCCCCATTAGTACATTTACACGAAGATCAGCTAAATCCTGTTCTGTTAAAGTTGTATATTTAGCAGCAGCCCTATCTAAAATAGATTTTGAATAATCTGCCTCAGCTCCTGCTCTTTTCAAAATATAAAGATCAAAAATGGCTAAATCGATCCAGTTAAAATAAAGTGCTTTCGATCCATCGGTCATTTCGAGGTCCAATTGTGTACGTGTCCAATCTAATACCGGCATAAAATTGTAACAAACAATTTTAATTCCGCAAGCAGACAGGTTACGCAAAGAGGTTCTATAATTTTCGATGTACTGTCCGGCATCTGCCCTACGCGTTTTAATCGCTTCGTGTACGGGAACACTTTCTACTACCGACCAGGTTAAACCTGCAGCCTCGATAATGGCCTTTCTTTCCTGAATATCATTTAATGGCCAAACTTCGCCATGCGGAATATGATGCAATGCGCTTACAATGCCTGTAGCACCTGCCTGTTTAACATCTTGTAGGCTAACTGGATCGTTCGGACCGTACCAACGCCAGGTTTGTTCTAATTTTTTATATTTCATTTAATATATGATTACACAGATTTTGGGATTACATTGATAAAATGATCGTACAAATTACCTAAATTATTTAAACGCCAGAAAATGCTGTAAATCCTCCATCCACTTTAACATTCTCTCCATTTACAAATTTAGAGGCATCACTTAGCAAATATACTAAAGCGCCGATTAATTCTTCTGGGGCTCCAAACCGCTTAAAGGGTGTTTTAGAAATAATGGCCTGCCCTCTTGCAGTTAAAGAACCATCTTCGTTGGTTAATAGTGCCCTGTTCTGGTTGGTAATAAAAAAGCCAGGAACAATGGCATTCATCCTGATTTTATCCTGATAACGATTGGCTAATTCAACAGCCATCCATTTCGTATAACTATCAATAGATGCCTTAGCCAGCGAATAACCCAACACCCTGGTAAGTGCCTGGGTTGCCGAAACAGAAGATATATTTACTATGCTACCGCCGTTTTTGGCTATTTCTTTGCCAAAAATCTGCGTTGGCATAATCGTTCCGAACAGGTTTAAGTCAAAAGCCTGCTTTAAGGCCGGAATATTTAGGTCAAAAACATCGCTACCTGGTTGGATTACTGCCTCAGCCACGTTGCCTCCTGCTGCATTTACCAATGCATCGATCCGCCCAAATTCTTTAATAATGGTTGCATTTGCATCAATCAGGTTCTGTTCATTTAATACATCGGCAATAATGTAAATTGCTTTACCACCTGCATCAATTACATCTGCGGCCCTTTGTTTTGCTATTTCTTCATTTCTTCCGATTACAACGATTGTAGCACCTGCGGCACACAAACCGTTAATAAAAGCCTCGCCCAAAACACCTGTAGCTCCTGTAACTACTACAACCTTATTTTTCAGCGAAAACAGGCTTTCTACTTCTTTTACCATTTGTTTAGTTCTTTTTTAAGTTTATTCTATTACTAATGTTGTGATGGAGTGTGGCAAACTGGTTGTTGCTGCAGCCTCGCCCTTTATCCATAAACTGTATTTCAATTTATCATCTGATTGATTCATTACCACTACAACCAACTTACCATCGGGATTTAAAAAGGCTGTTGATTGTAATTTATCGCGACTGGATGCTGCTCCTATTCTTTTAGCTCCCGGGCGGATAAATTTAGAAAAATGTCCCATATAATAATAAGCATTTGTATAAATCAATTTATCATTTTTAGTATCGGCATGTATCGGAGCAAAACAGAAGTTACCGACATGGTTTGGACCACCTTTTTCATCTAAAAGAATATTCCAATCTGTCCAGGCAGCTGTTCCGGCATTAAAATCGTTAATCATGGAGTAACCATAACGCTCACCCAAAGTCCAGTCATCCAGTTTATTTACATCGTACTTTTCTTTACATCCTTCAGTAAAAATCAGGGCTTTATCCGGGTAAGCTTCATGTGTTTGTTTCACATTACCGAACTGCATTCCACTGCCTGTCCACGTTTCGTACCAGTGAAAACCAATACCCCAAACATATTTAGCCGCATCCTTATCATTCAAAATGGTACTGGCCCTTTGAAAAATCTGATCGCGGTTATGGTCCCAGGCAATAAGTTTTTTCGCCGAAAGGCCAGACTTCTGCAAGGTTGGGCCCAAGAAGTTTTTAATGAAATCGCGTTCTTCCTCGGCCGTGAACAAGCAAGATTCCCATTTCTGTTTGGCCATAGGTTCGTTCTGGACACTTAAACCCCAAACCGGAATACCTATAGCCTCGTAAGTTTTGATAAATTTCACGTAATGATTTGCCCAGCTTTGTCGGTATGCAGGCAATAAATGTCCGCCCTGAATTAAACTGTTGTTATCTTTCATCCACGCTGGTGGCGACCAAGGGCTTACAAACAGAGGCAATTTACCTCCAGATGCGGCAATAGCCTGTTTAATCAAAGGAATTTTAAATTCTTCGTCGTGCGCTACGCTAAAAGTTTTAAGGTCTTTATCATTATCCTGCACATAGGTATAACTTCCGCTCGAAAAATCGCAGCTGGCGATATTGGTACGTGCCAAAGTATAACCGATACCTTTATCTTTACTGTAATATGCCGTTAAAAGTTCCTGTTGATTTTTCTTAGATAACTTAGCAAATGTTTCTGCAGAAGCATCCGTTAAAGCGCCACCAATTCCCACTAGGGTCTGGTACTTTATAGTTGGATCTACAAAAATACAAGGCTCTGTTTCAAATGGTTGCTTATGCTCAACAAAACTTAAGGTTTCGGTTTTACTGATGCGATATTCAGACTTGTCTGCTGTAGTGTAAACCGTTACTTTTTTGTTGGAAACGGTATAAGTTTGTACCGGCTTAACCACTTTTTTTTTCTGGGCAGATACATTAAATGCCGCTGCCAAAATCAATAGGATGCTTAGATTTCGTTTCATTATTATCATTTTAAACTTTTATTGATCTGATTAACTAAATAGCCATTTAAATCAGAGTCGTACTCCCAAAACATCACCCCAGCCATGTTATTTTTCAATACATATTCACATTTTGCCTTTACCGATCTTTCATCATCATAAGTCATATATTCACGGCTTGCGGCATTATAGAGATAAGAAGCTTTGGCGTCTTTATCGTAATGTTTCTTAAAGCCTTTCTGATTGATCAGACTGTCTTTTAAAAAAGTATAACCTTTTCCATATCTGCTGCTTAAAACAGGATCGCCTAAGCCATTTTTAGCACCTTCTTTAAGGGTGAAAGACCGACTATAAAAGGCAATTCCCATTACTAATTTCTCGTCGGGAACGCCTGCAGCGGCAAACTCGCGAAAGGTTTTGTCTGCATAATGCTGTGCTGGGTAGCTTTTTGAGTTATACAGATTGGTATGATGCCCCGCAAAACTACCATTGTAGAAATCGTAGGTCATTAGGTTTACATAATCCAGATACTGTGCTGCTTTATCCATTTCCGTATGGCGGATAAAATCAGTAAAACCACCAACCGCAATGGTTAAGAGCTTTTTAGATTGATATTTATGTTCTAAACTATCCAATTCTAAACGGAGTTCTTTCAGCATCAGCGTAAAGTTCTGTTTGTCCTCCGGTCTGAAAACGTTACCTTCTTCGCCTGCTATACCAGGATATTCCCAATCAATATCTACCCCATCCAGCTTAAATTTCTCTATAATTTTAACGGCACTTTCGGCAAAAGCTTTACGCGATGTGTCGCTCAGTGCAGCATCTGAAAAATTTTCGCTCCAGGCCCATCCACCAATGGAAATCAGGATTTTAAGGTCAGGGTTTTTAAGTTTAAGCTGATTGAGCTGCTGAAAATTAACCGTATCAGTTGCTTCCCGGTGTAAAAAAGCACGGTTGTTTTTTACGTCGACAAAAGCATAATTGATGTGTGTGAGTTTCTCCGCAGAAATTTTACGCACATCAACCAGACCTCTATAACCGCCAACATAGCCAATAACCACTTTCTTTTTGGTTAAATAATCTGCCGGCATGCCCAGTAGTAAGCCGGCAGCTAGGCCCGCACCGATAAATAGCTTTAATAGACGCTTCATTTTAGTTTTTACTTCTTAACAAAGCTTCTAAATAGTAATAATCGGCATAATTGATCGGCACATCTATTTCAGACTTTGCCGGGCGGTGCCCAGTGCTGTGTTCCAAAATAAAGCCATAATTTGTGCCAATTTTACTGGTGTACTTTGTGCTGAGCGAATTTAAGATTTTATCGGCAGCGGCTTTGTATTTTTTACCATTGGTACTGTACTTTGCCAATTCGTAAAGTGCCGAGGCTGTAATTGACCCAGCAGATGCATCTCTGGAAACATCGGGAATTTTAGGATCGTTATAATCCCAATATGGAATGCCGTCAGCCGGCGTAATTTTACTGTTTAAGATAAAACCCGCAACACCTTCAGCCTGAGCTAAATATGCTTTATTTTTAGTTTCACGATAACACATGGTATAACCGTAAAGTGCCCAGGCTTGTCCACGTGCCCAAGCCGATTCATTAGCGTAACCCTGTGCGGTTAATTTCTGGCGCACATTACCTGTTAAGGTATCATAATCGATCACATGATAAGAACTAAAATCGGGTCTGAAATGATTCTTCATTGTGGTATTGGCATGTGTTACCGCAATTTTATAGAAAGATGAATCGCCGGTTAACTTAGTGGTTTCGAATAACAGCTCAAGGTTCATCATGTTATCGATAATTACCGGATATTTCCACTTATCGCCATTATGATCCCACGATTTTAACACAGCTGCTTTGACGTTGAATCTGGTAGACAATGATTTTGCCGCCTGAATAATTACAACTTTATAGGCCGGATCGTTGGTTAAACGGTAGCCGTTTCCAAATGGACAATAGATCATGAAACCTAAATCGTGTGTTCCTGTGTTAAATTGTTCCTTTTTGATATCCTCAGTATATTTCTTGGCCAAATCGAGCCATTTCTTATCCTTGGTATATTGATAAAAATACCATAATTCTGCCGGAAAGAATCCACTGGTCCAATCTTTCGACACCACCATTTTAAACTGTCCGTTTTCTACAGTCCGTGGTGAAACCAGATTAGGCTTTACTTTCCTGGCCGAATCTACATTTTTAATCAGTACTTCTGTTTGTTTTGCTGCAGATGCAAATGCTTTTTTAACATCTGTTTTTTGTGCCTTTACTATACTGAAAGACAATACAGTTAGCGCCGTTATTGTTACTTTTAAGTTCATATTATAACCAGATTAATGGGTTACGGATAGGTAAATTTCTAATTACTTCTTCTACCTGAGGCTGATGGTCTAATTTTGCCCAGGTTTGGTACCAATTGGCTTGATTGTATTGTACTGCTCCAAACAGTAAAAAAGGCTGTGCTACAGGCCAATTTTCCCAGTACATTACATCGGGCTTTAAGGTCCACTTGCTTTTATCGGCAATAAACGGATATAAATAAGTTAATCCTTTTTTTATGGATTTTCCATCGGCAGTTTCAAAATTCCAGAGGTTATCTTTTGGCGTAGATAAAATCTGGCAGAGCATCGTCATGGCATCAAGGTTAAAGATCGAATAACCGTAAGGTTTTGTTCTCGCCATTTCCAACGGAAAGCTACCGTCATCGCCCATTTGGTTTGGCAGAAGGATAGTTTTATAACTGGTACGCAAGGAATCGAGCATATTTTCGTTGCCACAAAGTTTTGCAAAAGATGCTACCTGCATGGCCCAACAGGTTGCATGGTTATTTTTCACGGTTTTTTCCTGAACACCTGGCTTGCTGGTGTTTAACCATAAGGTATAATCGGCAAACCATTTTTTCACACCTTTATTGGTATGCTGATCAAATGCTTTTGCTTTTTCCATGACTAATGCACCTTGAGCCACTTCCATTAAATGAATAGTATCGATAATACCATAATTACGCCCCGTAAACTTACCTTTTACCGCTTGCGCAAACAATAGATTGGGGTTCATCAATGTCTCCGAATTGATAAACCAGGCTTGAAAATGTTTAACGGCTTGTTTTATATATTTTTCATCGCCAGTAATTTTATAGGCGGAAGCCAGCGCACCGATAATTTTACTAAAACGGACCATCGCCTTACGGTGCGCTAAAAAGTTATCAGGATTGGTGAGTCCATCCCTGTTGATGTAAGGACCATCCGGATTTTTCGGGTCAGGCCAAAAATAGTCCGCTTCAGAGAAGAAATCATGCTTCCCACCTGCACTCCTTGGCGACGATGAAGCGGTAACAGTAATCGGTTTTTGCTGCATGGCCCAGGCTGCTTCTCCTAAAATCTGTTTTTTCAACAATGCTTCTGCCTGCTTTTTTAAATCGGTTCCTTTCAGATTGGGCTTTGGATATGCAAAGGCTGTTCCGGTAAGACCGAGCAGCACTAATAATGCATGGGTAATGATTTTTTTCATTGGTATATATTTGGTTAGGTATTATAAAGTTATAAAAACCGTTTTCAGACCTTCAGAAATTGCCGATACTACGCTTTGACCTTTATTTAATTTCATGCTGATCATCGCTCTTCCATTGTAAGCCTGCACTTTCCTGGAACCAGATGAAGTTCCTTGATTATCAATCAATTTACCATCGCCAGTTAAACCAAAAGTAATTAAATTAACGGCGTCTAAACATTGAATTCCTTTGGCATCAAAAAGCTTTACTTCAATGGTTGCCACATCATCTTGCTGACTGATTTTTTTCAGTTCCATTTGAGCTGGCTTTGTCCATTTTTCGGTTTGATAAGTAAATTTAATTTCGTCGGTTACGGTCTCCTTCCCTTTTTTGGCGATTACCTTAACCGTGTTTTCACCCTTTACAAACGGAAGATTCCAGCGCAAACCCGCTGCCGGATAATCTTGACTATTGCGTTTTTTACTGCCAAAACTTTTGCCATTTAAGAAAATTTCGGCATCTGTACAGTTGGAGTAAACTTTCACCATTTTCTCTTCACCTTCATCGCCCCAACGGATGGGCCAACTGTGTCCGTAGAGATGCACCATTGGTTTCTCTGTCCAGTAAGACTGGAAAACGTAATAGGCTTCTTTTTTGGTAAAATCTCTTTCTACCACGCCCTTCTGGTTCATGTAAGGCACTGGATTATCGGGACGAACGGGCGTAGAAAAGTCTTTGAAAGGCCAGTAAGCCGTACCGCTTAACCAGGGCATAGTTTCCTGCTCTTTTAAATGCCAATCGATTAAGTTTGTGATGTAGGATTCACTCCAGTCGCCATCTTTAGAAATCCTTGCCGCACCACCGTATAGAGAGGCGTCGCCTGCTCTTTCATCAGCACTTCCCCCGGTTTTGATCTTACTTAAAGCTTTATCAGGATTTTCTGAGTGACGTAGTGCATGACTATCTCCTCCCCATTCTACGTGTAAAAAGCGTTTTACCTTGGCAAATTCATCTTCAGATGCCTTTTTGTAATCGGTATAAGCACCACGGTACCAGCCAGCCCAAATAGAAGGAGAATACACATCTACAATATCGCTGCAAAAATCGCAACGGCGGATGGCTGTATAACGCGATTTATCCAGTTTGTGGGAGAGATCGTTCAGTTCTTTCATGAAAGTTCTGATCTTTTCCTTATCAAACTCCGGGAAATCGCCAGGCCAATCATTTTCGTTGCCAATCCCCCAGATGATAATGGCCGGATGGTTATAATGCTGCTCAACCATGTTGGTGAGCATTCTGCGGGCCTGCTGTTTATATACTTCACCACCAAGGCCACCACGGCACCATGGAATTTCTTCCCAAACCAGAATCCCCAAACTATCGCAGAGATTTAAAACAATACGCGATTGCTGGTAATGACCTAAGCGGATAAAGTTAACACCCATATCTTTCATCATCTGCATTTCCTCACGGATCATACCCTCAGTCATTGCTGCTGCTACACCTGCATGATCTTCGTGGCGGTGTGTTCCGCGTAACAATAAACGTTTTCCGTTCAGGTTAAACGGTCCTTTTTCTACAAATTCGATATTACGGAAACCAATTTTTTCTTCTCCTTTATAATTGCCTGCTGTAGAAATTACTTCGTACTGCAAACGATATTGCACAGGTTTTTCGGTAGACCATAATTGAGGTTTTTTAATCTCCAGCGACCATAAATCAATATCTGCAGATAAATTATTAAGCTTTTTCTCTGTTTTGCTCACGATTTTTCCTGCGGCATCAATCAACTTTAACTGAATAGTAGCGTTTTTAAGTCCGACAGGATTGTACAAACGTGCCCTGACAGACAATTTACCCAATTTACCCTGCACATCTACCTCAGCTTTAGCAAACATTTTATCAACGGATAACGAAGGTGTATAAACCAAATTCAGGTAGCGATAAATACCTCCGTAAACGTTAAAATCTGATAAATCAGAAGGGATCATTTCGAGATCTCTTGAATTATCGGTACGTACTGAAACCGGAACTTTACCCTTAAACTGTTTTTGATAAACATCTGTTTTTTGGAAAACGGCAATAGCATCGGTAATATCAACTGTCCATTCATCATAGCCTCCAACATGCGAAGTAACTTTGGTGGTGTATACATAAACATCTGTTTTTTGTCCGGCGCCTTCAAAATGTAAGATCGTTCTGCCGTTTTGATAAGGGTTTTCGATTTTAAGTTGTGTGCGGTACCAGGCTGGCCCCTGATAATAATTTACATCAGGATCAACCGCATCTTCTGCATTTACACAATGTGGTAAACTTACCTTCTGCCATAGTGGTACTGATTCAGGATTACCTGCGCCAACCGGACGAACAGCCTCCCAAATCCCTCCTAAATCTTGCTTTAAAAACTCCCAATTATTATTTAAGCGAACTGATTGTTGTGCAAACAATAACTGACTGTTAAACAAAACGATAAACAAGACTATATATCTAAATAACTTCAACATAAATTTTGAAAATTAAACTTTTAAACGCAATTTTTTCTTTTCTAAAAAGGACACTACACCAATCACCAAAAATGCCATCAAAAACGACCTGATAATCCCTCCAATACCCGAACTCATGAAATGCGGAAAATGAAAACGGACCAAACTCAAAAGCGCGTACAACAAATAAGGAATGAGGTAACAGGTTAGCGTACTGGTGCCGGCAGGTTTAATGAGTTTAAACCAATCTTTTTTCTGTTTAACATCTACCAGATAAATCAATAGCTCGAAAACCAAAATAGTAATGCCCATGCATACAAATAACCAGGCAGGTGTGGCATAAATTTTAGAAATTCCACCTGCATAAGGCCTGATGAACATACCAAAAGCGAAGGATAACAAACCATAAAAACTGATCAATATCCAGAAATCGAGGTATTTTTTGCCTCCGATTAGTTTTTTGTACATCGAAGTAATCAATGCACCGCCCAGCATCAAAACAATTGGCGAAGCATCGCCAATGATCCATAAGCGGTGGTTAAAAACGCCCATATGCGTGGTGATGTTCATGGTGGCAAAAGCTACAAAAGCTAACATGAGCACCAACAGATTGCCCTTAGAAAAAAGATATGCAAAAGCCGAAACGAGATAAGCCCAGCCAATAATGCCTAAAATACCCCACCAATGAGGTTTTAAATCTTCTGGATTTGCTTCGGAACCGCCTTTATACAGCAATGTCATTACTGCAATGAGCAAAATACCCAAAGCAATGAATCCGTTCTTTTTAAACTTTGAGAGACCAGATGGATAATCCAGCCATATCAAAAAGAAAGCTATGGTAAGGAGAATTGTATAAAGCGGATAAGGCAGTAATGCAGATTGGTGATCGTAATTCGCTAAATTGACATGAAAAAAGCCCATTACAATTAAGGCCAGTGCCCTTAAAGCGATATAGACTGAAATGGAAATCCATCCTTCGCCTTTATCTTTTCTACTTTGAATGGCAAATGGCAGAGAAAGTCCAACAATAAATAAAAAAGCGGGGAAAATGAGGTCTGAAAAACCCATTCCATCTACATCAGCTGGTGTATGTTCAATCCATCGTGGAATATTGGAAATCCCTGCAACATCGTTCACAAAGATCATCAGAAACATGGTGATGGCCCTTAAAACGTCGATTGATAAAATACGGACTGGCAGTTGGCTCATTTTCTCTAATTGATTAATAGATTTTTCTAAGTTGCACAGCATTTAAAACCGGTTTTCCCTGGATGGCATTAAAATCAATCACGATACCCCTCCCATTCTGTACTGTAACCCTGGTTGTTTTCTTTACTGCGCTAGTGTAACCGAAATCGGAAGCTAAATTCAGTTTTGGCATAAATGACATTCCGTTAATGGAAACATTGAAAATGCGCTGTTCTTCTACTTCTTTTTTATGGTTGTTATCTAAGTTATAGGCTAAAGCTTCTTTGGTTTCGCCACCAACGAGTTCGGCAAAATGTAATGCTAACTCATATTCTCCATTGGGTACATCGAATTTAAACTGTTTGATACCTACCTGCTGAGTTTGATAAACCGGATCGTTATCGGTACCTAAAATATTCTTGTCGCTGCCATAAGTAATGCGGTTATTGGTTCCTTTGTAAGGTTCGCCCCCTATCCAGCCCCAGCCGCCAACTTTGTAAGGTTGATCGGGCATCCAAAGCTGATGTTCTTTTTCGTCGATATAAAAACGTTTTGAACCTAAAAGGATATTGATATTTTTAAAAGGAATATTAGAATCGTTAAAATTAAATGGTTGTAACTGGAAGTTGATTTCCGCCTGATCATTTTGATCGCCGGAAACGACATGCAACTGATTTTTACCGTTAATAAAAGGCACTTGCCAGTCGATAATGTGGTCTACAGCTTCTTTTGTTCCTAAACTTTTACCGTTTAAAAAAAGTTCAGCCGATTTTAAATTAGTGGCCACCTGTACCGGCTGTGTGCAGGTTAAAGCTGCAGAATCTGCACTACCTGTTCGCTCTTTCCATTGGGCTGAAGTAATTTTAAGGTAAGGTTTGCCCGATAAATAAGCCTGGTAAAGAAAATAAGTATCTTTTGGCTCACGACCAATGGTTAACAGCCCTTTGTTGTTGATGTGGGGCATGGTTTCTTCGCGGGTTTCGGAATTAAAATCGGCTAAATTCCATGCTTCGCCTCCAGCTACAAATGGCCTGCTCAGCATTGCATTTAAATAAACCTGATTAAATTTGATGCCGTACTCTACACTTTTATCGAAGCGGATGGGCGAAAAAGAACGAATCCTAGGATCAGCATCTGCGCCATACTCTGTTACCATAAAAGGTGTATTGGGCAATTCTTTGTGGTGACGGTCTAAAAATTTAGCAAAATCTTCGGGAATGCCCGAATACCAACCAGAATATAAGTTCCATCCAACAATCATCGGAATTTTTGTCAATCCAACTTTGTTGTAAATATCCCAGGCACCATGGTTAACCAAAAGTGTATACCTGGATGGATCCTGTTTACGGGTTAAACTATCTAACTTTTGGGCCAGTTCGCGAACATGGTCAAAATAAATCTGCTGGCGAGGTTTATCGTTCGAGAATTTTAAGCGCAACAAAATCTCGTTCATATAAGCCCAGATAATAATACTGGGGTGATTAAAGTTCTGTTTAATCATTTCGGTCTGCATGTTCAAACAGTTATTGGTAAAAGCCTCGCTTTCGGTAATGGTGTTTACTACCGGAATTTCTACCGAAGCCAAAATGCCCAAACGATCGCAGGCTTCTAAAATCTGTGGGTCTTGAGGATAATGCGCTACCCTTAAAAAATTACCGCCCATGGCTTTTAGCAGTTCTATATCTCTGATCTGTAATGCATCGGGGGTGGCATTACCGCTGTTTTCGTAATCCTGATGGCGGCTGGCACCAATGATTTTTACAGCTTTATCGTTTAAGAAAAAGCCCTTTTCGGCATCAAACTTAAACCAGCGGAAACCTAATGGATTGGAGACCTGATCGATCACCGATTTGGTCTTAGGATCGACAATCTTAGTCACCACCCTGTACAGATAAGGATTTTCCGGCGACCATAACTGAGGTTTCTGAATCGCTTTGATATCCTGAAGGACCACCATATTGCCGTCTTTGTTTACATTCGCGGCAGTATTTTGACTGGTTACCACTTTTCCACTGGCATCGAAAATAGTTGTTACAACCTGCACTTTTTGATTAGCTGAAGTAGCATTATCAATTGAACTTTTAATCTGCACACTTGCCGTTGAAGCTGAAACCTGCGGTGTGGTGATAAAAACACCTGAACTACCATTGTCTGCCTGCGAAAAGTGAACCGGACTGGTGATCAACAGTGTTACATTACGATAAATACCACCAAAGAATGTAAAATCGGCAGTGAGCGGTGGAATATCTTCGTTAAATCTGTTGTTTGCCCTAACTTCGATTACATCATCTTTATAGTTTAAAAATGAAGAAATCGGCACGATAAAACGGGTGTAACTACCGATATGTTTAGCAGCAGATTTGCCATTAACCAATACCTCAGCTTCTTGTGCTATGCCGTTGAATACAAGAAAAATAGCTTTACCTTTTGCACCTTCACCGAGTTTGAGTTTACGTTTGTAAATTCCCAAACCGCGGTAATAACCAGGTGTATCATCCAAAACATCTTTATCGTTCCAGGTATGTGGGATATTTACCTTTTCAACTGGTCCGTTTTCTTTGTTAAACTCCCATTGATCGTTTAAACTGATGGTTTTCCGGCCTGCATCCTGGGCATAAGTGGTTAGACCGGTAATTGCGGCAATCAATAATAATAAAGGTAATTTTGCTCTTAACATTCGTTTAGTTTTCTTCGCTCAAAAATTTAATTCATAGATATGCTATCAATCGCATCGTCACCCTGACCTGTAGCGCAGCGGAAAGCTACGTAGTAAACCGAGCTTTAAGCGAGTTCACCGAAGGTAATTTATTTCAGGGTCTTTACCGATAGATGCTGATCCCGAATATTCGGGATCAGCATGACGACCTGAAAAAATAATTTCTTAGTTAACCAACGTAAAATCCTTTTCCAGTTTAATATTATTCGAAGCGGTTCCGATCATTAATTTAAAATCGCCTGCTTCGGAACCCCACTTAAGCTGCTGGTTATAAAAAGAAAGTTTCTCTTTATCGATATGGAAAGTGATGGTTTTACTTTCGCCCGCTTTTAACATTACTTTCTGAAAATCTTTCAGTTCTTTAACCGGACGGACTATAGAAGCAAATTTATCTTGCAGATATAACTGAACTACCTCTTCGCCAGTATATTTACCTGTATTTTTTAAAGTAAAACTTACTGTAATTTTTTCATCCTGTTTGATCTGTGTTTTGCTTACCGCTAAATCGCTATAATCGAAAGTGGTATAACTCAAACCGTAGCCAAAAGCAAATTTCGGGCTGTTTGGCATATCTAAATAGGCAGAACGGTAACGGGTATCCTTATCATTTTTAGCCGGACGGCCAGTGCTTAGGTAGTTATAATACAAAGGGATCTGTCCTTCATCGCGTGGGAAAGTCATTGGTAATTTACCTGCAGGATTATAGTCGCCATAAAGCACATTGGCCATGGCATTACCCGCTTCGCTGCCCAACCACCAGGTGTACATAATGGCAGGAACGTTATCGGCTGTCCAGTTAAATATTAACGGGCGACCGGCCATAATCAGCACCACAACAGGTTTACCCGTGGCCTGAATGGCTTTTATTAAATCTTCCTGAACACCGGGCATATGGATATTGGCTTTACTTTTTGCTTCCCCACTCATGTCTAATGTTTCTCCAACAGCCATAATTACCACATCAGCCTGTTTAGCTACTGCTAAAGCTTCGGCAAGACCAGCTTTCGATGAATCAGCCACTTCGCAACCTTTTGCATAAAGTAGCTCGGTTTGGTTGCCAACTTTATTTTTCAAGCCCTGATATAGCGAAACAAGCTTATCTTTTTCCCAGGCAATAGACCAAAAGCCCTGCATATCTTTTTCCGATTTGCCCAAAGGGCCAATTACCGCAATCTTTTTTAAGTTTTTAGATAAGGGTAAAACCTGGTTTTCATTTTTTAATAACACGATACTTTTCTCGGCCATTTTTAAGGAAGCTTTTCTGTTTTCGGCAGAATTCAGCTCCTTTTCCTGACGGCTTTCGTTACTGAAACGGTATGGATCATCAAATAAACCCAATTCGAATTTCTTACGTAAAATCCTTCTTACGGCATCATCAATTAAAGCAATAGGTATTTTTTTATCGGTAACTAGTTTGGTAAGGCTTGGCAGATAACTTCTGCTTTCCATATCCATATCGCTACCGGCTCTTATAGCCAGTTCTGCGGCCTGCTCTTTATCTTTAGCATAACCATGGGCAATCATCTCACCTATCGATCCCCAGTCGCTTACTACAAAACCCTGGTATTTCCATTGCCCTTTTAAAATATCGCGTTGCAGATAGCTGTTTCCAGTAGCTGGAATTCCATTCAACGTATTGAAAGCGTTCATAAAAGTAGCTGCACCAGCATCAACCGCAGCTTTAAAAGGGGGAAGATAAGTTTCCCAAAGTGTATGCTCACTCATATCAACCGCATTATAATCTCTCCCGGCAATGGCAGCTCCATATGCAGCGAAATGTTTGGCACAGGCCATAATCGCGTCAAGGTTACCCAAACCTTTACCCTGAAAACCTTTTACACGGGCAAAAGCAATTTTAGAACCCAGGTAGGTATCTTCTCCTGCCCCTTCCATTACCCTGCCCCAGCGTGGATCGCGGGCAATATCAACCATGGGTGCAAATGTCCAATGTACTCCAGAGGCGGCCGTTTCCCGTGCAGCAACCCTTGCCGCATTTTCCATTTCTGCCAAATCCCAGCTGGCGGCTTCTGCCAAAGGAATGGGAAAAGTAACACGGTAACCGTGAATTACATCCAAACCGAAAATCAACGGGATTTTCATTCTCGATTGCATGGCCACTGCCTGTACTTCGCGAGTTTCTTTTGCACCACGCACGTTAAGCATGGAGCCTAATTTACCATCACGTATATCCTTTAGTTTATTTGGATTATTCGTAATGGGCCCCGTTGCATCACGATCGCCCGTATACTGGTTTAACTGACCTATTTTTTCATCTAAAGTCATCAGGTTTAAAACCGAATCGATTTTCTTTTCGATCTTTTTATCCTGCGCTGTAGCAGAAAGGGATATCCCTAAAATAAAGGCTAATGGTAAATATCTTCTCATTAATGTATGGCTATTTAACTCCGTCTAATATTCCTTGATAAGCTGCTTTTCTTTGAAATTGTGCATCGAAAGGCAAGGGCCAATCGGGGCGGCTATAGGTGGAGGGAATCCAACTGTCGGCATCGGTTACATTCCATTGTGTGATTCCGAACTGTTGAGTTTTCGGAATGGCGTTGTAAGCCTGAACAATGGTTTTATATTTTGCAGCCTGCTGATCGCCCAATCCAGTTGTATAAGTCATCGACGGCACATTGTCTGGATTCAAGGCGATATCAATTTCTGAAATATGGATTTTTAAACCTGTAGCAGCGGCCGTAGTAATGGCAGCTGTTAAATTTGCATCAGTTTGTGTTACACGCGTATGCATCTGTATACCAATCCCATCAATAGGGATACCTTTATTTTTTAACCCTGTAACCAGCTTTATGATTGCTGTACGCTTGGTTGGACCAAATTCGTGACCATAATCATTGTAAAAAAGTAAGGCATTAGGATCCGCTTCGTGTGCATACTGAAATGCCCTTCCGATATAATCGACTCCTAATTTCTGTACCCAGATGCTGTTGCGCATGGTACCATCTTCATTAACGGCTTCGTTTACCACATCCCATGATACTACTTTACCTTTAAAGTGGCTTACAACCGTTTGGATATGTGTTTTTAAAAGGTTCTCCCATTCTGCAGTGGTTCCTTGAAAGTTATTCACCCAATCGGGAAGTGATTTGTACCAGTTTAAAGTATGGCCATGTACTCTTTTTCCATTGGCTACGGCAAAATCGACCAGATAATCTGCATCGCTCCAGGTATAGGTATCCTTTGAAGGATGTAGGGACCAAAATTTCATGGCATTTTCTGCCGTTACACTATTAAATTCTTTAATGACCAGATTACGGTAGTTAGTATTGCTTTTTAAAAGGCTCACATTAATAGCGGCCCCGATGGGGAAAGGCATATTTTTCTGTAAAGTAACATCTTCAATCGGTGTTGGCTGTATTAAAATACCAGGATCGATACTGGTACTCTTATATTTGGCACAAGAGAGGGTTAACAGCGACATCGAAAGCATTATTTTCGAAGCGAAACTAATTTTCTGTAATCTGTTCATATTTTATTTGTATTTGGCCTGCATCTGGTCGTAAAAATCTTTCAGCACATAAAAGGCTTTCTTTTTCTTGCCTGTTTCGCTGATCAAACCTTTACGGTTCCAGAAATTCTGATAAATAGGATGTTGCCTTCTTGGTGATCTGAAATCGGTTAAAATCCATGGCGTCATTCCACGTAAAGCACCGATTTTGCTTAACATGGTGATCTGGTTTTTGTACAATGCCTCCTGGTACTCTTCGCTCCAACGCGTATTTTCATCGGCATGGAAACCGCCCAAAGCATCGCCACCAAACTCGGTAATGACCACAGGTTTCTTATATTTGATATCGAAATTGTATTTGGTAATTTCGGATGGATTACCTCCCCAGTACCAGCCAGCATATTCGTTAAAACTAACCAAATCGATTTTTTCACCCAATGGGTCATTTAAAATGATGTTATTTCCATCCCGGTGAACTTCTAAAGCGGCAGCCACCAAACGGGTATCATCTAAAGAACGGGCCGTCTCTGCCAAATTGCTCATAAAACTTAAGCGGGCATCGCTTAATGGTGTTTCATTACCGATAGACCAAACGATTACACTTGCCCTGTTTTTATCGCGTACAATTAAATCAGTCAATTGTTTTTTTGCATTGGCGTAGGTTGCCGGATTGGTCCAGCTGATGGTCCAATAAACCGGAACTTCAGCCCATACCAATAAGCCCATTTCATCAGCCAAACGGATCATTTCTTCGTTATGCGGATAATGTGCCAGGCGAACATAGTTACAATTCATATCTTTTGCCCATTGTAACATCATGCGCATATCGCCTTCTGAGCGTAAACGGCCTGCTAAAAGCGGGTTTTCATCATGAAGGGAAATCCCTCTTAAAAAAACAGATTTACCGTTTAACAAAATGCTGTCGCCATCAACCTGAATGGTTCTGAAACCAATTTTATCGTTAATATTTTCCTTATCACTTTTAATATTTACAGCATATAATTTTGGGCTTTCGGGCGACCATAGGCTTAAGTTATTCCAGGTAAATTCATCCGCTATTTTACCCTCGTTATCCGTTTTGTATTTCTTTTCCAGCTTAAGCTCAGGGATAGAAAGGGTAATTTCCTGCCCAGCGGTTGCATCAGCAAGTTTTACCGAAAAATTTAACAGGTTATTGTTTCCTTTAACGAGCTGAAGTTTATAGTCGCTAATAAAATGGTCTGGAAATTCGGCCAGAAAAACATCGCGGGTAATGCCACCATAATTCCACCAATCGGTGTTTACAGTCGGGATTTCATCCTGTTTGCGGATATTATCAACTTTAAGCACAATGGAATTTTCACCAATCTTTAAGTTATTGGTTACTTCGAACTGGAAAGGCGTAAAACCTCCTTTGTGTACACCTAATTTTTTACCGTTAAGGTAAACATGCGCTTCGTAATTTACTGCTGCGAAATACACGAAATATTTTTTTCCTTTTTCGGGTTTTGCATCAAACTTTTTGCGGAGCCAAACATTACCCTCATAAAGTTCTAATTTTTCTGACTGTGAGTTCCAGTCGCCCGGCACATTCATTTGTGGTGAATGGTCGAAATCGTATTCGATCAGCTCTGATTTATCTTTCTGAACTTTATCATCAAAGTAACCACCTGTTCCGGTTTTCGACTGATCGAAAGGTTCATGGCGATAATCGTAGTAACCGTTTTCGTAAGGATCGACAATATAATTCCATTTACCATTAAGGCTTTGGATTTTCCGGCCCTGAATGTTCTGTATAGCGGTAACCTGACCGTAACTGATTGATGAAAGGAGCGAAAAGCAGATTAAAAATACGCTATAGGTTGTTTTTAGCATAACTTAAGTTTTAATATTAATTAATTGATCGTTTCAAAACTAACAATTAATTAACGGACGGTGTTTCCACCGCCCGCCTAAATTTGAGCAAAATCTAGTTCTTTGATTAATATCCGGCATTTTGTTTAAGCGATGGTGCCCTGTTTAGTTCATTTTGTGAAATTGGATATAAATAGTTTTTAGCGGTAAAAACCCTGTTTTCGACAACAAATGGCTGATAAGAATAAACTCCAGGTGAAACAAGGGTAATTCTCATGCCTGTAACATTTTTGTTTAACGTAGTCTCTCCTTCTTTCCACCTTCTTACATCGTAAAAACGTTGTTCTTCAAAACAAAACTCCACTCTACGCTCGTTACGGATACGTTTCCTTAGTTCCTCTTTTGATGGGATAACATAACCGGCTCCTGCAGGGTTGGTTGTTTGTAAAGGCGGCATATCAACACTTAGCGCTGCCGTAGTGGTATTTTTACGTTGCCTAACAGCATTAACCGACTTTAAAATCTCTGACAATGCGGCTACACCCTGTGCCTCATTTAATGCCTCTGCATAGTTTAATAATACTTCGGCATAACGAAAGAAAATCCACGGACGGCGTATAGTGGTATTTGAAGGATTGTTCCATACGGCATTTTCACTTAAAAATTTACGCATGTAATATCCGGTTTTGGTCGCATTTACATTTTGTCCTAAACCATCTTTACCGCCAACAAAAGTTTCGACAGGTTTACTTTTGAAAGTAGAACCGTTATACATAATGGCGAAATTTAATCTCGGATCTCTGTTTGCATAGGGGTTTGAAGCGTTATAGCCAGAAGCAGGATCACTAATCGAGCGGCCGGTTGTTTTCATTTCGAAAGCATCAACCAGATCCTGTGTTGGGTTGGTTCGTCCGTTTGCACCGTCGTAACTAATTGGTGCATTATTAGTTTCGATGGTATTGGTATTAAGGGTTTGTGTGGCAAAAATAACTTCTGTATTATAGGCTGCTCCAGATACGTTCCACAACCAGATATTTTGATAAGAAGAATAAATGGCGTGTTTGCCCGTATCCATCAATCGTTTGGCCGCATCAGCAGCGGCCTGCCATTTAGCTGCATCGCCACTTGGGTTATATTGCGGACTGGCAGCATACAATAACAATCTTGCTTTTAAGGCCATTGCGGCAGTTTGTGTAGCCCTTCCCCTGCTTGCTACAGCCCAATCAGTTGGACCGATCGGTAATCTGGCAATTGCCGAATCACAATCTAAAGATATTTGTGCAACACATTCATCAAATGTATTTCTAGGTAAATCTAAATTCTCATCTGCATCTAAAACCCTGGTAACCAAAACAGCACTGCCATAACGTTTTACAAGCTCAAAGTGAAAAAATGCCCTTAAAAAGAATGCCTCACCACGTAACCTGGCAATATCCTGGGCAAAAGTTAAACCATCCGACGGGATGATCACACTTTTTGGTGCATTAACCAAAAACATATTGGTTTTACGGATCCCCGTGTACATGGCGGTGTAAACATCATCTACAACCCTAACCGGGCCCCAGGTTCCGTTATTTAGAATATTGATATTCGAATTTAGATTGGAGTTGACAGCTTCATCACTACCAGATGCCAGCATGGCCCCATCATTATCTAAATTATAACGATCAGAGAGTGTAGCATAAATATTATTTAAAAAGTTCCTGGCAAAATCAGGATTTGCCCAAACCTGAGCTTCCGAAACATCTCCGTTTGGCGTAACTGTGCCATCTTGCAAAAAGCCATCTTTTTTACAGCCTGCCATATAAATTGCTGATACGGCAAGGAGTATATAGAATATATTTTTTTTCATCTTGTAAAGATTACAGTGTAATTAAAATTTCAAATTCAACCCAAATGAATATATTTTCATATAAGGATAATAAGCTCCTGAAGATGTTCCATATGAATAACCCGATTCAGGTAATTCAGGATCAATATCTAAATTACCCAGTTTATCAAAGGTTAACAGGTTTAGTCCGCTTACATAAAACCTTAACTGAGATAGTTTTAATCTTTTTACAAAAGCTGTAGGAAGAGCGTAACCTAACTCAATATTTTTCAGTCTTAAATAATTGCCGGAACGTATCCAAAAATCAGAATTCTGGGTATTGTTACCACGATCAGCAACCAATAACCTCGGGTAAGTTGCACCTGGATTTGTGGGTGTCCATCTATCTACGCTAAACTGGTTAATGTACCCTGTATTGGAGTTTCCTGAAATGATCAGATCATGAATACTGATGCTTCGCCCACCCATGCCCTGGAAAAGGAAGTTAAGATCGAAACCTTTAACGGCTACACTGGCACCAAAACCGTAAAAAGATTTTGGAACGAAGTTATAATCAGTATTAACAAAATCAAGGTTATCAATTACACCATCATTATTCTGGTCTTTATATTTAATATCGCCAGGCCCTACTGTTCTTGAAAAACGCTGTACAGGCGATGCACTAACTTCTGCCTGCGACTGAAAAATCCCGATGGCCTCCAACATACTGCTTACATAACCTGTACCCTGGATTACACTGGAAACTTCGTGGCCAACTCTTGATTGGTAACTTGGAATACCGGCGCCCTCGTTTATAGCGATAATTTTACTTTTGGTATAAGTATAATTTGCAAATAGATTCAAATCTACGGAACCGATTTTTTTGTAAAAATTAAGATTGGTTTCAAAACCTTTGTAAGATGCCTCGCCTTCGTTTACCTGTAAAAGTGTTTGACCAAGTACATTTGGAAGTAATGAATTGGTTAACAGATCTTTTCGGTCTTCCGAAAAATAATCAGCACTGATTGAAAGCGATTGTTTAAATAATTTCGCATCAAAACCAATGCTTCCTTTGTAGGCCTTTTCCCAGGTTAAATTAGGATTGGCCAAAGCCCTTTGCTCAGTACCACCTACCCCGGTGTAACTTGTGCCGAAATTATATCCGGTACCGCTTCTGTTAAAATAATCGTTAAAAGCGAAACGGCGTAAATTATCAGTTGCATCATTACCCACAAGACCATATGAACCTCTGATTTTCAATAGGTCAAGAAAACCTGAAGAACTTTTCATGAAACCCTCATCAGATATGATCCATCCTGCCGAAACAGCGGGGAAGAAACCATAACGTTTGCCAGGAGCAAAACTTTCAGAACCCGAAACAGTTCCGATCAGATCCACGTAATAACGCTGGTTATAGTTGTATGATAAACGGTTAGACCATCCTTCTCTCCTTTGATCTAAAGCGGTAAATGTTGAGTAGTTAGCTCTTGAGCCACGCGTAGTGAACTTGATACCATGTTTACCAAAAGTACGGTCGTAATCAAAACCTAACCACAGTTCATTTCTACGCAGGTTGCCCATAAAAGTATTAGCGGCGTAACTTGCAATAGATGCCGTTCCATAAGTAGCAGGGCCTCCGGCTGCAAATGGATCAACAGTGGCATAAGTCTGGTTAAAGCCATAACGGTAGGTTCCAGCCACATCATAAGAATAAAACACATTGAAAGATAAACCTTTGGTAATGTTTTCAAGTTTTTGCGTTGCAATGATCGTTGCTAGTAAATTCCTGGTTAAATCGGTGCTTACGCCTCTCGATTCTAACATCGCCAATGGGTTATTGGCCTGGAAAATAGAATTTCCGCCATAACTTCCATCAGCATTTAAAACTGGGAATGCATTTGCCGGGGTACTATATACCGTATTTAAGAAAGTACCTGTACCAATATTTGGGAAACGCAGATTGGTGATGCGCCCACCCACATCAAGTGATACATCTAATGATTTACTCACATGCAAATCAATATTGGTACGCAGGTTATAGCGGTTAAAATTGGTATTTGCATCGTAGGTAGGGTTATCACCGCCTTTATAAATACCGGCCTGATTATAAGCACTTACCAAAGTATAATACTTAATAAAGGCATTACCACCTGTAACGGTAGCTACATAGCGCTGTGTAGGTGCCACCTGCCTGATATAATCTTTAACAAAATTATTGTTTGGATACCGGTAAGGATCAGAACCTGTTTGGTAAGCCTGTAGCGCTGTAGCATTATATGCCGGTGCGGCACCTCCGTTTATAAGCGCTTCATTATAAAGTGTTGCATAAGAGTAGGCATCGAGCGGACTGGCAATGTTTAAGGGCTGCTGTATACCGGCTTGTGCATCAAACGTAACTTTTGTTGAAGTTGCACTACCCCGGCGCGTTTTTACGTAAATTACGCCATTTGCACCGTACATGCCGTACCATGCAATAGTTCCGGCATCTTTCAATACACTTATACTTTCAATTTCACCTAAATCCATCGATTTAAAATCGCGCTCCACACCATCAACGAGTACCAAAGGTTCTTGATTATTATTATAAGATGAACGTCCGCGGATCAGAAAGCTGGAAACATCATAACCAGGTTGTTGCGATCCATTTGGAATGATGGCCAAACCCGATAAGCGACCTGAAAACACGTTGTTTAAAGAGGATGACGGGATCTGAGGAAGATCATCAGCTTTTAAGGTACTGATGGTTGCTGTAATCTCTCTTCTTTTTCTTACGCCAAATGGAATATAAACATTGTCGTCATCTCCAGCATCAACAAGTGTTTTACTTAAGATAACAGGTGCATTATTTACTTCCAAGGCAGGCTTAAGTACCAAACCATAACCTATCATTTTGAAAACAAGCACATCACTTGATGTGGTTTGAATGGTAAAAGAGCCATCTGCGCCCGTTGTTATAGATTTGTTGCTTTTATCTTCCTGTATGGTAATGACCACGCCCGGAAGCGGTGTTTTATTTTGATCTAAAACTTTGCTGGTAACGGTCAGTGCCTCATCGGGTGTTTGACCGCTAACTTTTAGTACTGCCATCCACAAAAAAAGAAGGCAAACTATATATTTTGATTTTGATAATTTCATAACTGAATAAAATCTGTTTTACGTTATATTAAACATATTGTTTATTCCCATCCCGGATTTTGGATCAACACCCCATTGCTCTTATAAATCTCAGACCTCGGTATAGGGTAACGATCTTGTTTAGAAGTATATGTTTTTTGAAAATTCGGACCCAGCAATACAGGGGAATAAGTAAATGAACCATTAGTATTTTTAACCACATTCATTCCGTACATGGGAATAGCGATAACTTCAGGGCCGATTTTCCAGCGCATAATGTCATACCAGCGGTGATCTTCGAAAGCCAATTCTATCGCACGTTCGTGGCGGATAGCTATTCTCATTTCACCCTGAGTCATATTGGCCTTTAACCCGTACAAACCGTTGGCACCTGCAGCTATCCCTGCACGGGCACGGATATCAGTTAACTGTTTATAAACAGATGCATCCGGACCATTTGCTTCATTTTGAGCTTCAGCATAATTTAGCATGATTTCAGCATAACGAAAGAAAATGTAATTGATTAAAGCTGTACCCGATGTACCACCCAAACGCACGTAGGTTTCTGGCCAGTATTTTTTGCAATAATACCGGGTAGCTGTATAAATAATATTTGTCGGGTTCCAGTCTTTACCATAAGTTACTACGCCCGTAGCTGAGGTTGAAGACCACATTTCGATCTTTTTACCTTGCCAGTTTTGATCGTTGTAAAGAATGTTGGCGTAAAAACGAGGATCTCTGTTTAGGTACGGCTGCTGAGGATTATAACCGGAAGTAGCATCTGTAATGGCTTTGCCATTTGCCATTTCGTACATGTCGACGTGGTTTTGTGTAGGATCCATCTGGCCCTGTGCACCTCCAGAGCCTGGAGACATGGCATAATCAGCCAAAATTCCATCAATTGCCCTTGGGCCTCTGATTTTGATCATAATATATTCAGGCGAGGAAGCCATGTTTAATATATCAGCATAGGTGGGCTGCAAAGCGTAAACCTGGCCGGCACTGGTACCGTCCATTACCTTACTCGCTGCATCTGCAGCCAGTTGCCATTTGGTTTTATCATTACTGGGATTGTTCAGCGGACTTGCTGCATATAAAAGCACCCTTGCTTTAAGGGCCAATGCTCCACCTTTAGTTGCTCTTCCGTAATTTGATGCACCATTATCAGCATCATTATTCAGTAAAGTATAGGCCTTATCTAAATCGGCAATAATAAAATCAACACAGGCTTGATAAGATGCCCTTGGAAAATTGATATCATCGTTTACGCTATATTCCTTATCCATAATTGGAACGCCACCAAATCTTTTGATAAGTTCGAAATAAGAAAAAGCACGTAAAAAACGCATTTCACCTTCAATTCTCTGTTTCGGAAAAACTGGAGCTGTTGGTACGCTGGCCATTCTGTTCAATACTTTATTGTTGATAGCGATACCGGCATAACATCTTGTCCAAACATCGCGCATATCATTTAAAGATGCAGAATTAGAGTGGTCGTGATATAAACCCCTGTTTAATGTAGTAACCGTAGATTCGGAATTACCTGATACGGCCTCATCAGAGGCTTGTGAGGTTGAACCGCGGTGATCGTTAAACCTGGCATAATCATTAATCATGTAATTATATGCAGCATCAGCATAACTTGCAGCTCTCAATGGATCGGCAAATACACCATTATCATCTAAAGCAATTTCTGGGGTCCTGTTTAAGAAATCTTTTTTACACGAAATTGAAAGAAGTGTAAGTAAAAAAACTAAAGCATATATTTTATAATTTCTCATCTTATTAAAAATTAACGTTAACACCAAGATTGAAAACTTTAGATGACGGATAGAGTGATTGTAGTGGGAAAGTTTGATTTACCGTGTTTAAATTTTCCGGGTCTACATACATTTTAAACTTCGTCCAGGTGTATAAATTTTGTCCGTTTGCAAACACCCTTACACTACCAATTTTCAGTGCCGTTGTCCAGGCCTGTGGTAAAGTCCAGGCCAGTTCTACGTTTCTTAACTTAACATAAGCAGCATTCTGGAGGATAAAATCGTTAAGTGAATAATTTAAACCAGTGTATCCTCTTGCATGTAATGCCGGCCAGGTTGCAGTAGCTGCGTTTTCAGGCGTCCAGGCATTGAGCATAAACGGATACATCTGTTGCCCGTTATTTTGCTCAGTTAAAATTACGTTCGAACTTACATGGGCCACCCCCTGGAACATTACCGAAAGTGTAATGCCTTTATAGGCCAACCTTGGCGTAATACTGAAAATATATTCAGGATTTGGTGAATAACCGATTGAAGTTCTATCATCGGGTGTGATCACACCATCTCCATTTAAATCTTTAAATTTTAAATCACCAGGAATCGGTGTACCCCCCTGCGGCTTAACAGAAGCAGCAACATCAGCCGCTGAAGTATAAAAACCATCATTTAAATAGCCAATAAACTGACCTACGGGCTTACCTTCAGTTTTTTGAGCATCGGGTGTTCCAGCTGGCTCTGATGCGTTTTTTACAATGTTTTTAGCATAACTCAACTGTCCGTTAAGCCCGAAAGTAAACTGATCGATTTTACCCTGGTAATCCAGTTCTACTTCATAACCCTTATTGTAAACCACACCCACATTCAATGATGGATAAATGTGGCCAAATGATAAAAGCTGATCTTTTGGAGAAGTTAAAATGTCTTTACGGGTTTCATCAAATACATCCACATTTAGTTTCAGGGCATCATTTAAAAAACGTGCCTCCATACCTAAATTCCGTTTTGTTCCAGTTTCCCAGGTAATTTCGGGATTTCCCAATCCATTATCCGGAATATAGATTGTTGGATAAGTTGTTGGCGAATTTGGTGCACCAAATTGAAGCGCTGGAAAAACAGTAGTTGGAATTGAGGTATAACTGGTTAAGAATAAAAACCGGCCAATTCCCTGGTCGTTACCCACTAAACCATAACTACCCCTAAATTTTAAATACGTAATGGCATTGTTCTTTTTCCAGAAAGGTTCGTTAGAAACGGTCCATCCGGCAGAAAATGATGGAAAGAAACCATATTGCTGACTTGGAAAACCTAAGAAACCATCAAACGCAAAGTTTTCAGATCCATTGTAAGCTGCATTAAACTCTGCAAAATACCTTTGTGCATAATTATAGGTAACCCTACCAACCACACCCTGCGCAGCTCTTGGCGGTGCGGTATAAATATCTCCGCCATTGGTACGTACAAGCTGGCGTGTACCCAAAATTAAACCTGATACATTACTTTTACCAAAATCGCGGTCATAATAAAAACCTGTCTGCAGGTTATAATTCGTACTTCCCTGTGTAACGCTAATAATAGAGCTTAAAGGCTCATCACGGTTCCTTGTATCAGTTGAAAGTGTAACTGCACCCGATTTACGATCATATACATAAGCTGCCCAGTTGGCGTTTCTACGCTGCTGATTTATAAAATAAGAATCGTAACCAAAATTGGTTTTAAATGATAAACCTTTGGTAATAAATCCTAATTTATATTCGAGGTTAAAAGTACTTTCAATGGTATTACTATCATCATTACGTGTCCCATAGCGGGTTAAAATGGCATATGGATTCCAGATGTTGGTCCCTACGTTCGGGTTTGCCGTAATTCTGCCATCAGGCAAAGTAACAGGATAAGCATAAGCAGGAACCTGAAGAATACGCGAGATCATTCCTTCAATAGTGTCATAAGAGAATGCTGATGATGACAACAAACCCGATGGCTGATAGCGGTTAGAAAAACGCCCGCCCAATTTAATCCCAACGGTAAAATCTTTATTCAGCTGTAAATCAACATTCGAACGAAAATTGTAACGGCTAAAATTAGGAACAGTATTGATTCCGTAAGGTGAATCGAATTTTTTAAAAATACCATCCTGAAATGAATAACCTGCGGAAACAAAATATTTAGCAATTTTTGTTCCTCCGTTAATATTGATATTGTGAGCAGTTTGAGGATAAAACTTACGTGTTAAATAATCAAACCACTGCACATCAGGATAGCCGATCGGATCAGATCCGTCTTTAAACTTTTGAAGCTCATCATCGGCAAAAGGCGCTGCCTGACTGTCGTTCTTATAAGCCTGGTTTAATAAACGGGCATTATCATAAGCATTTAATCCAACGGCCAAACCCGTATAAGTCTGTAAAGCCACATTACCTGTGTAGGTAATCCGCGGTTTACCAATTTTCCCCTGCTTGGTCGTAATTACAATTACACCATTTGCTCCCCTGATGCCATAAATTGAGGTGGAAGCAGCATCTTTCAAAACGGTTACTGTTTCAATTTCACTTGGATCTACATCGGCAAAACTTGGTCTTTCAATCCCATCCACCACCACAATTGCCGAAGAATTATTATAAGTTGCCACGCCACGTACTTTAAGTGTTGAAGCATCGGCCCCTGGCTGACCACTGGTTTGAACAGCCTGCAAACCAGGTAACCTGCCAATTAAACTATTGGTTGGGTTTGGAGTTGGCGATTTCATGATATCTTCCGAACTGATCTGTGCAACAGCACCTGTTAAGGTCGATTTTTTCTGTGTACCATAACCAACCACCATTACTTCGTCCAATCCCTGTGCATCGTCTTCTATCGTTACGTTTATTACTGCTTTACCGGCAACTGCAACTTCTTTTGTGGCATACCCTACGTAAACAAAAACCAATACTGAGCTTCCGGTAGTACCTTTAATGGCATATTTTCCATTATCATCGGTAACAGCCCCGATCTGCGTTCCTTTTATCCTCACACTTACGCCCGGTAGCGTAATTCCCTTATTATCTTTCACTGTGCCTGTTACCGTCGTTTGCGCATAGGCTGTAAAAGAGTAACTGATCAGAAAAAGGAAAGTAAGGGTATAAAGCACTTTTAACCAGTGGGTTTTCTCAAACCCAACAGATGGTAAAGTACTTTTCAAATTGTAAAGTCTATCCATAATTGTAATAAATACTAAATCTATTTTGTTAAAATTTAATGCGTAATAAGTCCCTTATTAAACAGATTTGTAATTGTACAGATCCAGTTAATTCAGTCTAAAATATTGCCCACCATGTGCATGATCAGCGATAAGAAAAATGTTTGAGCCTTGCGGTTAAGCGTCTTGAGAATGGTATGATGTGGGCTTTGAAGCGTAATATTTTTGCGACAAAATAAAGTTAGTTTTTGCAACTAAACCCGATACTTCAGTAGATGCCCTTTTAAAACTGAAGTTAGTAAGTAATGATTTCATCATGTTTATTTGGTTAGTTTGTGTTTGTGATAACGAATTTAGAAAAGCTAAAAAGATTAAAACGTTTTAAAGTAGGTCAAAACGCAATAAAATCCACTGAAACTACATTTCAAACGTTTGAAATAATTGCGTTTTTTTTCTTAACTATGCATTGAGATTGGAAAAGATGACGAACAATACCCCTGTTACACTAAAATTCTTGGCTGAGAAGTTAAAGATGTCAGTATCAACAGTATCAAAAGCCCTTAACAACTACCCAACCATAAACGAATACACAAAAAAACGTGTTCAGGAAATGGCTCGCGATTTGCATTTTACACCCAATAAATCAGCTATTAATTTAAAGGAAAAAAGGTCGCGCATTATTGGTATAATCTTACCCAATCTTTTAGATCACTTTTTTACCAGAAGTATTTATGGTGTGGAGCAGTTTGCTACTCAAAATGGATACAATGTAATCATCAGTCAATCTCACGATGATCTGGAAAAAGAGATTCAGTCTGCAAATATGTTGCTGCGAAGCCGTGTGGACGGCTTAATTGTAGCTATTTCGAAACATACACAAGATTTTGCGCATTTAGACCAGTTCGAAAATATGGGCATTCCGGTGGTGTATTATACCCGAAACCCAAGTTTTAACTTAAGCTGCCATAAAGTACTGGGCAATACTTTTCAGGGCTGTTACCAGGCCACAAAGTTTTTAATAGACAGAGGACATAAAAAGATCGCTTATTTGGGCGGCCCAAAAATGATTAATTTTACACACGATCGCTTTAATGGTTACATCAACGCGCTAAAAGATAATCAGGTACCTTTTTCATCAGAACTGGTTGCTTATACTGATTTTGATAAAGAAAATACAATTTCAGCAATTAAAAACTTGTTTGCCAATCCAGAAAATATGCCTACAGCGCTTGTGGCTTTTAAAGAGCCTATCCTGTTTGATGCGATAAAATACCTCAGATCGATAAATCACCCCAACTTTAACGAAATTGAATGTATAGGCTTTGGGAACACTTCTTTTATCAGTTACCTTGATTCACCACCAATTGCTTCGATAGAAGAAAACCCCGAATCGGTAGGCGAAAATGCGATTAAACTGTTGATACAATTGATTAATAAAGAAATCGACATCAAAAATTACCAAAAAGTAATGGTCGATTGTAAGTTGATTGTGCATAGGTAGTGGCGTTTGGCGCTAAGCGGCTAAACAATGCGCCTTATCCAAGCGATTGTCACCCTGAATTTATTTCAGGGTCTATCATATGCAAGAAAGATGCTGAAATAAATTCAGCATGACGATTCTAATAGAAATACTAAAGAAAATTTAAGGCACATATTAATTTAACGACATTGCACTGCCCTTCAATTGATTCCTATGTTTTTCATTGTACACAAACGCAGCTACAATCAACAACCCCGCAACCCCTTCAAAAGCAACTACAACCTGTGTACCAAAAAGATGTGCCAGATAGCCCATTAATAAGCTCCCTATTGGTAACACCCCCTGGTAAGCCATAATATAGTAACTTAAAGTCCTTCCCCTCATTACGTCGTCGGCATGGGTCTGCAGATAAGTATTGATCGATGAGGTTTGCGCCATTAAACCCAGAGCAGCTAAACCAGTACAGATTAAGGCCAGAATAAGTGATGGTGATATAGCCAGTGCCACAACTGAAATGGCCAGCAAAATACCCGACATCATTACAATTTTCTGCAAATTCTGATTCACCTTTAAGGTAGCCATGTAAATGGCCCCAAAAAAGGCTCCGAACCCTGCCGCACTTTCAAACCAGCCAAATGTTGTAGCATTTCCATTAAAAATATCTTTGGCAAAAACAGGCAATAAAGTAGTGAAAGGGATAACCAATAAACTCGATGCGGCCATCATTAATACCATTGAGGCTAAGTCTGGCGATGATTTAAGGTAATCGTAACCTTTTTTCAGGTCGATCCAGATATTTTCTTTCGATTTTTGATGTGCAGTAAGTTTAAGCTTCATCATTACCATACAACCTAATACCGCAATAAAGCTTACAAAATTGATCAGGAAACACACATCCTCTCCTAAGGTACTTAAAATGACCCCTGCCAGCGCTGGTCCGATTAGCCTGGCTGCATTAAACATGGAAGAGTTGAGCGCAATGGCATTTGGCAAATCTTCTTTATCATCAATTAAATTTACCATTAACGATTGACGGGCGGTAACATCAAAAGCATTTACCAAGCCCTGAACCAGCGAAAGTGCTGCAATCCAGAACATATCATATACTTTAAACCAGATCATCAAAGCCAGGGCACCAGCCTGTAACATCAGGATCACCTGGGTAATCACCAATATCTTATACTTATTATGCCTATCTACATAACTCCCCGCATATGGTGCCAGCACCAGCGAAGGAATTAAACTCAAAAAAGTGATCAATCCCAGCAAAAAAGCCGACCCTGTTAAACGGTAAACCAACCAGCTGATGGCTACACGCTGCATCCATGTACCGATTAACGAAATAGCCTGACCTGTAAAAAATAACCTGTAATTGTAATGCCTTAGCGAACGAAAAATACTCATGTTTAAAATAGTAAAGTAACTTTACAAAAGTACAAAACCAAGCTTTAACTTTAAAACCGAAAACGAGTATTTTTATCACTCTAAAATCATAATTACATGATATAAGAAAATAAATTTGCATTTTCTATAAAATTAAAAGCTTATATTTGTAAAGTTTATTTACCATTAACATGCCAACCCAAACACAAGATATTGCAGCGAAGTTAAGAAGCACCGTTACCCGCTTAACCAGACAGCTACGCAAACAGAACGTAAGTTCGGACTTTAGTAACGCCGAACTGCTAACGATGTCGCTGCTCGAGCAACATGGTAAAATGTTATCAACCGAATTAGCCGATATGGAAAGAGTATCTAAACAAGCTATTTCGCAGATCATTAACCGCTTGTCCGATGCCAAATGCGTAGAACGTTTTCCAAGTGAAGAAGATAAGCGAAAAGTTTTTATCGGCTTAACCAAGCTTGGTGAAAAACACATTATTGCCAGCAGAAAAATAAAAGAAGAATGGCTGGTACAAACCATGGAGAAAATTTTTTCTTCGGAAGAAATCAACCTGATCCAGGCTTTCCTGCCACTCCTCTCGCGCCTGGTAGAACACAACGGTGCAAGAGTATAATTTTGCTTTTTCCTTCACCAAATAAGCCTTATCTTGCAGGCTGAAAATGGCACTATATTTTACATCAATCAATTCGGGCAGTAATGGCAATTGTTACTATGTAGGTAACGATAATGAAGCTATTTTGGTTGATGTAGGCCTCACCTGTAAAGAGGTCGAAATAAGGATGAACCGTTTAGGTTTATCAATTAGTAAACTAAAAGCCATTTTTATCTCACACGAGCATAGCGACCACATTAAGGGGCTAGCCGTGTTTGCTAAAAAACACAAACTCCCGGTTTACATTAGCACCGCTACCCTAAAAAGCAGTCGGTTGGTTTTGGATACAAACAATATCTTTTCATTAAGCCATTTACAGCACATTCAGATTGGCGATTTAAAGATTTCTGCCTTTTCTAAATTTCATGATGCTGCTGATCCTTATAGTTTTACTGTTGAATGTAACGAGGTAAGAGTGGGTGTTTTTACAGATATAGGCTCGGTATGCGATCGTTTAATCGCCCATTTCAAAAACTGCCATGCCGCTTTCTTAGAAGCTAACTACGATACGGCGATGCTGGAAAATGGCCGATACCCTTATTTTTTGAAGCGGAGGATTACAAGCGGTCACGGTCACTTAAGTAACACACAGGCCCTGGAGCTCTTCACGAACCATAAAGCTCCGTACATGAGTCACTTATTATTGAGCCACTTATCAAAAGATAATAACGACCCAGAGCTGGTTGAAAATCTTTTTAAAAATGTTGCTGGCAATACTTTCGTTAAAGTAGCTTCAAGATATGAGGAAACAGCGCTGTATTACGTTAGCAATAATGAAAACACACCCGAAGCTTACAATTTTGACCCTAGCCTATACCAGCCAGAACAGCTTAACCTGTTTTAAACCCCTAAAACCAAAAACACTTTGCCTTTTTATATCAATTTAGTTACAGTAGGGCTTATTTTGAGCAAAAAATAGCGATTGAATGGACAAAACCATAATTACCCGCAAAAATTGTAAATAATTTTATTTTTCATACAAACATTTTATTCTAATATGGGTTTTATATAAACTTCATAAATAGTTTGTTTGGTTTATTGGGGCTTATGGATTTAAGCCCCTTTCTCTTGCCTAAAACGCTGTAACCATCAGACTAAAATCACCAGAACTTTACTCCATTCTATATTCTAAATTTTTAGTTATATTCGATTGACAATCAATCTGATATAATATTTAAACCTTTAAATAATAAATTATATGGAGACAAGTAAACTTTCTAAATTCAGTGCCGAATTTCTAGGCACGCTTGTGTTGGTTTTAATGGGTTGTGGTAGCGCGGTTATAGCTGGTGCAAATGGCACAACCGGTGTTGGCTTATTGGGCATATCTTTTGCCTTTGGCTTATCAGTTACGGCTATGGCTTATGCTATTGGGCACATTTCAGGCTGTCACATTAATCCGGCAATTTCAATCGGAATGGTAATCGCTGGCCGGATGAAAATTACTGAAGCTGCTTATTACATTGTGGCTCAGGTACTAGGGGGCATTGCAGGCGCATTTATTTTACTGCAAATTGCCTCAGGAAAGCCAGAATATTCTTTGGCAACAAATGGATTAGGGCAAAATGGTTTTGCAGCACTATCTCCACAACATTATAGCCTACATGCTGGCTTTATTGCCGAAATTGTACTCACTTTTATTTTCTTACTGGTTATTTTTGGCTCAACCTCTACTAAAAATATCAACGGCGGCTTTGCAGGACTTGCAATTGGCTTAAGTTTAACACTAATTCATATTGTTGGTATTCCGGTAACGGGTGTATCAGTAAATCCGGCAAGAAGTATCGGTCCTGCACTTTTGGTTGGCGGAGAAGCTTTAAGCCAGGTTTGGCTCTTTATTGTAGCACCCATTATTGGTGCTGCGCTCAGTGCCTTAGTTTGGAAAACTGTTTTGGAGAAAAACTGATAAGGTAAAAGGCGGCAGGCTTAAGGGCTGGAAGGAAAAACCTTCTACCTTAAACCTTCCGCCTTCCCGCTTTTTATAGGTTCTTTACAATCGCTTCGTCAGTAGGTTTTGTTTTAGAACGGAAACGGTGTACCAATTCTCCTTTTTCATTGATTAAAAATTTCTCAAAGTTCCATTTAATATCACCTTGCTCTTCTGTATTGGTTTGAGAAGTTAAGTACTTAAACAATGGGCTGATATCATCACCTTTTACACTGCTTTTCTCAGCAAGCAAAAACGAAACATTATACTTCCCAGTACAAAATTCTTTAATCTCTGCATTGGTAGAAAATTCCTGTCCGCCAAAGTTACCCGCAGGGAAACCAATTAATACTACCTTTTTGCCGTATTGCTTTTGAAGTTTTTCCAAATCTTCATACTGTGGGGTAAAACCACATTTAGAAGCTGTGTTAACAATTAAGATTTTTTTGCCTTTAAATTTCGATAGTTTAATTTCTTTACCATCAATGGTTTTAAAGCTGAAATCGTAAACATTTTTTGGTGGAGATACCAATAAGTTTAATAGGATTAAAATTGTGCTGATCATCGTCGTTTTATTTTTATATACGAATATAGGCACAAATAGGTTGTGTTAACGTAACGTTGTTGTAAATTATGGGATATGGATAATTAAAGCGTTTAAGGTTTTGAGTTTGAAAATGAAAGCAGGATTTCATCGCTCAGATGAAAAGTTTTTTTGATTAGGAAATTGAAGGTAGTGGTTCTTGGCGGTTACAGCCCCGCTATCGCTTATAGTCCTCGCTGCGCTCCGGGCTATTCCGCTCTATCTGGTTTAATTAACAAAGCGTGAAGCCATTTTATACCTTCAGCTTGGCACAACGCCATTAAAACCTAAATAGCAGTACTACACAGGCCACCTAAACCCGACCGAAGCGAAAAACCCGCAGACCGAGGAACGAGGTTGAGGATTTGTAGTAAAGGGCGGGACAAAGCCTTACCTACAAATTACTAATATTGCTTTTCAAAAAAAGATTAAAACCACATTAAAATCAACCTATAAACCAACATATTTCCTTTGCAATTAATAAAAAAAATATATTAAATTCTCCTCAGGTTTGGATTTATGCTTTAATTATAGCTTTATTTGCACAAAAACGTATTTCATGGCCAAAAATTTATTAATCGTCGAGTCACCCGCAAAAGCTAAAACTATAGAAGGCTACCTAGGCAAAGATTTTCTTGTAAAATCTAGCTACGGCCACATCCGCGATTTAGTTAAAGGTGATATGGCCATTGATATCAAAAATAATTTTGCGCAGACATACGAGGTACCCGCCGACAAAAAAAACATTGTCGCCGAGTTAAAAAAACTAGCTAAGGAAGCCGAAATGGTATGGTTAGCGTCCGATGAGGACCGTGAGGGAGAAGCTATTTCGTGGCACTTATTCGAAACTTTAGGCCTAAAAGTGGAGAAAACAAAACGCATCGTTTTTCATGAAATTACCAAACCAGCAATCTTAAAAGCAATCGATAGTCCGCGGGGAATTGATTATAACCTGGTAAATGCCCAACAGGCACGCCGTGTATTAGATCGTTTGGTGGGTTTCGAACTTTCTCCGGTATTATGGAAAAAGGTAAAACCATCATTATCTGCAGGCCGTGTACAATCAGTTGCTGTACGTTTAATTGTTGATCGAGAAAGAGAAGTTTTAAACTTTAACGCAGCTGCAGCCTATAAAATTACTGCCCAGTTTTCTACCGGTAAAGGAAGAGAAATTGTAAAGGCAGAATTGCCACAACGTTTCGAAAATGAGGCTGATGCTGAAAAATTTCTTCAGGACTGTGTAGATGCCAAATTCGACATTACGAGTTTAGAAACAAGGCCTGCAAAACGTAATCCGGCAGCGCCGTTTACCACCTCAACGTTACAACAGGAAGCTTCCAGAAAATTAGGTTTTTCGGTAGCCAGAACCATGCAGGTTGCACAAAGACTGTACGAAGCAGGTAAAATTACCTACATGAGAACAGACTCTGTAAACTTATCAGAAACGGCATTAAACGCCGCTGCTGCTGAGATTAAATCTGCGTATGGCGATAAATACCATCAACATCGCGTTTATAAAACAAAATCGGCCGGCGCGCAGGAAGCACACGAAGCCATCCGCCCTACTTATTTCGACAGGCATAGTGTAGACGGCGATATTTCGGAAAAACGTTTGTACGATTTAATCTGGAAACGTTCAATTGCTTCACAAATGAGCGAAGCATTATTCGAAAAAACAACCGCTCAAATTACGGCTTCAACCCGAAAAGAACATTTAGTTGCTGAAGGTGAGGTATTAAAATTTGATGGTTTCTTAAAAGTTTATCTGGAATCTACTGATGATGAAGAAAACGAAGAAAAAGAAGGTGGCGCAATTTTACCTCCTTTAAGCAAGGGGCAGGAACTATTTTTAAAAGAAATGCAGGCAACCGAGCGTTATTCGCGTCCGCCTGCAAGATATACAGAGGCCAGTTTGGTTAAAAAACTAGAAGAACTGGGCATTGGCCGTCCATCTACTTACGCACCAACCATTTCTACAGTACAAAACCGTGGTTATGTGGTTAAAGAAGATAGAGATGGCAAACAACGTAAGTTTACTTCTATCATTTTAGCTGATGGACAAGTAAAAAAAGAAATAAAATCAGAAATTACCGGTGCGGAGAAATCAAAACTCTTCCCTACCGATATTGGTGAGGTAGTAAACGATTTCTTGGTAGAACATTTCAAAGGCATTGTCGATTTTAACTTCACAGCAAAGGTGGAGAAAGAATTTGATGAAATTGCGCAAGGTTTACAAGAGTGGACCAAAATGCTGCACTCATTCTATAATCCATTTCATACCGAAGTAGAAACAACGCTTGAAACGGCAGAACGGGCCACTGGCGAGCGCTTGTTGGGCTTAGATCCTGCTACTGGTAAAAATGTATATACCAAGGTTGGTAAATTCGGACCATTGGTTCAAATTGGTGAGCTTGATGAAGAGGAAAAGCCTCGGTACGCCAGCTTAATGCGCACACAATCTGTTGCAACCATTACTTTAGATGATGCGCTGGAGCTATTTAAACTTCCTTTCCAACTACCTGATTTTGAAGGGAAAGAAGTAATGATCGGGGTTGGCCGTTTTGGCCCATACGTTAAATGGGGCGAAAGTTTTATTTCCCTTCCTAAAAACGAGGAACCTTTATCGGTAACATATGAAAGAGCGGTTGAAATTATCCGCCAGAAAATGGACGATGATGCACCTATTGCTTATTATGAAGGTTTAGGCGTAACAAAAGGAAAAGGCCGCTTTGGCCCTTTTATTAAATGGAACGACCTATTTATCAATATTCCAGCAAAAGGATACGATTTCGACAATTTAACACAAGAAGATATTAATACCTTAATCGGCAAAAAAGTAGAAAAAGAGGCCAACAGATATATTAAAACCTGGGATGCTGAAAAAATTTCTATCGAAAATGGCCGTTGGGGACCGTTTATCCGTTTTGGCAAGTTGATGCTTAAATTGAGAAATAACGAGTCTACAAAGCAAAAATATACACCAGAAGAATTGGTTGATATTGATCTGGAAGTAGTTAAGAAAATGATTGTAGAGCAGGTGCCCAATGCTTTCGAAACGAAGAAAAAAGCACCTGCAAAGAAAAAAGCCCCAGCTAAAAAGGCTGTAGCGAAGAAAAAATAGTTAACAGCGCGTCACCCTGAACTTGTTTCAGGGTCTCTGTTTGAGAAAGATGCTGACCACGAAGTAGCTACAAGGCAATTGAAAACACTATTTCTACTTGTAAAACAAGTTCAGCATGACGACAAATAATGGTTATGAAAGCAGATTTACCAGAAAATACAGTTGAAGATATCGCAATGGCCGTTGTATTGATGGGCGAAACACCTGAAGTAAAAAGCTGGACGGTTTATCTCGTTAATTTAAAAAACGAACCGATAACCAATGTTCTAATTAGCTCTAAAGGTTATGGTGAAAAAGACGGAAAGCAGGTAAAAACTTCTGTTTTAAGGCATTTTGTAGGCGATTTGGAGGCAAATTCTTTTACAGGAGTGGAAGCCATAGATCCTGAAGTTTTCGGTTTAACCAACGAATATTGGCTAAGCTATTACATTGGCAGCACCATTTATGATAAGAAATTCATTTTTTTGCCTGAAAGCATCATTGATTCTAACCTGATTAAAATCCCATTGGTAAACAGACCTGGAGTGATGATAAAGTAGTCATTAGTTGAGAGTCCTAAACCCGCGATAAAAGGCTACTGTTATTCCCAGCCCATACTGTTCCAGGGATAGATATTAATATTAGTACTTCTCATCTGCGATTCAATTCCTGCATATATTATTGTTCCCCCTGTTCCAGATGTTAATTTATTCCAAAAATTAATTCCCTTAAAGTAATCGGTATTTATCGTTTTACCAGCTTTAATTTCTATTGGGTAAAGCGTACCTGCTTCATCAATTAAAACATCAATCTCATTGCCTACATTATCCCTCCAAAAATATAGATTATCGGTTAGTCCCAAATTAAATCTTGACTTCAGCATTTCTATAATAACCATATTTTCAAAGAGACTTCCCTTACTTGGGTGAGTATCTAATTGTAGTTCATTCTGTATCCCTAGTAAGGCGGTTGCCAATCCAGTATCATAAAAATATAATTTCGGCATTTTAACTATGCGTTTATTAAAATTTTGATGATGAGGTTTCAGTAAATGTATCACGAAACTACTTTCAAGAACCCCAATCCACGAAGCTATTGTTTTACTATCTACACCAACTTCAATCCCTAAACTATTCATGTTTAATAATTGTCCAATCCTACCCGCACATAATCTTAAAAATCTTTCGAACAATGACAAATTGGTAATATTCTTTATCTGTCTCACATCTTTTTCCAAATATGTATTTATATAGTTTTGATGCCATTTGTTGGGTGGGATATTTTGATCATAAATAGGTGGATATCCGCCCTTTAGAATAAAACCGTTAACATTTTCATTAAACATGTTTGCTGATTTTAATTCTGAGATAGAAAGCGGTAAAAGTTTAATATAAGCCACCCTACCCGCTAAGCTTTGTACGATGCTTTCCTGAAGTAAAAAATTATTAGATCCTGTAATAATGAATTTCCCTTTAGATGTCGATTCATCCAGAATTTGTTGTATATAAGAAAAGAGTTTAGGGGTTCTCTGCGCTTCATCTAAGATAGCGCCATCAGGAAATTGACTCAAAAACCCACGTGGATCATCTTCAGCGTATAAGCGCGTATCCGGGTTTTCTAAAGAAACATAGGGTTTCTCTGGAAAAACATTTCTGGTTAAGGTAGTTTTGCCAGATTGCCTTGGACCAATTACAGCTATTGATTTAAATTGGTTACTTAACTCAAGTAATTCTTTTTTAGCAATTCTTTCAATCATATTATAAATTTACAATTTCGGAATCAAATTCCGAAATTGTAAAAAAAATATTTATAATACTTTAACCGCTTGTCTGCCAATTAATTTCCATCCTGATTTTTCTTTGCTCCAGATTAAAAGAATATACAATTTCACATTTCCTGGCACATTTTTATCATTTGTTTTGGCATTTAGTGTATGACGAACCAAAGCTGTTTTGTTTTGAACTATAACAGTCTGATCAGTTAAATTAATATCCACAAAATCAGATTCTCCAGAAAGTAACGAGTGCATAAATTCCTGCTTGGTTTGAATCTTTCCACTCGAATGGCCGTAACTTAGGTTATTCAAAATTATTTTATCAAGTGCTAAACTATCAGGGTTAACCATTAATTTGGTTAACTTGGATACAGCATCTTCTACTGCTGTTTTTTGAGCAAAACAAAAGCTGGTCGAAAATAATAAGCCCGAAAAAATCAAGAGTTTCTTTATCATATCTGGTTGTATTGGGGTTAATGTTGTAAACTTATCCAAAACCATGCAAAGGAACAAACCCTAAGCGTTAATTTTCAACATAATTTATTTTAACGTGAATTTTAGTTAATTTTCGGATGAAATATAGGGTTTCGGCTGCAAAGGATAAATTGCGGCACATCTATTGCTTTTACCGCACCATTATATTTCCATTTATCTTAACGAATTTCAAACATGGAACAACCATCTACCTACCAATCTTCCTCTAAAAAGAAATTTATCTTCATCGGACTACTTGCTGTTTCTATAGCAGCAATTGTATTTATCTATTTTAATAGAAAGAAAAAAAATCATGAAGAAAATCAGGCTTATGCAAAATATATCGAAGCCTATACTTCAGGAACCATTTCAAAAAAGAGTTTTATCAGGGTTCACCTGGCAAATGCGGCAACAGGCATGCAGGATCTGGGCAAAGCAGATTCACGCGAACTTTTCGATTTTTCCCCTTCTATCTCGGGCAAAACCTACTGGATAGATCCACAGACGGTTGAATTTAGACCTGATGAAAACCTTAAACCAGGTAAAAACTACGAAGCAACATTCAAACTTTCGGAGGTTTCTGCTACAGAAAAAGGCCTTGAAGATTTCGACTTTGAATTTAAAGTAATTACTCCAGGCATGATGCTTTCTCAAAACGGGTTGGTTTCGCAGAACAATACTGCGATGGATTACATGAAATTAACCGGCGAAGTGGCTACTGCCGATGTGGAAGAAACCAGTAAAATAGAGAAAACAATTTCTTTAGATTTTGACCAAAAGTTAAAGATTAAATGGCAACACGATCCGGCAAAAAACACCTCTAAATTTACCATCGACAGCATAAAAAAGACTGGAAACGACCAAAATTTAAAAATAGACTGGGATGGCGATGCCATTGACGCAGAACAAAAAGGAGAAGTAGAAATCCGCGTTCCGGCGATAAATAAATTCGAAATCCTGGACATGAAGGCCATCCAGGGCGAAGAAGATTATGCATTGGTACAGTTTTCTGAACCGATTGGCGTAGGACAGGATTTAACCGGTATGATTACGCTCGGTAACCTGAGCGACTTAAGGTATACTATTGATGCCAGTCAGGTTAAAGTTTATGCTGCCGAAGAACTTAAAGGCAATTATACTTTAAGTGTAAATGCAGGAGTAGAAAACATCAATGCGAAAACACTTCCAAACGGTAAAGTAGCCAATCTAGTTTTCGAGGATAAATTACCATCAGTTACCATTGCGGGTGCAGGTACAATCTTACCTAACTCCGGAAAGCTGGTTCTACCTTTCGAAGCGATTAATTTAAAGGCTGTTGATGTTACCGTCATCAAAATTTACGAAAACAACATCCCGCAGTTTTTTCAAACTAACAGCTATAAAGATGGCAACGAACTGCGTAGGGTAGCGAAACCCATTCTGCAAAAAACGGTGCGATTAGATGAAGACAAGGCACTTAACCTCCATAAAAAGAACCGTTTCACCCTCGATCTTGACAAGATGATCCGTACAGAACCAGGTGCAATGTACCGGGTTACCATCGCTTTCAGACAGGAATACAATGCCTACAACTGTAAAACCGGGGAAGAAAAAACCGATGGTAGTGAGGAAGAGGCCGAATATGGAGACTACGAAGGTTATGGCGAAAAGATTGATGAAGACGATGACTTTTGGCAGCGCTACAATAATTATTACCCGCCAAATTACAGGTGGAATGATAAAGACAATCCATGTACACCATCTTTTTATACCAACCAGCGCTGGGCCAGCAGAAACTTAATTGCTTCGAACATTGGCTTGGTGGCCAAACGTGGTAACGATAACAGTATGCTTATTGTTGCAACAGATTTATTGACGGCAAAACCATTAAGTGGTGTAAACCTTGAGTTAATGGACTACCAGAAACAGATCATATTCACAACTAAAACTGATGGTGATGGTTTTGCAAGTTTTGACCTGAAACGTCAGCCTTTCTTATTAATCGCCAAAAATGGCTCAGAACGCGGTTACCTTAAATTAGATGATGGAAGCTCACTTCCGCTAAGCCGCTTCGATGTGAGCGGCGATGTGGTTCAAAGTGGCTTAAAAGGCTTTATTTACGGCGAGCGTGGCGTTTGGCGACCAGGCGACAGTTTATTTGTTTCTTTCGTGCTGGAAGATAAACTGAAAAAACTTCCGGCTAATTATCCGGTAACGATGGAATTCTATAACCCAAAAGGTCAGCTTTATAAAAGATTAATCAATGGCAAACCTTTAAATGGATTCTACACCTTTAAAACCGCTACTGAAAGTACAGCGCCTACGGGCAACTGGATGGCAAAAGTTAAAGCAGGTGGCGCTACATTTACCAAAACCCTAAAAATCGAAACCGTAATGCCAAACCGTTTGAAAATTGATTTCAACGTTGGTAATAGAACATATTTAAGCTCGGGAACATCAGCCGCTACCTTATCGGCCAAATGGCTATTCGGTGCAGTTGCGCAAAACTTAAAAGCGAAGGTTGATGTAAACTTAAACACTACAGAAACCAAATTTAAGGGTTTTGAGGGCTTTAGTTTCGATAACCCAACGGTTAACTTCGAATCGCAGGTTAAAACCATTTTCGAAGGCATTTTAAACCAGAACGGTACAGCTCAGATTAACACCAACCTCAATCAGAATAATACAGCTCCTGGTGTGTTAAGGGCAAACTTTACGACCAAAGTTTTCGAGCCAGGAGGTAATTTTAGCATCGATAATTTTAGCATCCCTTATCACGTATATAGCAGTTATTTGGGTATCCGACCAGAAAAAGGCGACCGTTTGAGTGGCATGCTGGTTACTGGTAAAGCGCATAAAATCGAAATAGTAAATGTAAATACCGATGGAAAACTGTTAAGCGGAACCAAAACCGTTCAGGTAGAATTATATAAAACACAATGGCGTTGGTGGTGGGAACAGGATGATCAATATACCTATGCCAACTTTACCCAAAATCAGTATAATAAACTGGTAGAAAGCCATCAGGTAAACTTGTTCAACGGAAAAGGAAGCTGGAATTTACGCGTTGATGAACCAGAATGGGGCCGCTATTTGATTTTAGTACGCGATGTAAATGGTGGGCACGTTACCGGTAAATCTGTTTATGTAGATTGGCCGGGCTGGGCACAGCGTGAGCAAGGCAGCAACCCAACTGAAGCATCTATGTTATCGTTCACAGCCAACAAAGAAAAATTCACCGTTGGAGATGATATTACCTTAACTATCCCAACGGGTAAAAATGGAAGAGCATTAATTTCTATTGAAAATGGAAGCCGTGTATTAAAAACCTTCTGGATAGATACCAAAGCCGGACAAACGCAATTTAAATTTAAGGCAGAGAAAGAAATGGCACCTAATGTTTTTGCCAATATCACTTTACTACAACCGCATGCACAAACGCTTAACGATCTACCAATCAGGATGTATGGGGCTATTCCGCTTTCGGTAGAAGATCCGCAAACCATCCTAAAACCAACCATAAAAATGTTGGATAAAATCAAGCCTGAGACCGAAAACACCATTACTGTTGCTGAGCAGAACGGTAAAGCTATGACTTACACCATTGCCCTAGTAGATGAAGGATTACTCGACTTAACACGCTTTAAAACACCTGATCCACATGGTGCATTTTATGCCCGCGAAGGTTTAGGCGTAAAAACGTGGGATTTATTCGACTATGTGCTTGGTGCGTGGGGAGGAAATTTAGAACGCATTTTAAGCATTGGTGGTGATGGTAGCGTCAACAAGAACTTAAATCCAGCAAAAGCCAACCGTTTTAAAGCAGTGGTTAAATTTATGGGGCCATTTACCATCGGCAAAGGCGAAAGTAAAACACACAAATTTAAATTACCCCAGTACATTGGTGCAGTAAGAGCTATGGTAGTTGCCGGGCAGGATGCCGCATATGGTTTTACAGAAAAATCGGTTCAGGTTAAAAAGCCGTTAATGGTTTTGGCTACTTTACCAAGGGTTATCGGTCCGGGAGAAAGTTTCACCTTACCAGTAACCGTTTTTGCCACAGAGAACAACCTGAAAAATGTATCCGTACAACTCCAGGCAAGTAATTTAATCGTTCAGGGCACCAATAAACAACAGCTTTACTACAAACAAACAGGCGAGCAAATGACCTATTTCGAAGTGAAAGCGCCAAACACAGTGGGTATTGCCAAAGTAAAAGTGATTGCACAAAGCGGAGCTGAAAAAACGGTTTACGATGTGGAAATGGATATCAGAAATCCAAATCCATACATAACCAATGTGGTGTCGGCAACCGTTCAGCCGCATACTAAATGGGCTATAAACTATCTGCCAATTGGTATGACGGGTACAAACTCCGGTTCACTAGAAGTCTCCTCTATCCCTGCGATTAACCTTGGTAAAAGATTGAGTTACCTTATCCAATATCCGCATGGCTGTATTGAGCAAACTACTTCGGGTATATTTCCTCAACTCTTTTTGGATAGATTGAGTCCGTTGAGTGAACAACAAAAAGCCACCACAGAGAAAAACATTAAAGCCGGTATAAACAGGCTGAAAGGGTTCCAAACTACAGAGGGCGGTTTGTCTTACTGGCCTGGCGAAGGTACTTCTGATGAATGGGGAAGCAATTATGCCGGACATTTCCTGGTTGAAGCACAAAATGCTGGTTACACCCTTCCAGTTGGCCTTTTAGATGAACTATTGCGTTACCAAAAATCAAAAGCAGCAAACTGGGCGCCAAACAGTAATAATTTTTATGGAGGCGATTTGTCTCAGGCCTATCGTTTGTACATGCTTGCATTAGCTAAAAAACCTGAAATGGCAGCAATGAACCGTTTAAAAGCTTTTGAATATTTATCAATCGCTGCAAAATGGCGATTGGCAGCTGCTTATAAACTGGCCGGACAAAATGATGTGGCTCAAAATATGATCAGAGGTTTAGATACATCCATTCAGGCTTACAAACAATTGGGTGGGACTTATGGCTCTGATGTACGCGATGAAGCCATGATTTTAGAAACCCTTACCCTACTCGGGCAGAAAGCAAAAGCTGCAAGTTTACTACAACCTTTAGCTGCTAAACTTGGCGAAAATACCTGGTATAGCACGCAAACAACCGCTTATAGTTTGTTGGCTATTGCTAAATTCTGTGGTTCAAATCAGTCGGCTAATAAATTGCAATATCAGTATGTACTAGACGGAAAATCGGCACCGGTAAGTTCGAATCAATACATCAGCAGTACGCCTGTAACCTTTAAAGGAAATACAGCTTCTGTTACGAATAACGGCAATAATGTATTATTTGTCCGTTTGGTTTTAGAAGGACAGCCAATTGCTGGTCAGAACAATTTCTTACCAAACCGACCTGAAGTATTGGATATGAGCGTGACTTACAAACGTTTAAACGGTAAAGTACTGGATCCGACTACCTTAAAACAGGGAACAGATTTTTATGCAGAGGTAACCGTAAAAAATCCTGGCAGAATGGGATATTATGAACAAATGGCGCTCACACAGATTTTCCCTTCAGGTTGGGAAATCATCAATACCCGCGTTAACGATAATCAGAGCATTTTAGCCTCATCTCCTTTTACTTATCAGGATATCAGAGATGACCGTGTTTTCACCTATTTTAATGTTAGGGAAGGTGAAAGTTTAGTTTATAAAGTGTTGCTTAACGCATCTTATCTGGGTAAATATTACTTATCGGCCGTTCAATGCGAAGCGATGTACAATAATGATATTTCGGCAACTGAAGCTGGCAAATGGGTGCAGGTTGTGAAGTAAGGGATTGGTGTAAATTGCTAATGGTTCGTGGAGACACGAACCATGGCATAAAGTTTATTTCAAAGCCTCGGTTCGTGTCTCCACGAACCGAAACTTGAAAAAATACAGCCAGTCCACATTTGTATCTCCATAAACCGAAATTTAATGACAATGGATAAATTATTTGAAGCCAGAAGAAAGAATTACATTGAAATCAGACAAATTTACTCTTGGACAGCAACGATAAACAAATGGCAAAAATTATTGTATAGAAATGAATTTAAGGATATTATATTGAATTCATTTGAATACCTGAGTAGATTAAACAAGATTGATGTTTTCGCGTTTGTAATTATGCCTAATCATATTCATACCATATGGAGAATCAATTAATTAAATGGGAAAGAAACAGCACAAGGCTCATTTTTAAAATACTCAGCACATGAGTTCAAAAAACTATTAAGTCCAAATGAGCTCAGCAATTATCATACAAATTCCATTAATAAAAATTATGAATTTTGGCAAAGAGATCCTTTAGCAATACATTTATATACTCCAGAAGTTGCATATCAAAAACTGGATTATTTGCATAATAACCCCTGTACGGAGCATTGGCAATTAGCAACAGAACCAGAAGATTATTTGTACTCATCAGCTTCCTTTTACGAAAAGAACAAAACTAATTATTCGTTTCTAAGTGATTTAAGATTAGAATTTTTATAAACACATAAGTGGTTCGTGGAGACACGAACCATGGCAACAGCAAAACAAAATATTGGTCGTAGCGTCTCGCTACGACCAATCGAAGAATATACAAAACAGAAATCAGCCCGAATGAAAATTATATTTACAATTCTTGTTTTTTTTATTCCCTTGTGTTCAATTGCACAAAAAACCGCAATTGTATCCGACAGTAACTACCAGATGGGATATGTTTACCTTAAAGGAGCGTTTAAACCAAAAGTACTTGCCGAAAACGACTTAAATTTTAATCTGTTAACTTATTTAACTACTTATTTAAATAAAAAAAATGTTGAAAATAAGGAATTAGAAAATTTTGACTTTAAAGAGCTTGAGTATTTTTCTCAGCGATATAAATATAAAAAAATGGTTGCCTATGCTGAAGATTTCTGTATCAAAAATAACCTGGATCAGATTATAATTATCAGAACAAAAAATGCCTACACCTTAGCAGATCCTATGCGAATGTTTTTTGGTTTCGATCACGATTTTGGCATTGCAACATTGAGCATGTATGATAAACGACCGATGTTGTTCTATAATCTTTCGATCATCAGGTATTTAAAAGGAAGTAATGATTTTAAAGTACTCCTGGAGCCTGGCTACAAAAATCAAAAATTCGATGATGTGGTTTTTGATAAAGAAAACTACAAACTTATAAACGATAAAGTTTTAATCCATTTTCAGCCCGTTTTTGAAGCCATATTAAATAAGGCGCTTGATAAATAAATTTATAAAGCGCATAATCCTGTTTGTAGCGCTCGTATCTAGTTATAGTGTCGTGCTACGACCTTCGAAAATAAAAAATAATAAACGTCTTAACGAGGCGATAAAACCAGCGTTAAAAATTAAATGAATAAAATCCCAAAAGCTTTCCTCATTTCCGATCTCATCTGCTTTGTCCTGATTTTGGCATTTCTTTTTTCGCTGCCCTCAAAATTATTTAAAACGCCTACTTCCTTTGTAATCGAAGCCAGCAATGGCAATTTATTAAGCGCAGCCATTGCCAGCGACGGACAATGGCGATTCCCAGTAGCAGACATTGTTCCTGTAAAATTTAAAGATTGTATCATTGCTTTCGAGGATAAGCGGTTCTATAGTCACTTTGGCATTGATTTTTTAGCCATGAGCAGGGCCATGCGGCAAAACTGGAAGGCAAAAAGTGTGGTTAGTGGCGGTAGTACATTAAGCATGCAGGTAATCCGATTATCGCGAAAACAAGACCGAACGGTTTGGCAGAAATTATTGGAAGTGATTTTAGCCATTCGCTTGGAAACAAAATATTCAAAAGCGGAAATTATTGGACTATACGCAGCAAATGCGCCCTTCGGCAGTAATGTTGTGGGTTTAGAAGCGGCAAGTTGGCGCTATTACGGTCGCAATGCAAAAACCCTATCATGGGGCGAAATGGCAACATTAGCAGTATTGCCCAATAGTCCTTCTTTGGTCCATCCTGGTAAAAACTCAACGCGGTTAATTAAAAAAAGAAACGATTTATTAGATAAGCTGGCTAAGTTAAGATACATCGATCAGGCAACAGCTAATTTAGCTAAGCTAGAACCCGTTCCGGGCAAGCCTATGCCCCTGCCCCAAAATGCACCGCATCTGTTAAACCGTTTTAAAGTAGAACGAGCGAACCTTAAAATTCCCTTTACCAGAATTACATCTACGCTGGATGAAAATATCCAACTAAAAGTTAATGCCATATTAAAACGGTACAACAACCGCTACCGGGCAAACGACATTAATAATATTTCGGCGCTGGTACTCAATGCCAAAACTGGTCAAGTGGTAAGTTATGTAGGCAATATTTACCAGCCCGAAAATACTGACCTGCAAAGCCACGTGGATATGATTAAAGCGCCACGAAGTCCTGGCAGTACCTTAAAACCTTTGCTTTATGCGAGTATGATGAATGATGGCTTTATTTTGCCGCACACTTTAGTTCCCGATATCCCAACTCAAATAGCGGGTTATTCACCACAAAATTATGATTTGGGCTATGATGGTGCCATTGCTGCCGATAAAGCGTTGAGCCGCTCTTTAAACATCCCTGCGGTGAAAATGTTGCAGCAATATAAATACGAACGATTTTACGATAAACTAAAAAAACTGGGAATAGGAACACTTAACCAACCAGCAGATCATTATGGCCTGTCTTTAATTTTAGGCGGTAGCGAAGTTACGATGTGGGATCTGGCCAACACCTACATGGGCATGGTGCGTACGCTAAATCATTTCAATACCTATAAAGGTTTGTATAACCCTGAAGATTATAAACCTGCAAGCTATTTCAATAGTGAAAATAAAGATGAAAGAGATTATCAGCGCACCTCCTTTTTAGATCACGGCGCTATTTGGGCTACTTTTAATGCAATGGAAGAGGTAATGCGGCCAGGCGATGAAGGTTTATGGGAGCAATTTTCTTCTTCGCAAAGAGTTGCCTGGAAAACAGGAACGAGTTTCGGTTTTCGCGATGCCTGGGCTGTTGGCTTAACACCAAATTATGTGGTTTGTGTTTGGGTGGGCAATGCCGATGGAGAAGGAAGGCCTGGCCTGGTAGGGATTGAAGCAGCTGCCCCAGTTCTATTTGACATTTTCAGGTTACTGCCTAATGGAAAATGGTTCGAAACACCAGTCACCAAACTTAAAAAGATAAAAATATGCAAACAGAGCGGTTATAAGGCTGGAGAATACTGTACAAATGTGACAGAAGAATTAGTGCCGGTTGCAGGAGAAAAAACGGCCGTTTGTCCTTTCCATAAATTGGTTCATTTGGACAGAACAGGCACGTTTAGGGTTACCGACCAATGTGAAAGCATAACCCATATGTTACATAAAAACTGGTTTATTTTACCACCAGCTATGGAATATTATTATAAAATAAAGAATAGCGATTATAAATCCCTTCCTCCTTTTAAAAGTGGCTGCGACCTTTCAGGCGGTAACAGTGTAATGGAGGTAATTTACCCGAAAAACAATGCAATAGTTTACATCCCCTTAGAACTAGATGGAACAAGAGGCAAAATTGTAATTAATGCAGCCCACAGAAATTCAGGCGTTAAAATACATTGGCATATTGATAATGAATATGTTAGCACTACTACTAACTTTCATCAACTGGCCATTAGTCCTCCGCCTGGTAGACATACTTTAACCCTGGTTGACGAAAATGGAGAACGACTGGTGCAAACTTTTACGGTTTTAGACAAGGAAAAGAAAGGTGGAAGGTAGAGGGTGATAAGCTGGAGGGTTTAAGCGCTCAAGCACTAACACCGTTTTATATTTGGCTTGTTTTCAACTGTGCAAAGTGCTATAAAACCTGATCAAGTGGTAATCCTTTTTAATTTCCAGTAACTTACCTTTTTAGCGCAGCATTAAAAAAATTGGAACGATAGCAGGACTGCTTCAACAGATTACCATAGAAACCTGCTTTTCGAAAACTTCAAAGATTAAATGGCTTAAGTAAATCTGTTATACTTCGGTTCTTGTAACCACTAACTGACGAGAAATGGTTCCATAAACAATCAGATACTGCGCAATCATATAACTTGCCATAATTAAAGCCCCACTTTGCGGAATGGGCTGAGCGAATTTATTCACGGCCAACACACTGTCTGACAGTAAGAAAAACAGTGCCCCATATAGAATAAGTTTAAAGCTGAAAATATTCACTTTCCCGTACCGGTTAACAGCCATAATAGCCATAACCGTGATAATAATGGCATACATTAAAACGGGGAACTGCATTGCGCCTAGTTTTGGCTGCAGGTAGAAAAACAGACCTGAACAAAAAATAGCAAATGCGCCCACAGCCCACAAAAAATAAGGTGTTTTGTGATTGGGATTCGATCTATGATCAAGTGTAAATGCCCTGATGTAAAAAATATGGCAGGCAACGAAAGCGATTAACCCATAGATAAAAAAACTTGGTTTACCGCTTTGAAACATCAGCAAAATATCACCAGCCCAAGCAAAAATTAATCCGATGAAAATTCTCTTATGGAAACGCCCTTTCAAGTTTGTGCTCAGATAAAGCCATACTAAAAGCACCACCACAATTAATGGCTTAGAGAAATTTCGGAGCTCAATATTATTGGCATATTCGGCATATAGCTGAATTACAAATACGAGGAAAAATATAAATGAAAATAGCTTAGTCTTCATCAGGGTTGGGATTTGCCTTTTGCAAATTAAAAAACCAAATTACGGATATTAACTGGATTGCCACAAAAATTACTTGATATCCGATCGGAAATTTCAAAAATAAAACCAGCAAAACACCAAACAGCAGCCTAAAATATTCGAACCTAATTTGCCATATCTTTTGTTCTAATAAAGCACCACAGGTAATTAATGTGAATATAGTAAAAATAGCTCCTGATACTAAATCAATGGTTTCCATTTTCTGATAAGAAAACAATATCGCAGAACCAGCAGTTAAAGCAATTAAAAACTGAATCAGGACGTAACCCGTTAACTTTGATTGATAGGCTGGATTATACTTTTTATAGGTTTCTGCATCTATTTCAGGCGCATGTTGAAATCCACCCAGGTGTACTGGAAACCAGCCAGGCGGTTTAAGAAAAACTTTAATTTTATCACTGAATTTAGGTGATTGTTTTGCTGTTGTAACCAGATCATCCCAATAATGAAGATTCGCCCAAACGGGATTCCAGCTGGCTAAGGGTTTGGTGATGCCATAATAAACCGCTTCTTCTTCTTTCTGAAAAGTACCAAAAAAGCGGTCCCATATAATCAATGTACCAGCGTGGTTTTTATCGATATATTTTGGATTAGAGCCATGATGTACCCGATGATGTGAAGGTGTGTTTAAAATATACTCTAAAAAGCCCAAACTTTTAATGGCTCTGGTATGAATCCAAAACTGATACAAAGTATTGAAAGAACTTAGTGTTAAGAACATAATCGGATCAAAACCAACAAATGCCAATGGAAGGTAAAACACCCAGCTAAACCAGCCCTGAAACCAGCTTTGCCGTAAAGCCACGGTTAAATTATATTCTTCTGATTGGTGGTGTACAATATGTGCTGCCCATAAAGCATTTACTTCGTGGCTCATCCGATGAAACCAATAATAGAAAAAATCGACGCCAATAAATAGCAGTATCCAAACCCATATTGTTTTGGGTAATTCAAATAAACGCCAGTGCTCAAAAATATATTTGTAGCCAAAAAACAATGCGGTTTTCATAAATATCCCGGTGAGCTGTTGCCCTATACCCTGACTTAAATTGGCAATACTATCATTAAGCCGATAATAATTTAGTTTTTTATAAAAATTATAGGCCAATTCTATTCCGATCAGAATAAAAAACACGGGTACAGATAACGCAATGTAATCTACTTTCATATAAATGCGAAGAAAATATTTGGCTAGCAATATTTACCTTACAATTTAGAAATTTTTTAGGTCAACATAAAATCCAATTCATGTAATATTTGTGCTTGTTTGGTCTTAGTTATTGATTTCTACCAAATTCAGCTTACCTTTGAAAGGATAAACCAATGCTTTTGGCCTTATTAAATTTTCATTTAAATCATCCCATTCATGAAAAAATTATCTCTTCTGTTGTTGCTAACAGCTTCGGCACTTTATACAAAGAGCCAAACGCTGGTATTAGCCAAAGACGTTGCTCAATATATTGGTAAAAATGTAACCATTTGCGATTCGGTATATAGTGCAAAGGCATTAGATAAATTAACATTAATTAATTTAGGTGGTGCCTATCCAAAAGAGCTGATTACCGTAGTCATCAATAAAGAAGACATTGTTAAATTTCCTTCAGAACCTTCAAGCATGTTTATGGGAAATAAAATTTGTGTTACCGGAATTATATCTGATTATAAGGGCAAAAAACAGATTTTAGTTACCGACCCGAAGCAGATTATCGTAAAATAAATAGTCTAATCCTCAAACTGCGGTATTATTGCCGCTTTAGCCGCCTCGATATAAAGTAAAACCTGATTAACGCATGCTATTAAATTTTCTTTTACCTCGTGTTCCCAAAACCGCATTACGGTATAACCTTGAGCATGCAGCTGTTGGTTAATATGTTTGTCGCGTTGGATATTTCGTTCAATCTTCGGGATCCAAAAACCAGAATTTGTTTTTAAAGTTGATTTCTTTTCGTCCCATTTGTAACCATGCCAAAAATCGCCATCTACAAATATGGCGAGCCTGTACTTATTGATAACCAGATCGGGTTTGCCAGGAAAATTTTTAGGATGGGTTCTGAACCTTATATGTTTGCCCCAAAGCGCCTTACGTAGTTTCAATTCGGCCAGGCTATTTTTTGACCTAATTTTATACATGTTCTTACTCCGTTGCGCAGTAGTGTAAAAACCAGCACTTTCTTCAAAGCGGGGAACTTTGATCTCCTCATCTTTATATGGCTTAGGCTCCATACCAAAGAAACCGTTAATAATTCTAAATTGTTTAAAAAATTGGTGATAGAAGGGGCGATATTGATCAACCTAAGCACCTCCTCATTTAAAGGAGGAGGCTTCGGTTGGAGCGTTAATACAAAACGTATAATTTGTGAGTAAATTGTCGAGTGGTGTGCTCCTTCAGTCGGCAGGAAATTAATCCTGCCAACCTCGTAAGCATAGATATCCTTATTATCTGATTCGAAGATTAAAAATCATTTCAACATATCATAACGGATTATACAGATAGGCGTTTTTCCTTGATGAATCGTTTTATTTCCTTGATGAATATTTTTGGTCTTGTAGTTTTTCTCATACTTTAAATTTAGACTTTCACAGATTTTGATGCTCAAATCCATTTCTAAAAAGCTGAAAATTTTGTATCTATTAGCATAAAATCCATAGTTTTGGTTTTTGATCAACCTATACCTATGATTTTAAAACGAAATACGCTAATTTTTATCCTCATTATATTAATTGCTGCATTTACCTGTTTAAGTTTTTTCATTGCGCAGCACCCTATACTTGATTTTGATGTTAAAACCTCATTGTTTATTCAGCAATACCATGCAGACTGGTTAGATAAATTAATGTTGGCCATCAGTTTTTTTGGCGAACTCCCCTATTCATTACTTTCAGTAGTAGTGGTGGCAATCATATTTTATCAGCAGAAATATAAACGAGAAGGTCTATTCATTTCATCAGTTTTATTATCTGGATTAATTATCCTGGGTATAAAAAATGTAATTAACCGTCCTCGCCCTACTGCCTTTTATGTACGACTGGTGGAAGTAAACCGCTTTCAGAGCTACCCCAGTGGGCATGTACTTTCTTATACCCTCTTTTTTGGCTTCTTAATTATTTTGATGAATACGCTTAAAGACATGCCTAAGCTAACTAGAAATATAGTGACTTATCTATCAGCGTTTTTGATGATTACCATTGCCCCATCGAGAATTTACCTGGGTGCTCATTGGTTTACCGATACAGTTGGCGGTGTTCTATTGGGGTTAATCTGTCTTTTCCCGCTTTGCTATTTTTACTTTAAAAAGAGGGATTAATCCTTTTCTTCCCGTTTTTCTTTCTTCCTGATCCTGCTTAAAGTTTCGATCCGCATCCCCAGATAGCTGGCCAAAAATTTTAAAGGAACCCTCGACTTTATGGTAGGATAACCAATTTTAAACTGTTTGTACCTTATTTCTGCTGAAGGGATTCGCGACAAAATAGACCGCTCCTGCGACATATGGTAAAGTATGGCCAATAATTTTCTGGCTAAAATGTTGGTTTCAGGAAATTGTATATACATATCGTCAATAAAACGATATGGTAGTATGAGCAGTTCCGAATCTTCCAGGGCCTGATATTGTTCCTGATAAGTTGGGATAAGCGTTCCCGGATTTCGAATACTACCAACAAGGTGATTTTCATCTGTTAACCAAGCGGTAATATCTTTTCCTTCATCCATTACAAAAGCCCGCACTAAACCTTTAACAATAAAAAATAAACACTCACCACTGATCTCACTAAGGTTAGGTAAAATCTCATTCTTATGCACAGAGATTTTAAATGTTTCAGTTTTTATCCGCTCAATTATCTCTTTTCTTAATGGCTGCAGCTCAATTAAATACTTAATAAGAGGCTCACTTTCATGATGGGCAGCAGTCATAATATTTATCTGGGTTTTAAAACGATGCAAGCTATTGCTTGAATACCGGATTTCCAAATATGAAAACGAGTTCTACAGTCAAAAAATTACAGTTGTGGAAAATTTATTTTTACGCCATCTGTTTTTGGCACCACTTTAAGGAATAATTTATTCATTAAATTTTAGCTTTGATCACAATAATTTAACTTAATCATAAAAAAATCTGATAATTTTGCCGCCATGACGGATAATAAACCCAAAGCTTTTCTTTTCGATCTTAATGGAACCATGATTAACGATATGGCTTTCCACAATCATGCCTGGCATAACATACTTACAAAAGATTTAGGAGCAAGTATTAGCTTCGATGCGGTAAAAAAACAGATGTATGGTAAAAATCAAGATCTGTTAGAACGTGTTTTTGGTATTGGTCATTTCTCTCAGGAACAGATTGATCAGATTTCAATCGAAAAAGAGCATAGATATCAAGCGGCTTATAAAAAACATTTAACATTAATAGCAGGTTTAGGCGATTTTTTAGAAAAAGCAAAACAATCAGGCATTCAAATGGCAATTGGCTCTGCTGCTATTCCCTTCAATATTGATTTTGTACTCGATAATTTAAATGTGCGTTCCTATTTTAAAGCCATAGTAAGTGCCGAAGATGTGGTCAATAGTAAACCCGATCCGGAAACTTTTACCAAAGGGGCTGAAATTTTAGGCGTTGAAGCCAGTCAATGCATCGTTTTTGAAGATGCACCAAAAGGTGTTGAAGCAGCGCAGAATGCTGGGATGAGATGTGTTGTACTAACAACCATGCATACTAAAGAAGAATTTGCAGCTTACAACAACATTATTGCTTTTATAGAAGATTATACAGATCCAGTTTTACAAGAACTTTTCTAAATAAAAACGACCTGCATTTCTACAGGCCGTTTTTATTTTATCATTGTTGGGATACAGCGACCAACAAAAGATTATTTGGTAAATTTATATATCGAGCTTGTTTTATACACCTGCCCAGGCTTTAAAACCGTTGATGGAAAAGCGGGTTGATTTGGTGAATCTGGGAAATGTTGTGTTTCCAATGCAATTGCTGTTCTAAAATCATCTTTAGCACCAGTTTTAAAAGTATTTTTACTTTGCATAAAATTTCCGCTATAAAACTGTAAGCCTGGCTCCTGTGTATAAATATCCATCACTATACCCGACTTATCTCCTTTAACCGTAGCCGCATGAAACATGCCCATTGCTTTGGTTTTATTTAGCACGTAATTATGATCATAACCTTTCCCGAAGGTTAACTGCTCGTTTTTATCGTTTATACGGGCACCAATGGTAGTTGCTTTGGTAAAATCAAACGGCGTTCCCTTAACCTTTTCAATTTTTCCTGTCGGGATCAAGGTAGAATCAACGGGCGTGTACTCATCTGCATAAATCTGTACCTCGTGGTTCAAAATCTCACCGCTTCCATCACCATTTAAATTAAAGAACGCATGGTTTGTTAAGTTTACGATAGTGGTTTTATCTGTTTTAGCCTCGTAGTCCATTTTCAGTTCATTATCATCCGTTAAGGTATAAGTTACTTTAACATCTAAATTGCCCGGAAAATTTTCATCGCCATCTTTTGATAAGTAATGAAGCACTAAGGTATTGGCACTTAGCTGAGTAGCATCCCAAACTACATATTGATAGCCTTTTTTTCCACCATGAAGGGTATTCTGTCCGTTATTGGTAAACAGTGAATAGGTTTTACCTTCAAGTGTAAATTTACCCTTTGATATGCGGTTGCCATATCGGCCAATAGTTGCACCAAAATAGGGCTCGGTTGATTTTTCGTAATCATGAACACTTTTAAATCCCACTACCACATCCACTAACTTACCATCCTTATTTGGCACCAATAAACTCACCAGGCGACCACCATAATTGGTAAAAATAGCCTCCGCATTATGCTTATTCTTTAAGGTGTATAACGTTGTTTGTTTACCATCAATTTCCTTTTTAAAAGAATCGGCGACAAGTTTTACGACGGCTATTGAGTCGCTTTTTAAACGATCAGCTGATGAAGATTTTTTGGTTCCGGATTGACAAGATGCAAAGCCAATTACAGCGAGCATACCGAGGTTCGTTAATGATTGTAATTTCATAAAATGGAATACTTGGTTTAGATTTTTAATTAAGTTTTTAAATATAAATATATGACTTAACTTTTTAAATAAAACGATTTAGAATAATCAAAATACATATATTAAAGACTAATTTTAATTAAATGCCAGTGATGATACGATTTGTAGAAATGGCGATAACAAAATGTTGAATGATTAAAAATATTTGATTTATTTTTTTGTTTTTCAAAAACATATTGGAGATTTTTTTTTTAAAAGAGATGGATTAACTGGAAGGTTTAAACAGTTTCAGTATGATGAGAAAATACATTTTAACTGCGTGCTACTAATTTTTGGTCGCCAGCAGACAAATATTAACCTAATATTGATTAAAATCCGGTAAAACTGATTATTATTGCGGCAATCAAATTCCAAATATGAATCAAATCATTTCAACAGATCGTTACGACAAAATGCTATATCGCCGTTGCGGAAACAGTGGCATAAAATTGCCAGCAATATCGTTGGGTTTATGGCATAATTTCGGGCATGTAAACGTTTTTGAAAACAGCAAAAACCTAATTTATACTGCTTTTAACAATGGAATTACCCACTTCGATTTAGCAAATAATTATGGGCCGCCTCCGGGCTCGGCTGAAGAAGTTTTCGGAAAAATCCTTCATGAAAATTTTAGGGGCTACCGCGATGAAATGATTATTTCGAGCAAAGCCGGATATACAATGTGGGATGGTCCTTATGGCGACTGGGGATCGAAAAAATACCTGGTCTCTAGTTTAGACCAAAGTTTAAAACGTATGAAACTGGATTATGTTGATATTTTTTACCACCACCGTCCAGATCCTGAAACTCCGCTTGAAGAAACTATGGGGGCTTTAAGTCTTATGGTTCAACAGGGAAAAGCTTTATATGTAGGTATTTCAAATTATCAGGCAGAAGAAGCTGCAAAAGCCATCAAAATTTTAAAAGATAACGGCACGCCATGTTTAATCCACCAACCTAAATATTCGATGTTCGAACGTTGGGTGGAAGGTGGTTTACTTGATGTTTTAGCGCAAAATGGCGTGGGTTGTATTCCGTTTTCGCCATTGGCACAAGGTTTACTTACCGATAAATATTTACACGGTATTCCTTCTGATTCGAGAGTATCCACCAGTGGTATTTTCCTGAAAGAAAGCAATATTACGCCGGAGAAATTAGCCGTAATTGCTAAACTAAATGATGTTGCCAAATCGCGTGGGCAAAAATTAGCACATATGGCTTTATCGTGGATACTAAAAGACGATAGAATTACAACGGTATTAATAGGTGCCAGTAAACCAGAGCAGATTACGGATTCAATTAAAGCTTTAGATAATATAAAATTTAGCGATACTGAAGTAAAACTGATTGATGAAATTTTAAATAGTTAAAGTCAGCCGTCATTTTCACCGCAATGTTCCAACGGAACTCTTTCGAAGGAGAAATCTTTGAACAATTCAATAAACATCGTCCAAAGATTTCTCTTTCGACTTAACACCCTACCGTGCGGGCACATCTTTTGTTAATTTTATAGTTGTTTTTAACATACATTCCTAAGGCAATCATCATGCTGAATTCATTTCAGCATCTTTCCAGCTACTAAAAGACATTGTTTCAAAAAAAAATAATTAAACAAACATTGACTTTTCCGCTCTTTGCCGCGGGGGCATGGTAGTTTTTCGCAGATCAAGTTGTTTTTATTAGTGCTCAAGAATGCTGGCGCATTTTGGAGCGCCAAAGTACCCAAAACGCTCTGTCAATCCAGCAATGGGCCTTTTACACAATCCTACACACATCAAAAAACAGAGGCACATCGTTTAATCAGTTTTTGTTTGTGTTTTCTTTGGGCTGATTGAGCCCTTTGGGGTTTGTGTTCAATACTTATTTAAAACTTTAATTAGCGTTTATGAACACAAAACCACTACGTTTAGGTTTGGCAGTACTATTTGTTCCTTCCTACAACTGTTTTTTTGATTTCTCGGGCCCTTGGGATTGACGAAGTTCTTCGGTTAAAACAATGTGTTATTAGAGGAAGCTAGGAAAACGCCTAAAAAATCAAAAAAATGTGTCCACACAGTAGGATTTAGCTTCGGAACCGTACTCCAGTCGAAATGACGATTTATCATCCTGGCGTCCAATCTTTTGCTTTTTCTTAAACTAACCTCGAAACTTCAATTGTGGTTTAATCATGTAAGATTAGCGCTTACAGGAAGCGAAAAGTGAAATGTAGAACCAGCACCATAGGTACTTTCTGCCCAAATTTTACCATGATGCAAATTTATAATCTCCGCACTTAGGTATAAACCGATCCCAAAACCTGAGATGGTTTTAGTTTGCTGATTTTCTACCCTGTAAAACCGATCAAAAAGTTTCTCTAAATCATGAGCCTGTATGCCAATGCCATTATCTGCTACAGCAACATGTACTTCATTTTCCAGGGCTTCTGATTGAACAGAAACAGTACTGCCCTGATCTGAATATTTTACAGCGTTGCTAATCAAATTTGAAATTACAGAGTCAATTTTATCTTTATCTGCATATATTAATTTAGGCTTATCCGCTGCATAATTAATCTGATTAGCGGGATGGACTAACCTTAGGTCTTCTACAAGATCAGAAATCAGTTTATCAAGATCAAAATGAGATAGGTTCAAGTGAATTTCTCCTGATTCTAAACGTGATACATTTAAAAAAGAAGTGATCATGGAACTCATTTTCCGGATCTGTTTTTGAACTTTATCTAAAGTATTTACGATAAAAAGATCTGTTAAACTCCGATTCTGCATCAATTGAACATAAGCACTAATAGAGGTTAAAGGCGTTTTTAACTCATGGCTTACCATACTGATAAAATCATTCTTTTGCCGCTCCTCCTTTATACTGATTAGAAGCTGTTCCTGATCTAGTGCTTCCCGTTGCAGTTCAGTTTCTTTAATGGCTTTTTTCGCATTAACCATATCAGTAACATCGCTTGCGGTATGAAGAACACAATAAGGCATCCCAGTTTCATCCTTAATGGCGCGGTATTCGTAAGCATAATAAGCTGTTTGTAACCTTCCATCCCTTAGGGTTTCAGCCGGAATAGCATCTCCTTTATCTGTAATCCCGGTTAGCAACACGTTTTTCAGCATATTGATAAAGGGCTGACCTTTTAACTCAGGCACAGCATCTTCTAACGGTTTACCAATAATAGAGCGGTCTTTTCCCCAAAAAGCAATCATGGCATCATTGGCCATTTCGATTACAATATGCTCGGATGTGTATATGGCTGTTGCATCTTTTGATAAGGAAAGAACCTCTAAAAGCTGATTATTACTTAAAACCCTTGAATAACTTTCCATTTATACTTTAAAAATTAAAACCCGACTATGCTGATACTTATGATAAAATCAAATCACACTAACTATCATACAAGTTGGCCATTACAAATGTTTGGCTATTGTTAACCTTTTATCATCTGGTATTTAATTTATCGCGTATTTTCTGTTTAAGGATTCCCGCGGCCTGAGTATATCCCCCATCTGCTCCGTCAACAAAATGAATGTGATCATCCTCCAGATCCCTAACATAGCAAGACATGATCGATTCGCCGCTAACATAGAGCGCATATAAAATTTCATTATTTTTTTCCAGCTGATTAAGCGCTTTCTGCAATATTAATCGCTGCTGTGCAGTTCCGGTAATTACAGTATTTATTCTACCATCTATCACCAGCGTATCCGACATTTCTACAAGCTGCTTCAGGTATTTTTTACCCCGCTCCGTTCTGAAATAGATGTAGCCATAAATATTGATGAGCCATGACTTGATCAGTTCAAAGAGTTTAATCTTTCCAACCCGGTGTTTCATCTCTTGCCCTAAACTGTTAAAACTTGTCTTAAAAATCAGCTTAGAAACTGAAATCGGCTGGCGCTTTTCGGGGGTTCCATAAATTTGATCGAGGTGATGGATCACTTTACTGAATGCCATTGCCTGTTGTTCTATTTCTGAAGCTATAACAATTAATGTAACCACCTCATCACTGTTTTCGGGTGGCGCTATCTTATCCCAACGGCATTGCATACCACTTAAATCGATTTCATCACTTGCAGTATTATGGCCGGCAAGCAGGTAATCATCTCCTTTGATAATCTGTTCTGCATAGGCCAGTCCATCGCCTAAAATAACGGGGATGGAAAACGTTTCAGCGCTACTGAATCTACAAATGTTAAGGCTATGCCCTTGTTTGTAGATTTCTTCAACAGGTATAATCCCAGTCCTTAAATCAAGGTTAAAATTTTGTAAGGTGTTAGCTTTGTATTTTAGCAGCGATTTCATCACATCATCTACAATACTGGGCGGAACAATAAAAGTAGCCCCATCGCCACCGAAGAAAAACGGAACCAAAATGTTTGCTTTAAATGCAATATTGAGTACCGCAACAATACTTCCAGTAGCAATCAGGTTAACATTTTCGTGTAGGCCCGAATTTACAGCCACTGTTGAGCGCTTAATATCGGTGATGATTACAGACCAGCTGGCAACCACTTTTTCAAATAATTGATTTTGAATCAACAATTGATGTAATGGCATTTTATGAACGGGCAGATTAGAGTAGAAATGGTCTTCGCTATTTTGCATAATTAAATTTGATATATCCTAATATACGCATTCAAAAAAGTCATGTATTTTAAAAAGCAAACTAAAATCTAATCTTATTTAGAACGAATAAAAATAATTTTGTAATTCCGCTGCAAAAACGCTTCCTTTGCGCCAACTAAGAATTAATCTAAATAAAGATGAATAAAAAATTTACTTTTCTTTTAAGTTTTATAGCTTTTTTCCTGTTTTTGGCAGGAGATACCATGGCACAAAGCAAAAATTGCTCTGTTTCGGGCTCAATTAAAACCAGCGATGGCAATCCAGCTGCTTATGTAAGTGTTGGTTTAAAAAACACTGGTAAAACTACACAAACAGATGAGAAAGGTAATTTCACCATTAAAAATCTGACACCTGGCACCTATACGATCAAAACATCTGCTATTGGCGTTTCTGCTCAGGAAAAATCAATTACTGTAGCGGCTGGTCAAACTGTAACTGCTGATTTCACCATTGCAGAATCTTCATCTCAATTGGACGAAGTAGCGATTAATGGTTACAAAACACCAAATAGAAAGCCGGCTAATCTGGGTAAAATTGCCATTGCCCCTATGGATCTTCCACAGGCGGTTCAAATTATCGGCAACCAGGTAATAACTGATATACAAGCCAACCGTTTAAGCGATGTATTGAAAAACGTAAATGGTGTTGCTTTTGGCGAAAACAGAGGTGGGGTAAGTGGTGAAACCTTTTTTGCACGTGGGTATAATTTAGGTGCCAATAATATTTTCAAAAATGGATCGCGGGCTACAAGCGGCGGTATGCCTGAAACCAGTACATTGGAATCCGTTGAGATTTTAAAAGGAAGTGCCGCTTTGCTTTACGGAGGTGTAAGTGGTGGAGCTGTAGTGAACCTGGTAACAAAAAAACCTAAATTCGAATACGGTGGTGAAGTTTCTATGCGAGGTGGTAGTTATGATATGTACAAACCAACAGGAGATATTTATGGCCCGATTACAAAGAATTTAGCCTTTCGTTTAATTGGTACATATGAAGATGCTGCAAGTTTCAGAAATAGTGTCAACTCGAACAGGGTTTATGTAAATCCATCTTTACTTTATAAAATAAGCGAGAAAACAGATATTTTATTACAAGGTGATTATTTGAAAAGTAACATGACGCCAGATTTTGGTGTTGGTACTGTTGAAAATCAAATCGTAGATATAGGCCGCAATGCTTTTGTAAATGCGCCTTGGGCATACAACAAAACGAATACAGCTACGACACAATTAAACATTAACCATAAATTTAACGACAATTGGAAGTTGAATGTATTGGCTAATGTGCAATCCTACAACCGCAACTATTTTAGTGCAGAACGCCCATTTGCGGATACTAAAGTAGCAAATAACCCACTTCCTTATGGTATTGCTGCAAGAAATATTACCCGCTCTAAAACAAAAGAATTCACTTACAATGAGCAGATTAATTTAAATGGTTATTTTAAAACCGGAAGTATAAGTCACACGCTACTGGTTGGTGCTGATGCAGATCAATCGCGTACAACCAGCGGTGGTTTTACCTTCAACAATAACCTAGCTGCTTTTAACTATGGCAACGTCAACTTACTTGATCCATCAACTTATTTCGGATCGGGTATTGAGCCAACCGTAAATGTAGTTTCAGAGACTTTTGCGCCAATATACCGCATGGGTACATTTGTACAGGATTTGGTTTCGATTACCGACAAATTTAAAGTACTTGCCGGTGTTCGTTATACTTTCCAAAAAACACCAAGAACTGTTACCACAAACTTAGCTACAGGTGTACAAACCTTAAGTGTAAACAGTTTAAATAAGTCAAAAGTAGAAAGTGCCTTTACTCCTAAATTTGGTTTAATCTATCAACCGTTAAAAACAACATCAGTATATGCCAGTTATTCGAGCAATTTTGTTCAGAATACAGGAACCGATATTAATTTAGCTCCATTAGATCCTTCAACATTGCAACAATATGAGGCTGGTGTTAAAAACGACTTACTCAAAGGCAGATTATCTGTTAACTTAACCTGGTACAGAATTGCCAATGATAAATTTGCACAACAGGCACTAATTAATGCACAAGGTGTGCCAAATGGCGATGCTAACATTAAAGAACTTAATGGAAAATCGTTAAGTGATGGTTTAGAACTTGATATTACAGGTACAATAGTAAAAGGCTTGAACTTTATTGCTGGCTATAGCTATAACTATATTCGCTATACCGAAACCCGTAATAGAACAGTTTTAAAAGTGGCAGCGCCAACTCCTACTAACCCTAATGCAACTAGAGATGTTATTGTTGGTGGAATTATAGAAGGACAAAGATTGGTAGGTACTACTAAAAATACAGCTAACGGAACGTTATTTTATACTTTCCAAGAAGGAAGCGTTAAAGGTTTAAAGCTTGGTGCATCAGCGTACTACACTGGCGCTCGCAATGGTGGATATAACGACTCTAAAATACAAGCATATAGCAGATTAATTCCATTAAGTTCCTTTACAACTTTCGATTTGTCTGCTGGTTATAACTGGAGAAAAATTTCATTATTGGCGAAGATTTCGAACATCACAAATGAGTTAAACTATTTCGTACATGAAAACTACAGTGTAAATCCAATTCCGCCACGTCAGTTCATGACCACATTATCTTATAAATTCTAATTACAAGAATAAATTACAAAAAGCTCCAGGCCGAAAGATCTGGAGCTTTTGTGTTTACAAATTAGGCAATACTTGTACATCCTCCATCATTGGTATTTTACGCCAAAACCAAGTAACAGATGTGCAATACAAAACCAATGGTTACGATATATATATCCTTATAAAAAACACAACCAATTGGTTAAGGCAAGAAAGAAATTAAAGAATAATTAAGATGGTGCCCGATTTAAATAATTTAAAGTAATAGTGAAACTCACCATGGCGGTTTACTTTTTCGATTTCGCACACTTTGCCTGATTTACCATATTCATCAGCTAATAAATCACCAATTTTAATGTTATCTAACTGATTTACGTTAAGGGATCCTCTTTTAATTAATGTAGCTGTTTTTTCCATAAGATTGCAGTTTGAAGTATTTACGTAACCGAAAACCATTAGGTTTTGTAGCGCCATGAAATACCTACTAATAAGTATCAAACATACAAAATTGTAGTGTTAATTAGCAATACACAATCTCATAAACTCTTTTCATGTATAAGGCTTCGTCAATCTTGGTAAAAAACTCATACCATTCTTCACGCGTAAAAACTAAACTGATATCAGGGAAAGGAGTCGATAAAATAACAACCTGCCTCCCATCAGGCCTGCTCTCTAAATAATCATCGAAATCGAGTTTTTTAGTAGCCACATAAAAAGCATCAAACTGATCAAAAGAAAAGTTCATTAAAACACCCGAGCGCCATATATTTAGAACTTTACAATTATTGCACTGCGCGATGGTGATGTTTTCGTTTTGAGCAAGTACAGTTGTTTTACACATGGGCTTTACATTTAAAATTGATCAATAGATTTAACAAATATCTTATTATTTAGAATAATTCCAAATAATAAATTCAATTTATAAATAAAAGCAAAAAAAATACCTCCGATTTTTGTCGGAGGTATTTTTTTATGCCGCGTCGTAAATTACAACCTTTTCGAAATAAACCCTGAATTCATCCAGGAAAGCCTTATGTAATGGGTGAACCTGGTAAACATCATGTGCTGCCAAATCTTCAAATAATAAAAGGAGGCTAAATGTATAAGTGGTATCTACCACAGCACGCTCAATCGGTGCGGGTACACCAATGTGAAAAGTTTTAGCAACTTCAATGTTTTCTAATGTTTGTAAGCTATTGCGGAAAGCAACTTTCTGCTCATCGGTGGTATCGGCTTTTAGCCAGAATAAAACGTGGTGTGCTATCATTTTTTAATTTTTTCCAAATATAATGAAAGCAGGAAAAGATCGTGGACTTTATCTAAAAACACTTTTAGCTTTATCGACAGCTTTTATTAAATCGATCCCCTTACCCAATACTCCCTTAAACAGATCTCCTTCAACTTTTAGGCGATCGATAGCATTAAAAATATTAAAATCTTTCATTTTCAAGCCAGGCTTAACTTCATCCCAATGCAAAGGCATTGATACGGTTGCACCAATTTTCGGGCGTAATGAATATGGTCCGGCAATTGTTGCCCCTGGCCTATTTTGCAAAAAATCCAAATACATTTTTCCTTTTCTGGCTGCTACCATCCGCTCGAGTGAAGTATATTCAGGTATTTGATTGTGTACGAGGTTGACCACTATTTTGGCAAACATCTGACTTTGCTCATATGTATATTTGGCATTTAACGGAATGTAAATATGCATTCCGGTTGAACCTGAGGTTTTACAATAACTGGGAACATTAATGGCATCCAATACTTTTTTTGTTTCCAGAGCAGCTTCAACCACCTGATCAAAAGTATGTTTATCAGGATCTAAATCAATTACACAGTAATCGGGATGATCAGGGCTTTGCACCCGGCTAAACCAAGGATTCATTTCTATACAGCCTAAACTCGCCATCCAGAGTAATGAAGCTTCATCTGTTCCAACAAGGTATTCCTTTTTTTCGCCTTCACCATTTTCATAAGGAAAAGTTTCGGCCCAATCTGGCGCTTTTCCTTTTACATCTTTCTGGTAAAAACTAGGACCGTGTATTCCGCCCGGAAAGCGGTTAAGTGATTGTGGGCGATCTTTCAGGTATGGCAAAATGTACTCAGCAACCTGATAATAGTAATTAAACATGTCTCTTTTGCTTACTTTATCTTCGGGCCAATAAATTTTACTCAAGTTGGTAAATTTAAGCTCATGACCTTTAATTTTCCTTACCTGCGTTTCATCTTTTGGGTTCAACAAAGTTTTAGGCACTTTGCCATTTGGTGCTTTTATTGCCTGTGCATGTGGGTTTTCTTCACCAGTATTGTCTACAATTTTTTCTGTTGGTACTTCTATTTCTCTTACCACTTCTTTGGCTTTTTTATCTTCACGCATGCCCTGAAAAGACGGGTGGCGAAAAACACCATCATCGGTTACTTCTGTAAAAGCGACTTCACATACGAGTTCTGGTTTTAACCAGGTAGCTTTCGCTTTTGGCGGATTTGGCCTGAAGCGCGAAGGCTTGTTTACATCAGGTATACTTTCGAAAGGGCTTTTGTCGATAATAATCGGCTTAAACTGCTCCATCATTGTTTTCTGCAATTTATCCGAAAATCCTGTTCCAACTTTACCTACATATTGCAATTTTCCTTTTTCATAAATACCCAACAGTAAAGAACTAAAAGATTTAGAAGTATCGGCATTTTTGGTAAAACCCGCAATAACCACTTCTTGTCGTTTCTGCACCTTAATTTTCAGCCACTCTTTTGATCTTCGGTCTGTTGCATAAGTGCTATCCATTTTTTTTGCGATAATGCCTTCTAATCCCATTCTCTTTGCCGCGTCGAAAAAATCGACTCCACTGGCTTTAAAAACTTTACCAAGGCGCACACGGTCATCATCAGTTGGCAGTATATCGTTCAATATGGCTTGTCGCTGATAAAGCGGCAGCTCCGTCAGGTTTTTACCTTCGTACCACAGCATATCGAACACATAAAAAACAAGTTCACCATCTGCTTCGCTACGCCAGTTCTGCAAGGAGCCAAAATTGGATACACCTTTGTTATTTAACACCAAAATCTCACCATCAAATACCGCATTCATTTTCCAAGTCAAAAGCAGGTCGTAAATGGGGTAAAATTTTTCATTAAAGGATTTATTATTTCGGGATAACAAATCAACCTTTCCTTTATTAATAAAAGCCAGGGCACGGTAACCATCCCATTTTACCTCATATTGCCAATCAGGATCATCGAAAGGTTCGTTAACCAAGGTAGCCAGCATAGGTTTTACCCCTTTTGGGATAGCTGTTTTGGGTGCTTTCTTTAATACGCTTTTTACATCTACAGTTTGGTCATCTCCTACTGGCATGGTTTCTTTCTTTGCTTTTTGCTTGGGACTTTTTTTTTCAGCCTTTAAATCCTGCTCCTTTCCTTCTTTCCAGACCTTATCGGATGTTTTTTCCATCTTTTCGATTGTTTTTCCGGAAAGCACAGATTTATCTTCTTTGGTAATGTCTTTTGTAGATGCGTAATCGTCTTTATGTTTGATTAAAAGCCAGCCGTTTTCACCCATGCCATGTGTTTTAACAAGGGCAAACTCGCCATGAAGCTTTTCTCCATTTAATTTGATCTTTAAAGAGCCATCTTTTAACTGGCTTAACAGATGTTTTTCTTGTGCCTTTTTGCCTTTAATCGTTTCTATCGGCTCGTAAGTTCCTTCATCCCATACAATAACGGTTCCGCCACCATATTCACCCTGTGGAATAATGCCTTCAAAATCTTTGTAATCGTATGGATGATCTTCTACCATCATGGCCAGGCGTTTGGTTTTAGGATCGGTTGAAGGCCCTTTCGGTACCGCCCAGCTTTTTAAAACACCTTCCATTTCGAGCCTGAAATCGTAGTGCAAACGCGAAGCATCGTGTTTTTGGATCACAAAATGTAATTTGTTCCGATCGTTGCTTTTACCCGATTTTGGTTCGGTAGTTTTTGAGAAATCGCGCTTGGCAACATACTTTTTCAGGCTCATAATCAATATTTTACTTTTTCAAATAATCTTCAACTGCGCGGGCAGAGGTACCAACTGTTTGCACTACGGCTTTCAGCTTATCTTTGCTTACCCCGAATTTGTTAGACCAATAATCTAGCTCATAACCTTCGTTAATGTTGATCCTAGCCCGATCAGCACTACCGTTTTTTTGTTTATCATCCATAACTATTTTTTGATTAGACAGTTATAAAACAGCCGAATAATAAAAAAGGTTTTAACAGCCATTTTTATAAACGGATATTAAAACCTTAAAAAAAATAAAATTTAAAAGTTAATCTACCAGTGCTGTAACCATCTCTGCTTCTGTTTCTTCTTCATGAATGAGTTTATTGTTTATAGCGATATAGATAACCCTCAACCAAACCAAAAAATAAGGAAAACTAATGATAGATAATGATAAACGATGTGCTTTTGCAAAAGTTGGAAAAAGTAGCAAAGGGAAATTGCAGGTAATGAAAAGTAAAATTGGCAACAATACATTTTTCAGCACTTTATTATTTTCTTTTACATACCAAATGCCCACACCAGTTATAGAAATGATAAACGTACAATCTTCTGCTCCAGTACTAAACAATACAGGAAACAGCATCACTGAAGAAAGAATCATTAATTGAAACTTACCTTTCGAAAAACTTGCTATACGACTAAAAGGCAACATAAATAGCAAAGAACCGATGGTTATAAAGAATAAATTAGAAATCCTTGGCTGATCTAAAAGTTGCCTAAAGAAACCCATAATCGAAATATCTCCTCCACCAGAAACATTAATCATATTTTTCCCGACCAGTGAGTTTTTCCAATCGATATAACTTTGCACAACAAAATCAGGAGTGGCAAACAACATTGGCAATAAGAATATCACGAGAGACCACATGATTAACCACAACACAAAAACTGGTTTTTTCTTAGAAAAAAAGAAGAATACTAAACCCACAATGCCATAAAGTTTAATAAATGTACCCAGCACAATACAAAGCGCAGACCATATTCCTCTTCCTTTATTTATTTGCGTATAACTCAATATCATTAAGGCCGCGGCACCAGCATTAAACTGCTGGTTGAGCATCGATTCTATTAAACAGGGAATGGCAATATAGCCGATAACTATCTTTTTATCCTCACTTAAGGGTAAAGTTTGAATAGCTTTAAAAAGTAGGAAACAATTAAACAGGTTCCAGAAGAGCAAGCCAATCCAGTTATGCATTAAGGCAAATGGAGCAATTAAAACACTAAAAATAGGCCCATAATGATTGGCATCTTCATGATAAGCTGGGTACCATGCATAAAGAGATTTTTGTTGAAGAAGATTCCTGAAGGTATTCTCAAAAATGAGATAGTTATTATACCGATGTGTTGCCCAAGAATCTATTACAAAAATAAGTGTAATCAATACCCAAAGAAATAACACAAAACGATTGTCCTGATAAAATTTTGTGCGTTGGAATATTTTTGAAGCGTTAGTTAGAAAATGATTTAACATTTGTAAAAATTACATTACAATACAATAATAAAAATGCTAATTGAGAATTCCTAATGTTTTGTAAAGAAAATGTTACTCTTTTTCGGTGTAAAATAGCATTCAAAAAGAATAGGCCTAAATCGATTTTTAAGACCGGTTTTGCAATCGGTTCAGGGTAATTAAGGGTTTTCGCTTCATAATCATTAACAAAAAAGCTTTAGCACAGTTATATTTGATCATCTATAAGCAAAACTCCAAAACCAAACCAGAATTATTGGTGTTTATATCACATATTAACTAACCAAAAATCAGTAAAAAGATGGAATATCAAATTAATTCGATGAATGCCCGGAAAGAGTTTATTGAGATTGCAGATGAGCAAGACCGCAATTACTGGGCTGCAAGACTAGGTGTTACAGGTGAAAAGCTAAAATCGGTGGTTAAAGCTATCCAGAGCATGGAATTTTCTATTGTTAAAGAATATCTGACCATGGAAAAAATTAAATCTGGAAATGCTTATAAACGTTTTCTTAATCCTTCATAGGTTTAAAGATTAATTTAGATTTAGTTTAATAAATGCCTGATACAAACTGTTGATAGCTGCCCTGCTAAAATCAGGAAAGCCTTCAGTATAGGTAGCATTTATACCATTCGTAATAACAACAAAGCCGAATTTTTCTTTTGGATTAAAAAACATGGTGCTGAACAAACCATAAGCTGAGCCAGTATGTCCTTTCAGTTTTACCCCCGGGATAAGCTGATCTGCAGTCCTGATGGCCAGGCCATACCCTTCATCATCGGTTAAGGCAGTCTGCATCTTTTTCGCACTCTTTTTAGTGATTATCTTAACACCATTTGATGTGCCATAATTCATGTGCATAATCATATACTTAGCTAAATCAATAGCCGAAATTTTCATCCCGCCTGTTGGCGAAAAAACTGGCGTACTATAACCCATAATGTAATTTGCAATTTCTGTTCTTCGTGGCGCATACGCTGTTGGCGACGGTGTATAAGTTTTCGTATCGGCATGATATTCGTATAAATTAACAAACCGCGTGCTATCTAAAGAGTCGACGCAATAGCCTGCATAAAGTCCTAAGGGCTTCAACACATGTTTTTTTACATAATTATCGAAACGCTCACCCGATTTTTTCTCGATGATGGTACCAATCAGGTTAAAATTAAGATTGCAATAATCGAATTTGCTTCCTGGGGCATAATCATTATAACATTTGGCCCAGTTTGGGTTTTTATCCGGATTGATCACGTCGAGATTTAAATAGCCCTGAGAATCGTTTAAACTTGAAGTATGTGATAAAGCCATTTTTAGGGTGATTTTCTGATCCGGAAATTTTGGATTTCTGATTTTAAAACCCACGAGATCACCAAAATCATCATCTAAAGAAATCTTGCCCGCTTCTACCAGCTGCATAATCGACGTTGCCGAGAAAGATTTAGAAATCGAAGCGATTCTGAAAATATCCTGATCAGTTAAAGGCTTTTTATTTTCTAAATCTTTTAGTCCAAAAGAGTGGCTATAAATAATCTTACCTTCTTTTACCACCGCCACAGCAGCACCAACCGCATTATATTTCTCCATTACAGCTTTAAATTCTGCTTCGGCATTAGCATTTTGAGCTTTTAATTGCTCAACTACACCAATGATTAAAAAGGTAATACAAAAATATTTCAGGAATTTTAGTTTCATAAGTTTAGTAGATAAAACCTTAATATAAGGGATGGTGCAAAACAAATCTGCAGGTAGTGAAAAATTTACTTAGCATCGTTTACTTCTAACCAATGCCCATCGGGATCTTTGAAATAAATTTGTTTTACGCCATCTACACGCAAAGTAATTCCACCTTTCTTTCCTGGCCAATCCTCGAAACTGATATTTTTGGCATTTAGCTTTTTTACAAATTCATCAACTGATGGAACACTGAAACACAAATGCCCGTTTTTATCAAAAACCTCATTCCCTTTTGCCCCCTGGATTAAATGCAACTGTCCGGCTGGTCCTAAAGTAAACCAGGTATGGCGGTTATCTTTAAAAGGTTCGGGAATGATTTTAAGGTTAAACACACTTTCGTAAAAAGTTGTTGCTATGTTTAGATCAGCTACATAAACAGCGATATGATTTAAAACAGCAGGTACATTTTCGGGTTTATTTTGCGCCATGGCTTTTTGAAAAATGATAGAAAATAAAATGATGGTAAACAGGAAGATTTTTTTCATGTTTAAATATCAAACTTATAAAGGAATAATTTTAATAAAAATTAACATTCTTTGGCAAGGATAGGATATTTAACCACAGATAAAAGGATACACACAGATAATGCATTTAGTTAACTATTTTATAAGGAGGATGCTTCGACTCCGCTCAGCATGACAAGTGCGTAAAAATTCAAAAGCCAGACCGTCATCTTCTGCAGTAATTCGGAGTGTTCCAAAGGAACTCCTTCGGAGGAGAGTCTTTGAACTTGATCATTCTATACAGTAAAGCCCCTAAAACAAGCTCAGGATGACGAAACGAGTTAATGTATTCATGCTAAAAATTTACCTTGCGGCGCTTTCGGGTTCTTTGCTGCGCTACCATTGAATGATTTCAACAAAAAAATCGTCATCTCGACTGGAGCACAGTCCCGACATTAAGTCGGGAGAGAGATCTATGTAGACAGATTTTGCTTCGCAGAGCCTTCTGGTTCTCGACTGCGTTACACTTCGCTCGAAATGACGATCGCGGGGAATTTTCCGTTCTTATTTTGCTAAACTTTCAAATTCTGCATCAGTTAATTCGATCTCTGCAGCTTTTAAGTTTTCTTTTAAATGCACAATAGATTTTGTTCCAGGTATTAACAGGATGTTTGAAGATCTTTTTAATAACCAAGCCAATGCGATCTGTGCTGTAGTGGCCTGATGTTTTTCGGCTATTGCTTTAATTTTATCTTCTAATTTTGCGGGGCCAGAAGCCAGTGGATACCAGGGAATAAAAGCCAAACCTTGTTCAGCCGTAAAATCTAATACACTCTCCCACTGCCTATTGGCCAGGTTATACATATTTTGAACCGATACAATTGGCAAAATATCCTGTACCTGTTTGATCTGATCGATGGTTACTTCAGACAGGCCAACATATTTTATTTTACCCTCTTTTACCGCTTCTATAACTGGTGCAAGGGTATCGGCCACATTAACTTTAGGGTCAATGCGATGCAGTTGCCATAAATCAATCGAGTCTACTTTTAAACGCTGTAGACTTCCTTCAATATCTTGCCTGATTTTTTCAGGGTTACCATTCGGAACCCAATTGTTGGGACCTGGTCTGTCAAAACCACCTTTGGTAGCAATAAGGAGATCATGTTTGTAAGGATGTAGTGCATCAGCAATTAAAGATTCGTTAAATTTTGGTCCGTAAGCTTCTGCGGTATCAATAAAATTAACACCATTTGCTACGGCTTCCTGCAAAACTTTTATTGCATTTTCGCGATCTTCCACTTCGCCAAAAACACCATTACCTGTTAGCTGCATTGCACCATAACCTAAACGGTTAATTTCTAATTCGCCTAATTTAAATGTTGTATTTCCCATTTGCTTTTAGATATGATAATAATTTCTATATGATAAAGATAAACCCTAAGTGTGTGGCTTTGTTTTTAAACTAATTTTTATGATAAATAAATGAATAAAACAAAAAGGCTACTCCGATAACCCGAAGCAGCCTTAATAGAAATATAACGATAATATGAATTGCGATTATACTTTACTTAATTCCATCCCCCACCTAAGGCGTGATAGATATCTACCACTGCATTTAACTGTTGTTTTTTTGTTTCGATCAATTCTAATTTTGATTGCAAAGCATCACGCTGGGTCATCAACACTTCGAAATAATCAGCCCTTGCCGATTTAAACAAATCGTTAGAAATATCGATTGATTGGGTAAGTGCTGCTACCTGTTTCGATTTCAGATCATAGCTTTTTTGCAGGTTACTGATCTTTGACATCTGATTGGCTACTTCAATATAACCGTTCAAAATGGCTTTTTCGTACTCAAATACAGCCTGCAACTGTTTAGCGTTTGCAGTTAAATATTCGGCCTTAATAGCATTACGATTAATGAGCGGTCCGGCTAAATCTCCCGCTAACGAGTAGATCAACGATTCGGGCGTTCTCAATAAATAAGATGGATTAAAAGCCTGGTAACCGATGGCAGCAGAAATACCCAAGGATGGATAAAACTGTGCTTTAGCTACTTTAACATCCAACTTAGCGGCTGCCAATTCGAACTCTGCCTGTTTAATATCAGGGCGGTTGGCCAGCAACTGCGAAGGTAATCCAGACTGAACGATTGGCGGTACCAGATCTGTAAAACCCGATTTATCCCTGATTATGGTTTGAGGGTAGCGACCTAATAAGAAGTTAATCTTGTTTTCTGTTTCGGTAATGTTTTGTTGGATATCAAATTCCAGACTCTTAGAATTTAGCACTTCAGCCTCAAATTTACGTACGGCAAGTTCTGTAACCCTAGTGGCCTGTTTCTGTATTTTCATCAGCTCCAGCGCATTGCTTTGTAAGGCTATATTCTTTTTCACAATATCCAGCTGGTTATCTTCCGCCAACAATTCGTAATATGAATTTGCAACTTCAGCTATTAGGTTGGTGACCACAAAATTTTTGCCTTCTACAGTTGCTAAATAATGACTTATGGCCCCTTTTTTCGCATTGCGCAATTTGTGCCAGATATCGGCTTCCCAATTGGCCTGTAAACCGAAACGATAATCAGGCAATACCTCAGGCACTTCTTTACCGGGTGTAATTTCAGTAGAAGCATCGCCAGCACCCGAACTGGTGTAGCGACCAACCTTATCGAAGCCCGCACCAACGCCATAGGTTACACTTGGTAAAAGCTCCCCTTTTTTAGCCTTGATTTCGTTTTTAGCAATCTCGATATCCTGAAGCGTAATATTTAGCTCCTGGTTATTTTTTAATGCGGTATCGATCAGGTTTACCAGATTTGGATCAGTAAAAAACTTACGCCATTGTATGCTGGCTGTACTTACAGTATCCTGCGCACCACTAAAAGCGGCAGGAACATTTTTATTTTCGGTACGTTGGGCCACTTCTGGCAATTTACATGCGGTATATGCGGCACATATCAGCACTAAACCAAGGCCTTTATAAATATTTTTCTTAAACATTATCTTCTACTTCTTCAGTTAATGGATGTTCTTCTTCAATTTTAATCAGCTTATGTCTCGCCGCTATTGTTCCAAATATGTAATATAATCCCGGAATAATAACCACCCCGAAAATGGTACCGAAAAGCATACCTCCGGCAGCAGCCGATCCAATGGTTCTGTTACCTATTTTTCCAGGTCCTGATGCAATCATTAATGGAATTAAACCTGCAATAAAGGCAAAAGAGGTCATTAAAATCGGACGGAAACGTACGCTGGCGCCTTCCATTGCGGCCTTTAATACCGTTGCTCCCTGCGCATGCCGCTGTGCAGCAAATTCTACAATCAACACGGCGTTTTTACCGAGTAAACCAATCAGCATTACCATCGCAACCTGTGCATAAATGTTGTTTTCCAATCCTAATAATTTTAAGAATAAGAAAGCCCCAAAAATACCCGCTGGTAGAGAAAGGATAACCGAAAGCGGCAAAATAAAACTTTCGTATTGTGCTGCCAGAACCAGATAAACGAAGCCCAAGCAGATCAGGAAGATATAAATGGCTTCATTACCTCTCGATACTTCATCTTTTGATATACCAGCCCAATCGATGCCAAATCCCCTTGGAAGTGATTTCTTGGCTACCTCAGTAATGGCCTTGATGGCTTCACCAGAACTATAACCCGGGGCAGATTGTCCGCTAATCTCCGAAGCATTATACATATTGTGTCTGGTAATTTCGGATAAACCATATACCTTACGCATTTTGATAAAAGCCGAGAAAGGCACCATTTCATCGCGGTCGTTTTTAACCGACAGTTTTAAAATATCTTCCGGCAAAGCCCTGTATTGAGGCAATGCCTGTACAATTACTTTATATTGGTGATCGTATTTAATAAAACTGGTTTCGTAATTACTACCTACAAAAGTGGACAGTGTGTTCATCGCGTTATCGATACTCACTCCTTTTTGCTGTGCGATATCGTTGTCGACATCTAACATGTACTGAGGAAAACTTGCACTGTAAAAAGTAAATACTGAAGATAGCTCTTTACGTTTATTTAGCTCCTTTACAAAATCGTTGGCAACGGTTTCCATTTTTTTGTAATCGCCGCTACCTGCTTTATCCAGTAAACGAAGCTCGAAACCGCCCGCAGCACCATAACCTGGAACGGCTGGCGGCTGGAAAAACTCGATAGTTGCACCCGGAATAGATTTCGATTTCTCTTCAAGTTCTTCAATAATCTCTACTGCTGAGTGTTTCCGTTCGCTCCAATCTTTCAGGTTGATTAAACAGGTACCCGAGTTTGATCCCGTACCTTCTGTTAGAATTTCGTATCCAGCCAAAGACGAAACTGACTTTACGCCATCAATATCTTCGCACATTTTCTGCAGTTTCTCTGAAATCTGGTCGGTACGTTCTAAAGTGGATCCCGGAGGCGTTTGGATAATGGCATAAACCATCCCCTGATCTTCGTTCGGAATAAAACCTGATGGTACACTTCCGCTTAGTCCCCAAACACCCAAACAAAAGGCTACCAATATACCGAAGGTTAATATTCTGCGGCTTACTACTTTGGTTAACACCAGTTCATACTTACCGGAAAGCTTGGCAAAACCATTGTTGAAACCGTCTAAGAAGCGATCAATAATGGTTTTCTTTTTCTTCGATCCGTGGTTATTTTTCAACATAATGGCACACAGCGCAGGCGTAAGTGTTAAGGCCACAATACCCGAAAGGATAATCGCCGTTGCCATGGTGATCGAGAACTGGCGATAAAAAATACCTACCGGCCCCGACATAAAAGCTACCGGGATAAATACCGATGCCATTAAAAAGGTAATGGCGATAATTGCACCTCCAATTTCTTTCATAGCCTGCTGTGTGGCTTTCAACACAGAAAGTTTCCGATCGTGTTCCATTTTGGCATGTACCGCTTCAATTACCACAATGGCATCATCAACCACTACCCCAATGGCCAACACCAAGGCGAACAAGGTAATTAAGTTAAGTGTAATGCCAAAGAACTGCATAAACACAAAGGTTCCGATTAAGGATACGGGTACTGCAATAGCGGGAATAAGCGTTGAACGCCAATCTCCAAGGAAGAGGAATACCACTAAACCAACCAGGATAAAAGCTTCGACAAGCGTGTGGATTACCTTTTCAATTGAGGCATCGAGGAATTTAGAAACGTCGTAACTTACTTCATAATCTAAACCTTTAGGAAATGAGCTCGATTTGATTTCGGCCATTTTCGCTTTTACATCTTTAATTACCTGACTGGCATTACTTCCGTACGATTGTTTCAATACGATAGCCGCAGAAGCCTTTCCGTTTAACGTAGAGTACAAATTGTAAGCAGAAGCACTAAAATCTACATCGGCCACATCTTTTAAACGAAGTAATTCGCCGTTAGCACTTGCTCTTAGTACAACATTTTCGTATCCTTCTTTCGTACTAAAGCGCCCTGAATATTTTAACACATACTCAAAGGCCTGAGAGCGTTTACCAGAACTCTCACCCGTTTTACCTGGAGAAGCTTCTAAACTTTGCTCATCAAGCGCTTTCATTACCTCATCAACAGAGATTTTATAAGCCTGCATGCGGTCGGGTTTAAGCCAGATCCGCATGGCATAATCCCTATCACCCAAAATATCGGCAAAACCTACACCATCAACCCTTTTCAACTCAGAAAGTAAGTTGATATCGGCATAATTGTACAGAAAGTTTTGGTTCATTTTAGGGTCTTTACTGTACAAATTAATGTACATCAACATGTTAGACTCCTCACGGGTGATTTTTACCCCCTCACGAACCACTAAAGGCGGAAGTTTATTGGTAACAGCTGCTACACGATTCTGTACGTTAAGCGAGGCTTGATTGGGATCTGTACCTAAGTTAAATACAACCTGGATGGATGCTTCACCATCATTACCGGCATCAGAGGCGATATATTTCATTCCTGGCACACCATTAAGCGCACGTTCGAGCGGAATAACCACGGATTTAATCAACAATTCGTTATTTGCCCCTGGGTACTCTGCCGTAATATTAACTTTAGGCGGCGAAATAGACGGGAATTGTGTAACCGGCAGATAGCTGATGGCCAACACCCCAAGAAACACAATGATAAGCGATATTACTATAGAAAGGACAGGCCTTTGTATGAATTTACTAAACATAAAATAAGTATGGAGGGTAGATTATTCAGTTTTCAATCTTAATTGTTTCATCACTTCTTGAGGCTGCTGGAATTTGAAGGCAATTTTATCATCGTCTTTAACTTTCTGTACGCCTTCAAGCAAGATTTTATCGCCAGTGGCAATGCCATCACCCACGATGTATAAATCGGGCAGATCGCCCGCAATCGTAATTGCTCTGGAATGTACTTTGTTATTTTTATCAATCACAAAAACATAGGTTTTATCCTGGATATCGTAAGTAGCTTTTTGTGGGATTACCAAGGCATTTTTTAAAGGCACTACCATCTGGATTTTACCAGTTTCACCATTCCTAAGCAAGTTATCAGCATTATTAAACCTGGCTCTAAAAGCGATGTTTCCTGTCTCATTATCAAATTCGCTCTCGATCACTTCAACCTTACCTTTCGATTTTAACAGCTCATTATTTGCCAACAACAGGCTAACTTCTTGCTGGCCTTTTGCTTTTGCTGTACGCTGGTAGTTTAGGTATTCTGGCTCAGATACATTAAAATAGGCAAAAACCTGACTGTTATCTGAAAGACTGGTTAATAACGCACCTTCATCAACCAGGCTCCCCAGTTTTAAAGGAATACGATCTATGGTACCATCAAAAGGTGCTCTGATTTCGGTATTTGATAAATGGAATTTGGCTAACGAAGTTTCGGCATTTGCTGATTGCAGCTTGGCTTTCGCCATAGCCAGTTCGTTTTTAGAAACGATGTTTTTATCAGACAGTAATCTGGTATTTTCGAGTTCAATTTCTGCCGATTTAGTTTCTGCCTGTGCTTTCAACAACTCAGATTGTGCTGCTTTAGGCATAATCTTAAACAACAGCTGACCTGCTTTTACATGCTGACCTTCATCTACATAAATATTTTGTAGATAACCCTTTTCCTGGGCCCTAACTTCGATGTTCCGAACAGATTTAATCTGCGAAACATATTCCTTGGTAAACGAAGTATCCATTCTTAACGGCGTGGTTACCGCATAAGTAGCTACTTCTTCTTTTTCTTCTTTCTTCGAGGTACAACCCGTTACGTAAAGCAAAGTACACAAGCCTAAGCACATGACAACTCTTTTCATTTTTTTTTGTTGAATGGTTTTAATCTGATTTATTTTTCTCTAATTAGCTTCCCTTGGCAACCAATTTATGATGAAAGTAGCCTACAACTGATGTGCAGATACTTAATTGATTTCAATAAATTATGGTTACGCAATGATTTAATTCGAAAGCGAAATAAATACAGATTTATGAAGTTATAATGAAGTTGAACTTCAGGTTTGGATGAGGGAAATTACGTTTCGCAACGAAAATTGACGTTTTTAGACTATAAACCGATCAATTAAGAACGTTTTCGTGCAGAATAATGAATTACCGAATGAATTTAGACGATGAAATATGATTTATGCTATCAAAACTTCAATTTTTGTCGTTTAAAGATATTTTTCAGATCATTACCAAATTGGATTTATTGACTGTAAATTAACATAAGCTTAATTACTGAGGCTGTTATGCTGAGTGCAATGTCATTAAGTTAAGTACAGCTATCTCCATGTGCAGTCAGATGTTACCATCTGACTGTCGACCATTAAAAAAGGGAATAGCTAGAATAGTTTTTAGTGTCAGTTGGAAACAACTGACACCACAATTAGCCTTGATATCTTAATGATCTGCAAGACGCTAACGAAAATCACTTATTAAAGTAGCCCTTAATTACCGAGAAAACATAAATCAAAATTACCCAGCCTGCTATTACAAATTTTGGCCATGCAATAAAATCTGTTCGCCAAAATTCGGCCAGATTTCCTGGGTGATGGAAACTGTGTAATAGCCTTATATTCTCAATAATATCCAGCAATCCAATCAAGAATGCCAGCAATAAATTAAGCCGCAGCAATTCATTTAGCCAATTTGTTTTTTCTCTTTGCATTTGCGCGTTGGATAACGTCATAATAAGCACTACGTAGATCAAAATAAACATAAAATCGAGGTGTGTATTCTTTTGGGCTACGTTTAAAAGGGTTTGGTCGCCATAAAGCGTATCACTCCAAAGTGCAACAATTTCTACTCCTGTATCTTTATTGGCGAGCTCTAAGTTGATCATTCCTTTTCCACTGAAGCGCTGCAGGATATTTCCTTGAAAGGCCATCACACCACAAACGATGATAAATACTAAAATCAATATCTTTTTCATTTCTGGCCTCCTTACTGTTGTTTTACAACTTCTACAACTGCACTTCCTTGTTTATTTGGGTTGTTAATACAATGAATAAAGGCTGCTGCTGTTTTTTTGAAATGTTTGGGCAATGGATGCAATTCATCGGTCCAACCATTTTTGCCAACAGATCCTCTTGAATCGATATGGAATACCCGATTCTCACCTAACATTTCACTAAAAATGCGACCGATATCAATCATCATTTCGTTAAAGAGGTATATCATGGCATAAACAATTTTGCGCTGATCTTCGGGATCGTAAATACCCCTCAGCTGCAAGGGCGTTTTTAACCATCCTCCGTGGCCGAGAAAGGTTCTGGCAAACAGCCGATACCATTTGAGTGGATTATATCCTGCTATCTTTTTATCGCTTGGTATGGCGTAATCGTAACCTTGGGTAATAATCTGTATGCCGGGGAACTTACCATTTTCGCCCTCACCTCCAGTGAGAATCCCATTTATAATGAAATAATATTGGAGCTGAAAAAAGGCCAGCAAAGCATAAAAATCTTTGGATATGAACTGGGTACCACGTTTAAAATCTTCTGGTTTATCGGGTGGATTAGCAGCGTTTTGATAGAGGTATTTCGCAAATGCACTATTTTCAAATTCGTTAGAGTCTCCTTTATGTGTAACCATAGCTGCTATTCTCCGGTTTCCAACCAGATCGTTTCCGCCCCCGCTAATGATAAATACATCAGGCTGCAGTGTAGAAAGCTGCTCAACATATTTTTTGGCACTAAGCATATTCATCAGCCAATCACCACCAGAAGCCAGACTATAAACGGCCATATTCTCTTCCATAGAAACCCAGTCGATCACATCACTTAAAAGAATCGGATAGTTAAACCACGAATCGCCCTCAACTACCACTACCCTGTTTTTAAGACCGTTGTGTTTGGCCATATGTTTCCGGAAATTATTTTTTACCTTTTTTATAAAACGGCTATTGCGCTGACTGTTTTTTAATGCATCTACTTTAGCCATAACAGGCGCTAATGCAGCTATTTTTCGTACTTGCTCCAGATTAAGATCGTAGATATGCTGAATAATTTCAGAAAGATCAAACTCATTAATTTCAGGCCTCAGTTCAATAAGTTCGCTAACCGAGATATTGTTATTGAGCAGTTTGCCAATCAGACATTTCTTTATAGCAGGATCCATTACTTTTCGATCGGTGTATATCATTTTCTTTTTATTAAAATATATGTTTAGCAAGAGACATACTGATATAATAGTTAATCAATCAGAAAACACTGTATTCCATTGGAAACTAATTAGGTAACTGTTGTAAATATGTAAATATAACATAACGCCATAGGGATTCCAATACCGATTATTGGATATACTTACTAAGTGTAGTTAAAAATAAATATTGCACCGAATAGGTTAAGGTTTAAAATATCTTCCTTAACATTTAGGCAACAGTAAACTTACATTAAAGGATTACCTTCGCTCACACAAAACCAGCCTTTCTATGTTTCAATAAATAGATTAAAGCGGTACAACATGGAGAACGAAATACAGTCTGACAGGGATATCCAGTGCGAGTTCCTGAATATTTTTAAATTTATATGGGCAGCTTGCGGAATAGTGCCTTTAGGCGAAACGCCAAGCACTCCTGAGTCAGACAATGTAAACCTTTAATCAAGCGCAGTATATCGGCATTAAGCTATAACTGCCCATAACTTCAGCCGAGACCATTATTCGGTTACATCATTTTTGCCAGATTACCCAATTGTTTCAGTTTAAATTTAAGCTCATTAGACCATGGAAGGCCGATACAGAGGCGGATACAGTTCTGATATTGATCTTGCAGCGTAAACATCGGGCCTGGGGCAATGCTGATTTTTTGTTTCATGGCCAGTTCATACAGTTTTATGGCATCAACTTCTTTGCTAAATTCTATCCATATAGCCAGTCCACCTTGCGGCCGGGTTGTTTTAGTACCTTCAGGAAAATATTCTGTAACCGCATCGATATAATGCTGATAGTTGTACTGTAAGGTGCGACGGAGTTGATGCAAATGGCGATCATACCGACCGGTTTTTAGAAAATTGCCGACGGCCTCATGAATAAGAGAAGTTGAAGCAAGGGCATGTACCAGCTTTAGCTTAAGTAGCTTTTCTTTATACTTTCCGGGAGCTACCCAACCTACACGGTATCCTGGCGCCAAGGTTTTCGAAACTGCACTACACCACAGTACATTACCTTCTGTATCAAATGATTTACAGCATCTTGGTCGTTGCGTACCGAAATAGAGATCGCCATAAATATCATCTTCAATAAGCGGAATATTATTTGCTGCCAAAAGCTGAACAACTTCTTTTTTATGCGCATCGGGCATGCAACTACCTAACGGCGTATTAAAATTGGGAATCAACAGGCAAATATCAATTTTCGATACCACTTTCCTAAGTGCATCTATCTCAATGCCCGTAACAGGATGCGTGGGCAATTCGAGTACTTTTAAGCCTAAACTGATTACCAGTTGAAGAATTCCGGGATAACAGGGACTTTCTATGGCCACAGTATCGCCTGGTTTGCCCAAAGCCATCAGGCAAAAAGACAATGCATTCACTCCACCGGCAGTAGTAATCAGATCGTCTTCATGAAGTTTTCCTCCCCAGCCCAGCGATCGTACTGCAACCATTCTGCGTAATTTAACATTGCCCTGAAGTGGTTCATACGCTGCTCCCCCTTCTTTAAGGGACCGTGTAGCATAAAGTATCTCCTTTTTGAGTTTTGCCAATGGTAACAGGCTTCCTGATGGAACACCAATTGAAAAAAGGGTTAAATCATCCCGGCCAATGCTAGAATACACCTGCGTACTCAGTTCGCTCGGCTCATGGTGATTTGCAATTAGTGAGGGTTTACTAACTGCAGGTAGCGGAAGCCGGTCTACCCTGCTGTTGCTTACAAAGAAACCCGATTGTGGCTTAGCTTCAACCAACGATTGTGCTTCCAGTTCCAAAAACACACGTTTTGCCGTATTCATGCCTACTGCATATTCTTTGCAGAGCATTCGAACAGAGGGAAGTTTATCTCCCGATCGCAGAATACCATCCCTAATTTGTGTGGCAATTCCGCTTGCTATTTCATTGTACCTGTAAACTTTCTCCATAATCAACAAACTGTATCCATACAAATATACAAAACTGATACTGTATTTATCGCTTTGAGCTTTGCACCTTTGATTTAAGAAATGAAAAGACATGAAAGAAACAGGAACTGAACTAAACAAAGCGCATATTTCGAGTGGTTGGCTTAATGGGTTTATCGCCGTACTGATCTTTAGCGGCTCTATGCCAGCCACAAGGTTAGCGGTTATGGATATGAGCCCTATTTTTGTAACCGTTGCCCGTGCCACTATTGCTGCAGTGCTCGCAATGGGAGTATTAATTACATTTAGAGAGAAACGACCATCAAGCAAACATTTAATCTCACTGGTCATTGTAGCGCTGGGTGTGGTAATCGGCTTTCCATTGTTAAGTGCGCTTGCTTTGCAACACATTACCTCGGCACATTCTTTGGTATTTTTAGGCCTTTTGCCCATGGTTACAGCCGCTTTCGCAGTTTTACGTGGAGGCGAACGTCCTAAACCCGTATTCTGGTTTTTCTCAATTGTAGGCAGCCTTCTGGTGATTGGCTACGCCATTTATCAGGGAGTTAACGCCGAACCAACCGGCGATATTTTAATGTTACTGGCAATTGTACTATGCGGGCTTGGCTATGCAGAAGGTGCAAAATTATCTAAAACATTGGGTGGTTGGCAGGTAATCTCCTGGGCACTTGTACTCTCGCTCCCACTCATGTTACCCTTAATGTTCATTTACCAACCAGCTTCATTTGCTGAGGTGGGTACGGCTGCCTGGCTGAGTCTGGCCTATATCTCGCTCTTTAGCATGTTCATCGGATTTATTTTCTGGTATAGAGGGCTTGCACAAGGTGGAACTGCAGCAGTTGGACAACTCCAGCTTCTACAGCCCTTTTTTGGATTGGCCCTTGCAACGATCCTACTCCATGAAAAAGTAACTATGGGTATGCTAGCCATTACAATGGGCGTAATCCTTTGCGTTGCAGGCTCAAAAAAATTTACTAAATAACCCTATTGTACCCTTCAAAATCTAATAAAATGTTAACATCCAATAGTTTTAAGTTTGATGACCAAAGTGAGCAAATTGCCTTTATGAAGCGATATAGCTTTGCCACGATTATTACCAGCTACAATAATTTACCCATAGCCACTCAGTTACCTTTTGTTGTAAACGAGGTAAATGGAAAGGTCTTAATTAGCGGTCACTTTGCGCAAGCCAATGAGCAGGTAAAATACATTGAGCAGTATACATCACTTATTATATTCACTGAGCCACATGCTTATATCTCTCCCAGCCATTACGAAAAACACGAAAGTGTACCCACATGGGATTATGTTAGCATACATGCTTATGGTAAGGCCACTATTATTAGCGATGAAAAAGCTAAAGAACAAGTATTGAAAGAAATGATTCTCTATTACGAAAAGGAATACCTTGTACAATGGGATAGTCTTTCAGAAAAATTTAAACAGGGTATGATGCGCGGAATTGTAGCTTTCGAACTGGAAGTAAGCAATTTACGGGGAACGAAAAAATTAAGCCAGAACAAATCGGAGCAGGAACGTAAAAATATTGTAACGCATCTAGAAAACAGCAACAATGCTGTTGAAAGGGAGCTCGCACCATTCATTAAAAACCTAAGCCATAACCATGCAGATAGAAAATAGCACAATACATGATATAGCAGAAATCTTTCGCTTATATGAAATCGCAACGGATTTCCAGAAAACGAAATATAACGTTCATTGGCCCAAGTTTGAACTTTCGTTAATCGAAACAGAGATTAGGGAAAAAAGGCAATGGAAAATAATTATTAACGGACAGATAGCCTGTATATGGGCAACTACTTTTAGCGATCCTCAGATATGGGAAGAAAAGAATCTAGACCCAGCTATTTACATTCACCGCATTGCTACAAATCCCGATTTCAGGGGGCAGAACCTGGTGGGTGCAATCATAAACTGGGCAAAACAATATGCGAAAGAAAACGGCAAACGCTTTGTTAGATTAGATACTGTTGGTGAAAATGAAGGATTGATTCGGCATTACCAAAAATTTGGATTCGATTTTTTGGGACTATATGAACTCAGCAACACCGATCAGCTTCCTGCACACTATCATCATAAGCCAGTTAGCTTATTTGAGATGCCAATTTAATGCTGAATATAATATCATGCTCAAAAACCTTCAATTTGATAAAAGGTTTTTGAGCTTGTATTGCACGGTCAAGTAAATAATAAATTAGCCTCTTAGTGTATACACTCCAATAAAAAGCGGAAAGGATTTTCCTGAATTCCATTGGGGTATATAAAGGTTTTCGTCATTATTTACGCATACTTCGAAATACCGATTGCCCAATGATCTGATTATTGTAGTCATGATAAAGTTGTACCTGTTGCTAATACTCTAAACCATTATCAGGCACTTAAAAACAACAGGCTAAAGGCCGAAATGCATATCTACGCTACCGGAGGCCATGGTTTTGATTTAACAAACGCTACGAGAACCGATAAATGGCTTGAACAGTGCATGGATGACTGAATTGAAAATCAAAGCACCATAAGGTCCCTTCTACTGTGTAGCGGTAGTTTTTAAATAGGGATCAATAGGCTTATAGCTTTTAAGTCACCGATAAGGTCGATATTTCCATGCCGATCACATTATTTTATAAAAAAAATCATTTTTTCTCATTTAAATGCTGTTTATTATACTTTAGACTCAAAGAAACAGCATAATTAATTGATTTAAAATAAGTTGTCTAATAAAAAAATTAAATGACCAGAAAGAGAATAATCAATTTTTAACCTAAGCCGTATAAGTAGAAATACAGCTGATTAAATTTATGCAAAAGATGCATTTAAACGGCTTTAGACTGCATTAAAAATTAATATTAGGGGCATTTTTTAGTGCATTTTTTTAATTACTTTCGACCAAAAGAACCAAACAAACTGACACATTCGAACTACACAATAAATCAAACCTACTCTACATAGGTAGGTGATTTGTTATGCTAAAATTTATTAAAAGTGCTCAGCTTTTAATGAATTGTTAGATCCATGTTAAGCTACATATGGTTCCAACAAGTTATTTATGATTAAGGCTTTTCTGCTGTTTTTATTTAACGGGTTACTGGGATTAATATTGCTCTGCTCAGCAAATATTGCATTTGCACGCCATGAAATTAAAACCGTAATAAACGCAAGCTTTAACAATTTACCAATCGCTGTTCCTTTAAAAGCCAGCGCAATAACCATAAAAAAAATACCTGCAAGCAGTTACTCTAAACATTATATTGCTCCTGCCCCATGGCAATATTGGAGTAAGGCCAATGAAATTGTTATTACATCAGATATTGGAACTGTTACCGGAACAATATATAAAAGCGATGGTACTGTTGTTACAACTTTTAGTTGCGTTCAAGGAACGCCTTTTGTTTATCGCTTTACCGGACTACCTAAAGATGCACCCGAGCATGAATTAAATAAGGTACTGAGCGGGGCCGGATTAATAGTAGAGGCTACCGGATCTATTTCTGTGAATTTAAGAAATGTAGCATCAGATAATTTGGGAACTGATGGCACGGATACAGATATTAAGGGTAACGCCTCTCTTTTTAGCTTTGGTGATGCAGCAATCGGAACGTCCTTTCGCGTAGGTTATTATCGGGACGGTAATCTTGAGGGTAATGCTCATCCACCGATCTACAGCATTATGGCTATTGAAAATAATACGATTGTTAAAATAGCTGGTGTAGCAAAGGCAACGTTAAATGCCGGACAAAGTTATTTATTCAATGCCCCAATGGGAACCTTGGTAGAATCGTCGGGATCGGCGGTAATGAATACCGCGGCAGATCTGGATGCTCCCGGAGGCTGTGGAGACGGTGCTTATAATCCAATTCCGCCTATTGCCTCCTTAGGTAGAGAATATGTGGTGGTTAGAGGTGAGGGTAATACGACTGCAGAGCAAACTACTGTAATTGCTACTGAGGCAAACACCAGCTTTACCGTGATACATTTTGATCAAAATGGTGTTCAAAAAGGTACCACAACCTACAATTTGGCACAAGCGGGAGATAAGCAAACCTTTAATCATGGCTATCTGAGTAGCCCATATGACCCCGCAACTAATACGGGAAGATACTCTTCGACCTGGATTTCAGCAACAAAAAATATTGAAGTTTTTTCAGGCACAGCCGGCGCTTCTGGTGGCGCAGGTTGTGAAGTAGATGTGGCTACCTTAGTCCCAATATCCAGTTGCTCAGGATCAAAGCGAGTTGAAACCTCAAAGTTTACTGCTTATGTTCAAACTACTAACCTCGATTACTTTGGCTATATCATTACCAGTAGCGCCGATAGAATTTATCTTAATGCAAATGGCACTCCGCTTTACAATAATACAGATATAGAAACTATAGCAGGTATAGGCACTCGTAAATCCTTAGGTAGTACGGGCTTATCTCTAATTAGTTTTACACGTGCTAATATTGGATCGCCAAGTACAATTATAATAACAAGTTCCAGCAGGCTTACTGTTTCTATGGTACAGCAAAGTAATGCTTTTTCGATGTCTAACTTCATTTCACGTTTTCCCGAAAAGGGCGCTCAGCCTGTAGTATCACAAACCAACTGTGCATCGGCAACACTTACAGCAACCCCAAATGCTTCCAATTATCAATGGTACCTTAACGAAGTTCCGATAAGTGGTGCAAATACCAATACTTATGTGGCTAGTAGCTCCGGCAATTATTCGGTTAGTTATAGTTTAGATTGTGGGCTGAGTGCACCTTCTCTCCCAATAAAGGTTTCACTTTGTAATATCGACCGCGCCATTACCAAAACAGTTGATATCGCTTATCCGGAGTTAAACAGCAATGTAGTATTTACGCTTAAGGCCGAAAATTTAGGCGATGGCAATGCAGTTGGTATATCGGTTACAGATCTGCTTCCCAGCGGTTTTACTTATGTATCGAGCATAGCGCCATCGGGCACGAGTTACGATCCTATTTCGGGTATATGGACTATTGGCGATTTGGCCAGTAATGCCGGTATCTCCCTAAGCATCACCGCAAAAGTTGTAGCAACAGGAACTAATATTAACACCGCAACGATTACTGGCTCACAGCCTGATCAGGTAAGCACTAACGATCAGAGCTCGGCCAGTACCATAACTGGCTCTAATGATAGAGAAGTATGTGTAGGAACAGCTATGAACAATATTATTATCAATATCCCATCAGGCTCAAACGGTATTCAGGTTACAGGTTTACCAGCAGGAATAACTTACACCAATAGTTCATCTCCTAAAAAAGTTACCATTTCAGGCACGCCAACTACCGCAGGCCCACCAAAAACTTATATCGTTTCTAATACTACTGGAACTCCATTCAATACAACAGGCTCAATAACGGTAAATGGAAATGTAAGTACTCCTGCTTTTAACACCGGATTAACCGATAAACGCTGTGCTGGTACCGGAACTGATACCTATGTTGCGGCGGCAACAAATGCCACAAGCATAGTTTATTCCATTTTACCATTATCGGCAGGTATTATTGATGCAAACAGTGGAAAAGTAACCTGGGATAATACATTCGCAGGAACAGCAACTATAACAGCTACAGCAAAGGGCTGCGCGGAGAAAACAGCCGATTTTATTGTAATCGTAAACGGGCTTCCAAATTTAACATTGGGTGCCGAACCTGAAATCTGTCAGGGTTTTACCACATCATCACTCCCTTATACCAACGCTTTAAACAGTCCAACAACGTATAGTATTACCTGGAATACGCCAGGTTTTGATCCAGTTAGCAATCAAACTTTGCCAGCGGGAAATATTCCGCTTAACATTCCCGTCAATGCAGCATTGGGTATCCATTCTGGTGTATTGACCATTAAAAATGCGGCAGGTTGCAGTACTCAAATTAATTTCAACATTAAAATAAATCCAAAACCATTAGCACCACATGTGTCGGTGCAAACTAATTCACAATATTAATTAAACAAACAAAAAATCGTCCCCATGAACAATTCAATTACAAAAGCAATTTTAGCAATTACATTCCTGTTAATCTGCACATTTTCAACAGTATCAGCTCAGGTACTACCAACTACAAGCGGAGTTAGTCTTTTTTGCAAAGGATCGGACCTTACTTTACCCGCTGCCCCAGCTGGAGAAGACTGGATTGTTAAATACAGTGCAACGCAAACTACTACGCCAAGTACAGGGGTTACTTTAGTTTCCGGAAATAAAATCGCAGCGGCCGATTTAAACACGGGTTATTATTATTTAAGTTCTAAATCGACCACGCCGGGCTCCTGCGAATCTGAATTACAGGAAATTCCGGTATATGTGCTTAAACCTTTGGTTGTTGATTTTACACCAGCTAACTTTTGTCTAGAAAGTCCATTGGCCCAGGTTGGTGCTGTGACTAATCCTGAAGATCCAACAATTACATCATTGGCATATCAGTGGTATACGGTAACCGGAGGAGTAGAAACGGCTATTTCAGGTGCTACAGCAAAAGATTATACACCATCGGCTCCAGCAACTGTTGGAACAAAAACACATCGGTTAAAAGTAGGTTATGTAATTAATGGCAATAAATATTGTCCACAGTGGGCAGATCATGATGTTACGGTAACCGCTAAACCTGTAAAACCAACCATTACTCCAGGAACCATCACCGGAACGGCAACAGCAGTTACTTTCTAGGCTGATTTAGTTTTTCTGATGATTGTTGTATAAATGAAGCGAAGGATATCCTCCTTTCTGGCTTTGGCTTTGCTCTTGTTTTTTATTCAAACAGCGATGGGCCATATTGCTCCCTATGGGCGGCAGACCATTACGATCAGACAAGGATCGTCGGTGGTTTTGCGTGCAAATTCGGCAGGGGCTGCTATGTACATATGGTATAAGGATGATGTATTGGTAAACGGCCAAAACAAAGCAACACTTATCACCGCCACGGCCGGCATTTATAAAGTAGCTACAGTAAATCAATTTGGTTGTACATCCGATATCTCTGATGAAATAGAGGTTCTGGTATTGCCGCAGCTCATGGCGGATGTAGCCATAACAAAGCGATCAGAATCAAAGATTGTAGTGGGCGACCAGGTTTTTGACTATTATTTAAATGTTAGAAATAATGGTATAGATGATGCAAGCCAGCTCATGATTAAAGATGCGCTGCCTGATAACCTCTCTCTAGAAAACCTGGCCCAACCAACAGATGGAGTAGCGAGCTACGATCAGCTAAACCGAACCATTAACTGGAATATTCCCTTACTGGCCAATGGCAAGTTTGCAGAATTGGTCATTAAAGTAAGATCTAAACAATCGGGAATGGTGACCAATACCGCTACTGTAACCGCAACAGAATTTGATCCTAACCTGGCCAATAATACATCAACTGATAAAAAAGAGATTTCAGGTTTAAGAATACCAAATGTTTTCACGCCTAATGGGGATGGCAAGAACGACACTTTTTATATTGAACGCCTGGAATCTTTTGAATCGAACGAGGTAACGATCATTAACCGCTGGGGAAGCACGGTTTATCAATCCAATCATTATCAGAACGACTGGACTGCTCCGGGACTAGCAGATGGAACTTACTTTTATGTGGTTAAAGTTAGAAACGGATCAGCAACCTGGCAAGATTACAAAGGTTATGTAACCGTAATTAGGTAAATAAAACAAAATACAGACATGAACATTTTGAAAAGGATACTTCTTGTTTTGATCATTACGATATTATCCGTTAAGGTATTTGCGCAGCAAGATGCCCAGTTTGGGCAATATGTTTTTAATAACATGTACATCAATCCTGCATATGCGGGTTATAAGGAAGAGCTTTACCTACAGGCTTTTGCGAGAGCCCAATGGACTGGTGTTCGGGGAGCACCACAAACGCTTTCTATATCTGCCGACGAAGCGGTAAACGACGAAAGTTTAGGCCTGGGTATGATTGTAACCAAGGATAAAATAGGTGCACAAAATACGTTAAATGCATCGGCAAACTTCGCTTACAGGATAAAACTCGATCGCACCGAAACAAACATCCTTGCTTTTGGTTTAGGCGTAGGTGTAATTCAGACCTCCTTAAACGGCAATTTGTTAGATCCTATCGAAATGGGCGATAACCGTATCCCCAATGGATCAATAAGTCAGACCATGCCCGATATACGCGCAGGTATCCATTATTCAAATGAAAAGTTTTTTATCGGTTTTTCGGCAAATAACCTCTTGTCAAAAACCTTATCGGTATTTGACGATTACAATTCTTTAAACGTAAAAATTCAGCCTCATTTTTACTTGAGTGCAGGGGTTGCCTTACCAATAAATGATGATTTCGTTTTTAAACCAACCTTTTTAATTAAAGACGATTTACACGGGCCAACTTCATTAGATTTAAATGCCTTTTTACTTGTAAAAGAGCGTTTCTGGCTTGGCGCGGTGTATCGCACCTCGGTGAAAATTTATCCTAAAGAGAACCTGCAGCGCGGATTAACCAGTAGAGCGGCAGTTGGTTTCATCAGCGAATTGTTTATAAGATCTAACCTGCGTATTGGTTATGGTTATGATTACAGCCTCAATAAACTGAGCAATTATGATTATGGCTCGCATGAAATTTCAGTTGGCTATTATATCGAAACCAAAAAGAGCCGAAGACCAAAGTGTTATTTTTAGGTGTTAATCAAAAAATGCAATACTGGTCATTCATCGAACCAATGTATTACCATGCAATACCATAATCTTCACCATGGTTACTTGAGCCACCTTGCAAACTATTGTGCTTCCAATCAAAATAAATGGCATTGATTGGGCCACTGGTCCGTTCTGAAAAACTGAGTGTATAACCCATTTTTTTCAGTTCATTGCGCACCTCCTCTTTTGTATTGGTGTTTAATAAAATCTGACCAGGTTTTGGTGCTCTGTCGCTTGTTTTAGTACCACCCAGCGAAAGCCAAAGCTGATTGGTGTTAAAGTTAGCGGCTTCAGTTGCCCTTTGCACGTTCATACCAAACTCAGCCATGTTTAAAAAGAACTGCAGCAGATTCTGATCCTGGGTATCTCCGCCCTGAACTGCAGCGGATACAAATGGTTTACCATCTTTGATAAATAATGAAGGCGACAGGGTTACCCTTGGGCGTTTTCCCGGTGCAACAACATTGAAGGGGTTTAAAGTAGAATCGAGCACAAAACTTTGCATCCGCTGGCTCATCCCAATACCGGTATTACCGGCAATACAGGCTGGAAGCCATCCGCCACTTGGGGTAACTGATACCACCCAACCAGCTTTATCTGCGGCTTCTATCGATGTCGTTCCCCGCCATAAACGGTCTTCATAAATTTCTTTTGGCGTATTGTTACCTAGGTCGTGCTTCGGCGCAAAGTTACGCTTGGTTGTATCGGGGTTAAAGCCTCTACTTTTTAACAGATTTAAATAAGGGTTTTTCTTGCCTTCGTATGGGTAAGGATCGCCAGGGCCAGTGTTCGCATCATTTTTATCAGGCTGAATAAGCGAGGCCCTTTGTTTTGCATAATCTTTACTTAACAGACCTTTTATCGGTTCAGCAGGACTTTGATTAGGATCGCCATAATAAAAATCGCGGTCGGCAAGAGAAAGGTTCATCGCCTGATAAACAGTATGGATGTATTTTGAGCTATTGTAGCCCATCGCTTTCAGGTCGAAATTTTCTAATATATTCAAAGCTTGCAGTAAAACAGGGCCTTGAGTCCACTGTTTTAATTTGTATACTTTAATGCCTTTATAATCAGTGCTTAGTGCTTCTTCTTCGACTGGTTTCCATTTAGCAAGATCATCCATGGTAATCAATCCACCTTGTTCCTTACTCCCACGTACAAATTCCTTCGCAATGTCTCCTTTATAGAAACGGTCGTAAGCGGCCATTAATGCTTCTTGCCTCGAACTACCTTTTTTTAGTGCAGCTTGCTCTGCTTCAACCATTTTGGTTAGGGTGGCCAACAGGTCTTTTTGAATAAAAATCTCACCTGCTTCTGGCGCCTCACGTTTTTCGCCCAGATGTAGCAACAGCACTTTTTTACTGTAAGGCCAGGTTTTAATCAATTCTTTATCGCGCTCCATACTGTTTGCCGCCTGTGCTTCTATGGCATAACCCGCAGCCATGTGCATGGCAGGTGCCAGAACCTGCCCCAGGCTCATGCTACCATATTTACTCAGCATATAAATCAGTCCGCCGGGTGTACCTGGTGTGGTTGCGGCCAAAGGGCCGTATTCTGGCGGAAAACTATAACCTTTAGCTTTAAAAAAGGCAACAGTTGCTCCAGTTGGGGCAACACCCATTGCATTAATCGCGATCACCTTTTTTGTATTCGGATTGTAAATTAGCGCCTGTGTTTCTCCCCCCCAGCTTAAAGTATCCCACATGGTGCAAGTAGCAGCCAACATGGCACATGCCGCATCAACTGCATTTCCACCCTGCTGAAAGATTATCGACCCTGCTGTTGCTGCCATAGGCTTTCCGGTGATGGCCATCCAGCTGTTGCCATAAAGCATTGGCTTTTGTGTTTGCTGTGCAAATAAAGGGCGAAGAGAGAGTGATAATAACAGAAACAGGGCTAAATTTTTCATAGTTCCAATATAACTAAAATATCTACTATAGCAGTCCGGCGCCTGCACAACAACCCTTAATTCGGGGAATAAAACAAGCTTGTTACAAATTTAAACAGTACCCAAGCAGCTTTCCGTAGTGCACATCGTTAGCTTTTTCTAAATCCATCCAACCAGAAGAATGCAGGATGCTATTCTTATTTCTTTTTCTTGGGTTTCGGTTCAGGCAGTTCTGCAACCGTTATGCCGACGAGTTTTTTTAGCCAATCGCGATCTTCCAATTGTGCTTCGATTAGAAATTGATTTTTTGCCCCAGGATAAGGAGGTGCTTCCACAACATCTTTTATATACGCCCTTCCAGATAAAGTAGGCTTTATAAACAGCTTATTGTCGCACACCAATGCAAACAGTTTATCATCAAAATACAAGCCGTATTCGCCAAACATTTTTTTATAGCTAACCTTTCCGGAATAATCTATCTGATCTATTATAAAGTCTACGAATTTTTGGTCTGAGGCCATTTGTAAATTGATCTAATTGGAATACGAATAAGGCTAAATGAATAATCGATAAGCAGCTTTTAACTGTATTTAAGATAAAAATTCGCCAATTGCACTAAGATAAGCACAATCAACCATTAAATTAAACCTAAACGCAGACTAATCATTGGCTCATTGCTTTTCTTTTTGATTCTGGTTTGCAATAATGGGCTTAATCACTAAATTTGCCGCCCAAATGAACAATTGATAGAAGGAGTAAGATTGTTCTAAATGTTAAAAAAGAATAAAATGGAAGAAAACGATTTTGTTTCTATCTGGCTGGAAGAAACTGGAAATCCTGGAATTGAGAAACTGGCACAACTAAATCTTGATGTTGCCAATAAAACTACAGAAGTGCTTGCAGAAAAGGGCGCTACAGAAAACGATCTTGCTTCCATACTCGACATTAACCCTGATGAAATTAAACGATGGTTAACCGGCAGACATGTCTTTAGTATGAAAACTATTAACGAAATCGTTATTGCAATGGGCGAAATTACAAAAAGAGAACAGCTAGCTGATTTTCAATAACTTAACCAATTACACTTCAAGTCGTTATTAAGCGCTGATTTAAACCAATACGATCTTCTCTGAGCTTAATATATGACGATACAATGCTCAGCATGATTTCATGATAGCGGTTTGTAGTTCCGTTATCGGTGTTCACTGAAACAATGTTTGCGTCTTCAGTCTCAGCCTGGGTATAAACAATGCTAAAGGCGGTTGTTAATAGCCATTCAGGTAGATTTTCAGCACTCAACATTATCTTACAGTTGACCAAACAAACACCTGTTTCGCCCCCTTCTATGCTCATTTCATAAACTAAGGGCAACTCTATAATGCCAAAATCGGGCAGATCAACCAATACGTTTATTGTTTTTAACATATATTTTTTTCTCACAACAGCTATTATTTACCTGGTTATTGCCTGAGGTATTGGTTATGGTATAACGAAGTTGTTAAAAAAAGAAGGCCTTTAATTGGATTTAGAAGTATTTATTTGCGTAAACGTTTAAGTAGAAAAACCCTTAAACCGGCAAGTTAGGGCGTGGCAGCGCCTGACTATCCGAACTACAGCCGAAAGTTTAATTCCTGGAGCAGCCCTTAATTATTTATCTACTGTAGTTTCGTTAAAGTTCACGGTTTTGAGCTTACTTACATTCTTTTGTTCAAGTGCTTTTCCGGCATAACCTGGCTTATTTATACCCCATACCACATTACTGTTAAATAGACTGATGTATCCGGTATTTTCAAAATAAAAGCCTGCAATCGCACTTTTAACCAATCCCTCTACATTGCTTGGTCTACGGTCGTACACGCCGCCTTCTTCTTTTGTTGTTTTATCGAGATAAACACTAACCTGATCAAAATAGATATCTGAAATTTTATCGGGACTTTCGCCGCTGATGTACACACCACTTTCTCCAGTACATCGAATATTGCTGAAATAAATATTCTTAACCGCTCCTACCTTTCCCTTGGTTTGTCCTTTTGGTAAACGCCAGCCCGCATCTTTGTTGTTGCTGGTTGCTCTTGGGTAAGCAGTAATGTAAATGGGCTCTGCTTTACCCCACCATACATCCGAAAAAAGTTTGGATTCGATAAACAGGTTGGAAAAAATTACGTTGTTTACTGTACCCTCATCACGGTTTTGAATACCAATACCGCGGTTGCTTTTCCTGATATTACAGTTATTGATGAGCACATTACTAATCCGGTCCATATTTTCAGAACCTATTTTAATTGCGCATGAGCTGGAAGTCATGGTACAGTTGCTAATCACAATATTTTCGCAGGCACCATATTCTTCAAATTCCCGTCTGTTTTTTAAGCAGATACAATCATCACCTGATTCGATAAAACAATTGGTAATTCTCACATTTTTACTGTGATCCAGATCAATACCATCGCTGTTACGGATTTTAATACTATTTAAGAGTGTAATATTCGATATCGATACATCATTACAACCCACTAAATGAACCGTCCAATAGGCTGAATTCTGAAAAGTTACCCCATCTATATTCAGTTTATTACAACCGATTAAAGTAAGCAAATGCGGCCTAGGGTCTACAACATTAAAGGGTTTTAATACATATGAGTCACTAAGCTCCTCGCCCATAAACGAAATCCCATTTCCATCAATTACACCTGTTCCGCTGATGCTAATCTGTTCTAATTTTTCTCCTCCAATCCAGATGGTACCCTCGCCCTTATTTTCACGAAAGGCACTTTGGGTGTACAGTTTTTCATCTGGGCTGGCCAAAAGCTTAGCCCCACCTTCCACTCTTAAATCGATGAACGATTTTAAGTTAAAAGGACCAGTTAAAAACACATGACCAGCGGGTACAACTACCTGTCCCCCGCCTGCTGCTGCACAGACATCGATGGTTTTCTGGATAGCAGCTGCATCATTGGTTTTACCATCGCCTACCGCACCGTAGTTTTTAATATTGTATAATTTATTTTGAGCCATTGCGCCGAAAGAAATCAGCAGGGCAAAAAAGAACAAGGTTTTAAACTTCATTTTTAACATGTTATAAATAAATACATTGGCTATTTTACATAAAGCTTTACTTACCAAAAAACAGTATAAAGTGCTGCCAGGATTCCACAGATAATAACCGAGGCAATGGTAAAGGCCGGCGTAACCTTAAACATACTGCTATCAATTTCAAGTCCTTGCGGATTATCTTTACTTTTCGGATCGGTTAGTGTTACCACAATCATTAATGCTATTATAATCATAAACACCCACGACATTCTGTTTAAGAAAGGAATCGGTGCAATAGCTCCGTTGGTAACTGTAGGCAGGAATTTAAATAAAGTAGATAAGGGGATGGTTAATAATGCAGCGGTAAGTGCTGCACGCGACGTGGTTTTCTTCCAAAAAAAGCCCAGTAAAAAGATCGCAAAAACACCCGGCGAAATAAAACCGACATATTCTTGAATGAACTGATAAACCTGATCGAAACTACGTAATGCAGGCGCAATAACGATAGCAATCAGAGATGCAATAACCACAGACCACCGCCCAACTGAAACCAAACGTGTTTCTGAGGCTTCGGGTCTGATAAACTTTTTGTAAATATCAAGCGTAAAAATGGTGGCTATACTGTTACATTTACCAGCCAGAGAGGCCACAATAGCAGCAGTAAGTGCGGCAAAAGCAAGGCCTTTAATTCCTGCGGGCAATAAATTCATCAATACCGGGTAGGCATGATCAGGTTTAACTGTACCTGCTGCATCGAGCATTTCGGAATGAAAATAACCGCGTTGATAAAGCACATAAGCCGCAATACCAGGAATAACAACAATTACCGGTATGAGTAATTTTAAAAATGCAGCAAATATTAGTCCGTTGCGTCCAGTCTTTAAATCGGCTCCTAATGCCCTTTGAACGATATACTGGTTACAGCCCCAGTAATTTAAATTATTGATCCACAAACCACCTACCAGCACCGCAGTACCCGGCAGTTCGCTGTAGAATTTATCGCCTTTCGAAAATATCATATGAAAATGATCAGAGGCCTCACTGCGTAATAATGGAAGCGAGGCTAAAACACTTGGTGCATCTAATTTTTCGGATACGAGTTTAAGTGCCATATAACAAGTAATCAATCCGCCTGCAACTAGAACAAAAACCTGTATTACATCGGTATAACCAATTACCTTCATCCCCCCTAACGTAATGATAGCAGAAAAAATGGCCAGAAAAATGATGCATATATTAAAAGGAACGCCTGTAATCGTTTCAATAGCAATAGCACCAAGAAAGAAAATAGACGTTAAGTTTACAAACACATAAACAAGTAACCAAAAAACGGCCATCAGTGTACTAACCGTATTATTGTAGCGGTTAGACAGGAACTGTGGCATGGTGTAAATTTTGTTCTTGATATAAATGGGTAAAAAGAATATGGCTACAATAATTAATGTGGCGGCTGCCATCCATTCGTAACTTGCAATGGCAAGTCCCATAGCAAAACCCGAACCCGACATGCCAATAAAATGCTCGGCAGAAATATTAGAAGCAATGATAGATGCACCAATTGCCCACCAGGTAAGCGAGCCTTCTGCCAAAAAATAATCCTTAGTATCTGTACGTTTCTTTTTTTTGCTCCGATAAACCCAATAACCGTATGCCGAAACAATAATAAAATACATCAAAAAAACAGCATAATCGAATGCAGACAGGTGGTTCATATGGATTTTTTATATTTGGTTTTTTTAAAAATCAGAAAAAATCCCAATGTTGGGGGCTAAATTAGATTATTTAATTACGTAAACGTTTTCGCCTAACCTGTTACAATAACATAGATTACCTTTGTTAACAGCCTGTCGATTCTCGCCTGATCAACACCGATTTCAGTATTATATTCTGTTCATCGTCCAGTTGTTTATTATTGAGAATTTTGAACAGGCATTTTGCTGCTTCACGCCCGATTTCGAAAGCTGGCTGCGAGATTGTGGTAAGTGAGGGGCTCAACAGTTTTGCGGTACTCAGGTTCGAAAAGCTCAGTATTTTCACATCATCCGGAATCTTTTGGCCCATTTCTCTGCAGGCGCAATAAGCAGGAATAATAAATTCTTCAATAGAAGAAAAAAGTGCATCGGGCTTATACTCCCTAAGCAGCCACTTTATATGTTGCAGATTAAGTTCTTCGTCATCTTGATATTTAATAACAAGCTGTTCGGCAAAATCAATATCATGTGCTTTAAGGGCATCACGATAACCTGCAAACCTGGCCTTACCAGCAGGAAGATTTTCCAATCCGTATAAATACGCAATTTTGATACAACCGCATTCAATTAAATGCTCAGTCGCCTGAAAAGCAATTTCGTAATCATCGGTAGTTACTTTAACTGCATCCAGATTTTCATAAACACGGTCAAAAAATACCAATGGAATTTTCTTAACCAGGTTAGTGTAATATTCACTGTTATACTCACTGCTAGACACAGATGTAAGAATACCATCTACCCGCCCATTTAATAAACTGTTGGTGAAAGCCACCTCCGATTCTATATTCTCGTGAGTTTGATAAATAAGCACATGATAACCGTATTGCCTTGCAATTTCTTCGATTCCTTTGATGGATAGTGAGAAAAAATTATTGGCCACACAGGGAATAATCACCGCTACTGTTTTAGTTTTATGGCTCCGAAGGTTACTGGCAGCAGGATTAGGCGTATAATTTAATTCTTTGGCCAAGGTCCACACCCTGTTTTTAGTTTTTAAACTGATCTCATAACTGTCATTGAGGGCCTTAGAAACGGTTGCGATGGAAATATTTAATTCCTGAGCCAACCGCTTAATGTTCACTACTTCCGCCATGTCTTAAAAATTTGTTTAGTTAGTTTTTTCAGAAGAAAATGCCCATATAACACCTTAGTTGGCGTGCAATAGGTCAAAAGCTCCTTTTCACCAGCATCTTCATCAAAAACAATCCAGCTTGCCGCCAATTTTAGAGCGGGTTTGCCAAATTATGTTCATCATATTTGTTGGTTACAGCAATAAGATACTTCTTTTGACTAAGAAAAAGTATCTGCTACAAACGAAAATATGAAATAATCGTAATAACAACGTTTATTTATTTTCTTTTATACATTTCACTAATCGGCATTCAGGCAGAAAAGGACGACCATTAGTGCAACTCAATCCGTAACCTACTAAATATAAACAAATTAAAGTTGATTATACCATATAGAATTAAAATTTACTTAATCGTTTACGTAAATAAAATCGGTAAAATATAAAAGTTTAAGTTTCTAAAAACTCAACTTTAACTTATCAAACCAAAGAAAATCTTTAACCAATCCATTTCTAGCCTTATGAGAAACCAAAGCGATGCTTCAAAGGATAATCAAAATCCCTTGCAAAATCTTGATCAATGGGAAGAGGATATATTAATCCGCTATCCTGATCCAAAAAACATCAATGCTGAAAAAAAAGAAGAACAGTTCAGAAATTATGATGAAACGGAAAAAGACAGCGTAAAAGAATTTTACAGGCTTAACCATACTTATCAAACATATGATTTCGTAAAACAGAAAAAAGCAGATTATTTAAAATTCGACAAACAGGAAATGCCGATCTGGAGTGCATTCGATTTTCTGAATAAGTTGGTGGATGATTCTGATCCTGATACCGATCTGGACCAGATGCAGCATTTGTTGCAAACATCAGAAGCGATTAGAAACGATGACCACCCCGATTGGATGGTATTGGTGGGGTTGATTCATGATATGGGTAAAGTGCTTTGTTTATTTGGGGAACCGCAATGGGCCGTAGTGGGCGATACTTTTCCGGTAGGTTGCGCCTATTCAGATAAAATTGTTTATCCGGAGTTTTTCAGTCAGAACCCCGATTTTAGAAACGAAACCTATCAGACCAAATTGGGCGTGTATACTCAGAATTGCGGTCTAGACAATATAGACATGTCGTGGGGCCATGACGAGTATGTATACCATATGATGAAGCCCTACATTCCAGAGCCAGGTTTATACATGCTCCGTTACCATTCCTTTTACGCGCAGCACAGGGAAAATGCTTACGATCACCTGATGAATGAAAAAGATCATGAAATGTTTAAATGGGTTAACCTGTTTAATCCTTACGACCTGTACTCTAAAAATCCCAATCAGAAAAGCTGGGCAGAACTAGCGCCTTACTACAAGGCGCTTGTGGCAAAATACCTACCGGCTACTATAAAATTTTAACATTCTATCTCAAAACAATAACCAAATAAAACAACCAATTTATGAACCTAAATCTACAAAAATCATGAGATTTAAATGTACGAGCTTAAAGTATGCAAGCATCTTTTTGCTACTTTTACTGATCAGCCAGTCGTTCAACACTGCTTTTGCACAAACTGAACGAAAAATTACCGGAAATTTAATGGATGATGCGAAACTGCCTATTGTCGGGGCTTCGGTTTCGGTAAAGGGCACTACCAAAGTAACGGTTACCGGGGATAATGGTGCTTTTAGCATCACCGCTAAAAACGGCGACAAACTGGTATTTACCTTTATGGGTTATGAACCCAAAGAAATTACCATTGGCACGGCTTCGAGCTATAAAGTAACCATAAAAGAAGCTACAGCATCATTAACCGATGTAGTTGTGGTGGGTTACGGTAAGGGTTCTCGCAAGGGCTTATCAAGTGCGATTACCTCGGTAAAACCCGAAGAATTAAATAAAGGCGCTATTGCAGATGTTGGGCAGTTGCTACAGGGTAAAGTTCCGGGGCTGAATATTAGCGCCAGTGGCGACCCAAACAAACCTGCGGCAGTAATCTTGCGCGGTGCATCTACCGTTAATAGCCCAGGAGCACCCTTTTACGTTATAGATGGTATCCCTGGAGCAGATATTGCGGCGATAGCACCAGCCGATATTGCATCAATTGATGTATTAAAAGATGCTGCAGCAACTGCTATTTATGGTAACCGTGCAGCTAGTGGTGTAATTATAGTAACCACTAAACGTGGTAAATCGGGCATGCCGCAGTTAAGCTACAGTGGCTATATAGCTGCCGAAAAAGTAAGTAATCAGCTCGATTTAATGGATGCCGATCAATTAAGAACTTACCTTACTGCCAACAAGGTTGCATTTTCACCAAATGATGATAAAGGCGAAAATGTAAATTGGATGAAAGCCATTGAGCGTTCTACTGCATATTCACAAAACCATAACCTGTCATTTAGCGGTGGTAACGATCACAGCAACTATAGCGCCAGCTTAAACTACTTTAACAAAGAGGGTATTTTAAGTAAAAGTTCATTAAATCGTATTATTGGTCGATTAAACATTGATCAGTACGCATTCAATGATAAAGTAAAATTCAGCTTAAACCTATCAAATTCGAGTAGCAAATCTATTAATGAGCCACTACAGAATATTGTGTTGTTACAGGCTGCAAAGCGCCTACCTGTTTCGCCAATTTATAATGCAGATGGAACTTATTTCGAAAACCTGAACAATACAGGTTATTTTAATCCGGTAGCCATTGCCGATAATGCACAGGATGAAACAAAGTACAATGTTTTAATTGGCGGTTTTAATACGGAAGTAAAATTGCCATTTGGCTTTACCTATAACATTAATTTATCTTACCAGAAAACTACCGCCGCCCATGGTGAATTTTACAGCAGTTATTTTGGAAAATACCCAACATCGAACTTTTACAACAATCCCGACCCAGGTATTGGCATAGCACATACCCTGATTGGGGGCGTGTTTGGCACTAATGGCTCGGCTTTAAGAAGCAATTTTGAAAACACCAATAAAATATTAGAAACATTCTTAACCTGGGACAAGAAAATTGGCGACCATACCTTAAACGCGGTATTAGGTTACAGTTACCAGGATAATATTGTTGGCGATGGTTTTCAAACCTCAAGCACAAATTTCCCAACAGATTTTATTGGCTTTCAGAACCTTACATTAGGAAACCCCTATGCCGTTCCTTCTTATCGCATTAATTTAGGAAACGATCTTACCTATCAAAGAATTCTGATGATCTCTGACTTTTTTAGGTTAAATTATAATTATAAGAGTAAATACTTTTTGCAGGGCTCAGTCAGACGTGATGGAAGCTCTGCATTCGGAAAAAATAACCAATGGGGTTATTTCCCGTCTGTTGGTTTAGCCTGGAGAGTAAGCGAAGAAGATTTTATGAAGGGCCAATCGTTTGTGAGTGATTTAAAAATCCGTGCGAGTTACGGCGTTACCGGAAACTCATCAGGTATAGGTGCATATAATGGTCAGTTAATTTATGGCATTAGTGGTACTTACTATAATAATGGCGTTCAGGCGGCGGCATATGCGCCAACACAAGGTGCAAACCCTGATTTAAAGTGGGAAAGAACATCAACCAAAAACCTTGGGGTTGATTTCGGCATCCTAAACAATAAAATTACAGGTAGTGTAGATGTATATGATAAAAACACAAATGGTATGCTTTTCAAATATAGTGTACCACAAGCGCTTGTTCCGGGCGGGCAATTATGGGCAAACGGTGGTAGCATCAGCAATAAAGGTATCGAAGTAAGTTTAAATGTATCGCCAGTTGCTTCCAAAAGTTTTTCATGGTTGAGCACCATTAACATGGCTTACAATAAAAACAAAATTACGAGCTTACAGGGCCCTATCTCTAACGCAGATTCTCTTCGTTACTCAGATCCTGAAGGACCGGGACAAACCAATGCAACTTTACAAATTCTGAAAGTTGGTTACCCGCTTGGCCAGTTTTTTACCCTAAAATATGCGGGTAAAGATGCGAGTGGCAACTCACTGTTTTACAAACGTGATGGTTCTACAACCACTACACCTAGCATTGGAACCGATTATTTCTACCTGGGCAATGCGCAACCAAAAGTAATAATGGGCTGGAGCAATACCTTCAAATATAAAGAACTAGAGTTGAACATCTTTTTAAGAGGAACTTTTGGCAATAAAATATTTAACGCTACCAAAGCTGATTTATCTTACACCGCTGGCGCAACAGTTAATAATATATTAAACAGTGCTGCAGACGATAAGGTAACAGACACAAGAAACTCATTCTACTCAGACCGGTATATTGAAAGTGGCTCTTATGTACGTTTGGATAACGCAACTTTAGGCTATAATTTTAAAAGCCTAATTAAGTATGTAAGTAATGTTAGGGTTTATTTATCAACCAATAATTTATTTACCATCACTGGATATAAAGGGATTGATCCTGAGATTAATCAGGGAGGTGCTGCCCCGGGTATAGATTATAACAACTTCTATCCTAAAACACGTACTTTTTTACTAGGTCTTAACGCATCATTTTAAAACTCAAATTCTAAAGACATGAAAAAGATATTATTTGGAATATTATTTGCGCTGACCGGAGCACTAATATTCACCTCCTGTCAAAAACTCGAGGTACCCGTTACATCTGAACTTACTCCAGAAACCTATCCTCAAACAGCCGCACAGTTAACATCGGCATCTGGAGCGGTATACATCAATTTAAGGAGCGATTATGCTACCACTTATTTCTTTTTACAAAGCAGCTCAACAGACGAATCGGTACTGCCAATTTTTGCTTCCGACTGGATTGATGGGAATAAGTACCTTGAATTGCATCGCCATACCTGGACAAAAGACAATGCATGGGTTGCAGCAGGCTGGGCATATTTAACCAATATTATCGGCACCGCCAATCAGACAATTTCCATCATTGGCCAATCAGCGCCAGCAGGTGCTGCAAAAAACACCAACATTGCAGAGTTAAAAACCATGCGGGCCCTATCCTACTTTATGATGATGGATTTATATGGCAACGTTCCGTTAGATACATTGTATGGCAGCACAGCATTAAAAACAAATTCGAAACGTGCAGAGGTATTCAACTATGTAGAAAGCGAGCTTAAGGCTGCTATCCCCTATTTAAAATCGACGAGCGGTATGGCAACCTATGGTTTGCCAACAAAATACCTGGCTTATTCTATATTGGCAAAAATGTACCTAAATGCAGCAGTGTACACCGGAACTGCACGTTATGATGATTGTATTGCGGCCTGCGACCAGATAATCAGTTCAGGTTTGTATAGCATAGAACCTATGTCGAGCTATCTACAGATGTTTTATCCCACCAATGGGCCAACGCAAAAAGAGTTTATTTTTGCAATTCCATTTGATGCGTCTACCTCTACCGGTAATATGTTTATGGCCCGTTACGATTTGAACCGTAACCTTGGTATACGTTATCAATACTCTGGCTCCACGTCAGGCACATTTACTAACCCGGTTATGAACCAAAGTAGTGGCGGAGGGCTATCAAACAATAAACCGAGCGGCCCAAGAATGACCACTACCGAGTTTTATGCAAATTTTAACGATGCAAACGACATCAGAAATAAACAATGGCTTACCGGTCCACAATATTGGCCAGATGGAAGTCCAATTATGGTGAGTACCACTAATTTAGGTTACGATCAGTTTTATACTGGTGGTACTCCGGCTGGAGCACTAACTTATGCCCTAAATTTAACTCCTTTGAGCAGCTCACGTTTAGGTGCAAATGCTTACGATTTAGGGAAGGATGAAATTGCCTGGAATACGGGCTACCGTAACATTAAATTTATCGCTGATTACACCAATCCAACTAACCGTAACCAAAATAACGATATGCCATTATTCCGCTATTCAGACATTATCCTGATGAAAGCAGAGGCTATATTTAGAGGTGGAACCCCAACACTTGGCGCTACTGCTTTGGGTCTGGTAAACAATGTAAGAAGCAGCCGCACCACTTCTGCAGCTTTAGGCGCATTGACATTGGATGTGCTTTACAATGAGCGTTCGAAAGAATTTGCATGGGAATGCTGGCACCGTAATGATATGATCAGGTTCGGTAAATTTGAGAACACTTATGGTTTATCTAAAACCAATACCGACACTTATCGCCGTATATTCCCAATTCCAAGTACGGCAATAGCAACAAACAATACATTGGTTCAAAACCCCGGTTATAATTAACCATCAGTAAACAATACAAAAATTTCTCTGGGGTAAAAGCCAGAGAAATTTCTTTTTTCTCCGTCCTTTCAAGTCGATGGAGTACCCAAACATTAAACCTATTTCCATGAGGAAACACTTACTTTTACTGATTTTTCTATTCACCTGTTGCTCATTGCAAGCTCAGGTTTTACTAAAAACACAAGCTGAAGCCACCCCTCCAACCAAAACTTTAACTAAAGATGCCTCATCGCTTAATTTCATTGCCATGGGCGATTGGGGCCGTAACGGCGCCGACCATCAGAAACAGGTGGCCCGGCAAATGGGAATAACCGCAGCCGATGTGAAAGCACAGTTTATCATTTCTACAGGCGATAACTTCTACCCTAGCGGTGTAATCAGTGAGTACGACCCACTTTTTAAATATTCATTTGAAGATATTTATACTGCATTTTCTTTGCAGTGGGATTGGTATCCGGTACTGGGCAACCACGATTATAAATCCAATCCAGATGCCCAGGTAGCCTATTCAAAAATCAGCAGAAGATGGAAAATGCCGGCCCGTTATTATGCAAAGAAATTTCCCATTAACGGAGATCTGAACAATCAGGTATTGATTGCTTTTATCGATACCAACCCTTTAATTCCAGAATTTTACAAAAATTCAGAATATGGCCCAAATGTAAAAGGCCAGGATACTACCCAACAAAAACGATGGCTGGCCAAAGTATTAAGTGATGAAGATCCAAGTATCAGATGGAAAATTGTTGTGGGTCATCATCCCATGTATACTGGAGGAAGCCGGACAGATGGATATGATACCAAAGCAATCCGCAGTTCTCTTAAACCAGTTCTTGATCGTTATGGCGTTGATGTATACCTCACCGGGCACGAGCACAGCCTGCAGTACATAAAACCCGAAGGCAAAACGCATCACTTCATTTCAGGCGCAGCATCGGAAAAAACACCTGTAAAGCTCATTGATGGGGCCCAGATGGTGGCTTCTGTTTATGGTTTTATGCTTTTTTCGGTCGGCAAAGATTTAATCCGCGTACAAACCATTAACGATGAAGGAGAAATTATTTACAATACTATTATCAAAAAATAAATGCTGCATTTATCCAAACAGCGCTTAATTTTAGAAAACAAAAACCGCCCATCATTAGCTTTAAAAATACTATGGCCATTACCGAATCTGCACCACAGGATTTGCTTTTACCGAAAAAGAAAAGACTACTATCTTTAGATGCCTTACGCGGTTTTGACATGTTCTGGATTATTAGCGGAGAAGGTATTTTCCACGGACTGGCCAACGGTATAATGAAAGAACACCACTTGATCAGAAATCCCAATGATTGGACCATTGCCATTAATGACCATTTATCATTTTTCGAAAGGTTTTTGGTTGGCCTCAGCAATCAACTTCATCATTCCCTTTGGAACGGTTTTACTTTTTACGACCTGATTTTCCCGCTTTTTATTTTTATCTCTGGTGTTTCGATGCCATTTTCTTACGAAAAACATTTAAATGGCGGAAATGATAAAAAAAAATCGGCAAAAGGTGTTTATTATGCCCTGATCAGGAGAACACTAATTTTAATCTTTCTTGGAATGGTGGTAAACGGTTTACTCAAATGGGAAGGCTACGAAAATACACGTTTCGCAAGCGTACTTGGTCGTATTGGCCTATCCACTTTTTTTGCTGCATTAATTTACCTCAATTTTTCATTACGCAAACAGCTTGTTTGGCTGCTCGGCATTTTACTGGGCTACTACATCATCATGATAGCCATACCTGTTCCAGGTTTTGGAAATGGCATTTTAACACCCGAAGGTAACCTGGCAGCTTATGTAGACCGCTTATTGCTGCCTGGCAAACTTCATCGTGCGGTTTATGATCCAGAAGGTTTACTGAGTACTATTCCTGCCATTGCAACAGCACTTTTAGGGGTATTTACGGGAACATTTCTAAACACTAAAAACAAGCGTTTCAGCTTGGTTCTAAAAGCTTTCTACCTCCTTGTAGCAGGCGTAATATTGGTTTCGCTTGGATTACTATGGGGCATGCTTTTTCCGGTCAACAAAAATATGTGGACAAGTTCTTTTGTGTTGGTTGCCGGTGGATTCAGTCTGGTGCTGTTCTCCTTCTTCTATTACATTATCGATGTTAAAACTTATCAAAAATGGAGCTTACCCTTCATCTGGATTGGTACAAATTCTATTTTAATTTACGTTTGTGCCCATGGGCTTTTCAATTTCGAATCTACTTCACAATTCCTATTTGGTGGCGTAATAACTAAAATACCTTTAGCCTGGCAGCAGGCAGGCTTATGGCTGGGTGTTCTACTCGTACAGCTTGGGATATTAAAATTTCTTTATGATAGAAAATGCTTTTTAAAAATTTAACACAACATTTTAATAATATGTTTTCCTTTTTTACATTATTGACATAAACCTTACCCAATCATCTTGAAGAACAGAAATTTCTCATAAAAACACCAAACTGCCATTAAAGAAACATAAATTAGCGCTCCTAAGATTATCCAACACCACATTTAATATGCTGTTAACCGACTTACAAAATATAGTTTTTAAACACAATACCAGACTTAGGATTAGTCGGTTCTTATTGTTCTTTTTGGCAATAGCAGCCATTTATACCAATACGGTATATGCGCAGCAAAAGTATTTAATCCCTTATGTTCAGCCATTTTCGGGTACTTCGGCCAGCACCACATTGGCCAGCCAGCATATTGAAGATAAAACCGAACGCCTGGCCAATACCATTCCGGCTGTAGCACCGCCTTTTAGCATGACGCAGTGGACGCCGCAGACCCAGCTCACTGAAAAAAAATGCCTGGCACCTTATTATTACAACAACAAAAAGTTTTACGGATTTAGGGCAAGCCATTGGATCAGTGGCTCTTGTACCCAAGATTACGGAAGCTTCACCATTATGCCCATTTTAGGCCAACTTAAAACCAATGCAGCTCAATATGCAGAAAATTATGCCCATGAAAACGAAGTTTCTACCCCATCTTATTACAAATTAAAATTACCTCAACATCAACTGTTAACAGAAATTACAGCTAGCCTTAGAAGCGGTGTAATGCGGATCACCGCGCTAAAAACAGATAGCGTTTACATTTTAGTTACACCCAATAGCGATCAAAACAAAGGTTTTATTCAAGTTGATGCAGAAAAAGGGGAAATTTCCGGGTATAATCCTGTTCACCGGATTTATCAGGGATGGGGAGAACCTGCAGGCTTTAGTGGTTATTTTTTCATACGGTTCAAAAAATCCTTTACCGCTGCAGGGGTTTATAGCGAAGGCCATATATTCGATCTACAAAACATCAGCAATAAAAAGGATATTGGTGCTTATGCAGGATTTAAACTACAAAAAGGAGAACAGTTAGTGATTTATTCTGGCACCTCTTTTACAAGTATCGCAGCTGCCAAGGCCAACCTGGAAAGTGAAATTAAAAATAATGACTTCGATACTGTTTTAGCACGCACCAATCAGGCTTGGGAAAAATCCCTATCGCAGGTCTATATTTCAGACACAAATGAAAAAGGGAAAAAAATCTTTTACACAGCCCTCTATCATGCCATGCAGCATCCCAGGCTATATAATGATGTAGATGGGAAATACCCACAGTTTGATGGAAAATATCAGAACCAAACAATAAATAAGGCCAATTATTACGATGATTTTTCGATGTGGGATATTTACCGTGCCCAATTACCTTTAATTGAGCTATTGAATCCCAACTTAGCCAATAGCCTTGTTAATTCGATGATATTAAAAGGTCAGCAGGGTGGTTGGATGCCTATTTTCCCTTGCTGGAACAGTTATACTGCCGCCATGATCGGCGATCATGCTACTGCTTTCATCGCTTCCGCCTATAATAAAGGGATCCGCAATTATGATATTAATGAAGCTTACCGATTGATGAGGCAAAATGCCTTTCAAATGCCCGATTCTGTCGATTACCTGAATGGAAAAGGCCGACGTGGCATTAACAGTTATTTAAAGTATGGCTATATCCCGTTAGAAGACAGTGTTCCAAACGCCTTTCATAAAAAAGAACAGGTAAGTAGAACTTTAGAGTATGCATACGATGATTATGCACTCGCAAGTATCGCGAAAGATTTGGGCAAAGAAACCGATTACCGGGAGCTATCAAAACGATCGCTTAATTACCAGCATGTTTTTGATCCCAATGTTGGAATGGTTAGAGGACGTTTTGCCAACGGCAACTGGTACAAGCCTTTTTATCCTGATCACCGAGAACCTTATATTACAGAAGGAACCCCACGACAATATACTTTTTATGTTCCGCATGATATGCCCGGACTGATCAAGTTAATGGGTGGGCGTAAAAATCTCGAAAACGAACTGGATTCACTCTTTATCAAAAAGGAATATTGGCATGGGAATGAACCTGGTCATCAAATTCCATTTTTATACAACTACACCGCTTCTCCATGGAAAACCCAGATGCAAGTATCACGTATCTTGGCAGAAGAGTACGGGGAAGGCGCTGGTGGTTTAAGTGGCAATGACGATGCTGGACAAATGTCGGCATGGTATGTATTTGCAGCACTTGGCTTTTATCCGGTAGATCCTGTTTCAGGAAACTATCAACTCACCAGCCCTTTGTTTAAACAGGCTATAATATCTTTTAAAAATGGCAAAAAATTAGCCATAACAGCCATTAAGAAGAATAAAAATTCTATTTATATCTCAAAAATCAGTTTAAATGGAAAGCCTTTTACCAAAAACCAAATTAAACACCAACTGCTGGTTCGGGGCGGAAAATTAATTTTCTATCTGCAAGATCAACCGGCCATACTTTAAATCCTGAAAAACCAATCTACGCATAAATAAAACTTTAATTAATAACTGTACCTCTATTAAAGTTATTTTGTAATCATTATGACAGTTTATGACGATTTTGTATTTCCTTCCAACTAGGCCATAGCACCGTATCCCCGTTCTACTTAAATCCGGCCTAACAAATTTTTCGGGCTGCAATGCCCAAGCCAACCTACTAACTTCGAAAGAAAAATTTTCAGCCGGTGTTTTTTGTTTCTTTTTGACATCAAAAAGAAAGATGCCAGTCCGGCTAGGACTAATAAAAATACTCGGCCTGCGGACACCTCTCTGAAAGAACGGATTCAATCCGAGTTAATCTTTAAACAAAATCAAGATCATGAGTATTGCACTTAACGTAAGGATAAAAAGTATCATGCTTTTGGGAAAGACACTTTCATGCACCTCATTCACGGTTTTATCTGATTTTTTTAAAGTTTTCTTTTCAACCTTCATGCTTAGATTAGTATAGGTAGAATAGATTTGACTGTTTTTGAGCCAAAAAGATTAAGCGCAAAAAAAATATCTTCATTCATTAACTATATCATTCAAAACATCAATATTAAAGCACCTGCTTACCATCGTTCCCCTGCTCTGCGTTTAAAAGCTCAGCCGCAGCTTTTTCCTAAAAAAATAATTGTGGGCAAATGGCGAACGCCTAATCTTAGCATACAAGGTGTTTTTCACCAAAACAATAGTTCCATCAAACACTTAACAAACAGACAATAGCCCGCTAACTTTAAGGAAACATTGATTGACTAATTTACAAATGCATTGGCTTACCCTAAGCAGAAAATAGGTAAATAAAAATTTTCAATAAATAGCAAGCTATGAAACAACAGGTTAGAACGATCCCAGGAAAACTCATAGATTTTAATTATTACAGATATAGGCTACCAGCGTTTGTAATGCAGTTTAAACCCTCCGTTTATCAAGACGGTGATTGCTATTACGCTGTATTGTCTTTTGAAGAGGAGCATGATGTTTCAGGTCTTGGAACCTCTCCTGAAGATGCACTGATAGACTGGAATGATAAAGTCTGTGAAATGCTTGCCCTATCGGGCCCTTTACGCACATCGCTAAGTACCAAAAACAAATAATTTGCTACAAAAACAGGCCAATTAACCTTCTAAATAATTCTGCTGAACCAGGATATAACTTATCGGCCCGGTATCTGGTCCAGGAAATTATGATCAGCTGAATGCTTCTAATAACGGTTACTTGAGATCAAAAGATGATCCAATTAATCCAGAACAAGGAAACTTTGAAAAGTTTGGTCTTTTAATTACTTTTATCTTATCTGAAAAGCTAAACTAAAGAATCATGGCCGGTGCGCAGGAAAACAGCAAGTGGGACTCCTATAACGGTGCTTCTCCACTTATTGCTCTATACAATAGCTTTCACCCCCTAACTGTTGAAATGGAGGCACTTATCGATAGGCTCACCTTTCCGGTGAGTTTCCGCAAGAACAGATATATTATTTCTCCGATAGACCGTAATAGATATCTTTACCTGATTTTAAAAGGGGTAGTAAGGGGATTCTACAAGGATTCGGGAACGGAGATCACTTCCTGGATCTGTCAGGAAAATGAAATTGTAGGGACCATCCGCAATCTATGGACTGCAGAAGAATCAGACGAATACCTCCAGGCAATAGAGGATGTAGAGCTGATTGCCATACCTCATGAGCTCACAACTATGCTTTATAAAAATTTTGCAGAAGCAAACATTATTGGTAGAAAGATTATGGAGCTTCATTATAGAGGAGCGAATGATAGGGGCTTTATCTGCCAGATTCCCTCTGCTACGGGCCGCTACAAGCACCTGCTCCAGGCCTTCCCCTGGATGATTAACCGTGTGCCGCTCCGATATGTTGCTTCGTTCCTTGGACTACGACTGGAAACGCTGAGCAGGATCCGATCAGTAAAAAACAAAAGAATATAAAACCATAGTCTGCGTTATTTTTAATTTTATTGTTTAAATCTTGCTAAAGGTATGAAAACATTAAAGGCTGCTGATGCATTTAACAAATCAGCAAAAATATACCAGGAAAAATTTATGGATGTCAGTTTATATGCTGAACCGTTTAAGTTTTTTTTCGATCATGTAAAGGCGAATGATGCCCGTGTTTTGGATATTGCCTGTGGCCCGGGAAACATTACGAAATACTTATTGGATAAGAGACCTGATTACAAAATTTTGGGAATCGATCTGTCGTCAGAAATGCTCAGCCTTGCCAGGGCCAACAACCCCAAGGCTCAATTTCAACTTATGGACTGCCGTGAGCTTAACATTATCAAAGAGAAATTTAACGGGATTACCTGCGGCTTTTGTCTACCCTATCTAACACAGAAAGAAGTTGTTAAACTAATTTCAAATGTTTCAAAATTATTAAAACCAAATGGTGTTTTTTATTTGAGCACTATGGAGGAGGACGAGAATAATAAATCGAGGTATCAAATATCCAGTACAGGCGATCAGGTGTACGTAAATTACCATAAAGAAGATGATTTGATTGCGGCCCTGGAGGATAACAACTTTGAAACCCTCATTCTAAAACGCTATAGTTCTCCTGATAAGGACGGTTTAATCATTACGGATCTGGTATTGGTCTGTAAAATTAAATAGTCCGATTAGGGCACACCAAAAAACACCGCCATTGTCGATTCGCGCTATTTCCTTTGGATAATCTTAAAACCGCTAAACGAGGCATCACCAGAGGCATCACCATAAGTAGCATGATAAACACCAACCTGTAAGCCGCTACTCCCCAAATCATCTCTTTTTACCGGACTGCCGGGAAGATCTACCCAAGCCTTTCCATCACTGCTACCACGCATAAAAAATGTATTTCCTGCCCGCTGTATCTGCAGGTGCCTGTAAAAAGCCCATCCAGAGAGGTTGTTTGTCTGCCTTCTGCCACCATTTCCAAGGTCGGTAACAATATTTCCAACACCCCAGCCCGGCATAATGCCGTTTTGTAAAAGCATTCTTCCATTTGTTGAAGCTTTAACCATTATACCTGCCTCATTTGCACCATAGGCTTTCTTCTCCTTAAGCCCCAGCATATCCGAAAGCATTACCTCGGCGATAAAATCACCCTCCACATTGTTGTAGGCAAAAGGCCCCATAGCCTCCGATCCATCCCAAAATGTGTTGTGCGAAACCATCTTTAGAATACCAGATTGTTGTGTAACGGTATCTGCATTTCCCAATAAACCGTCCCAGGAAGTTCCCGACAGACCATCTTTTGTTGCCGGAACTGACCGGGCTGCTCCACGCTGTTTTATGAACACAAATTGTGAAGAATCTGTTCTAACAGCAAAGGGAAGAGAAGTTTGGGTAACATTTCCAAAATTATCCCTGATTTTCACGGTATAATTATAACTGCTTTGCGGAAGGACCGAAAAATCCATATAAGCTGATGACCGCAACCATTTTGCATCCCCTTTATCTTTATCATTTTTAAAAAGATATTCAAGATCACTGCCTGGCAGTTCAGGTTTATCTGCAACCATATAAACCATATTTGGCGTAACTGCTGATGGTTTTGAAATAAATGTCGCTTTTAAGTTGCCTATGCCCAAGGTTTGTTGCCAAAAATTAAATTCTTTTAAGCAAGCACTATGATCAAGACCATAACTGTATATTGAAATTGATGATATTGCTGTTGTTGCACCTGGTACTCCGCCAGAAGATTCTATCAAAATACGCTGGTCTCTTTGATTATTACGGACCAGCGCATAACTGGCCGGTTTACCATTGATAAATACCTGCAACTTGCCCTTATAAAAAGAACAGATTAACTGTTGCCATTTTCCGTTACCCACTATCCTTACGGCTTTATTTCCTTTACCAAAAAACAGATCTGTTTTTGAACCAACAGCAGGCAAAAGAGAAAAAACAGCACTAAATGGTTTTGAAAAATCGACCTCTTTTGCAATTCTATCTCCCATGATAACTTTACTACCATTTGCCAATACAGCAGCTATTTTCCCATTAACATCGGCAACTTCCACATTCCCTTTACAAGCTAGTTCTCCCAAAGCTGCCCCATTGTTGGCCCAGTTTGCTAAATTTCCATATTCAAGATTTTTCGCATCTACATATACCGCTGTACCATTGTCTAAGCCTTTTGCATAAGCTTTGTTAATCTCTGTATCGGTTAATGGAACATCATAAATTTTTAGGGAGGCCAGCGCACCAGAAAATCCTGAAGTTCCATCGTCATTGCCGCCAACAAGAAACCTGGTAAGATTATTCACGAAAAGCATTCTTCTTTCTGCCCTATCTAATTTCCCATCAACATATATACGTTCCATTGTTCCATCAAAAACCATGGTAATCATATGCCACTCATTTGCTTTGGGTAAATTCCTGTATCCTAAATCTGCCCAGCCCAGATGCCTGGCAGCGCCCAAACCTTTACTATTCCCGTAGCCTAACGCAGCATTACTTAAATCAACACCACCCCTTCCTGTCCACAAAACGATTGTTTCTTCTTTACCGATCTCTGGGTTCAGCACCCACATACTCACGCTATAACTGCTATTCCCCAGCATAGATGAAGGTGCACGAAAGGATGATAATAGGCGCTCGGTACCAGAGAAAACCAAAGCTTTCTTTCCTCCTATCATTGAAGTAACCGGCTTATTTGTTCCGTTAGCAGAAAACACACCGGCCAATTTTCCATTATTTTGAACATCAGCTGCTATTGATCCTACGCGAAGGTTATCAAAGTTTAAATCCACCAACAGTCCCTTCGGTTCAAAACGTTGCAAAGATTCCCATTTTTTGGTACTGGTATTCATCACCGGATTATATTCGGCATTGTCGAAAACCTTAATATTCCATATCGCCTTATTTAAGCCCGGATATTCTGTCCGTAAAATTGTTGTACGCAGATATCTGGCCTTAACATTCCCAAAATCAATCATCGGACTTCCATGTTGAGTGTTTTTACTTTTATCGGCATACAATTTCCATGTTTTGCCATCAAGCGAATATTCGATTTTGTATTGATAGTACCAGGTAGCATATTCAAATTGAGTGTGCACACTTTTGACATCATAAGCCCTACCTAAATCTACCTGGAGCCATGAGGGGCCGATATTGTTTTTGGCTTTCCATAAAGTTCCGTTATTATCATCGAATGCAAATTCTGGTTTAAAATCTTGATCATAAGCTGAAGAGGCTACAGCAGTTTTACCCAGCGCCAAATTTGGATGCGGGTTCTCATTTTTTGCCAAATAGCCGATTCCGGAATGTGTTGGTACCAGCTTCAGTATGTTTCCTTTCTCATCGAAGATCATTTTATCTGCCGCCACCTGCCTGTGATAGCCACCGTCATTGTGTGGGTTATTATGCCGGTGATAAACCAGGTAAAAATCGTCTCCCTGCTGCAGAACAGACTGATGCCCTGGCCCATGCACTGTTCCATCGCCATTTGTGGCGAGGATAGGATTATCCTGCGCATATTTAAACGGTCCCATCGGATTACTTGCAGTGGCATACTGTACCCTGTAAGTTCCGTCTTCGCAATAGCCGGATGAATAGGTAAGATAGTAGATTCCCTTTCGTTTAAATACAAATGGCGCTTCGAAAAAGTCTTTTGCATCGGTATTCGGGATCTGCGCAAGTTTTGAAAACGACTTCATATCGTTATTCAATAAGCCAACACCGCAACCATGGCCCGGATAAATGCCCCAAGTGCCCCAGTACATATAATACTTACCATCATCATCTTTAAAAGTCTGCCCATCAAGTGTAATCACCTTGGGTACCATAAAATTTGAAACTATTGGTTTTCCGGGTGCTAAAAGCGATGTCCATGGACCAACCGGCGTTGTAGAAGATGCACCGAATATTTCAACGGGCTGACAGTAGTATAGATAATACTTTCCATCGGGGCCCAGTGTTGCGTCAGGTGCCCAGTAATGATGGGTTGTTGGCCAGTTCATATCCTGCAAGGCCCAGTTCACAAAATCTTTTGATGTCCATACCTGCGATGGTCCGAACCCACCCCCATTGCCATCGGTTGTTGCATAAATATAATAAGTATCTCCAAATTTTTTCACAGTTGGATCTGCAAAATAACCTGGTAAAACAGGATTGCCCTGCCCCTTGGTCAAATGCTGAGATTGTGCCTTTGCAGGTTGAAAAGAGCAGCCTAGGAGAAAAAGAATGAAGAGGTTTAGATAAATGTTTTTCATAATTAATGTTGATATCCCGGCTAATAAAACCAGAGTTGATGCATCAGGATGTAAATATAACCGAAACGTAACCTCGATTGCCGTTATATATTGATGCATAACATTCGTATTTTAACCAAGCACCATAAATAAACACTTCTGATGTAGCAGATTGGAAAAATAGAACCTGATTTCGATTATCAAATCTCATTTTGTGACGTTTTAATCAAGTTTTCCGTTAAGGTGGCCGTCACCCTGAATTTATTTTACTGCGTAGCTTTCCGCTTCGCTACAGGTCAGGGGCTTTCACGCTAAAAAGATGCTAATCACGATGATTCGGGAATTATGACAACGAACTTAAAAACAGACTCATCATGTTGTTATTTAAAATTCAGTAAATTGAGGTTAAAATCAATCCCAATCAGGGCAATACTTAATTTATTTTGTTATACGTGCAGGGTACTTGTTAAAATCTAGTAGCTATCAGATAAAAAAGAAGCATAAAAACACAGGGCTTCTTCATAGTTTTATCGATGAATTTTAAGGGCTATTTTATTCCATATTCTTTAAATTCATTTACACTTAGTGAAAGAACTGGGTACAAAGTATCTTGATACAAACAGATCTAAGAAGTGCTTATTGATAAAAACGATTTAAACATGAAAATATACAACGTATTCTTGCGTACCATCCTATTCCTTGCCCTTTTAGCCATTGGTATTAGTACTGCCAATGCACAAAGCGGAGATCAGATATTAGACGGAATCGGTGAAACGGGAATGAGTGCGCGTTATATCTTTAATGGTGATGCCAAAGACTGGTCCCGAAATAATTTTCATGCCAAATTTCAGGGCGACGGGGTCAAATTCGTCGATGACAGCCGGTTTGGAAAAGTTTTATCGCTCTCTGGAGATAACAATTCGTTTGTTACCATTCCGGGAGAAGCATTAACGGATATAGAATCGCTCAGCATATCAGGATGGATATACCTCCGTTCGAAGCAGCCCGGCCAGCTTTTTTTTGATTTCGGGAAGGACGTAACCAAACATTTTTTTGCGGCCCCTGTTGGAACAAAAGCTCAGGAAGGTTTCCAGACATTAATCACGGCAAAGGAAAACAATAAAAACGGAGCAGTTTCTACTGCTTTAGAACTGAATAAATGGGTCTACATCACCATTGTGATAGATATTCCATCAAAATCTATGGTGACTTATGTAAATAGTAAGCCAGTGGCCGAAGTTAAGAACATCCCACTAGAGTTAACAACGGTATTCGATCAGCAATCAGTGGCAAAAAACCTGTTGTATATCGGAAAATCGATGGTACCGGGAGATCCCTATCTGAATGCCATGATACATGATTTCCGTATTTATCGGGTTCCGTTAAGTGCGGGGCAGATTGCCGGAATCTATCGCAATGCCAAGGGAGGTACTCAGGAAAGCGTGGTAAATGTAGGTAAGCGTGAAGATGATCTTCCAAAGTTTTCTTCAGCCACCCCACAGCTTTACAATGCTTACTTAGCTCATGTATCCGATATTCAGGTGGAAACAGAAGTAGGGAATTTACCGCGATTACCCAGTTATGTAGCAGGCACCTACCGGAATAAGATGAAAGGTCCAAAAGTACGTGTGCTGTGGCCTGCTCCAACTGATAATAGCACGGTTTTGAAACCTGGAAGTTACACCGTTACCGGGCGTGTTGCTGGAACGTCTTTTCAACCTAAGGCATTTGTAACCGTAAAAGCGCTTAAAAAATCAGCTGCGCCAACATTAAAGCTAGCACCATTTGCTTTAAACAGGGTCTCCCTGCAGACAGATGCTCATGGCCATGCAACCAAATTTATCGAAAACCGCGATAAATTTATTAAAACATTAGCTAAAACCGATCCAAACTCCTTCCTCTACATGTTCCGACAAGCTTTTGGCCAGAAACAGCCTGAAGGAGCAAAACCTTTGGGCGTATGGGACAGTGAAGATACTAAATTAAGGGGGCATGCCACGGGCCACTATCTTTCGGCAATTGCCCAGGCTTATGCAGGCACCGGATATGATAAAGCACTTCAGGCCAATTTTTCAAAAAAAATGGAGTATATGATCAATACGCTCTATGAACTATCACAATTATCGGGGAAACCTAAAAATTCAGATTCCGCTGTATCTGATCCGACTGCTGTGCCGCATGGCCCCGGCAAATCAGATTATGATTCTGATCTTAGTGCATCGGGTATCCGCACCGATTATTGGAACTGGGGAAAAGGATTCATCAGTGCCTACCCTCCCGATCAGTTTATCATGTTAGAAAAAGGAGCGAAATATGGAGGACAGAAGAACCAGGTTTGGGCGCCATATTATACATTGCATAAAATTTTGGCTGGCTTAATAGATGTATATGAAGTAAGTGGCAATAAAAAATCGCTTAAAATAGCTACTGATATGAGTGACTGGGTATATACCCGCTTAAGCCAGCTGCCCCAGGAAACGCTTATTAAGATGTGGAATACTTATATTGCCGGCGAATACGGCGGCATGAATGATGTAATGGCCCGTTTATACCAGATTACAAATGATCCGAAATACCTGAAAACGGCACAATTGTTTGATAATATAAAAGTTTTCTTTGGTGATACAACACATTCGCATGGACTAGCCAAAAACGTAGATATTTTTCGTGGACTGCATGCCAACCAGCACATACCCCAAATTGTAGGGAGTATCGAAATGTACCAGGTATCTAATAAGCCCGAATATTACAGTATAGCGGATAACTTCTGGCATAAAATGGTAGATGATTATATGTACAGTATCGGAGGTGTTGCAGGTGCCCGTAACCCTGCCAATGCGGAGTGTTTTATTGCCCAACCAGCTACCTTGTACGAAAACGGTTTCTCTGAAGGAGGGCAGAATGAAACCTGTGCCACCTACAACATGCTAAAACTTACCGGAGACCTGTTTCTATTTGATCAGCGGGGAGAGTTGATGGATTATTATGAACGCGGATTGTACAATCATATCCTGGCATCTGTTGCCCAGAACAGTCCTGCCAATACCTATCATGTGCCACTCAGACCAGGGTCTGTTAAACAATTTGGCAATGCAGATATGACAGGTTTTACGTGCTGTAACGGCACTGCAATTGAAAGCAGCACCAAACTGCAAAATTCAATCTACTTCAAAAGTAAAGATAACCAGGCGCTTTATGTGAACCTGTACATTCCCTCAACACTAAAATGGACGGAACGCCAGATAACAGTAGAACAAACAACAAACTTCCCGAAAGAAGACCACACCCGCCTTACAATTAAGGGCAGCGGAAAATTTGACCTCAATGTGCGTGTACCGGGTTGGGCTACCAAAGGATTTTTTGTAAAGATCAACGGAAAAGAACAAAAGTTTCAAGCCGAGCCAGGTAGTTACCTAAAGATAAGCCGTAGCTGGAAAAATGGCGACATTGTAGATTTAAAGATGCCATTCCAATTCCACCTGGATCCGGTTATGGATCAGCAGAATATAGCGAGTCTGTTTTACGGACCAATATTGCTGGCAGCGCAGGAACCAGAAGCCAGAAAAGAATGGCGTAAGGTAACCTTTGATGCCAAAGATATTGGCAAATCAATCAAGGGTGATCCACAATCTTTACAGTTCACCATTGATGATGTGGTTTTCAAACCATTTTACGAAACATACGGGCGTCATTCTGTTTACCTGGATGTCACATTAAAATAACGTAATGTTGTACTAATAACTAACGAATGGCTCACGGGTGGGGATTACCCCACTACCATACCCCATTATGCCGGGAAACCGCTAACAGATCCGATCTGCTATGAAATAGTGATAGCTCCCTTAGGCGACATGGAAAGTGGACGAAGAAACAAACTGGATAATTACCTTAATCCAGTAAATGCCCTGTGCCCGGTCCATGATTAAAAAGCATCTAATGTGCAGGCAATAAAAGCTTTATAAAACCAAAAGAGTAATAAGTAGAGAGGCACTTTATCCTCACCATAGCACCTTGCTTCGGCAAATCAATATAATTAGCTGATTAGCAATTAAATAATAGCTAATAACTAAGTGTGCGCTGAATTGCTTCCGGAGATGAGCGGACAACAACCACAGCCGCCGTTAAACCGGGAGCACTTGCCTTCAACTTTATCGTTCCAGTGCTTTTGGTACTTTTGATCACCACCAACGCCCGCCCTTTCCATGCCCTGCGTGAGTTGGAAATATAGGGATCTACATCTTTCAGGTTCGCATTGTCTAGTCCAATAATCTTCCCTGGCCCCTCAATGTCAAAACGTATCCGGTTTTCAGAATTTGGCTGCAACACTCCGTTTTTATCGGTCAGTTCAACAGTTACAAATACCAGGTCTTGTCCATTTGCGATTATTTCACTACGATCTGCGGTCAGCTTTACCCTGGCCGTATTTGCCGAGGTTTTGAGTATTACTTTTTCTACTTCTTTACTATCCTGAACGCCAACAGCAAGCAATTCTCCGGCAGCGTAGGGAACGGTAAAAACTGCCTTAAACTCTTGGGCTATGCTGGTTTCCTTCTCTCCTATCAGTTTTTTATTAAGGTATAAACGAACCATAGGATATTTGGAATAAACCTCAACCTGAAGCTGTTTACCCTCATATCCCGGCCAGGTCCAGCTTTCCCATGTAGGCCATACCGACCACAGTGTTTCTTTGATTTCTAAAGGTTTAGGGTCTGGTTCACGGACGGCCATATAGAGTTTTTCGTTATCGTTATACAGCATGCTCCGGTAGTGGGAAATGGGTTTCCGCCATCCGGTCAGGTCAATATCTCCGCAGTAAGCACCATGCCATGGAAAAAAACTATTCTCCCAATGCTCACCAGGTAATTCATCCGAATAATAATAACGGCCTATGCCCGATTCGCCAAGGTAATCGAGTGCAGTCCAAACAAAGTCTCCGATGATATAGCTATTGTTATTTACAAGTTTCCAATTGGCAAAAGCATCTCTGGGATAGGATTCTGTTTGAACAATGACCCTGGAAGGTACCCTTTCATGATCTGCAGTAGCCCTATGCAACTGGTAATTATAGCCAGCAACATCATGCTGCAGCATTAATGGATCGAATATTTCCCAATCCTTATCCCAGGTAGTCATTGCTGAGGTTACAGGACGGGTAGAATCAATTTCATGAACAGCGTTTACCAACATTTTTGCCGTATGTACCGCCTGTTGCTCCTTCCGTTCTATGATTTCATTTCCTATGCTCCACATGATTACCGAGGGATGATTCCTGTCCCTTAGTACCATTGCATTTATGTCTTTTTTCCACCAATCGTCAAAATACATGGCATAATCATATTTATTCTTGGCGGTTTTCCAACCATCGAATGCTTCATCGATAACGAGCATCCCTAAGCGGTCGCATGCGTTTAAAAAGGCTTCGGAAGGGACATTATGGGCAGTTCTTATGGCATTAAACCCTGCTTTTTTCAGCAGTTCAACCCGTCGTTGCTCGGCTCGGTCAAAGGCAGCGGCGCCTAAACAGCCGTTATCATGGTGTACACAGCCGCCATTGAGTTTTAGTGTCTGTCCATTTAGCTGAAAACCATTCTCTGTTGTAAATCTTAGTGAACGGATCCCAAAATCTGTCTGGTTGCCGTCGATCACTTTTTTATCGGCGATAATACTAATTTGGGCCAGGTATAGGTTAGGTTTTTTTGGCGACCATAAAAGTGGTTTTTCTACTTGTATATCCTGTATTACCTCCTTTTCACTATGTGCGTCTAACCTGATCTGGGTTTGCATTGCACCAGACTTTTTCAGCTCTGGGTTAAGGAGATTGGTCTGAACCATAACCATCTTGGGCAATGCAGTTTCGTTCTTAACCCTTGTTTTAACCTGTACCGTGGCTTTTTTTTCGCTAACTTCTGGCGTAGAGATCCCTACCCCCCAATTGGGAATGTACACTTGCCCCGTTAACACCAGCCACACATGACGGTAGATACCGGAGCCGCTATACCAACGGCTGTTTTTCTGTTTTGAATTATCTACCCTAACCGCAATTACATTTTGTTTCCCAAAATTAAGGTATGGACTAAGATCATAAGTAAATGGCGAATACCCATAAGGATAGGTGCCCAGTGATTTTCCATTGATAAAAACTTCCGAATTCATGTAAACGCCCTCAAAGTTTATGGAAATAAGCTTTCCCTTCCAATCAGACGGCACCACAAATTTCTTTCTATACCAACCTGTTCCCGATGGAAAAAAACCGCCGTCCCCACCAGTTGGATTTTTCGGACTAATCTTCCCTTCAATGCTCCAATCGTGTGGAAGATCGAGGATTCTCCAATTCTGATCATCAAATTCAAAACTGCTTCCTCCCTTAACATCTCCCAGGTTAAATTTCCAATCCTGATCAAAGAGCTGTTTACGCTGTACTGCCCGTTGTGCAACTAAAGCCAAAGGCCCAACTGCTATGAATAATATTAAAAGGATCAAAGATTTGAAAAAAGACATGGCCTATATACTTGGTGTTATCAAATATAAAAAAACAAACGTTAAAATAACGATTATTATTCGGCCACAGTTGGACTGTAGAAAAGAAAAATGCGCTCTTTTCGATCTAATTCATCGCTAGAACATCTTTTCCTTTGCAATATGGAAGGTTACTTACCATAAACAGATTTGGTGTGTCTTATTGTTTTTTGGCGAGTTGATTCTGAACTTCCTTCAGCACGGCGCCATCATAATATCCCGACCATTTGGATACAATTTTTCCTTTGGGATCAATAAGTACAAATGTTGGATAGCCGGTAATGCCATACTTGATGGTCGTTTCCCCATAAAATCCTTTCCCATCCCAAAGACTTAACCATTGCGGCTGGTCTCTATTTACACCCTTTAACCAGGTTTCTTTACCGGCGTCGCCTGAAAATGAAACTATGGCCAGCTCCTGACGGTATGCCTGTGAGGTTTTCTTTAATTCGGGAATTGATTCTATACAAGGGCCGCAGTATGTGGATGAAAAATCAAGCAATACATATTTGCCTTTTATTTCCGATAAAGTATGGCGCTTTCCGTCCCTATCAAAACCATTGAAATCAGCATAAATATCCCCTACTTCAAGAACATCGCCCACGGTCAAAAAAGTTTTGATGCGCTTTGCATAAGAGGTGTTTTTGAACGTTGAATTCAGTGCGTTATAAAATTTACTGATGGTGTCTTTTGGAAAATCTCTTTTAAGGTAGAACAGGGCATCGAGTGCTTCATAACTATTCAGATTCTGTTTCACAAAATTCATTCTAGTGAGCATATCCAAACTATCAAGCCTGGCAATAACCTTCCATATTGCCTTACCTTTTGATTTCGCGCTATCACCTGTTAAGGCCTGGTATTCTTCTACCAATTTGCTGCGTTTCTTATAACCTTCTTTAGTCAGGGCGATCATTTTGTTGTGCATGTCCTGAGTTTTTGAACCCGTTATTTTCAGATCAAAAGGAAAATCCTTAATATCCCCTTTCACATCGATCCTTTCATTTCCCATCAACAATGTGAAATAATAAAACTTTTGCCCGGCATTTGTGGTAACCCATAAAGATTGTGGTTCTGCCCTGAATTTTCCTTTAAAACTTAAAAAATTGTTCTCGATTACTGCGCTATCAATATTAGTATCAAGGATAACATCGTTTAAATAAAATTTTGTACCATCCTCAAAACCAGTAATTTGAGCACTGATCAAATATTGTTGCGCATGAGATTTAGTATTAATAAATATCCCGAGAAGCAAGAGCAGACAAGCGTTTTTCATATATCTCCAAAGTAAGGTTTTTCCTGTCAAAATACAATTTGTAAACCGATAAATTTCTTCAACAGCATGTCTCCTATATAGCTAAGATTACCCGATACCTTTAAGCTATTTGCATTTTTTGATTTGTTCAATGCCTATGGGCCACCTGAACGATTAATTTTAAAAATGGATTGCTGTTTATACCGATATGTTTAAATCCATGTTCCAAACCTAGCGGCTTTGCGGCATTGACACCTCATTTTGAGCTAAAGTGAGCTAAATTGGACCAATTAACACGAATAATGAGCTAAAATGGACCGCTAGGGTTGGCCTCCGCTACCACAGCCGGGCCACTTGTGGCAGCCTGCTTAAGGGCAGCCTGACCATAAGCAGTGTGCCGGTTCGGCCAAAACAGTCGTTGGCTTTACCTTTTAGGTAACCAAAAGGTAAAGCCGGGGTAAGCCTGGGGTAACCCTGGGGTTAACTTGGTAGCAAGAAAGGGTAAACAACAGGTAAACAAGGGGTAATCGGATATGGCCTTTTCGATGGCCTTTCCAGCTAGGCAGCCAGTAAATTTTTCAGGTAAAACGATCGTCACCAGGTAGTTTACGGGCTTTAATGTACCGTCTTTTACCCTCCTGTTGGCGGCGTATTACGGTCACCAAAGAGATCGATAAAAGTAAAGGTTAGTTGTTCGTCAGTTTGAAAAGGGAACGAAGTGGCCATTTTCCCTGAAATATCCAATCTTACCGTTAAATTATCCATACAGCGATTGAAATCAAGGAGAGCCTAAAATGAATTTAAACAACCAGAAACAGATGCTTGCTATTTTTTTCGGAATAGTTTCGGGTATTCGGTTACCAAGCCATAGGAATCAGTTTTTAGCTCGGCCTTGAATGTCGATTTTTCGTTTTCGTACAGGTATACAGAATCTGATATTTTGGTATAATACTGTCTTACAGGCATTATAACATCAGCAATAATATCTATGTATATCACCTCGATCCTATTGCTCAATTGCCCATTAAAAACCAACCTTCTTATCGGCAATGTATTGGTAAAAGGTGTTAATGAAATGTCAATATCCACACAACCATCAAATCGATGATCAACCGTATTGTTGACCTGCCAATAAACACCTTTCTTCTCTAGAAGCAGTGTTTTTTCATTTCTGCCCGATATAACATTTATTTCTGCGAAATAGGTTGCCCACAACTTATCACTGAGAATTTTATACAAGATTTTAATCACCTGCTTGTTAACTTGGCATGTAATAATCGATGTGATTGCGACACCATTATCTGTTTCCGTTAACGTACAGTTTTCCAGAGACTTGTATTCCAAGCCTTCCCATCTTATTTTTCTTTCCATTATAATTTGAAATTAAACAACCTTAATGCCGGCTTGGTTTTAAGCAGCCTAAATTTACCTGTTCAATAAGGCGAAAACAAGAAAACTATATTTATTTCGAGGGAGTAAGCTTATACAAAAAGCAGTTCCAATATAAACGAACTCTGGAGCCTCCTGGCCTATCGCTGCCTAAAGAAAAACCTCCAACAACACAACCACAACCGCTGCTGTCAATGTATTCAAAAAATTGACCGCATCATTCCCGATCATCCCTTTCCGCTCCAGCACAGCCCCAAGTATGGAATCAGCAAGGTTACCCAGCGTACCTGCAAGAACAATAAAGAAAAAACTGATGTTCCATCCCCATCCAATCGCATAAATGCCAGCAATAATACAGCTACCCGCTATACCGATCAGCGTCCCTTCGAGGCTGATCGCCCCATCCATTCCGCAGCGGTCGGGCTTAAAGGAAATAACATTAAAGAACCGTTTTCCATACACCATTCCCAGCTCAGAAGACAGGGTATCCGCTGTAGCCGAGGCAAAGGCTGCCGCCATTGCCGGAAGCATCAAATAAGTCAGCTGGGGATAAAATAGCGTTACTACACCTGCAATGGCCGCGGCCCCGGCATTGGCCAGCACCTGCATGGCATTACGGCCTTTTTTTTCTTCCTCCCTGGAAGCAAAAGCCTGTTTTTTGTGCCGGTACAAGGAGGTGGCAGCAGAACCGAGGATAAAAAACGTGGTCATCATTGCTAGCCCTGGATAACCCGCAGCAATAAAAATAAGGTATGCCAATATCCCGCCCGTAAAAGCGGCCAAAACCGTCAGTTTTTTTGCCAAGATGCTGTAAACTATGCCGGAAATAATGATGATAGGCAAAAAGATACCACTATTGAACATATCACAAATATATTTGAAATATATTTACAAAAAAGCATATGGAAATATTTGTGCCGTAAACAAGCTACCCAAAACGTCAAAAAATTTATCGTGGCCCCAGGTCTTGGGTCGCCAAAGCGACCGATAAAAGTAAGGCAAGTTGTTCGTCAGTTTGAAAAGGGAACGAACTTCCATTTTACCTGAAATAGATATACCAAATCTTATATTTTGATATAATATTGTCTTACAGGCAGTAATACAACTTGCTTATTGAACATGCGCTTCCAATACTGGAAAAAGCTCGTTAATGCCTACTTTTAGCTCTTCTACCAAATCCAGGACAGCAGAAAATTCATAAATTGAAATAGCCTGAAGTCTTCCGCTTATATCGGCCAGGTTTTCAAGTCCCGCAGAAGTCGACATCCCATAAAGTTTATGTGCTAGGGAAATGAGCATATCATAATCTTCTGGTTGGATGTCTTTATCCAGCTGGCCTGCCGCGGCATGAAGTTGTCCGATGGTTATGCCAATGATCTTTGCGAGTTTTACACGATCGCCGTTAAAGTAACGGTTCAGCTTAGCAATATTAAAATGTTTTTTTTTTGCACCGCCATCCTCTAATTTGCTGTTAAGCGAATTTACTGGCCGCACTAGCCACTTATTGAGTACGGCCGCTATATGTTCTTCTAAAACCGGTTTAGTAATAAAATCATCCATTCCTGCAGCAATACTTTTTTCACGCTCACCCTTCACGTTTGCAGCTGTAAGGGCAATAATAGGAATCCTGGTATGCTCTTCCAATGATCTTATTTTCCTGGCAGATTCATATCCGTTCATTTCAGGCATCTGAATATCCATGAAAATAAGATCAAAAGTTTCGTGCTGAAAAAGGCTAATGCCCAATAAGCCATTTTCCGCCTCCGTTACAACACTTTTCGGGTACAGTTTTTCCAGCAGCGATCGGGTCAAAAATCTGTTAACCTCATTATCCTCAACGATTAAAAACCGGTACTCATGACTTTCTATTGAGTCTATGATTGTAGTATCCTGCCTGTTTTGATAAGATGCTTCCCGTGTCCTTATTCTTGTCAGGGCAAGATAAAGATCATTCATTTTAATCGGCTTAAGTAACCTGTTATCAATATGAAGATCGTTACAGGCTTTGATTATCTTTCCATCATCAGACGAGCTGTGTAAAAGGATTAACGGGATCTCGCCTCCATCTGCGGAAGGGAAATTTTCCCTGATTTTGGCAGCAGTTTCAAGGCCATCCATATACTGCATATGATAATCCAGTAAAATGGCATCATATGTTTGCCCTGCAGCCAGTAATTGCAGTGCCTCAAAACCATTTTTTGCCTGGTCAGAGACAATATTTTTCAGCACAAGCATATCAGACAATATCTGCCTGTTATTATTGTTATCATCTACAATGAGTACCCTGCTGATACTTTCCATTTCCATCCATTCAATCAGGTCGCCTTGTTCATACCGCAGGTTTACATCGAAATAGAAGGTACTTCCTAAGCCTGGTTCGCTCTCTAACTGAAGCTGGCTATCCATCATGTTCAGCAGTTTATTGGAAATGGTGAGCCCCAGTCCTGTTCCGCCATATTTTTTTGTTGTTGAGGAATCTTCTTGCGAGAATGCCTCAAAAATCTTCACTTGTTTGCTTTTGGCAATTCCGATACCGGTATCTCTGACAGAGAACCTCAACAAATGATTATCGCCCACGCTTTGCAGTGATTCAATTTTAAGCTCTATTTCACCTTCTGTTGTAAATTTTGCCGCATTGCCCAGCAAATTAATTAATACCTGTTTCAACCGCAGCGCATCAGCCCATATAAACCTGGGCAGATCCGGCTGAAGATTCAGCAGCATCTCCAGGTTTTTGGTATGGATCTGATAGTTGGTGATATCGCTGGCCTGCCAGGCAAGTTCGTACAAATCGCACCGATCTATATCAAGTTCAAACTTGCCGGACTCGATTTTGGAGAAATCAAGGATATCGTTAATGATTCCCAATAAGGAATTGGCCGACTGGTGTACTATTTTAAGATACTGCTCCTGCGTACTGTTCAGCTGGGTTTTCAAGACCAGATCGGTAAAGCCGATTACACCGTTGAGTGGCGTTCTGATCTCATGGCTCATATTGGCCAGGAATTCGGATTTTGCAAAGTTGGCAATGTCGGCCCGCAACCGTGCCGTGGTCAGTTCCTGCCGATGCTGCACTGCTGCTGAAATGTCGTGCGTAAAGATCATCATTCCACCGATAGTTTTATTGGCTTTGTACCAAGGGGTCATCTCCCAAGCAATATGCTTTAAGCCTTTAGTTATCGGATTTACATAAATATCTTCATCTTTTCTGATTGTTCTGCCCCTTAGAACTTCCTGATGCACATCTTTACGTTCCTGAGAAAGCTCGGGAAATACCTCATAATAGGAATAACCTTTTATATCGCCTTCAATCTGCGTATAAGCTTTTATCCATGTGCGGCTCGCCATTAAAAACTGCATGTTATTATCAACCATGGCCACCGATGCAGGTGCATTCTCGATAAAAGCAATCAACAATGCTTTTTCCTGGGCAAGTTCCTGCTGGATCGCTTCTTTCTGGGTAATATCGATTGATATCCCTAAATATCCAATCGTATTGCCATTACTGCTTTTGATTGAGGTAATAGATAATGATACCCTCATCCTTTTAGCATCCTTCGTAATAAAAGTAAAAATTCTTTCCCTTTCCGGGCTATCTGCACACTGTGCATAAAAACCGAATCCAGTTACTTCATCTTTTGTAGCAGCGCTGAAATCAGCACAAATCTCCGAAACTTCCCGCTCGTCATGAAACATGATGGGCGTTTGTTTTCCGACCATTTCTTCGGCTGTATATCCCAGCATGCGTTCAGAGCCTTCATTAAATACGGTAATTGTTCCATCAAGGTCTGTGGCAATAATACTGACCCCGGTAGCTGCCGAAAGTACCTCATCAAGCAGTTTTTTAGATTCGGCAACCGCAAGCTGAGCACGTTTCTGCTCATCTATATCCTGCATAGTACCATATATCCTTACCGGAACTCCATTTGCAAATTCTGCTTTACCAATAGCCCTCACCCAGATATTACGGCCATTAAAATCGACGATCTGAAGTTCCTCATCCCATTCCTTCCCGCTGTTCAGGCATTCATCAATAGCTTGCAAGATCCGGTTTCTATTTGGGCCTGGCTCGTAAAAAGCAACGGCATTATCTACCGTCGGGATAAATCCATCGGGTACGCCATGGATTTCGCGCGTTATTTTTGACCAGTGTAACTGCTGATCTTTGAGATTCAGCTCCCAACCCCCAATTCTTGCCAAACCGCTGGTTTCTTCTAGCAGATCCTTTATATGTATAAGATCGGCCTCCAGTTTTTTCTGGTCTGTAATATCTACCGCATTCCCAACTACATAAGGTTCGCCCTGAAGGTCTTTTTGCAGCGTATTTGAATACAACCATAAGCGCTCTTCGCCCGATTTACGCTTAATGATCATATAACCCGTCGAGTGCCCCTTTTCAACTACATCGACCAGATACTGGCGCAGATTAGTATGCCTTTCTGCAGGAATGATATCAAAAAGACTTTTTTTAATCAATTCTGACCTTCTGTAACCGAGCGACCTGGCCCCGGAAGGATTCAGCGAAATCAGGTTTCCATGAATATCATGCGTACACATCAGGCCCTGAGAGCTTTCAAAAAATGCCTTTAATTTTTGTTCACTAACTTTTAAGGCATGGTTTTTTTCCATTTCGACGGTTACATCCCTACCAATTGCGAATACATCACCATCTCTTTCCTCAACTGTAGCTGTCCATTCAATCATCCTGAATCCCCCATCCTTAATGGCCACCTGATGGGTAGGATCCACTTCCTGCTTACGGCTTATCAGATTTTTCCAGATTTTGCCGGCTTGTTCGAGTTCAGCTGCCGGAACAATATCGAGCAGTGTTTTATGCCTGAGCTCCTGTTCTATCCATCCCATTTTGATATCGAAACTGGCATTCATCCGCTTAAATTTCAAATCCTTATCCAGGATACAGATAAGATCGTCGGAATGTTCGAAAAGCAGGCCTATATTCTTGTCTTCAGTCTTTTTTACACGTTCGTGAATGAGTGCACTGATTTCTTCTTCCAGCAGCGAAAGCAATTTTTGCTGGTTTGTTGTGATTTTTTTTGGCATCATATCCATCACCGTTAAGGATCCCAGCACAATGCCATTATTATCCCTTATCGGGTATGCTGCATAAAACCTTATTTTTTCTCCATTAATTATCTCCAGATGCCCATTAAAACGCTCATCATCGAGCACGTCTGCAATGATCAGTGCTTGGGTTAAAGCCAAAGGATAGTTGCACAAGGGCAAAACAGTCTTAACCGCCTTGGCATTGAGGCCCTTAACGGCTTTACACCACAGTTTGTTGCCATCTGAAAAGGAAATTAAGGAAATCTTGCTTTCACAGATTAAGGCGGCCATCTCGGTAATTCTGTCAAAATCACTTTCCCGGCCCTTCCCTATTACTTCATAACTGTAGGATTTCCTTAAACGTGCGGTTAGATTTTTTTGCATTCCAATATTTTATTTGTTTCAACGGCCACAGATTAGCTCAGCTAATCAATCTTTTTCTCTCAGCGGGTAACCCGTACCAATGCCTCTGTGGAGCTAGTGCCCACAGGGTTTATTAATGGGGTTAGTCCTTAAATATCAGAAAAAAATAGCAGGTATAGCACATCTGGTTTTCTTTTATGCGTTTATTTTATTTACGACCGGGCAAATTAGCCCATTGCCTATTCCCATCAGGCAGTTGTTTGCCGCTATACGTTTTCTTTCTGGAAAAGTGCTGGTATAGTTTTTAAAATAAGCCTGATATCGTTCCAGAAACTCTGCTTCAATGCGTAAGTGTTATCGAGTATTAGCCGCTCTTCTTCGCTCATTTCACCCCTTCCGCGTTTTTCTACCTGCCATAAACCTGTTATCCCAGCAGGTGCGGCAAACCTTAGCACATATTTATCTGTAGTTAGTTTTTCGGCTTCATAAATGGGCAATGGCCTGTTGCCAACAATACTCATATCGCCCTTTATTACATTCCAAAGTTGCGGCAATTCATCTATGCTGGTATTCCGGATAAAATTACCAACACGGGTTACCCTCGGATCGTTGGCGATTTTAAAAAACGCTGATCCGCTTTTTTGCGTACTCAAATACACATCGTCCTTTTCACACCACTGGGCTCCGTCAGCATAAACAGGATACTGGCATTTCCCCTGTAACATGCAGGAACTACAGAGTGTAAAATCTGTTTTGCGGGTTTCTTTTTTTTCCTGATCAACGTCGTATTGGTTCAAATGTTTAAGGTCTTTAATCTTTTGATCTGCATTCACGTACATTGACCTGAATTTATAAAAACGAAAAACTTTGAAGCCCGTGCCGCTCCTTAACGAATAGTAAAATACCGGACCTTTGGATTCTACCCATATCGATATTGCGACCACTAATAATAAGGGAAACAGCAAGATCAGGGCTAATCCTGCAAAAAACACATCAAATAAGCGCTTGGCAAAACCGATATGATATACCGGTCTGCTGGTTATTTTCACCTCACGGTTGAGTGCATCCCAGTTATTAACGAGGAATACAAGCCGTTTTTCGAGGCGTTCTTTTTCTACAGGCAGCCTAAAAACATCAGAAACGCCAGCCGTTAAGGCCAATATCCTTAAGTTCGAATTAAAATACCTTACAACCAGAAAAAAGGGAACTGAAGGCATCTGCCTTTTTTTTAGTGTTTCGAGCAGGGAAAGCCCACCGTTCGACAGGATTTCGCTATTAGAAATAACAGCTGTAACATTTAACTGTTGCTCTATCCATTCCTGTATAAGCCTTAATCCATTTTCAAAACGAACGATTTGCATATCGTCAAAATAGCACGCGTCAAAATCAATATGCTGAAAATCCCTTTCAAAACCTACAAGGGCAATTACCGGGTTATTCATTTGGTCGGGCTTCACCGCATGCTCCATTACGAAAGTTTTTTACCTGCTCGCCTTAGTACCATTTTAATCCTTGCCTCGAGTTCTGCTGGGTTAAAAGGTTTAATCACAAAGTCATCTGCCCCTGCATCCATGCATTTAATCCGTTTATCCGAACTCTCCTCGCCTGATAAGATCATAATCGGCAAGGAATGGAAAAAGTCGCTCATTTTTAACTGTTCAATTAATTCGAGGCCGTTCATGTTCGGCGTATTCAAATCAGAAATAATAAGGTCAGGAATGTTGCCACTTTGCAGGAAAGTTAATGCACTTAGGCCGTCAGGCCGTATATCAATCTGGTAGTTCGCTGTGAGGATCTCTTCGAGTATTGCTTGCATAAACTCATCATCCTCAACCAAGAGTAAACGAGTTTTGGGGTTGTTGGTTTGGGTCATGATAGGGACTAATTGCAACGCATTGATTTTTTATAAAACCGGTTTAGAAAAGATAATAGTTTAAACAATTCTAGAAGAAAACGGTTTTCTCTACTATCACTATTGTCAGTTTTACAATCAAAAATTGAACCGAAATTTAAATAACAGTATTCTGAATTTGATTATCTTAATGTCGTTGTACAATTATAAAAAAAAATCAGATTAATCCCTATTATTTTCCTAAACGCTGAAAGAATAAATAAAATACTGTAAACGAGCCATATGTTATAAAAAAGGCGACAAATCTACTGTATAAGAAAGCAGTTAATACCTGTCCGTATAGCCCTACTGCCCCGTAACCGCCGGGTCGACAACAACAATCGGACTTTTGGATACTAAATTCGTTCAGGTTCTGTATTAGCGGATTATTTTTTTATAAATTTAGCGTGTTATTAAATCTTTCCTGATGAACAGCTTTTCCTTATCCCTTGATCCCGCACAATTGAACAGGCTTTTCCCTTATTTTATCCTGCTGGATAGCAATATGAAGATACTGCATATTGGCGATAAACTGAAAAATATTTATGCCGATTGTCAGAACGGAAACTTGTTTGATTATTTTGAACTTCATGAATTAAACGGTAAAGGGCAATTTCCGTTGGGCGAACCGCTTCTCATCAGCCCGAGGCGTACAGGTGGAAAAATAAAAGGGCGCTGGGAAAGATCTGCCGAACAGGAACTGTTATTTTTTGCCGGGGCAGACTATATCGAACAAAATGGGCCTGGTGAGATAAATGGAAAAAACAGCGCTACTGCAGATACACTTCCTTTGCCCAACACCCACCATTTCGACAGAATCCTCGGAAATATGGGCTTTGGCTTTATAGAGATGGATACTGCAGGCAGAATACAGTATGCCAATAAACGTTTCTGTGCCATGTCCGGCTATGCTCTGGATAATATGTACCAGCAAATGCCTGATGTGCTTTTTGGCAACGATTTTTTCGCAGCAGATTATAAAGATGAGGATTCGGGAGAAACAGATGCAGCATTGCATGAGATTGTATTTACTGATGCCCAAGGCAATCAAAGACTATGGTTGGCCGGCCGTGCGGTAAACTACAATGAAAGAAACGAAAATACAGGCTGGACAAGCATCTGTTTTGATGTAAGCGATCATAAAAGATTTGAACAGGAACTGATTACGGCCAGAAAAGATGCTGAACAGGCTGCCACCATCAAAGCGATGTTTTTGGCCAATATGAGCCATGAAATCAGAACCCCTATGAATGCCATTATCAGCATGACCAACCAGCTTTCCAAAACCACGCTTACCGAAGAACAGGATTACTATATTCAAACTGCGCAAACGGCTTCAAAAAGTCTCCTAGTCATTATTGATGACATTTTAGACCTCTCTAAAATTGATGCAGGAAAGCTCAATCTGGAACAAATTGGCTTTAGCTTACCAATGGTATTTAGTGAGGTAATGCAGGTGGTTACGCACAAGGCCATAAAACGCGGACTGGAGATCAGTTACCTTCCGCCAGCGGATATCGAAATATCGTCGGTACTGATTGGCGACCCTTACCGGATAACCCAGGTTGTACTTAATTTATTGACCAATGCCATTAAATTTACCGAAAAAGGTTCAGTGCTGTTAACAGCTATTGTAAGAGCGGACAGCGAGACTTACCAGGAAATTGAAGTTTTGGTGAAAGATACCGGTATTGGAATGGATCCTGAATTTTTAAGCCGCCTGTTCGATAATTTTAGCCAGGAATATGAATCTGTAACACGCAAATATGGTGGCACAGGTTTAGGCATGAGTATTTCACAAAAACTGGTCGCGCAAATGGGCGGTTATTTTAATGTAAAAAGCGAGAAAGGCCGGGGTTCAGAAATTTCCTTTGTTATTAAACTCGAAAAAGGAAAAACAGCCGATGTACCTGCCGAAACAAAGATTACCCACAACGAAGATTTATTTGCAGGACGCAAAATCCTGATTGTGGACGACAACGAAATGAACAGACTGGTGGCCAGTACGATTTTACTGGGCTATGGCCCGCAGATAATGATTGCCGAAAATGGCGAAATAGCCCTAGAAATGTTGAAAGAAGAGGCTTATGATATCATTCTGATGGATATACAGATGCCTGTTCTTAACGGCTATGATACCACCAAAGCCCTTAGGTCAGGTGGATATACGGGCGTAATCATTGCACTCACTGCCTCGGCCATTGAAGGTGAAAGAGAGAAATGTTTGGCCGCCGGAATGGACGACTACATTACCAAGCCAATAAACGAAGAGCTGTTGATTGGTGTGATTGATAACTGGATTCAAAAAACGGCAAGTCCGGTTATTGCTCCTGATATTGATTTACCATTGTATAACCTTGACGGGCTACGTGTTATCAGCAAGGGACGCGAAGATTTTGTAACCAAAATGATCGAAATGTTTTGCGGACAAATACCCGACGCTTTAAAACAACTCAATCAGGCTAGCGCCGATGGCGACCTTGAACAGTTATCTAAACTGGCCCACAAACTCAAATCCACTATTGATCATCTGGCCATTTTACCGCTTCAGCGTATCATAAGAGAAATTGAAGCAGTGGATGAGGGAATTATCCCTGCTCCTAAACTAACAGAAATGATTGCAGAGGTAAACGAGGTGCTTAACCGGGTAATGGCCGAACTCAGGGAAGAAATTGTGATCAGAAATAGTCAGTAAACCAATTCTGACAAGAACAGGTAGGCAATTCAAACAATCCTCCGTGGGGATTTCAGCGCCCCAGGAGCTTTCTATATATCCTAGACAAAGAATCGGATACGCTTTTCCCTAACAGCTGGTTGGATAGTTTCCCCATAAGGCTATAATCAGCATCTGAAATCCACGAAGCTGCGAAATGATGAATGCAATAGGTATTCGCTGTAATTTTTAGCTTCAGCGTTTTCCAGCTTTTCGGGCTAAAAAACTCACTGGGATAAATCGTGCAATAGCCATCAAGCTGCTGAAAGGAATTATTTAACTGCAGTCCTTTTTCTGCTTTCATAAACGCGGTGATGCTTTCGGTATTCGGCATAGTATCTGGCTTTCCGTTTGCCAGGTAAAAACTCCTGTTGTCGTAATAAGTTAGTAAGTCATTTATCCAGCTGCCATCCCTCATGCTTCCCATAATTGCTGATGAAAGCAAAAGATTATCTTCAAAACCTGTAAAAGCTAAATTGCCAAGCATTGCCTCATCCAGTGGTTTTAAAAGCTCCACATCTGTGTCGAAATAAATGCCTCCCATATTTTTCAAAGCATATAAGCGGCAAACATCAGAAACAAAAGCAAATTTACGCTCGCGGTAAGCCTCTGCACTATATTGGTAACTGTTTACATCAAAATTCTCCTCGTTCCATTCTACAATGCGATAATCGGGAAGGTATTTTTCCCAGGAAGCCAGGCAGTTGAGTACCAGCTCAGGTTTTTCTCCTTTACCAAACCAGCAATAGTGGATTATTTTAGGTATCATAGCTTCACTTTATTTAAGACCTTCCTATAACCTTCAGCAAGCGTAACCCGATCAAACTGCATAAATAACGTAATCACAAGCAAAATCAGCCCAATTAGCATGCAATTCAGGATAAAGGTAAACCAGGATGTAACTGTAATCAACCCCATGCTTCTCCAGCCATAAGTTACCGCAATCAGCAAAGTAAAACCGGCTAATCCCCTCACAATCTTAAAAAAGAAATAGCTCCTTTTCTCTTTCAGGCAATGTGCCGCGTAAATAGGTGTGAAAGTAAGGTGGCTAAATACGCCGCTTATTGCTGCCGCAAACGGGATGGCATATATCCCCAGGTTGCTGTACAGGCAAAGTAATATCACCAGTACAAAATTCAGTACGGCTATAAAAATGCCCCAGATAGAGGCAATCCTCAGTTTATTGGTGATGATAAAAACATGATGCACCGTTTCTACTGTGCCATGAACGATGAAAGGCAATAAGGTTATCACCGAAAGCAGGTGGAGTGCGCTGGAATCCTGGGTTGGCAGCCATAGCCTGAAAAAATCGCCACCATAAACAAAAAATACAGCCAGGGGCAACAGTACAACTATAAAAATAGCCTTAAACGACAAGTTAAGGGTACTTTTAAGTTTCCCCATATCTTCCTGGGCATAGGCTTTTAGCATTTCGGGTAGAAATATGGGTACCACAATTCCCAGCAGGATGTAAATTGCATTGGGTATGAACTTGGTTAATGAAAGAAAACCCATGCCCGAGGCACCAAAAAAGTGGTTTGCAATTAATAAATCCAGTTGGGTATTGATTACATTCGATAGGGCAATGATAGAATTCCACATGCCAAAGCCCGCAATCAGCGAAAGCGCACTCCAGGAAAAAAGCGACCTGTCAATCACCACTTCAGGGAGGAGTCTTTTGGTAAGCCTGTAATTTGCAAAACATATGTAAATTGCTGTTAATACCGTTACCAGCCCCAGAAAATAAATTTTAGGCTTAAAAAGATAAAACAGGAATGCCACGGCGCAAAGTTTCACCACATTGGATATAATATTGATATAAGCGAGCTTATCGAATCTGTTGACGGCAAATGCTGCGACCGAAAAAACCGCTGAAGAAACATTGATCACCAGACTGAAGAAAATGAATACAAACAGTAACCGTACATCATCAAAAAGGCCCGGCGGAATATCGAGTATATTATTAATGAACAGACAGAATAACGCACTCAATACAATGAAACCAAGCGATATTAGCATATTGCCAAACAAGATGGAGTTGAAATAAACATTCACTTCTTTGACGTCTTTTTTTTCGAGGCTGATGGTGATATACCGGCTCGACATGGAGTTTAGTGCAGTTGTAATAATCCCTGCATACATCACAAAGTTATTGGAAAGGGGGAAGAAACCATAAGCCTCTTTACCCAGGTGCGTCACAATATAAGGGGTAAGAAAGAAAGAAATCCCTACACCAGAAAGTGCACTAAAAAAGTTGGAAACCAGGTTAACAACAAAACGTCTTCTATCCATATCAATAGCTGCCCTAAAGTAATGGTTTTATTTGAATATCATCGGTGCCCGAATACATTATCATAAAATTTTAGCTATTTTGGTCAAACGAAAAGACATAACTAAAAAAGATTGGAGCCACTTGTATCAATTGTTACCCCATGCTATAATTCAGCTGCTTTTATAACAGAAACCCTTAATGCTGTACTTGCCCAGCACTATACAAACTGGGAACTGATTGTTGTAGATGACCACTCCACCGATAATACCTGCCAGATCGTTGAAGCCTTTGCCAGCCGGCACAATGGTATCCGGCTGATAGCGCTAAAGGAGAATGGAGGCGTATCGAATGCCCGAAATATCGGTTTGGCAGAAGCGAAAGGCAAATACATCGCGTTTCTGGATAGTGATGATATCTGGCTTAAAGATAAGCTTAGCCGACAGGTAAATTACATGGAAAAAGAACTCCTACCTCTTACATTCTGTGCCTATAAGCGCATTAATGAACAAGGGAAAGTAATTTCAGGTCAGGTTCCGGTCCCACATACCGTGGATTATAATGCGCTCCTTGCCCATAACGTGGTTATATTTTCGACTTCTATGATGTTAAAAAGTGCCATTGGCGACTTAAAGTTTAGCCGGGCAGGTCATGAAGACTGGATCTTTTTACTTAAACTGCTCAAACAGTGCGGCCAGGGTTATGGCATTAACCAGCCTCTCGCCTATTATCGGGTAAGACAAAATTCAGTTTCGTCGAACAAACTCAAAGCAATTGCTTATACCTGGAAAATATTCAGGGAAAGCGAGGGCATAGGTTTTCTCAGATCGGCAATTTTACTTGGGAGATATGCTGTTTCTGCCAGCCTTAAAAGATTAAGATGAGCCTTTAGCGGGTAATACCATCCCCAGGTTTTTGCTATGTTTTGTGTGTGTAAAGTTCCACCAAAGTCCGTTGAGCACCTGTTTAGCCAAATCCCGCCTTCCCCGGGCTAGATAACTCAATACCGCTTTTGGACAGGCGACAAAACAAAAATACAGTGAGAACAGCAAAGTAGTAATCCAGCCCGTATTTTTCCGGATAAAAAGCATCCTGTTTCTGGTCATAAAATATACCTTGAGCGGACTTTCCTTTCCCACACTAACAGATTCCTTATGGTAAACATGGGTTTTTCCGGTAAACCAGATTTCTTTGCCAATCCGTTTGAATTTTTCACACCAGTCGAGTTCTTCATAATAGAGAAAATAATTTTCATCCATTAGTCCGGCATTCAACAGATCCTGCCTGCGGCACATCACTGCCGCCCCATGACAGAACGCAGTGCTATAGCTCTGACTGAACTGCCCATGGTTACGTTCAAACTGGCCAATATAGGCATTTCTGCCCGTGACATAATTTAAGGGCGTAAAACCAGCATACTGAACCAAATCCTGCTGGTCGAAATAAAGCAATAAGGGCGATAGCAGTCCTATTTTCTGATTAGCATCAAGTTCGGTGTGCATGGTTTCCAGACAACCAGCCGGTATTTCGGTATCGTTGTTCAGTAGTAGAATGTAATCGCCTTTGGCCTGCCTGATTCCCAGATTGTTTCCACCTGCAAAACCAAGATTTTCTACCGAACGGATATAGTGGATATTACCAAAGTAAGGTAAAAATAGATGCGCCTGGTCTTGAGCTGCGCCATTATCTACCAGTATAACTTCAACATCTGCTGCATGGTACGACCTGCTGATAGATTCCAGCAAGGCTATAGTTACGGCCATTTGATGGAAATTAACGGTGATAATTGAGGTCAATGGCATATCCAACTTAAGTATTTTCAATTTTAATGAACAATATTAGGGATTCGATCTTAATACATCTGCAGCTGCTACCAAACCACCTTCTACAGCATTTATGGCTTTATAAATATCCCTGGTATTGGCCTCCCAGGTATGCATGCCGGCAAAGTTAATCCGCTCGCGCGCCAGTGCCGGGTTATCTTCAGCAAGTGCTTTTTCAGCCAACTGGAGGTATTCTTCCTTCGTCGATGCCAGGTAAACATGATCAGCAAAGATATCCATCGCTTCGGTTCTGGTAGCCAGTGTAGGTTTCCCCATGGCCAGATACTCATCAATTTTACGGGGATAATTACCGATGGTTAGCGGATTGATCACCTGGGGATTGAGGCAAACATCGAAACCCTTAATGTATGCAGCCAGCATTTCTGGCTTTTTTGGGCCCAGAAAAAACACATTGCTTAGCTTATGGAGCTCGCTTCTACTAAAATCTTCATCCTGTGGCCCTACAAGTACCACACTCCAGTCTGGCCTTTCTTTTGCCAGATAGAGCAGGATCTTTTCGTCGAGCCTCATCGACAACAATGCTCCAACATAGCCCAAAACCGGCTTTTTGATAGTGGAAAGATCGGAGGGGATTTCGAGAGCCTCACCGTTACTGAAAAGCGCTAAATCACAGCCCTGCCCAACGTAAAAGGAATTCGGATTATATTTTCTGCAATAGCCTGCCAGATAAACCGAATTGGCTACGCAAAGGTCACTTTTTGCAATCAGCTCGGGCTCCATATAAGTACCATGCCGCATCCAGTACGGCGTAGCTACAACATTATCTCTCGAGTAATAAACACTTAAAGCAGGTTTTAAAAGCTCTTTTAGGTGAAAGCTCCGAAAAATATCGTTATCGTTAAACAGGATGAAATTTTTAAGGCCAAGCTGAGCAACCGCATCGCGGATCGATCCGGCGAACCGGGCATTGTTGATTTTATTTAACCACCTGAACAGAGCTTTGAATCTGATCCAGTTTACAGATTCTATGATAACCTGTGGATTATACACCCAAAGGTTTGCTGATACTTCTGTCAAAGCTTCTTCTTTACCAGCAATAACGCGCAATCTTTTTTTTACGCCTTCTGTATCGCGCTGCAATACACTCGTTTTTCGATCTAATGGTGCATTAACATACAATACGCGGTTGTTTTTACTAAACTCCAGCGCCAAATCCTTACAATTGCTACCAATGGGAATATCCCAGGGCTGTTGCCCCACAATGATAATGTCCCTGTTATTTAAAATAGCCATTGGATTATGTTTTTTGTTTTGGTGTTTTTGTTCCTTTAATAAACCCAAAGATGCCGGCAATTGTACCGGTAATGATCAATATTAATATCGGCATAGCTTAAGTTTTATTTTCTCGTGTATTTGTATTTTGATGAGGCGTTGCTAAGTTGGACTTTTTAAGCTTACCAATGCTAAACAGCGCGATAACCATTCCAATCATTGCCCTTGGTATTTGCCAGATGGCAAGATACAGCCTTTTATCCCTGTAAAAACGTCCCGGCACCGAAATCAGCAAGGTTAGGCAAATACTCATGAATAAAGTTAGCCATAATCCTTTTCCCGGCCCCAAAGCGTTAAAAAAAGATTGAAGGGCCATGATAAACAATAATCCCAGCAATAATATGCGCGGCATTAACATCGTTTGCACCGTTTTGTTAAAAAATTCTACATTGCCTTTAAACAGCTCCTTGATGCCCAACATGGTATATGTTCGCAAAAACTCAATCTGGGAGGCAATCCACCGGGTTCTTTGGGTGGTAAACACCCTGGCGCTGCTCACTTTCTCGTCGTAAACGAAGATATTGTTCAAATAGGTAACCTTTATCCTGTTGCCGGCAATAAGGAAATCCATTTTTTTATCTTCGCCAACGGTATCACCTACATTCATTAATAGCGAGTGAAAATAGCTGTAATCGAAGGCCATTCCTGAGCCGATAAGCGCAGGTGAAAGCCCAAGTACTGCCTGCCCCTTGCGGTATATTTGATTGTTCACCTCTTCGTTGCAGGCATCCAGAAAAGCAAAACTGGTATCCAGGTTTTTCGCTGTACGGTGCAACTGAATAACCTTATGCCCCTGCTGAAATGAACTATTAATCGCCTCCAGGCAATGTGGGCCCATTAAATTGTCAACATCAAGCACTAGAGCAATATCAAAGCCGCGATTTTTAAGCTTTTCAATTGCATATAAAAGGGCTTTACCTTTAGTGCTTTTCTCAAAAACCACTTCAATTACCTCCGCTCCCATTACTTTGAGCTGATCAATTGTATCAGGCATTAATCCATCGGCAATTACAACAGTTTCGAACTCCCCTTTATAATCGTGTACAAGTGCAGCACGTACACTTTCGACTATCACCTCATCTGCATGATAGGTAGGAAACAGCACTGCTATTTTTTTATAGCTGGTAGCATATTTTTGTACACCCCTCAAAGGGAAAAGCCCGGCAAGTGCAAAAATTATCAGGTACAGGCAATTAAATGACAGGTAAACAGCCAAAACCCACAATAGCAAGTGTATAATTTTATATATCAGTTCCATCCGATTTTAGTCGCATTTGCTGTTCATCAAGCTCTGGTGCAATGAAGATGAAAGACCAGGACATAAACATAATTACAGATGAAGGCATCCCGTTCATTACCTCGTTGCCATAGCTGCAGATAAAACAGGCCACGGTACCAGCGGTAAGGGCAATCATTTTTACCCTTAGCCTCGGATCGCGGATTTTCCAGGCAATCCCGCCACACTTGCCGATAATATAACTGGTAAGGGCAAACCAGATAACCAATCCCACTATACCGTACATTACCCACACTTTCACCCAATAACTATCGGGTGGTATACTGGCTATGGGCTTACCGGCATTGTAGGTGGTACCATTCATCCCGCTCATGCCAAGACCTGCGCCAAAGGGTAAATCTTCGAGCAGGATTTTTAATTTATGCTGGTTATCCAGCCTGACGGCCAATGAAGCATCCTTCGGATTAAGTGCGCTCCTTAAACGGTTAACCTGGAAAATATGATCGCCAATAGTAGTATACTTTAACACGCCAAAGCCTGCCGCACAACATGCCACGCCTAAAATTAACACCTTGAAATTCCTGCTTAAAAAAAGGGCAGAAAATAGTCCGGCCGCCAATGCGAACAAAGCACCCCTGGTACCCGATATAGCCATACCATATAGAAAAACCAGTGCAAAAAGCGCAAAAGTTATTTTTTTCGCAAAACTGAAGGGCCCTGCAGCAAGCGTTAGGGCAATAACGGCCATAATTGCCTGCGAGGCGCCGAACTGACCCGCATCCGAATACATGGAAAATACCCTGAGCTTTCCATTAATAATATGCGTACCTGCATTGCCTGCATTTAACCACAGTTGCTCTCCTTCCGATACGCCCAGATAAAGCTGTTTCATACCATATAGCGTAGCAACAAGAGAAAACAGCAACACCATTATAATAAACCGGTTCAGATCGGCCTTCTTGTTAAACAACAAAAATACAAATGGTGCAACCAGCAACCAGCTAAGGGCCGCAAATCTAAGCTCATTAAACCAGCCGGTAAAACTGGCTCCGGATGGGTTTAGAAGCTGTAAAAAGCTGATAACAAACCACACCAATGAAAACAAAACATGCTCATTTTTCAGCCGGTCCCAATCGAATCTTTTTACATGAACCAGTATACTTGCCCAGGTGAGGATCAACACCCCGTCGAGGGCAAGACCAACCGGAATATTCAGAAAATATTTCACCAAAAAGCCCAGGATAAAACAGTAGCCCAGATATACCCAAACACCCGTGCGGGGATCGCGGAAAAGGCTGACCATAAAAATGCCCAGCGCTGCAATAGCCAATACAGCCAATGGCACTAAAATCCCAAATGAATAGGTAGAGGCTGCCACCAGAACTGAAAGACACAGGGAGACCATAAAAAATATGATCTTTTTTTTATGGTCAACAATATATGCGTTTAAATTTTTGAGCATAGGGACTACCTATTTTTGTTTTATTCCGGTAATTACCCATCCAGCAAATTTTTCATCCTCATTTAACGCGGCAAGTGTCGCTTTCTCTTTATCATGCAAGTTTGATCCGGCTACAAATACTGCTGCGTATAGTTCTATAAATGACATCCATTCGCGGTTCACTCCACCATTACTCAGAGGATCAAGCACTACAATGGTTAAATCGAAGCGGTCCCTGATCGAACTGAAAATTCCAGAAAGCACTTCCCGGTCTCTTATTTCAAGTAACGATTTACCGTCGAGATCATTTTTTATAAACGAAAAAGGTTTGCTTTCAATAACATTTGCTCCCTGCAATACTCCCGTTATTGATTGATCTACAGACACTTTAAACCGCTGTAGCGCTGGTACCAGCTCCTGATTCCCAATCAACAATACGTTTTTATTCATTTGCACAAAGGCATACGTTAAATTTAACATTGTAAATGCCTGGGCCGGGGTTGAGCCAAAGCCTGTAATGCCCAATACTTTTTGGTTACCGCTAAAAAGCTTACTATCGAGCTCAAAACGCAGGGCCCTCAACTGATTCTTAAAAGCCACATGTTCAGTTTCGGGATGTTGCTCTCCCCATATTTTAGCCATACTATCGTTATCGGGCCTGATATAAGCTAGCTCGCCAATAACCTTTGTATTTAAAGCCGACTTTAGCTCTGCACCATTATTAACCGAACGATCTAAAACAGATATTAAAAACAGCGTGCAAAAACAGATTGCGATACAGGCAATAGCGCTCATGGCCAGGTATATCAGTTTTTTTGATGATTCAGGGAGTGTTGGTATCCCCTCTTGTATCAATTGCAGGCGTAAGCCGATATTCTTATCCAGGCTCGTTTGGTTATAACGCGCCAGTATTTCCAGATATTCCTTTGTTGCTACATCGGCTTTTTGTTCATAATTTTGCACACCCGCATCAAAAGGGACCATACCCGTAAATTTTGCATTAAGCTTGGCCAGTTCCCTATCGATATCGTTTATGCCCGCTGTCGCTCTTTCAATCTCCACCCCCAGAGAAATACGACGCTGAACAAGGCTTTGTTTGGCAATAAGCGGATCGCTTACATACTGGTCATTCGACTGGACTAATTTTGAACTGAGCAAGAGTTGTAATGAATCTACCGTTTTTTTATCTGCCTGTTTATATCCATTACGCAAATAGTGATCTTCTGCTGCCAGGATTTTATTTTTTATACTGATAATGGCTCGGTTATCCTCCATCACTTCAGCGCCCAGGTACTTATCGATGGTTCGGCTCGCCAATTTTTCATTAACGCTTTTTAATGCAGCTTGCGCGGCCTGTTTATCAATCAGGGCCTGGTTTTTCTTAATCTCATTATCCGTAATCTGCTGATAAACGATCTGAGATTGTTTATCCAGGTTTAGCACGCCGTTACGGATCTTGTAGTCTTTCAGCTGCCTTATCCTATCGTTCATAACAGCCTCTTTTTTCTTCAGCAAAGAATCCAGCACAACAATAGCTGTATTTTTATTCCCGATTTGCTCCAGGCTGTAATTATTGATAAAATCTTTAGAGAGGGTATTTACAACAAAAACCGAAAGCAGGGTATTGTTGGAGGTAAAAGCTACTGAGATAAAATCGCTGTTCTGTTCGTGGTTTATATCCAGTTTTTTATTGAGGCTCTTCTCATCATAACCCATCGAAGTTACAATCTGATAAAGCTTAATGTTCCCATTATCGAGGGGTGTGAGTACCTGCCGCTTGTTCAGGCGGTCTTCATAAATGGCAATAGCCTCCTGTCTTTGCGCACCGGTTAATGTCTTAATTTCTTCGCTCCATGGCTTGAATGAACCTTTTTCATCCTTCAGGTCGTGCAATATTAATCTATAAGAAAGCAGGCTGATATTTTTGGGCATCCTCATGATGTCCATGATTGTAGAAAACTGCTGGTTAAGTTTTATAATGATATCAGGCCCTGTATAGCTGGCATTATCAGGCGCCAGCTGCCTCGATGGATCAAGCAGACCTGTTGAGAGTTTGGCTTCGGATTTATAGTCTTTTGGCAGATTTCTCAGAAAGAAAAAACCTGCAATCATTGTAAAAATAAAAATCAAGATGATAATCCACCTGTATCTGTTAACTGTTTCTAAGGATTTCTTTATGTTCATTCTGTCTTATTTCACATTTTCCAAAACTTCGCCAATCAATGCTTCAAGGGATTCTTTCGCTTTTAAGAGATTTAGCTCTGCAAGCAATCTTTCGGAATTAGCGTATGAGGTTAAGGTTTTGGCTTTGGTGTAATCGTCCAAAGTTGATTCACCTTTCTCAAATTTGTACCGAAGACCATCGCTCGCCGCTTTGTTGTCTATATAGGTCTGCGCCTTAACCCTTAAATCGGCAGCCTCACGAAGATATTCAAAATATGTTTTTTTAACTTCGGATTTCAGCAAGATATCATACTCCTGGGCCTGATAGAACTTCTCATTATGTTCCTCTTTGGCCTGGCGCACCAGGGCTGGTGTACGGAATAAAATCCCCAAATTAAAATAGATCCCGAACTGTATTCCGTTCAGCGTATAGGGATTTGTTGTATTATACCTGGCAGCGTTGTTTGGGCTATAATTATAAGATGCGGTAAAGGCATCCAGATAGGTTGCCTTTGCAACGCCAATTTTTGCCTTTGCGCTGAGTTCGCTGGCTTTATACATTTTGCGCTTTGGGTAATTTTTCAGGGCAAGATCAACATACTTTTCCAGCAGTTGGTAGTTAATATCTCCAATAAAACTCTCCTGAGCGTGAGCGACATTTAAAAAAGCGAGAAGAAAAATAAAAATTAGGGCAATCCGAGTCATTTAGTAAGGCATTAAAAGCTCCCTGTTAAAGGGAAGTATTTCTTTGGATACACATCAAATCTAATTAAATAGAATCTTCTTTTCGTAAAAACAGATATCTTTTTTTAAACTACATGCTGTTATTCTATTTTCCACGATATAAAAGCTATCCGGATAATTCATAAGTTGGATTGAGTGCTTCGCTTAAATTGACAAACTGAACAGCCGGCTAGCAAAGTTAAATCTTATCTAACAGGCAGACAATGAGTTACGAAAAAAATAAAAAAAGGACAAAATGAAACGAATTCACTTTGTCCTTTTAAGTCGGGATGGCAGGATTCGAACCTACGACCTCCTGCTCCCAAAGCAGGCGCGATACCGGGCTACGCTACATCCCGAACTTGGTATCGATCTTTTAATCCTGTTTTAAAAGTGGATCAACTTTTTGTCGGGATGGCAGGATTCGAACCTACGACCTCCTGCTCCCAAAGCAGGCGCGATACCGGGCTACGCTACATCCCGAACTTGGTATCTTCTTTTTTTATTTCCCTTTTTCGAAGGGATTGCAAAGAAACGGTTTTAAATTGATAATTCCATTTTTATTTGCAAATTTTTTATTCTTTGCGGAGAGGGCGGGATTCGAACCCGCGGTACCGTTACCAGTACGACAGTTTAGCAAACTGTTCCTTTCGGCCACTCAGGCACCTCTCCTTTTATCCTCTATTTTCTGCCCTACCGGCGTTGTTTTGAGGTCTGCAAATATAGTAAAACAAGTTATCCAACAAAAAAAAATTACAAAATTTGTTGATAATCTATACGCACATGATAGATGCTCATAAGCATCGTCTTGAATATCAATTTGATAGTCTCAATATCTTTTAATGTTAAATCGCAGTCATCTAATTGATTTTGTTCCAATTTGTAGTTAATTATCCGCTCAACGATGTCATTTATGTTCTGCGCATCGGGATTTTTCAGACTTCTTGAAGCCGCTTCGACAGAATCGGCGAGCATTAATACACCAGTTTCTTTGCTAAAAGGTATTGGTCCGGGGTAGCGGAAAATGTTTTCGTCGACAAATTTTTCAGGTGTATTTTTCAAAAAAGACTGATAAAAATAATCAACCCGGGTATTTCCATGGTGTGTTCTGATAAAATCAATAATCGCTTCAGGGATCTGGTTCTTCCTTAAAATCTCAATTCCTTTATGCACATGCTGAATAATAATCTGCGCACTTTGTTCATATGGCAGTTTATCGTGCGGACTAACAGCGGTATTCTGGTTCTCGATAAAATATTGCGGATTATCTACCTTACCAATGTCGTGATATAAAGCACCTGCCCTTACCAGCACCGAATTGCCCCCTATTTTAAATATCGCGGCCTCTGCAAGGTTTGCCACCTGTAAAGAGTGCTGAAACGTTCCAGGCGCTTTAAAGGCAAGCTCCCTTAACAATTTATTATTGGTATTGGTGAGCTCAATTAAGGCTACATCTGAGGTAATACCAAAAATACGTTCGAACAGATAAATTAAAGGGTAAGCTAAAAGAGACAAGAGTACACTAAAAACGAAAGGAATAAAATTCATCCATTCTATTTCGCGGAAAGATCCTTCACGAAGCAGGGCAATACCTATAAAAGAAACCAAATAAGCCAAAAGAATAAATAAAGCCGAAACCAGGAATCTTTCGCGCTTAACAAAGTTTTTTATACTAAATATGGCAACCATGCCCGCAGTAACCTGATAAAACACAAATTCGAAACTATTGGCCACAAAAAAACCAGCAATTAAAATGACCAGCATATGGAGGTAAAGTGCCAAACGGGTATCAAACAGGATCCTAATAATAATGGGCACTACACAGAACGGAATGTAGTACAAACTGGGGATTTCCATTTTAATGGCCCAGGTTAATGCCAGTAACATCCCCGTGGTAACGATCAGGATTAAGGAAAGCTGACGGTTATCGGCAAAAATATCCTTCCGGAAAAGAAAAAGGAACGACATTAGAATGGCAAGTATAAAGCCAACCAATATTACCTGCCCCAAATAAACCAATGCCCTGCTCCCTATTGTTTTGCTTTGTGCATCGTAAGTTGCTTTATAAGATTCTAGTTTCTGATAAATTTCTTCATCAATAACATCATTCTTCGCCACAATAAGCTCTCCCTTTTGTACCATCCCCTTGGTAGTAGAGATATTGTTAACCGTATTATCCTGTATGGTTTGGGTTAGCCGCTCATCAAATACAATGTTCGGGGTAATATGATCAATAGCAAGGTTTGCAACCAGATCGCCCATTACCTGATTGGGGGCTTTAAAATTAGCTTTAAAAAACTTCAGGGCCGATTCTGCGGTAAAAACATCCTGTGTATTCTTTTCCTGGGCTACATTGTTTTCAAGTAAAGAAAAATCATAGTTCTTCCCTCCAGCCTGATGTTTCACATTTAAACCAATAATCCCTTTTTCGTAAATATTTTGCAGCAATTTATACGAAGCACTTTTATATACGTCCTTATCTTTTTCGTTAAGTTGCTTAGATTTCCATTTCACATCAAATTCGTTGGCAAACTCTTCCAAAGCATTTGCCGTAATGCCCCTATCGAATTGGTAAACAGGTAAAATATCTTTTAGTGCATTCTTTTTATCGGCACTAACCTGCGGGTTGGTTTTTAAAATGGCAAAACTGAAAGGCGAAATCAGGTCCTTGTTTTTCCATACTGCATTTTTTTCAAACTCATATCTAAACCGGGGCTGTTTGGGCAGGAATAACGTAATAATGAAAACGGTAAATATCATCATCACATATTTTAGGTTTGATGAATACTTCCGGTAAAGGATCTTGTGGGAATTTCTCTTGATTTTGGCCAAAACGATGTAATTATTGTATTGTCAAAAATAGCATTTTTATCTAATATACATTTTACAGGTTTTGTTTGCAATTACCAGATTTTATATTTTACTTTATGATATCAAATTAATATCAATTATGTATCAAGAAAAAATTATTAATCCGCCATCGGGCTACCTAACATTCGCACTATGCATTGCATTGCTGGGCGCTTCTATCTTCTGTTTTGTTTCAGAAATTTTTCTCTGGGGAGGGATTTTACTGGCAATAGATATATTTTTAATATTCCCGGGCTTTTTAATCATCAACCCTAATCAATCAATGGTACTCACCCTTTTCGGAAAATATATCGGAACAGTAAAAGCCGATGGATTTTTCTGGGTAAATCCCCTAACCGCTAAAAGACGTTTATCGTTAAAAGCAAACAATTTAAACGGACAGCAGTTAAAGGTTAACGACAAACTGGGCAACCCGATCGAAATTGCTGCTGTAGTGGTTTGGAAAGTAAACGAAACAGCAAAAGCAGTGTTTTCTGTTGAAAATTACATGCAATACGTAAACATACAAAGTGAAGCCGCTGTAAGGCATTTGGCTAACATTTTCCCTTATGACCATGCAGAAGGCGAAGAAACCAGCATTACTTTAAAAGATGGTGCCGATAAAGTAAGTGAACTTTTAGAAAACGAACTGAACGAACGTTTATCACGCGCGGGCATTGAAGTTTTAGAAGCCCGAATTTCGCATTTGGCTTATGCACCAGAAATTGCCAGTGCCATGTTACAGCGTCAACAGGCTACTGCAGTTATTGCAGCCCGCAAATTAATAGTAGAAGGTGCTGTAGGCATGGTAGAAATGGCATTAGAGAAATTATCGCAAAAAGGAATTGTTGAGCTGGATGAAGAACGCAAAGCCGCTATGGTAAGCAATTTACTGGTTGTGCTTTGTGGCGACCGCCATGTACAGCCTGTGGTAAACACCGGAACCTTATATAATTAGGTACAATGGAATTTGAGGAAAAACAAAGCTTAAAACTTTGGTGGCTTTATATTTTATTGGCTATTGATGCCGTTATGGTGCTAAGCATTGTACTTTTTGATAAAGGAGGAATGAGCTTTGAGACTTTAAAAGCCAATTATTTTGCTCCATTTTGGGCAGTACTTCTTCCTTTTGCGATCATCTATCTGCTTCAAAAAAATAAAATGACTTTGCAGATCGGCACTGAAGGCATTTCTTACAAGTATTTTCCATTTCAAACCAAGCTGAAGCTATTGAGTTGGGGCAATATGGAGAAAGTTTATATCAACAAGTACAATGCTTTAGGAGATTATGGCGGATTTGGCGTTCGCAGCAGGCTTTGGTTTAAATTTAATGACAAGGCCTATATCTTAAACGATAAAGATAAAGGTTTACAGATTGAATTTAAAAATGGCAAAAAGCTTCTGTTCAGCTCAAATAAGATAGAAGAACTGCAAATGTTCCTTATTAATTTAAAAACGAGGTATAATATACAAGCAATACAATAAGAATGGCGGAGAAAGATAAAAAAGCTTTTGTATTAAGAATTAGTCCTGCTTTATTAAAAGAAGTAGAAACCTGGGCTGCCGATGAGTTTAGAAGTACGAACGGGCAGATCGAGTTTTTACTTACACAGGCTATAAAATCGAGAAAAAAGGGAAAAGCGAAAGAGGAGTAGGAACGGGATTTCTGAACTTTCAAAGCCCAGCGCATAGCCAACTGCAAATTGTGAATTGCAAACTGAAATAATATGGGCGTTACCCAAGCTGCGCAAGGGTCGGGCTGGGGGCTGCGCTTTGCTCCGGTACCGATAGAATCGGTACTGAACCCTTACAATCCCTAACGCAAAACCCACCGAAGTAATCAATAAACAAAATTTCCTGCACCTAACAACCAGCCCCAAGCACTACTAGCCTAGACAATTTAAACCTGATGGCAGCGACAGCCCCGAAGTATGAGGGCTACAGCGAACAGCAGGACTGAACTCCCCGAAGTATCACTGCAGCACCTTTCCAAAAATCTATTAAAAACTTATTATTTTCAAATAGGCTAAAATCATTTTCTATACGTTATTTTTAAACCTCGCAGGTTTTGGAAACCTGCGAGGTTTAACTAACTTAGCGGCCTAACCAAAAAATTCATAAAATTTAGTTTACATGAAAGAAGTTGTAATTGTATCAGCTGTGCGAACGCCTATTGGCAGTTTTGGAGGCTCATTAGCTCAATTTTCTGCTACTCAACTTGGTGGCATTGCCATTAAGGCTGCTATTGAAAAAGCTGGTTTAAAACCAGAACAGATCCAGGAAGTATATATGGGCAATGTTTTATCGGCAAACCTGGGGCAAGCACCGGCTACGCAAGCCGCAAAATTTGCCGGTTTACCAGATTTACCTGCCACTACAATAAATAAAGTATGTGCCTCGGGCACAAAAGCAATTATGCTTGCTGCACAAAGCATTGCAAATGGCGATAATGAAATTATTGTAGCCGGTGGCATGGAAAGCATGAGCAATGTTCCCTATTACCTCGATAAGGCAAGAAACGGTTACCGCTTAGGCCATGGACAAATTACAGATGGCTTGGTAAAAGACGGGCTATGGGATGTTTATAACGACTATCATATGGGGTCTGCCGCCGAGCTTTGCGCTACAGCATGTAACATCAGCCGCGAAGCGCAGGATGATTTTGCAATAGAATCGTACAAAAGAGCACAGGCAGCACAAACTTCGGGCAAATTTGCCGGCGAAATTGTAGCTGTAGAAGTGAAAGACCGTAAGGGCGAAATTACCTTGGTTGATACCGATGATGAACCAACGGCAGTTAAATTTGATAAAATACCTTCATTAAAACCTGTTTTCAAAAAAGATGGAACCGTAACTGCAGCAAATGCATCTACCTTAAATGATGGCGCAGCAGCATTGGTTTTAATGAGTACCGATAAGGCAAAAGAACTGGGTTTAACACCTTTGGCCAAAATATTAGGTTATGCTGATGTGCAACAGGCACCGGAATGGTTTACCACTGCACCTTCAAAAGCAATTCCACTGGCCTTACATAAGGCCAATATCGACATTAAGCATGTTGATTTTTTCGAAATTAACGAAGCTTTTTCTGTCGTTTCCATTGCGAATAACCAACTTTTAGAACTAAACACCGACCGGGTTAACGTTAATGGTGGTGCCGTTTCATTAGGTCACCCCCTTGGTGCATCGGGCGCAAGGATTGTAGTTACCCTACTCTCCGTATTGGCACAAAACGACGGAAAAATCGGTGTTGCGGGAATCTGTAACGGAGGTGGTGGCGCAAGTGCCCTTGTTATCGAGAAATTATAATTTTTGGTTTTGAAGGATCTTTGTGCATTTAATTATATGAAACTTATCAGATTTTATATCCTTTTAATCTTTGGAACGCTAAGCTTTAGCCTAAAAGCGCAACAGGCGCCAAACCAATTAAATGTTTTTCAGGATACACTGATAAAAATATCAGCGAGGGTTATTGCTGCTCAAAGCGATGCACAAAAATTAGAAATAAACGGAAATTTTGTAAAAACTTTGGTAGAGGCTTTAAAAGCCCCCAACTCTTTTTCTTATCCATTCGATTCGCTTAAAAATGTATCGGTAATTAAATCATCCGATCAGGCTTTTAGGATTTTAAGTTGGTATGTACTACTCGAAAATGGCACATACCGCTATTATGGCGCCATCCAAATGAATACCAAAAGTGGTCCATTGAAACTTTATCCCTTAATCGATCAGACCGAAAATTTAGCCGACCCTAATAGCATTACCAATAATCAGAAGTGGTTTGGAGCCAGGTATTATGAAATTGTTCCGGTAACCAGTGGAAACCGCCTGCCCTATTATGTACTTTTAGGCTGGAAAGGCAATACACCATTTACCACAAAAAAGGTAATCGACATCCTTTCTTTCGATAAAGATAACCTCGCTTTTGGTGCTCCCGTTTTCGATGGAAAAGAGCTGAAAGGCAAAAACAGGATGATATTCGAGTATGCCAAATCGAATGCCATGACTTTAAAAACCGATCTGAAAGCTGGAATGATTGTTTTCGACCACCTTGCCTCATTTGATCCTGAAATAAAAGACAAATTTGAATATTACGGATCAGATGGCACTTTTGATGGCTTTAAAATCATTGGCCGAAGACTAAAACTGCAAGAAGATATTACGCTTAATAACGATCCAAATTCGAGCGACGAGCTCTATGCCGACCCCAAGAAAAATGTGAAACCCATCAGAAAGTTTTAAATCCTAACAAATCATTTACCTAACACATCATTTAAAAATTTGTGAGTTTGGCATTCGCTGACTATATTGCGCCCTGCTTAACTGGCTTAAACAACACACAAATTCTGAATTCATAAACTAAAACCAACAAATGTTTTATGCAAACATCTAATGAAACCATTAGTATTGACCATAGCAAGGAACTAGATCTCCACTTAGACAGTAACAATGTATCCAAAGAAAAATTATTTAGCCACCCGGTAGGCCTCTTTGTGCTATTTTTCACAGAAATGTGGGAAAGATTTAGTTACTATGGAATGAGATCATTACTTGTTTTATTCTTAGTAAGCGAAATAGGTAAAGGCGGTTGGCAATGGACAAGACCAGAGGCTTTACAACTCTATGCCTGGTACACAGGTTTAGTATATTTAACGCCAATAATTGGCGGTTTAATTGCAGATCGATTGACCGGATATAGAAAGGCCGTTATTATAGGCGCTTTAATTATGACCATTGGCCATATATCAATGGCCTTAGAAGGAGCAAATACCAATTTCTTCTATCTGGGCTTATTTTTATTAATTACTGGAAACGGACTATTTAAACCAAATATTTCTTCTATCGTAGGAAAACTTTATCCATCTACAAGTGATAAAAAAGATGCTGCCTACACTATCTTTTACATGGGCATTAACTCTGGTGCCTTTTTAGGTATGTTAATGTGCGGTTATATCGGCGAAAAAGTGGGCTGGCATTGGGGTTTTGGATTAGCGGGGGTATTTATGTTTTTTGGAATGCTTCAGTTTTACTTCGGGCAAAAAATCTTTGGTGTTTTAGGTGCTGCTGTAAATAAAACAGAAAAAGTAATTGATCCAACTGATGAAGTTTTACCAAAAAAAGTAAGCAACCAACGTTTAGCTGTAGTGGCTGTATTTTCAATATTCACCATTTTCTTTTGGATGGTATTTGAGCAGGCAGGTGGCTCAATGACTATTTTTGCTAAAGATTATACACTTAGAAATTTAACAGGAAATGCCAGTACAATTTTTAAATGGGTTGATGCAATACTTACTATTTTCCCACTCATTGCGGTAACCGTTGTTTTATTAAGCCTGGCGGCAAAAATCGCAAAAAAATATCCTGCTACAATAATTTTCACTGCAATAAGCTTCATTATTATCTGGGGATTAGCCATTTGGAAGGTAGAAAAAGAATTTACTGCTTTAAATACAGAAGTCCCCGCTTCATGGTTTGGGATTCTAAATTCATTCTTTATTGTTTCCCTTGCACCGTTTGTGTCTAAAATATGGGAAACTAAATTTAACCCAAGTGGCCCCGTAAAATTTGGACTGGGGTTAATTTTTGTAGGTATAGGTTTTGCAGGATTGGCTTATGGAGGTATGGATATTGCAAAAGGTGCTACATCTGCACAGGTAAGTATGTTTTGGTTAATTTTCGCTTACTTCTTCCATACCGTTGGCGAATTATGTGTTTCACCTGTTGGATTATCTTACGTTAGTAAATTAGCTCCTGCCAAAGTGGTCGGTTTAATGTTCGGTGTATGGTTTACCTGTACAGCGATTGGTAACTGGTTAGCAGGTACTACCGGTGGTCTAATTGACAAAATAAGTTCAGAATACTCCATTTCGATTTTCTTCTTAATATTTACCATTATTCCTATTGTTGCAGGCTTAATTATGTTTGCTATAAGTCCGATTTTGCGTAAATGGATGCACGGCGTTCACTAATCAAAAAAATACTTTTAACAAGAAGCCCGATCTCCATCGGGCTTTTAATTTTTAAACCTATTTAATGGAAAAAACAGTTTCAATAGAAGATATTCAAAATTTTGAGGGAAAATACCCGAAACAGCTCTGGCATTTATCGTTGGTAGAAATGTGGGAGCGTTTCTGTTTTTACGGAATGCGCGGGGTATTGGCTTTCTTTATGGTTGAGCAACTGGGTTTAAGCGACCAAAAATCGAACTTACAGTATGGTGCTATACAAGCCTTTGTTTATGCCTTTACTTTTATAGGTGGCATTTTTGCCGATAAGATTTTAGGCTTCAGAAAATCTCTTTTTTGGGGCGGATCATTGATGATTATCGGGAATTTAATCCTAGCCTTCTCTCCTCATGATCTGTTTTATGTTGGAATTACCCTATCCATTATTGGAACAGGTTTCTTCAAGCCCAATGTTTCATCAATGGTTGGCGAATTATACCACGAGAAAGACAACCGCAGAGATGCGGGCTATGGGCTTTTTTACGCCGGTATTAATGTTGGTGGATTATTGGGTGGTGCCATGTGTATTTATCTCGGCAAATATTATAACTGGCATTTATGTTTCTTGTCTGCTGCACTGGTAATGATGTTCGGTTTGGGCACATTTATTTTCACAAAAAAACACTTAGGTCCGATCGGGAATTCGCCTTTACTGCATCTTAAAAAATCAAAACAGCAGCTATGGGAAATAGCCGTTTACGCAGGGTCGATACTTTGTATTCCACTGATTTATATCATGGTAAAAAACACGGCCTTTACCGATTATTTCATGTACACCATAGGCATTATTGCCCTGGTTTATTTCCTGTACGAAACGTTTAAAATAAAAGATAAAAAAGCACAATATAAACTACTTGCTGCTTTCGTTTTTATCTTCTGTTATTTCATTTTCATGGCCATATCTGAGCAGAGCGGTGGTTCGCTATCATTATTTGCGAAGGACAATCTTGATCATAAAATCCTCTTTTTCAATATCGATCCGAATGTAGTAAACAATAGCGTTAACTCGTTCTTTGTTATTGTTTTTAGTCCGATTGTTGGCATTTTGTGGTTAGGCTTATACAAACGCAAAATTGAACCGAATACTGTGGTAAAATTCGGAATCGGCTTCCTTTTACTGGCTTTGAGTTTTTATGTTTTTTACGCCACCAGGTTCTTCGCCAATGCGCAGGGCATTAGCTCGTTAAATGTATTTACGTTAGCCTATTTATTATTAACCCTTGGCGAACTTTGTTTGGGCCCGATAGGTATGTCGATCATTACTAAACTTTCGCCAAAGAAAATGTTTGGGATGATGATGGGGCTTTGGTTTTTATCAAGTGCTTTCGGGCAGTTGGCTGCCGGAAAATTAGGTGCAGAAATGTCGAGCATTGATAATGCGTCGTTGCCAACTAAATTAATGGCCTACACCGAAGGTTATAAAGCATTGGCATTATATTCTTTAATTGCGGGTTTGGCGCTGATTATTTTCTCACAACTGGTTAAAAAGTTAATGCAGGAAGTAAGGTAAGCGTTAAATAAAAAGATATCATCGTAAGTATTGTCCAAGGACAATCATTTACCAGGGTCTTCGACTACACTACCATTAACAGCTTCCAGTAGAGCGGTCGTCATTGCGAGAAGGAACGACGAAGCAATCTTTCCTACTAGCCATCCTTGCTAGAAAGATTGCTTCGTCGGCTGAAAAAGCCTTCTCGCAATGACGATACTTTGAGGCGATTTATCTCCATTAATATTTCCTGTCATTTATATTAATTTTTATAAAATAAATTACTCCTCAGACTGATATTGAAGAAGAAATGGGCATATTCAATAAGATTTGAAAATGAAAGGATAGTAGTTCTTGGGGCCTGCCGTCCCGCTCTTTGTTCCAAGTCCTCGCCCTCATGCTTCGGGCCTGCGGGCTTTACACGCCGATCGGGTTTAGGAACAATGGTTTTTGTACCTTGAAAGTTATCTGCGCTTATCTGCGAAATCAGCGGGAAATATTGGGGTAAAGTCTTCGACTACGCTCAGACTGACCATGCTTTAAAATAATAAAAACCTATTAATAAAATAAATTCAGGAAGACGAATCGTGGGTTATTAATGAAAATTCATAAAGGTTTCACATTAAATATTTACTTTCGCAGTTTAAAAGCAATTGTATCGTTTAAATATAAATACTAGAAGCTTACATTATAAAAACCACAACAAACGTGTCAGATAGTTTAGTCATCATTCCCACCTACAACGAGAAGGAAAATATCGAAAAGATCATTAGAAAGGTTTTTTCTTTAACACAGCCTTTTCATGTTTTAATTATTGATGATGGTTCGCCTGATGGAACTGCTGAAATTGTAAAATCGTTACAAGACGAATACGAAGGACACTTATTTATTGAGGAGCGTGCTGGTAAACAAGGATTGGGTACAGCATACATCTATGGCTTTAATTGGGCACTACAACATGATTATGCTTACATTTTTGAAATGGATGCCGATTTCTCGCACAACCCCGATGATCTATCCCGCTTACGCGAAGCCTGTGTAAATGGTGCTGATGTAGCCATTGGCTCCAGGTATGTTAAAGGTGTAAATGTAGTAAACTGGCCAATGGGCAGGGTTTTAATGTCGTATTTTGCTTCAATGTATGTGCGTATGATTACCCGGATCAATATTCAGGATGCTACTGCCGGCTTTAAATGTTACCGCAAAATTGTGTTGGAAACCATTCCACTAAATAAAATTAAGTTTGTTGGCTACGCGTTTCAGATCGAAATGAAATTCACCGCCATTAAATTTGGCTTTAAAGTGGTCGAAGTTCCAATCATCTTTACCGACCGTACCGAAGGAACATCAAAAATGAGCACCCGTATCTTTAGGGAGGCTTTTTTAGGTGTAATCCAGATGAAGATTTGGAGTTGGTTTAGGAGTTATAGTCGGAAGTCCGAAGTCGGAAGTCCGAAGTCGGGAGTCTAGAGTCTTTAGTCCATTGTTATAGTTTGATCCTATATATTTCTGATTAACAAATCTTATCAGCTTATAGACCGGGCTATTTTGTATTAACCAATCTCCCCGACTCATGACTGAGGACTGAAGACTACAGACTTAAGCCTTACCTTGCGATTCCCTGATCATTGCGCCAAAATCCTGTCCCTTATCCATCGCTTTAACAGTCATAACGATTCTTTTGATACGTGTAGGTTCGGTTTTAGCCTGATTGATCCAGTTGATGTAATAGTTTTGGTGCGATTTAGGCTGTTTTAAAAAATTTCGGATTAAATGTTCTTCTTCTGATAAGCAGATTTCGAGGTCTTCGGGCATTTCGATTTTAAAATCTTTATCTTCTTCTAAATAGAGTTCGACACCTGCTCCGGCTTCTTTTCTTATTTTTTTGCGGACCTCGCCTTTTAAAGCAATAATAAAATCGCCCTCTCCCATTGGGATGGTTGCCATTCCATTAATTTCCAGCTGATCTATCTTTCCTTTTACCCTGAAACTCTTTTTACAATCGGGCTTAATTTCATTAGCCAAAGCTGCCGGAATAAACACATAACTCCAGCCGGTTTTTTCGCCCATGGTTTCGAAACGCTCTATTTCTGCTTTAAAGTGGATCATGGCTTAAATATAAAAATTATGTTTTAAACAAGTAAACGATTAAATCGTTAGGCTACTGATGCACTCGTTTGAAACGAGCGTAAACTATAATCGAGCGTCATTCCCGCGCAGGCGGGAACCGCGCAGTGCTCAGCGAAGTTAATCTCAATGCAATAAACTTTAGATTCCCAATCAATTGAGTATGACGATCTCATCAAAGAAAACATTAATCGGCTCATATCAATAAGCTACCTTCTATTGAGACAATGAAAGTTGTCCTTGTTTGGGCGGATTTCCCAAAAAATAAAATTCGTAAATGACCTCATACTGTCCTACCTCATCATTGAATTTACGAATGGCAATCTTTTCACATAAAAAATTCAAGCTGACTTCTTCGAATAGATCCTGAGCCATTTCAATATCTTCGGGATGTAGTTTCCTCCCAATAGAGATATGAGCAGCGGATCCATTCATTACTTTCTTATACCTCAAGCCTTGTCTAAATCTTTTAAAAAGATCATTCAAGTAAGGTTTAGCGTTCTTGTCAGGCAAAACAACAACTGCCCCGTTTTTTCCCGAAGCAATCAACTGATCAAACCTCACAAAATTTGGTTTTTCAGCATAACAAAAGTCTTTAACATAAGATATGTAAAAATCAAATTCAAGCTTATTTGCTTCAAAAATAGCAATCGTAACATGTGCTTCTGAATCTCTACTGTTATACCAGCCAACTTTAGACCAGAGTATATCTTTTAAAACTTTAACATCATTAATAACTTCTTTTTGCGGATAAACAACTATTGAATACCTGTCTTTTTTAAATTTTAAATCCATATCAATTTATTTTAATCAATTGCCACCGGATTCATCTGGATATCCAATTTGGCAAACTTTAAAACCTCGATGCTCTGAAAGCCGAAATCTTCTACCACTTTACCTAAAATAAGGTAACAGCCTTTTCCTTTAAAAGGATACATCGGTGTACTATTGGGAAAATGGGTCGTATCAAAAAAATCGCCGTTGGCATCTAAAAAAGTACCGAACCACATTTTGGTATTTTTAATGGTGTGCACCGTTTTTTCGCAAACATAGTTCCCTACCATCCTTACCGTTTCACCTAAATGTTTGTGCAGATCTACCGCCATAACATCGCCACGATAAGGTGTTTTCAGAAAATCGAACATTTTATAATTGAGCGGATAACCCAATAACTCCAATTCTGTGTAAGCATTTTCGAGTTCCGAATCGGCCAATACGGGGAGCTGATAGGTTTTGTAACTCAGCTTAAAAAGCTCGGCATGATTCACTTTCTTCTGTTTAAACCCAAGGTAGTTGTGCACATCCCAAAGCAGCGTTTTCCGATCTTTTCCGGTAAAGCGCAAGGCGCCCAAACGGATTAAAATAATAGCTTGTTCTAATGAGATGCAGGTCCGCGTTACAAAATCTTCGAGATCGATATACAAACCATTTGCAGCACGCTCCTGTGGAATAATTTTGATGATTTTTTCTTCTAAACCCTGAACGGCAATGAAGCCCAGATAAGCATCTTTACCTTTTATATTCACCACATCATCACTATGGTTAACACATGGTAAATGCACCCTTGCTCCTGTTTTTTGCAATTCGTGCACATAAACCCAGCGACTGTAAAAACCACCATAATTATTCAGTACCGCTACCATAAATTCCATGGGGTAATATGTCTTCAAAAATAAACTCTGGTAACTTTCTACCGCAAAAGATGCTGAATGCGCTTTCGAAAAACTGTAACCTGCAAAAGATGAAATCTGTCGCCAAACTTCGGTAATGAGTTCTTCTGAATGCCCTTCTTTTCTGGCTGAAACAAAAAACTTATTCACCAGTTCATCAAAAGCCAGTTTAGACCGGTATTTACCACTCATCGCTTTGCGCAGGATATCAGCATCGGCAAGATCAAGACCTGCAAAATAATGACATACTTTGATCACATCTTCCTGATAAACCATTACCCCATAGGTTTCGCTAAGCCGCTCTTTCATCACTTCGCAGAGGTATACTACTTTATCGGGCGCATGGTAACGCTCGATATAGGATTTCATCATACCCGAGCTGGCCACGCCCGGACGGATAATGGAACTGGCTGCCACCAGGGTAAGGTAATTATCGCACTTCAGTTTTTTGAGCAGTTGCCGCATGGCTGGCGATTCGATATAGAAACACCCGATGGGCTGCCCTTCTTTAAGGATACCGTTTAATTTCTGGTCTTCTTTAAAAGTTTTAAAATCATGAATGTCGATATCCTTTCCCTTATTTTTTTTAATGAGCTGCACGGCTTCGCGGATATGACCGATACCCCGCTGACTTAAAATATCAAATTTCTCATAACCGATGGCTTCGGCTTCGTACATATCCCATTGCACAGTCGGAAAACCTTTTGGTGGCATATCCAATGCGGTATAATACGTAATAGGCTCTTCAGAGATTAAAATCCCTCCGGCATGGATAGAACGCTGGTTGGGCATACTTTTCATATAGGCATGCACAGCCAATAATTTCTGGTAAGTTGTATTTTCCAAATTTTCGCGTTCTTTGGTGGGATCGGTAAAACTATCTATTTCGCCTTTAGGTAAACCCAGTACCTTACCGATCTCCCTGATAATTGCACGGTCTTTAAAAGTGCTCATCGTACCTAAAAAAGCAACATGCCATTTGGGATAGCGTTCAAAGATATAACGTTGTATCACCTCCCTTTCATCCCAGGAGAAATCGATGTCAAAATCTGGTGGACTTGTCCGTTTTTCATGCAGGAAGCGTTCGAAATAAAGATCAAGATCAATTGGATCTACATCGGTAATGCGCAAACAATAAGCTACAATGCTGTTGGCACCCGAGCCACGGCCAACGTGGTAAAAACCGCATGTGTTCATAGCGTATCTTACAATATCGAAGGTGATGAGAAAATAGGCGCAGAAGTTTTTAAGTTCGATGATCCGGAGTTCTTTCTCTAAACGCTCAATGGCTTCTGTATTATTTTTGCCATAACGGTATTTAAGTCCTTCTTCGGCCAACTCTCGAAGCATTTTTTTATCCCCTTCGAAATCTCCAGTAAAAAAAAACTTGTTTTTAGAAGCAGGTGTAGGGCCATTCTCAAAATAAACACTTAAATCGCAGCTGTTTATCAGCTTCTGGGTGTTCTGAACAATAAATGGGTATTGTTCAAATTGTTGGGTTAGTTCTACTTCTGGAATCAGGAACTCATCCGGATCACATTTTTGGTCATCCTTCACTTTACTTAAAAGCGTATTGAGCTCGATCGCCCTAAAATATTCGTGCAGGCGGTAGGTGATCTTATCGCTGACGGTAACCGGGTGCCACACCACCAATTTTTCTCGCTGTTTTAAAAGTGGGTGTTTGTACAACAGATTGAGCTGTTTGGCCCGGATACCTACAAATTCATTTGCTTTTAGTGCTGGGTTAAAAGATTTTTGAAAAGGATAAATGATGTAAACATTCTCCATTTCGGGTGGAATATTGGGTAACGGAATATGGTTGATGTTGTGGTGACTTAAAAATTCATTCAGCTCACGCATACCCTCTCTATTCTTCGCAATGCCCACATACAACAACCTGTTATCGATCCGGAATTCGATACCCGCTACCGGTTTAATCTGATACGGAATATTGCCTTTGTGTATTTCATCGGCTTCTTTGGCAATGCCCTGCTTGTAACACTCGCGAATAAACTCTACCGCCCCAGTTGAGTTATTGATATCAGTAAGTACCATTTGATGGATACCCAAACGCCGGGCAGTAGCAATTAACTGGTCGATGCGCTGCGTACCATACTTTAGGCTATAAGAAGAATGCACATTTAAAAACATCGCTAATCATAAGATTTAGTACCTATTGTTCCTTTTTCACTCATAAAACTTCTTATTTTCGATCGTTTACTTACTTCCTGCTGTTCTTCCTCCGTTTGGTTTTCGATCAATATTTTCTTTTTACGCGGATTGTACTTGATTATTTTCCCCGTTTCATCGCGGGGTGGCTGGGTAACAATACAGGCTTTTACCACTGCTTCGGCACCATAGTGGTTACGTACCTTATCCATAGCCTGGTAAAGACTATACTCTTCTTCGGCAATATTATATAAACCAATCTGTTCGTAACCGCTCACCAGATGCGAAAGTTTTACGCCTACCAACCGCAGCAACATCCGTTTGGCATATACTTTTTCGAACAGGCTATGTGCCTTGCTGATTAAAAAAGAATCGAGCGAGGTATACGGAATACGTTCTTGCTGGGTAACCGTTTCGAAATTAGTATAACGCACGGTTACGGTAATACAGGCAGTTAATTTTTTCTGGTTACGCAGCTGAAAAGTTAAACCGGTAACCATTCCGGTTATAATGGCCTTTAGTTTAGCCATATCCATGGTATCGCTTTCGAAGGTAGCCTGTGTACCGATTGATTTCCTTTCGCGGTAAGGTATAACTGGCGAGAGATCGATCCCGTTTGCTTTTTGCCATAAACTTAAACCATGTTGACCCAAAATTTTAAAAATGAGCTGTTGTGGGATCTGGGTAAGCGTAAGGATTTCGCGAACACCCATTTCACTTAACTTTTTATAAGTAGCATGGCCGATACCCGGAATTTTGTGGATAGCCAAAGGATCGAGAAAGGGCCGCAATTCAGGGAATGTAACCTGCCGTTCGCCATCAGGCTTAGATTCATTGGTGGCTATTTTGGCTACGGTTTTATTGATCGACAGACCAAAGGAGATCGGCAAGCCCATTTCTTTGATAATGTTTTGCCTAAGCTCCGACGCGAATTTCATGCAACCAAAAAAGCGGTCCATACCCGTCATATCGATATAGTGCTCGTCAATACTGGCCTTTTCAAAAAGAGGAACTTTATCGGCAATAATTTCGGTAATCTCGTGCGAGGCTTTGGAATATTCTTCCATATCACCTTTTAAAAATATAGCCTGAGGGCACAGCAATTTTGCCGTCCTGCCGGGCATTGCAGCATGTATGCCGTACTGGCGTGCTTCGTAACTACAAGAGGCTACCACCCCCCTATCGCCGCCGCCACCGATAATTACGGGTTTACCCGATAACCTGGGATTTTTTCTGATTTCTACCGACACAAAAAATGCATCCTGATCCATATGAATAATCTGCCTTTCTTTATCCATTCTCGTATTATAAGGATGATTGAGATCAAAAATACTAATATTTTTAGTTTTAAAGAAAATTAAAATCGATTAATTTTAAACAAAATACTAACAATTTTAGCTTTAATATACAGATTGATTATAGGAACTTCCGCGGCATGGGTGACGGAGTGCAGGAATTGGGAGATTGATAATCGGTGAGGACACCAACCATTGCGTGCGCCGTCATATAAGTTATTGAAGAAAATATAGTTAATAGGATCTTTATATTTTATATGGTAAAGTATGTAGTCGGTACCCACCCGGCTGTGGAAACGTTTTGTTTGTTTTGAGACATGCTACGCTTTGTCATCCTGAGCGTAGTCGAAGGATTTGCCACCGAAACACGGATTAGACTCCCAATTGGATTGTTCCATAAGAACTTGCTTGGCAGGGATGACACAGAATTGGAAGATTAATGCTTAGTGAAGACACCAGCCATAGGCGAGTTTCGTCATTTTTAAAAAGTGAAAACAATTAATTTAGCTATTCATTAATTGCACAAAAATATATTATTTAGTATCAATATTTTTACAATAAACACAAAATACATCATAATTAATTATACCTGTAAACATCAATTTGATATTAATTAAACAGGCTTTATCAACGGCTATAGTCCAGGTATATTGATTCAAATCAACTACAACTTAAAGCCATATCAGGTTGATGTTATGCACTGCAATATCAAAAAGAACTTTATACGAACTGTTCATTTTAAAAATCAGAAATTTTTTCACATAGAATTTCTGCACGAGCTGAAAAGAATTAATAAAACTTTGCATGTTTTAAAGTGTTTAGCTAGTAATCAACATTTATACTATGAAAACTAAAGACAATAAAAACGCAGTAGAAAAAGAGCGTAAAAATGAAGGAAGCTCAAAGGAAAAGGCCTCCTTTGATCAAAACGGAAAGGGTTCTTCAGATAAATTTGGTCAGGCTGGTTCCACACCTAACGAATCAGGAGAGAGTGGGCCTGGTACTGTAGATAAAAACAAAAAGATTTAGAAAAGATAAAAAGAGTAAAATACTCTTTTTATCTTTCGTAGATACTCATCTTTTCAGCAAGTTCTATAATGCTTTTTATTTTCAGCTTTTGAAAAAGTCTCAACTTATAAGTACTTACTGTACCCATCTGAAGATTTAGCTGATTAGAAATTTCTAATACCCCAATACCTTTTGTTAGTAATTCTGCTACTTCTAATTCTCTACCCGAAAGTTTGGTAAAAGGATTATCGGCATCATTACCTAATATGCTGTTAAACATGTTTTCCTTAACATTTCTGCTCGAATAGCGACTGCCTGCCAAAATGGTCGTAATAGCGGTTACAATTTCTGATTCTTCTGCATTTTTGGTTAAGTAACCCGATGCACCCGATTTTAAATACGGAACAGCATAAATATTCTCATTCAAAGATGAAAATACCAAGATTTTTGCATTTGGCTGAACCAATTTAATCTGATCGATTACCTTAAGGTTGTTACCTCCTGGCAAGTTTACATCAATGATGATTAAACTTGGCGATTTTTCTGTTTCGACAAGCGCCTGCTCTAATGTAGATGCATGAATGATTTCGACACCAGGCCAAAAGTCTGATATTAAACCTTTTAATCCACGGCGAATGATCTCATGATCATCAGCGATGAGCACAGTAAAAGTACTTACGGCATTTTTTGTTTTCATTATTTTAAGAATATAGTGCAAGTTAATAAAAAGTTATTTTCTTGTACGCAATTGTAGTTAATTTTTCGTTTAAATGTGTAAATATTATAATACACAACTTTACAGTTTTGTTTAAAACAGTATTGGAGTTGCTAATCTCACATTTTGCTTAGTGAAAAAATATGGCAAGAAAATACCAAGTGTACCACAGCTATAGCCTGTAGTGGAACGATTGAGAATTCGTAACACGGCCAGCCCCGAGTTTTCGCTGAACGGAAAAATCTGTATTGCTGCTTCGGCAGCGTTCCTGGGTATAAGCTCATGCTTCAAATAGCTTTTATCATACAGCCTTACACCTGTACGGTGCGAACCACTAGCCCAGATAAAATCTTTGATCGTCAAAAATGCATTTAAATCCAAAACCGTCGGCCTCCCTGTCGCCTTTTAGCAGGAAAGTGGGTTTAACCTGAAAATCTTCCCAAAACGGAAACAAGGGCCACCGGTAAGGTAATTATGCGGTTTTGGCCTTAGAAAGCTGTTGTTCAGCGATATTATACCCCATTTAACTAAGGATTAAGACCCTTTAAATGCTAAACCCTTATTTAAAAAAACAAGAAAATAATATAGAATTAAATTTTAGCCCTAATTCTACTTAATGTTTCGAGCCTGATGGCTAAAAAAGAAGCAATGTATTTTAAAGAAACACGGTTAATTAAATCAGGGAATGAAAGCAAAAACCGTTTGTATCTTTTTTCGGCCGACGAAATCCGGCACAGGTAAGCACGTTCTTCTGCCGAACGGTAATATAACTCCATCATCTTTCTGCCAACAATATTGGCTTCCGGAAAATTTTCGTAAAGGTATTCTGACAATACATGTGGGATAGCAACTAAATCTACATCTTCTAATGCCTGTAAATACTCATCCGAATCTCCATCTATCCACAAATTACGTATGGTACCTACAACTTCATTTTCTTTGGCAATCCATGTGGTAATCTCATTATTCCCATCCTTAATAAAACCCCTAACTACACCTTTAATAATTAAAAAAAGGAATTTGTTACGGTCTACAGGCGAAACAAGATATTTGTTTTTTTTATAGCTGATCGGAAAGGTATGCTGGTTAATACGCTTTTCTATTTCATCATTAAGTGGGTGGAATTTCTTAAAAATTGAGACTAGAGGAGAAAAATTATTATATTTCTTCCACCTATCTTCATCAGATAAATTAACTGCAATCATAGCGAAACATTGGATAGACACAATCCTGCTAACAGAAGCAGGATCACTACGTAAGTATAGGAAGATTGAATTGAAAAAAGAACTTTTTTTTTGACTTTTCTCAATTTCACAACCTTTAAAGTAATTTTTCTACACCTAATCCAAATAATGCAAAATCATACTTCACCGGATCTGAGGGGTCAAACTGCTTCAAATTGTCGGTTAATTCAATTGCAGTTAGCCAATCGGTCTGCTTTCTATTAATCAGTCCAAGCAATCGCCCTACCCGATCAACGTGCACATCGCAGGGACAGATCAGATTTTTTGGCTGAAGCGTATTCCAGATGCCAAAATCGACGCCTTTTTGATCTACCCTAACCATCCACCGCAAAAACATATTTAAACGTTTACAGGTAGATTTTTGCTTTGGAGAAGAAATATGTTTCTTCGTGCGGTGAGGAAAATCTTCTAAGGAGAAAAAGTATTCCCTGAAATGGTTCAAGGCCTGTTCAATTGAGAAGTTAAGCTCAGCAGCATAACATACCCCAGAAGCGTAGCTTATTTCTTGTTTTATTGATGATCCTTCTAAATACTCCGACCTAAAGACATTTTGTCTTGGTAAAAATGCCTCCTCTAAACTGTCGAAGTTTTGATAATGTTGTTTAAAAAATGAAATAAAATAAAGTAAATCCGTATCGTTAAATGTGCGGTGTTTAAAATTCAACAGGCGCTTCAAATCGTTATCGGTATGGTTAACAACAAAATCGTAAGGTGCATTATCCATCCGGCCAAGCAGTTCCCTGCATTTATTGATAATCGTTTTCCGCTGGCCCCAGGCTAAAACCGCAGCAAAAAAGCCCGCGATTTCTATATCCTGTTTTTTTTCGAAAAGATGGGGAATACAAACGGGGTCGTTTGCTATAAAATTTGGCTGATTGTATTGTTCAACCTTACTATCCAGAAAATTCTTTAACTCAAGAAATTGCATCGTTAGCTTTTTTAGACGTAAATAGCAGCACAATTGTTGCCATTTAAACCGGATTGAAACGGTATCCTTTTTTGTTTCGCTGATTTTGATAAAGCAGATACCTAAACAAAAAAGATTTAGTGTAAAGCCGGGCTACCATTAATTTTAGAATAGGACCTGCTTTACAAAAAAAAACGGGCAAATATTTTGTCTGCCCGCTCGAAATATTATGCTAGTGCATTTGCCAGATCTTCTAAAAGATCGTCGATATCCTCTACCCCAACACTTAAACGAAGTAGATTATCGGTAACACCTACTTTCTCTCTTTCTTCTTTCGGGATAGAACCATGTGTCATCGTTGCAGGGTGATTAATTAGTGACTCTACTCCTCCCAATGATTCAGCTAATGTGAATACTTTAAAATTAGACGAGATTCTAAAAGTTTCTTGCAGATCAGCACCTTTTAAGGTAATCGAAATCATACCGCCAAATCCACGCATCTGTTTCTTAGCTACATCATGGTTAGGGTGATCTTCAAAACCAGGCCAATAAATTTTATCAACCTTTGGATGTGTTTTTAAATAATGTGCAATACGCGCTCCATTTTCGCAATGTGCTTTCATTCGAAGATGAAGCGTTTTAATTCCCCTCAACACTAAAAAAGCATCTTGCGGGCCTGGTGTTGCACCACAGGCATTGTAAATAAACCAAAGGTCTTTATACAATTGCTCGTCATTTGTTACCAACGCACCCATTACCACATCAGAGTGGCCACCAATGTATTTGGTTACCGAGTGCATCACAATATCAGCGCCCAGATCAATAGGGTTTTGTAAATAAGGCGATGCAAATGTATTATCAACCGTAAGGATCAAATTTTTCTCCTTCGTGATTTTTGCCACCCCTTCAATATCGATAATCTGCATGGTAGGATTAGTAGGCGTTTCTATCCAAACCAATTTGGTTTTATCATTAATGTAGGACAATATATTCTCTGGCTTGGATAGATCCAGAAAATGAAATTTGATTCCGTATTTAGTGTATATTTTGGTAAAAATCCGGTATGAACCACCATACAGATCATTTCCGGTAATCACTTCATCGCCAGGCTGCAATAATTTCAATACGGCATCTGTTGCCCCCATTCCGCTCGAAAAAGCCAGACCATATTTGGCATTTTCTAAAGCAGCTAAACAATCTTCCAAAGCTTTACGCGTTGGATTTGTTCCTCTTGAATATTCATACCCTTTATTGTCACCAGGAGATTTCTGCCAATAAGTAGAGGTTTGATATATCGGTGTCATTACAGCACCTGTGGTTGGATCAGGCTCTTGACCTGCATGTATGGCTTTAGTTGCGAATTTCATTTTTTTTTAGTTTTGAGGTACTAGACACGAGATTTGAGACACTAGATTTGAGTTTTGCATTTCCCCTCAGATCTCACGGCTTAAATCTCATGTCTCACATCTAATTAATACGCTCTTGCAAACAGTACCCTTTGGATAGATGGTTTTCCTGAATAAATACAAACGCCATCTTCTAATTTATTATCTAAAGGAATACAACGAATGGTTGCTTTTGTTTCTTCTTTTATCTTTTGCTCTGTTTCTGGAGTTCCATCCCAATGCGCTGAAATAAAACCAGCTTTGGTATCTAACAATTCCTGAAACTCTTCGTAACTATTCGCTTCTGTAATATGCGCATCGCGATAAGCCAAAGCTTTGTTGAACATGCTTTGCTGAATATCTTCCAACAGTTTGATGATGTAAATATCCAATCCTTCCTGAGGTACAGTTTGTTTCACCTTGGTATCTCTACGGGCAATTTCTACTGTTTTATTTTCTAAATCGCGACCACCGATAGCGATACGGATTGGCACACCTTTCAACTCATAATCAGCGAACTTAAATCCAGGGCGCTGTGTATCCCTGTCATCATATTTCACCGAAACGCCTAAACCTTTTAAACGCATGGTTAATTCATTAACGTATGAAGAAATTCTCGCCAGATCCTCTTCACCTTTATAAATCGGAACAATTACCACTTGTATTGGTGCTAATTTTGGTGGAATAATCAATCCGGAATCATCACTGTGCGCCATAATCAAAGCCCCCATTAAACGTGTAGAAACACCCCATGAAGTAGCCCATACATGGTCTAATTTCCCATCTTTTCCGGTAAACTTTACATCAAAAGCTTTAGCAAAATTCTGACCTAAAAAGTGAGATGTACCGGCCTGTAAAGCTTTACCATCCTGCATTAAGGCCTCAATACAATAAGTATCTAAGGCACCCGCAAAGCGCTCATTTGGAGATTTACGGCCTCTGATTACCGGAACAGCCAACCAATTTTCGGCAAAATCGGCGTAGATATGCAACATACGTTCTGTTTCCTCAATAGCCTCTTCTGCTGTAGCATGTGCGGTATGGCCCTCCTGCCACAAAAATTCGGCTGTACGTAAAAACAACCTGGTACGCATTTCCCATCGTACTACATTCGCCCACTGATTGATCAATATTGGTAAATCACGGTACGATTGGATCCATCCTTTATAGGTATTCCAGATAATGGTTTCTGAAGTCGGGCGGACAATTAATTCCTCCTCTAACTTGGCTGTCTCATCTACAACAATATTTCCGTTTCCGTCATTTTTTAAACGGTAATGCGTTACAACTGCACATTCTGTCGCAAAACCCTCAACATGAGAAGCTTCCTTAGAGAAAAATGACTTTGGAATGAATAATGGAAAATAGGCATTTTGATGACCTGTATCCTTAAACATTTTATCTAAAACAGCCTGCATCTTTTCCCATATGGCATAGCCATTTGGCTTTATAACCATACAACCACGCACAGCAGAGTGCTCTGCTAAATCTGCTTTTAACACGATATCATTATACCACTGGGAATAATCTGCTTCTCTACTTGTAATTTCTTTGCTCATCTTATGTATTTGGAACGTAATTTGTACGTTAAAAAGTGTAAAATCCGACGGCAAATTTATAAATTTATGCCTACAAACGATTAACAAAATAATATCAATTATTTTATATCATTTTTTGACTAAATAAATAGTTAATAATTTTTAGTTTTGAAACTTGTTTATTAAATTCGTGAACACACACAACTAAATATAAACACAATGAAACCAATTAAATTTTTACCCATTGTTATGATTGCTGCTGCAGGGTTGGTGGCATCATGCGGTACATCAAAACTGGCTCAAACTAAGCCAGCTGATGATGTTTATAATTCTGTGGCGAAAGCCAGGGAGATTGAAATAGCTCCTCAACCTCAAAACCGACAGGGCCAGCAATATCAGACTCAAGGGCAAGAAGAATATGATGAATATTACGGAACCAGTAATCCTTATTACGATATGGATTACTCCTCTAGGATAAACCGTTTTTATAATGGTTACAGCTTTCAAGGCTATTACGACCCTTACTTTGATAATTATTATTACGGAAGCAGTTATGGCCCTTCAAACTACTTGGGTTATGGCCTGGGTTGGAACAGCGGATACGGTTTAGGTGGCTGGGGCGGTAGCTTTGGTTATGGCAGCATCTGGAGCAATCCCTTCTATTATGGTAATTTTGGCTACGGATGGAACAATCCTTATGGATGGAACGCTTGGGGACCTTACTCTTATTATGACCGTTTTGGTTGGGGCGGTGGATACTACGGCGGAGGCTGGGGTATTGGCGGCGGATATTATGGTGGTGGTTACGCCAATAGAGGTGGTTCTTACAGGCCAAGACCCGGAAGCAATGATAGAGGGGTACCAAGATATGGTGGCAGCACAACTGCCGGAAACGCTGGCAGACCTAGCAGATCTGGTGTTACAAATCCAAATGGTGTAGGTTATGCTCCAAATATTAATGCCGGAAGACCAAGCAGAAACCAAGGTAATGGCAGCTATACACAACCTCAGGGCTCACAAGCTGGCAGACCTACCAGGAATGACAATTATAGTCCTCAAGGTACGCAAAGTAGCAGACCTACCAGAAACGAGAGCTATTCTCCTCCTACCAGAACTGAGAGCAGACCGAGTTATTCACCTCCACCATCAAATGGCGGCGGAAATAGTGGTGGTGGTTCTACCGGCGGCGGCGGTGGTGGCGGTTCAAGACCATCAAGAGCAGGAAGAGGTTAATTTAAATTTAAACACACAACATGAAAAAATATATTTTAGCTTCACTAGTAGCTACAGTAGCTACTATGGGAACAACGTACGCCCAAAGTTACGCCCCTGATGCATTCCGCTTTTCTCAAACCAATTATGGTAGTTCTGCCCGATTTAAGGGAATGGGCGGTGCACAAATCGGCGTTGGAGGTGATATTGGTTCAATTAACGCAAACCCTGCCGGACTAGGCTTATTTACCAAATCTGAGTTTAGTTTAACCCCTGAATTTAATTCTGTATCGAACAATAGTGCATACTTAGGCAATAATACCAAAGCAAGTAAAAGTCAGATTAACCTAAATAACATCGGTGCTGTATTTTACAGCCCGGCAGCAAGAATAAAAGGTGCTGACGTAAATAAAGGATTGGTAAGTACTGTATTTGGTTTAAGTTATACCCGTAACAACGATTTCTTAAATAACATCAACTATAACGGAACAAATAGCAATAGCTCAATAAGAGATTCGTATGTAGACCAGGCCAATAGCGGCGGAATTGAAAATTCGATAGCCGGCGATGCATACAGTAGCTATTTAATTAATAAAAATGCACCTAATTACCCAAACAGGTATTCTGCAGAGCCTTATAACAATGCAAGTTTCAAACAAAACTGGGATGAAGCACGTTTAGGCTCAACTTCTGAATTTAACGTAGCAGGTGCCCTTAATTTTGGCAATAAGGTATACATTGGTGCAACAGCAAGTTTTGTTAATGTAAAATACACCAGCGATGCTACTTTTACCGAGTCGGGTATTGTTAATTCTTTTGATGATGGCTTACCAATACCTGCCTATACCGGCAACGAAAATTACAACTTAACGCATTTCAGAAACCAGGAAACCAAAGGTGGTGGATTTAACCTGAAACTAGGTATGATTTTCAGACCGGTTAATGAATTAAGAATTGGTATAAATTTCCAGACCCCAACCTGGATGAACATTGATGATAATACAAGCGAGACTTTACAGGCAAATTTAGCTGGAAATGCAACAAATGCACCTTCTAACTCAAATAACTCGACAAAATATTATACTTTCAGTTATAACTTACGTACTCCGTTAAAAGCTTCGGCTGGTATTAGCTACGTAATAGGTGGTAAAGCATTAATATCAGCAGATGTTGATTATGTAGATTACGCTTCTATGCGTTTTTCTGATGTTGATGGATATGACCGCAATACAATAAACGACAATAATGCTTTCATTAAAGAATCTTATAAAGAGGCGATTAACTACAGAGTTGGTGCGGAAGTAAAAGTTACTAACGAATTTAGCTTACGTGCGGGTTACGGTGTAAATGGAAACGGCGTTAAAGGTGGCGACAATAAATTTTACCAGGGTCAATACTACACTGGTGGAATTGGATACCGCGTAGATAACTATTATTTCGATGTAGCGTATCAGAACTACAAAACAAACTTCAGTTCAAGTCCGTATTTATTGGATGATTACAGTGAACCTGTTGCAGATGTTAAAAGCAATAGAAACAATGTATTCTTAACTTTTGGGGTAAGATTTTAATAATAGCTGTCATACATAATTAAGAAGCGTCAGTTTTCAACTAGAGAACTGGCGCTTTTTTACAACAAAAAGGATACCCGGTTGGGTATCCTCAACATTATCAATTAACTAGTACCTGTTTAATTAACATCCCACCATAACCTATCGGTAATTTTGGCCTTTTGTTGCGGCTGTGGGTTTGCTGTAATTTCGCTATTTGGGTAAAGTACCCTTCTCGGAATTTCAGAGAGTGCATTTTTAACTTTGGTTAAAGCCGGGAATCCGGTACGGCGCCAATCTGTATAATTTTCAGCATTAAGAAAGTTTGCAACCGACTTTTCTTCCATAATTAAACGGAGTGCATTTGTACTGCTGAGTGTCCCCCGCGAAGCAATGTAGGTATCCATATCAGTTGTGCTCACCCCTACCTTAGTCATGTGCTGTTTAATACCATCCTGATAAACAGGTTGTGCAGCTGCAAAACCCGATACCACAAGCGTGGCTTCGGCTTTTATAAATAATGCCTCGGTGTAATTTACCAGGTAATTATTGGCATTGGCACCCGCGTAAAAATCGGCAGGGATTGAGTAAGCCTCCAGACTCCCAATTTCGTCTAAACCAATCTGCCGGCCCGTATATAAACCGGTTTGTTTGGCGGGTTTAACCATTTTGCTTAATCTTGGATCGTTTCTGGTAGTAAAAGCATCAACAAAGGTATTGGCAAGCACAAAAGTAGTACCTGGTAAAAAATTCTGCTGCCATGGATTTTCTGCTCCTGCTGCACCACCGAAAGCAATTTTTGCATCATCATTATTGCTCTGCATGCCATTTGTTAGTGCAGTCAAAGCCAACTGTGCCTGCGCAGCAGCTGTATTTCCTGGTGCTTTACTCAGGTGCATGTAATAGCGTGCCTTTAAAGTATAAGCCAATTTTTTCCACTTTGCCATATCGCCAGCGTACATCAGATCGTCACTGCCAGGAGCTAAGCCAGCATTGCGACCGATATCTGCAATCCCATCATCTAACAAGCGCTGTAGCTGGGTATATATTTGTTGCTGGGTATCGTAAGTAGGATTGGCTACATCAACTCCCTTGAAAGCCTGACTGTAGGGAATATCTCCCCATGCATCGGTTGCGTAGCCCAAAGTATACGCAGTGAGTATTTTAGAAATCGCAGTATAATTAAAATTGCCGTTTGCAGCTGCTTTTACATTTAGTAGGCTTAAGTTGTTCAGTGTGCGCACGTATACATTATTCCAGTCGCCATCCATATCAATATTGTACATCTGATAAGTGCCAAAATTTGGGGCTACCTGGTTCAGAGCCATTACCTGCAGGTATTGCTGAAGCACTACACTTAAATTCCCATCACCGGATGCATTGATGTTCTGGGAGATCAGCATCTGTACTGGTGGCAGCATGAGCGATTCCTTAACATCTATCGGTCTGTTGGGGTCATAGTTAACATCAATGTATTTTTTGCACCCGGCAAAAGCCATCATAAATGCAAAACTTAAAATGAAATATATCTTTTTCATGTTGATTCTTTTTATGTGTTGGGCCTATAATGTTAATTTTAAACTAAAATCTACCGAGCGGGATGTTGGGGTTGAGAAGGAATAGATCCCCTGAGATCCGTTTGAAGAACCAAAAGAACTTACTTCCGGGTCCCCACCTGTAAAGTGTGGTGCATATATCCACAAATTTCTACCCGTAACCTGCAAGCCAATGGTTTTGAAAGGTGTTTTTTGCAGCCATGTTGGTTTTAGGTTATAACCTATGCTAACATTTCTCAATTTTACATAAGTACCATCCTGGATAACCGATTCTAGTACGCCATTGGCCCGCTGGTAATAGGCCTGTCCTGATACAGATACTGTATTCGGCAAACCTGTAGTCGCATTTACCCCCTCAACAACACGTGGGCCACGGTCTTCGGTAACTTTTGGTGTACCATAAAAATAGCCGTAACCATCTACGTTATTCTGAATATCACCTCCCTTTTTCATATCAAAAGAGAAACTAAGCGTAAACTGTTTATACTTGAAATTATTAACAATACCGCCCATCCAATCTGGATTAATATCACCGATTATGCCTTGTTCATCTGCAGCAAATGGCAGCCCATCATTACCTATTAACAGTTTTCCTTCACTGTTTCTGGCATAACGGGTACCATAGATTACCCCATATGGCTGGTTTCGAAAAATAACGGTAAAGCCATTGCCGATGTATTCCTGATTACCAAAGATTGCAAGGACCTTATTTCTGATCCTGCTATAATTCAAGGTCAGATCCCAGCTAAAATCCTCCGTTTTTATAGGTTTTGCATTTAAAAGCAGCTCGATGCCCCTGTTGCGCATTACGGCTGTATTTACACTCGTAGCGTTAAACCCGGTTGACGGTGCCAGTGCTACATTGGGAATGATCCCGTTTTTTGTCTTTTTATCGAAATAGGTAACTTCCAAGCTTAAACGGTTTTTAAAGAAACCTGTTTCTAAACCGATCTCAAATTCGTTGATCCGCTCATTTTTTAAGTTCGGATTGCCTAGGGTCGGACTGATCAAAAAGCCCGACTGTTGCAGGTACGGAAAGGCAATATTTCTTACCGCTTGTGATTCGTACGGCGTAAGCAGGTTATATGGCCCAATGCTGGCATTCCCCACTGTACTATAAGATAATCTTAATTTTCCAAAGCTCATGATATCCGAAAGTTCTTTCGAAAAGAAATTGGAAAAGATAAAACTTGTAGCAGCAGAACCATAAGGATAAAAACTGTTGCTTTTGGCCAGTACCGAAGTACCGTCGTACCTTCCGGTAAGGGAGAGGATTAAGAACTTTTTATAATCGATATTGGACTGTAAATAGAATCCTACTTTTCTGGTCAGAAAACTTGTTTCCGTAAAATTTATATTTGATGTAGATCCAATGTTCTCAAATCCCGGAACGGTTATACCCAGGCCGTTGGCATTCATAATTTCACTATAGGTTGATAATATATTGTTGCCCAATAGCGCATCGATGGTAAAATCGCCAAAACTTTTGTTTGCACTGATAATCAGGTCATTATTATATTGCCTAAAATTGCTGTTTCTGTTTATAATCCGTCCATTTGGATTTGAAATTGAACCTAACGATTCAATGTATTTGCCCTGTTCAACATAAACATCAGCACCAAAACGCTCCGTTATGGTCAGCCAGCTCAAGACCTTGTAATCAGCATTAAAAGTCGGCAAAAACCTGTTTACTACCGAAGTATTGCTGATGTTATCCAATACCCAATATGGGTTGTTCCTGGAAAAACGGAACAGCCTCTGCGTGCCATCTGGGTTGACGGCAGGCTGTAAATTATAGGAAACTGGCGCTGTAAAAATAGTCCATACAGGGCTTTCAAGGGCATATCCTTCAGGCAGCCTGTTATTTTTGGTATTGGCATAATTTAAGGAGAAAGTAACATTCAGATCTTTAATAATTTGCGTGGTGAATTTCCCAAAAACGGTATTCCGGTCGAAAGAAGTGCCAGGTACCGTTCCATCCTGCGCAAAATTGGTATATGATAAAAAATAAGAGTTGTAAGCCCCGCCCCCATTTACGGCTACCGTGTTAGTATATGTTTTTCCGGTTTTAAAGAATAAATCAGACTGATCATATACCTGTGCAGGCTGGCCGTTAATTTTTAAGGTATCCATTCTTGCCCCCCACGAAGTACTTGTTTTTTGGTTCACACCATCAAAATATACGCCATTTGAGCCAAGAGAATATTTATTCTGAATTTCTGGTAACAGCGGTTTCTCCATTGAAAAAGATGAAGAAAAGCTAATACCAGGCTTTTTATTCAGGCTACCGGCTTTTGTAGTAATAATAATCACGCCTTTTGCACCATCAGATCCATATAGCGCTGTTGCTGCACCACCTTTTAACACATTAATGCTTTCAATAATATTAGGATCAAGATCTGCAATACGATTGGTGCCGGGACCAGAATTAAGGTTGCCGGTTTCATCATTATTAACCGGAATACCATCAATTACCATCAAAGCTTCGTTGTTGCCATAAAGAGAATTGGCTCCCCTGATTACAATTCTGGATGAACTACCCGGCGTACCCGACGAACTTGTAATCTGTACACCCGAAACCTTACCGGCCAGGGCATTTACCAAATTAGGCTCTTTGGACTGGGTTAATTGCTCACCTTTTACCTCCTGAGAACTATAGGTGAGGTTACGTTTTTCCCGCTTTACACCTAGTGCAGTTACTACAATTTCATTCAGGCTTTGCTGGTCTTCACTTAATGTGATGGTTATGTTGCTTTGCCCGCTATAAGCAAATTCTTTGGTTGTATAACCAATGCCACTAAAAACCAGTGTAGCCGGATTTGCAATTTTAATTGAAAAAATTCCGTTCGCATCGGAAGAAGTGCCAATAGCAGTTCCTTTAACTTTTACCGATATGCCTGGGATTGGCTGCCCTGATGCATCGGTAATTTTGCCGCTAATCGGCGACGTTTGACCATAAATCTGCATGCAACAGAGCATAGTCAAAATGAACAAAGTAATCTTTAATCTGGTCATTGTATTCAGTTTAGTTAGTAGTATGACCAAAATTAGGCTTATAAAAAGCCAGATAGAACGATGATTTTAACACGTATTGACCAGAAATTAACGCAAATGTTACAATCGTATTAGATAAGTTAATAAAGTATGTTTTGTTAACCCGATCAAACAAAATTCTGGACACCGAGCCGATGTTAGCGTAATTTGTTGGGTGTTTCAGCTTTCGGCCAACTGATTGTTGTTTTCACCAACCAGATTTTCGCACTGATTCGGTTGGTTAGAAATCAAGCGATTTGCAGATGCACAAAGCAATACTAATAAAAAGTAGTTAACCAGGATGTTGAAAGCATAGCGTATGTATGCTTAAAAATCGGCTTTTTATTTTGATGGTTTAACTAAATATTCCATGCAGGCTACTACCCTCTTGGGCTAAAGTATCAAGTCTCTTTTCAACTTCAGGATCTTTGATCAACTCTGGTGCATGGTGAGGCTTTTTCCTTGCATCAATAATTAACGAACCTTTACAGCCCCAATGTTTATTGATGGTAAAATCGTTGATGCCATATATATCAGCGGCCGGATTGCTTCTTGTAAAAGCTACCCAAACCAGATTATCAATATTGGCCGCCGTAAATTCTGCATCATCAGCCAATATAATTAAAGGTAAGCCCGATAAATCCTGGTCCATCAAAGACATATTCAATAAAGCAATTTCTGCGGCTGTTTTCTCAGGATTTAAATATTTTTCACTTCCTAAAACCAAAACCCCAGGAATGGCTATTTTGGGTTGGTAAAATCCATCGCTCAGTTTTAGTCCAGCAGGAATCTTATCCCAAAGTTCACGCTGCTTCTCCCCTGCTGCCGCAATTACGACCTTCGATCCGCTGTTTAATCCATCACCGCTGTAATCAAGCGTGTCAATTGTAGTATTGGTATAAAAATGAACATCCCTTGTTAAATCGATCCGTTCTAAAATATGTGAAAGAAATGCTTCAATATGGTGTGTGCTTAAATGTTGGTCATCCTCTTTGGCTGCAATAAACAGGTATTTAGCCAGACTCAATTGGTTTTTCCCTAAGATGTGATTAGCTATGGTTAAAATTTCCTGAGGTCTGCGCGCTTTTAAATAAGGCGTATAACGCTCACTGCCGATCGCAAAAAGCAAAGGATGAACGCCAGCCGCATCAACCGCATGAACTTCTTTTAAACCATGAATTTCCTGTGGTATGGCCGAGCCTGTAATTTCATGAATCAAAGCACCAAAACTGGTATCCTCCTGTGGCGGACGGCCAACCACCGTAAATGACCAAATGGCATCCTTTTTATGATATACATTGTGCACCTTCATCAAAGGAAAAGGATGCGTTAAACTGTAATAACCCAGGTGATCGCCAAAAGGCCCTTCTGGTTTATTTTCGTTCGGATAAACCGTTCCCGTAATAATAAAATCAGCATCTGCAGAGATGCAAAAACCTTCATCATCATAAAAATAACGGAAACGCCTATCGCCCAACGCACCTGCAAATGTCATTTCAGACAGCCCTTCCGGTAACGGCATCACCGCAGCTAAAGGATGCGATGGAGGCCCGCCAACAAAGATGCTCACTTTTAAGGGCTGGCCTAATGCATTGGCTTTTGACTGATGTACCCCAATCCCCCTATGAATCTGATAGTGCAACCCGATCTCTTGATCCTGGATATAATCGTTCCCACCCAATTGGATACGATACATGCCCAGATTTGCATTTAAAACACCTGGTTTATCTATATCTTCCGTATAAACCTGCGGCATGGTAACAAAAGGACCACCATCCATAGGCCAGTTTACAATTTGTGGTAACTGACCGATACTTGTTTTTAAAAATTTGCTTTTTGCCGAAGGTGTTTTAAGCGGCAAGGCCGATAAAGCCGACATTGCAGAACCCGCATATTTAAATGGATTTTTTAATGCTTTTATAGGATCATTCCTTAACGATACCAACTGTTGTACTTTTGGTAAAGTGTCTCTAAAAATAAACTTTGATCTTTCTAAGGTTCCAAATAAATTCGAAACTGCAGGGAAAGGGCTTCCTTTAACTTTTTCAAATAAAATAGCTGGTCCTTTATTTTCGTAAACCCTTAAATGGATGGCTGCCATTTCTAAATAGGGATCTACTTCTTCTTTTATTCTGATTAAATGACCGTGCTTTTCAAGATCGGATACACATTCCGCTAAACTTTTGTATGCCATGCCCAAAGATAAATAATTAGATTTTCTCCAAAACAAAAAAGCCTCATATAAGCAGATTTTACAATAAAGCTACTTACATGAGGCTTTTAACCTACCTAAATATATTATTTCTTTCCTGCGAAAGAGCGCAACATCCAGGTGTTTTTCTCTTTAAACTGCATAAAACGGTTAACCATATCGTTAGAACCATCGTCTCCGGCCGTATCTGTAGCTTCTAAAAGTTCTCTTTCCAATTCGATCAATGCAGCCATATCACCTAAAATGGCATCAACCATGTCAAGATCTTTAAGGCCAATAGTATCAATTTCTTTAATTTGAGATTCTTTTATATAATCAGCAAAACGGCTATGCGGTGCTTTACCCAATGTTAATACACGCTCGGCTATCTCATCAATAGTTAATTGTGCATTGGTATATAATTCTTCAAACTTAACGTGTAAAGTAAAAAAGTTCTGACCTTTTATATTCCAGTGGCAGCCTCTTAATTTTTGATAGTGGATATGATAATTAGCCAAATAATCGTTTAAAAGATCTACAACAGGTTTAACTTCTTTTTCGTTTAAGCTTATTTCTTTAGCGTCCATTTTTTTAAATTATTTATGATGTTTTTGATGTCTACGTAACAACCCAAATTTATAAAAGTTTTGCTCAATTTTGTCTTTTGAACAATACGTTATTTATTAGATCGTTTAATATTCAATATTACAGGGAACAACAATTTTATAAACATTTGTTAATGAATAGCATATCAGTATTAAGGTATTAAAGTCATCTTATTTTTACTTAAAAACGAATAGCTGAACATAGGCCGATTAACAATATTATTCGTATAATTGCTCCCTTTGACTTAGAAATTTACATACAAATAAATGCATAAAATATATTTATCTGCTGTCGTGTTATTTGCCTTAAACATTGCAAATGCTAAAGCCAACACAGCAAGAGACTCTATCGGTGTAGAAAATAATAAAGGCAAAAAACTAATTGTTCACCAGACTGTAGCAAAAGACACTTATTATTCAATAGGAAGAAGATATAATATTTCGCCAAAAGAAATTATGAGCTTTAATGACAATAAATACCTCCAGGTTGGGGTAATCATTAAAGTACCAACAAATATTCCTTTTACGGCAACAGGATCAACTAACAGCACGCAAAACCAAAGTGTTTCTTCTGGCAGTATAATAGAGCATACGATCAAGCCAAAAGAAAACTTAAATATGCTCGCCGAAAAATACGGCACAACAATTAATGAAATTAAAGCTTTAAACAACCTGAACAGCAACAACTTAAGCATTGGTCAGGTTTTAAAAATCCCTGTTAAAAATGGAGAACAAACGGCAACAGTTGCACCGGTAACCCCGCCAGCGAAAAATAATACAGATACACCTCAAGCCAATACATCATCTGCTGATCAAACCATGATCGAGCATACTGTTGCGCCTAAAGAGTTTTTAGGCAAAATAGCCGAGAAATACGGCACTACTGTTGAGGAAGTAAAAAAAGCCAACAACCTTTCCGGAAATAACTTGCGCATCGGTCAGAAACTTAAAATTCCGGCAACTAAAAACATAGATGAAAATAAGGTAGTTGCTGCTGAAGAAAAAACTGTACAGGAGAACAAATCTACAGATGCAGCCGGCACACACACGGTTTTAAGAAACGAAACTATTTTCACTATCGCTAAACAATACGGCATTACCGCTTACCAGATTAGAAAACTAAACGATTTGCCTGATAATGCCATTACCATTGGGCAGGTTTTAAAAGTACCTGGAGGTATTATTACTGATGTTCAGGTTCCAAAAGAAAAGCAGGCAGAAGCTAAAGTTAAAGAAGTAGAAGCAAAAGTTAAAGAAGCCCCTGCAGCAAAAGAAGAGAGTTTTATCCATACCGTAGCTTCCGGAGAAAACATTTTTACCATTGCTAAAAAATACAATTTAACCGCTTATCAGATCAGAACGGCAAACAAACTTGAAGATAATGCCATTAAAGTTGATCAAAAACTGATCATTCCTAAACCGCCACAACCTAAATCGGTAAATGATTTATCGAAAGAAGAGCAGGAAAACGAGCCAGATAGTACCATGGTTAAAGACCCTAAACTTCGCCGTGATCCGAGCGTATATGGTTTAAGTCAGATCGAAGAAAAAGGAACCGCAGTTTGGATTGCAGACCAGGATCTGGATGGCACAAAAATGTTGGTCTTACACCGTACAGCACCTGTGGGCAGGGTAATTAAGATTACCAACCCCATGACCAACCGCACTACCTTTGCCAAAGTTGTTGGTAAATTTACGGAGAACGAATCCACAAAAGATGTTATAATTGTAATGACTAAAGCAGTAGCCGATTCATTGGGCGCTTTAGACAAACGTTTTTTCTGCAATTTAACTTATAGTGCTCAATGAGTTCAAACAAAAAACCATTTATAATTGGTATTGCCGGTGGTAGCGGATCGGGTAAAACATTTTTCTTAAACTGCTTTCTTCACCATTTTAAACAGGATGAAGTAACACTCGTATCGCAAGATGATTATTATATCCCTGCAGGTGAGATGACACAGGAAGAAAATAAGTTATACAACTTCGACCTTCCTTCTACCATTGATAGCGAGCAGTTTTTAAGGGATATTAAGCAGTTAATGAGTGGTGAAGTTGTTTATAAAAAAGAATACAACTTCAATAATCCATTGGCCGTTGTTAAAATTCTGGAAATTAAATCGGCACCAATCATTATTGTAGAAGGTCTTTTCATTCTCCACTTTAAAGAAATTGCCGCACTGTTGGATCATACCATTTTTGTTGATGCAGATGAACAGGTGGCTTTAGACCGCCGTATAAAACGTGATGGTTTAGAACGTGGTTACCCAGAAGATGATGTATTGTACAAATGGCACAACCATGTAGTGCCAGCCTATAAAGAATATTTATTGCCGTATCGCGAACAATGTAATAAGGTAATAATGAATAATACTAACGAACCTGAAGAAATTATCGGTATCACAGAAGATATCTCCAACGATTTAAGGAACAGCATTTTGGTAGATATAGCTTAACTTTTTTTTGAATAACATTAAAGCAGCAATGACGGCCGCGATAGATCGTCATTTCGACCGCAGTGTTCCAAAGGAACTCCTTCGGAGGAGAAATCTTTGAAATCTCATTTAAATAATTTGATTCATAGGTCTCTCCATTTCGCTGCGCTCCAGTCGAGATGACGACTACCCCCATGGCTCATGTCCCCGCAAACCACCAGTTTAATCCAGTCTCATTTCAGGAATCTCTCCTTCCACTACCAGTCTTCCAGCTGTAGATTGTTGTATAAATTCGATACTTACACCCGGTGCACGCTCCAAAAGTTTAAAACCACCTTCAGGCAAAATATCCAGAACAGCCAGTTCAGTTACAATTTTTTTGATGCATTTTACACCGGTTAAAGGCAACGTACATTTCGGCAATAATTTACTCTCTCCCGCTTTATTAATGTGTTGCATCGCCACAATAATATTTTTGGCTGATGCTACTAAATCCATAGCCCCTCCCATTCCCTTTACCATTTTACCGGGGATTTTCCAGTTGGCAATATCACCATTTTCTGACACCTCCATGGCTCCCAGAATAGTCAGATCTACCTTTTGTGCTCGGATCATCCCAAAACTCATGGCCGAATCAAAAATAGACGATCCTGGCAAAGTGGTGATGGTTTGTTTCCCTGCGTTAATTAAATCGGCATCTTCCTCTCCTTCGAAAGGAAATGGCCCCATACCCAATAAACCGTTTTCTGATTGTAATACGACGTTAATTCCCTTGGGAATATAATTGGCGACCAAAGTAGGTATGCCAATACCCAGGTTAACATAGTATCCGTCTTTTATTTCTTTAGCAATGCGCTGTGCGATTTCTTCTTTTGAAAACATAATTTTTTAAATGATTAATTGAAAGAATTTAGAATGAGTGAATGATTCACCAATGAACTATTGAACCTTCCTCACCGTTCGCTGCTCAATTCTTTTCTCGTAATCTTTCCCTTGAAAAATGCGATGAACGTAAATGCCCGGGGTATGAATAGAATCTGGATCAAGTTCGCCGGCCTCTACCAACTCTTCTACCTCCGCAATGGTTATTTTACCTGCCATAGCCATAACCGGATTAAAATTCCGGCTGGTGGACCTGAAGATTAAATTTCCAGCGGTATCACCTTTCCAAGCTTTAACGATAGCAAAATCGGCATCAAAAGCATATTCCATTAAATAATCCTTGCCATCAAAATTGCGCACTTCTTTACCTTCTGCCACTTCAGTGCCCACACCTGCAGGCGTAAAAATTGCAGGCATACCGTATCCGGCAGCCAGACAACGCGTAGCCAAAGTACCTTGTGGAATAAGGTCTACTTCGAGTTCGCCACTCAGCAATTGCCTTTCAAATTCGGCATTTTCACCTACATACGAAGAAATCATTTTTTTAACCTGACGTTGTTTCAGCATTAAACCAATACCAAAATCATCAACACCAGCATTATTAGAGATACAGGTTAAATTTTTCACCTGCTTGTTTACCAAAGCATTAATGCAATTTTCTGGAATACCGCAAAGTCCGAAACCACCGAGCATGATGGTTGCACCATCTGATATATCTTTGATAGCCTCCTCAGCTCCAGATACCACTTTATTTATCATTTTATGAATTTTTTGGTTAGTTCGCTAAATTACAAATTGCCTTCAAAAATGTAGCATTTATAATTTTTAAATCTTTGCGGAATATTAATTAATTGGAATTAATCTAAATAACTGTTACCTTTGTACTGCAATGATTTACGAGAGAGAAGAAAGTCTATTCATATTACCTACTGACCCTGAATTCCAAAAAGGAATGGGTTTTATTTTCAGCTGTACGGCTGAGCACAAAAAATGTTGTGAGAAATTTAAGAAAGGTAAACGCTGTAAAAAGTGCCCGGGGCGGAAAAAATAATTAATCTACTTCGCAATTTCTACAATTTTATCATCACTTCCATTACTGGTACAGATATAAATTTTTCCTTCCGGCGACTGGCAAACAGCCCTTATCCTGCCAAAAGTGCTTACATAAAAATCTTTCGTTCCAGTAATTTTTGTTTGAGCATCGTCTAACTTAAGCTGCATCAATTTAGTTCCTTTTAATACAGCCAGCAACAACGAATTTTTAAATTGCGGAATATAATCGGAGTTGTAATAAGTTAAACCACTAGGCGCAATAGTTGGTGTCCAATTGATTAATGGCTCTACCACATTATTGGAACTGCAAAATGATTGCTCTCCACTTTCATTACAAAAACCTTTAATATTTGGCCATCCGTAGTTTCTTCCCTTTTCGATAATATTAATCTCATCATCAGAATCCGGGCCATGCTCTGATGAGAAAATTTTGTTGCCCACCTGGGTTAATCCTTGTGCATTTCGATGCCCTAAAGACCAAACGGGGTTATTTGGATAAGGATTATCAGCAGGAATAGATCCATCTAAATTTATCCTTAAAATTTTCCCTGCTAAAGAATTAACATTTTGGGGATTGCCAGTATCAGCAGCATCGCCGGTACTGATAAAAAGTTTACCGCCACTGATCAGCAAACGCGAGCCGTTATGGATTGAAGCAGCAGGAATCTGATCCAATAAAACCTGCGGACTTGTTAAATTTCCTCCGCTATAAGTATAACGTACCACTTTGGCTTTATATGTACTACCATAGCCATACACTATATAAACGTAAGGATTAGTGCTGAAATCGGGATGTAATGTCATTCCAAGCAAGCCACCCTCTCCATTGGTACGCACTTCGGTTATGGTAAGTAGAGCTGTTACTTGCCCGTTGGCGGGATTTAAACGACTAATTTTACCTGCTTTTTCCGTAAACCAAATAAAATTATCAGGTCCATACACCATTTCCCAGGGCAGGTTCAATCCGGATACAACTACTTTTGATTTTAATTCCACATCAGGTAAGGTACCCGGATCTTCATTATCATCACCACCGTTCTTTTTGCAATTTGTAACGAATAGCATTACAAATAAGCAGAGTAGTATTGTCCTCATAACCGTAACGTTTTAGAAATAACAACGTTACGGTTATAAAGTTTTGCTTTTTCAGCATGCTATTCAATGTTGATGTGCTGTCACATGTTACCATCTGACAGATTTTCAAAAAAAATGATTTGGTGTCGGATGCTAACATCCGACACCACAACTATACTTATGCCCGCGCTCGTTTTTAAAGAGTGCATAAATAGCATTGCGATTTGATCGCAAAATATTATTTACAGTGCCAGATGGCAACATCTGACACCACGATTAATTCAAATACACGTAAGTAATCCCATCCCCGCCTCTATCAGCATGTTCATCTTCCATCCTATTTACCTGACTATATTTACGCAGGTATTCTCTAATCATTTTACGCAAAATACCGTCACCTTTACCGTGGATCAGTTTAATGGAGGGAAAGCCGAGCATAATGGCTTTATCCAAATATTTCTCTACTTCAAACAGGGCGTCTTCAGTACGTTTTCCACGAAGATCAAGTTCGGCCCTAAAGCCAGATACGGCATCATTCATCCGCCCAGCAAAAGAATTTGCACTGCTTTGAATTACTTTTTTAGCTTCGCGGTTACTCACCTTTTGAACGCGGTTCTTTTTAACAGTCGAACGTAAATCGCCAATAGCCAAAACCAGTTCATTGCGGTTAATTTCTAAAACCTGACCAATGGTTTCGCTATCCGTAAATTTCACTAAATCGCCAATTTCAATTTCACCACCAACAACTATCTGTACTGGTTTAGGGCGCTCTTTTGGTACAGTATTTTTAACCAGCTCTTTTTGCAGATTCTGGCGGAGTTCTTTAGTTATTTCCTTATCGGCTTGCTTTTCTTTAATCTCGGCTATGGTGTTTTCAACCAGTTTATTGGCATTTTTAATAATATTCTGTGCCTCTAGTTTCGCCTCTTTAATCAGTACCTTTCTATTCTCCTCTAAAAAGCTTTTCAACTTTTCATTTTCGGCAACCAGGTTTTTAGCTTTATTCTGCTGATTGGCTAAACTTACTTTGGCATCGTAAACATTTTTCTTTTCGCGCTCCAGATCAACAAGCATGGTATCTACGCGGTTCTGGTTAGATCCTGTTTTTTCTTTAGCCAATTGGATTACCTCTTTTGGTAAACCAATATTCTGAGCAATTTCGAATGCATAGGAACTGCCGGGTTTACCCATTTCTAAAATGTAGAGCGGCTTCATTTTGGCATTATCAAAAAGCATTGATGCATTTTCTAAACCTGGTGTATTACCTGCAAAAAGCTTCAAATTAGAGTAGTGGGTCGTAATTACCCCCCTCACCTTTTTATTGTTCAATACTTCTAAAACAGCTTCAGCCATTGGCCCCCCAAACTGCGGATCGGTACCAGTACCAAATTCATCAATCAGCACCATTGTTTTTGGCGAAGCATGCTCTACAAAATAGCGCATCTTCTTTAGGTGTGCACTGTAAGTACTTAAATCACTTTCTATCGATTGATCATCACCAATATCAGCAAAAATGTTTTCAAAAATACCTACTTCACTATTCGCATCAACCGGAATTAACAAACCTGTTTGCAACATAATCTGCAGAAGGCCAACGGTTTTCATACAAACCGATTTACCGCCTGCATTTGGCCCTGATACTAATACCACCCGGGTTTCGGCATCTATATGGATATTTAAAGGTGTAACGGTTTTCTTTTCGGCCGCAAATGAGATCGATAACAAAGGGTGCCTTGCATTAATCAGTTTGGTTTTAGGCTCTTTTAACAAACCTGGCATTTCAGCTTCGATATCCATTGCAAATAAAGCCTTTGCACGAACAAAATCCAGTTTGGTAAGGAAACCATGGTAAGAAAGCAATAATGGTGAATATGGTCGCAGATCGTCCGTTAAGGCAATTAAAATCTTAATAATTTCACGGCGTTTGTCAAACTCTAAGTCGCGCAGCTTATTATTTAAGGTAAATACTTCTTCAGGTTCAATATAAACTGTCTGTCCTGTAGCCGATTCATCGTGTACGAAGCCTTTGAGTTTACGCTTGTTTTCAGCCAAAACCGGAATACACATTCTACCATCACGGATGGTTAAACTCCCATCAGCAACCCAATTATTGGCAATAGCCTGTTTGTAGATCGAATCCATACGCTTACGCACATCTTGCTCGGCTTTCGAAATCGCAGAGGTAATTTCCTGCAATTCTTTTGATGCATTGGGTTTGATCTTTCCTTTGGCATCTATAACGGTTTCTATTTTACGAAGGATCGTTTTTTCGATCGGAAGATGCTCAAATAAAGCTTCTAGTGTAGGGTATACTTCTGCACGTTCTTCAAAAAAACGCAGTACCGAGAAAACAGTATGCAATGAAGTATATACCTGAAACCACTCATCTTCTAATAGATAAGTGCCTTCTACCCTGATTTTTTCAACCAGCGACTTAATGTCAAAAAAGGTATTAATCTGTAGTGGTTCCTGATTTTGCAGGATACTTTTAAACTCGTTTGTTTGACGTAAAAACTTATCAATCTGATCAAAACGGTTCATCACCTGCATCTTCTCTACCATTGTCTGCCCCATCGGACTTAAACAATGTTTGCTAATCAGTTGCCTGATCTCAACAAAACCTAAACGTTCTAAACAGTTTTCAGGATATAACATATTATTGTACCGGGGCTGGACTTGGAACTGCTTCCATTACTCCAGCTTTCTTTATATTAATTAATGAATCGGCCTGTTTTTTCTTCTTTGCAATTTCAGCAACTGCTTTAACCTTCGATAAAGAATCTGGTTTCATTTTTTTTCTGATCGCAAGAGAATCGGCCTTAAATTTCTTTGCGATCACCAGCGAGTCGACTTTAAATGCCTTTTTCCTGATCATTAAATCGGCTAACGCTGTTCCTTTTTTTTGCTTGGCTAAAGATTTTTGTATGTTTTTGTACATCGTCTCTAGCTCTTTAGGGTTGGTATTGTACCAAATTAAACTCCTGTTATATTCGGCAGAATCCGTTCCAAATTTTTTATAAATGCCCTTATAGTATGCTGCAGCCACCTTCTTTGCCGAATCTACTACATAAATGCTTGAAAGGTAACCATCAACAATGTGCATGTCATATAAAATCTTTTCCATTTTATCAGGTTTAATAATGCCATCAGGTATACCGGGTTTGCAACCAAACCATAATATAGCTGTCATTAAAACCCATATTAATCTCTTCATGCTTAATTTAAATATTATTTTTTGCCCAAATTGCGGCAAGGTTATTAATTTTACCAAAAATAGTTATAAATGAGCATAGCTGATAATCTTAAACAATATAAAAGCGAAGTTGAATCAGACGGGGTTAAACTAATTGCAGTTTCAAAAACACAACCAATAGAATCAATTTTAGAAGCATACAACGCCGGACAGCGCATTTTTGGAGAAAACCATGTACAGGAAATGGTAGATAAACAGGCGCAACTTCCAAATGATATAGAATGGCATCTTATTGGCCATTTACAAAGCAATAAAGTAAAATACATTGCCCCTTTTGTTAAACTTATTCATGGGGTAGATAGTTTGAAACTGCTACAGGAAATAAATAAACAAGCGGCAAAAAACAAACGTGTAATTGATTGTTTGTTACAGGTTTATATTGCTGATGAGGACACTAAATTCGGACTTGGTTTTGATGAAGTAATCGAATTATTGCGGGCTGAAGAGTTAGCCGAATTAAAAAATATCCGTATAGTAGGTTTAATGGGAATTGCCACCAATACCAAGAACGAAAAACAGATTGCGACCGAGTTTCACGAACTAAAAGTATTTTTTGATGGCATTAAAGTAAGCTTTTTCCGTAAAGATGATGCTTTTAAGGAAATATCGACCGGAATGAGCGCAGATTATAAAATTGCAATTGAAGAAGGAAGTACAATGGTACGCATTGGTAGCAGTATTTTCGGAAAAAGGGTAATCAAACATTTCAAAAACGATATTACGACCAACTAATATGGATTTTAACATCAGATTTGCAACTGCAGAAGACTGCCCAAGAATATTGGAATTAATTAATGAGCTGGCCATTTATGAACGTGCCCCTGAAGAAGTAACGGTTACTTTAGATCACTTTATCGATGCTGGTTTTGGCAAAAACCCGGTATGGAAAGCTTACGTAGCCGAAGTAAATAACACAATAGTGGGCTTCGCATTATACTATACACGTTACTCTACATGGAAAGGATGCAGGTTATATCTTGAAGATTTTATCGTAACAGAAGAATTTAGAGGAAAAGGCCTGGGTAAAGTATTATTCGAAAAAGTGATAGAAGAAGCTAAAAATGGCAATTATAGCGGCATGGTTTGGCAAGTATTGGACTGGAACGAACCTGCAATAAACTTTTACAATAAATATAAAGCACATTTAGAAAGTGGGTGGTTAAACGCAGCTTTCTCTAAAGAACAAATCAAGGCATTTTAATATGGATATTTTTAAGTTTGGCGGTGCCTCGGTAAAAGATGCAGATGGAGTAAAAAATCTGGCCAATATTGTCCGAGATTACAAAAAAGGAAACTTGCTGATTGTAATTTCGGCGATGGGTAAAATTACTGATAAACTGGAAAAATTAACGCAGGCATTCTTATCACAAAGTGATGAAGCGCATGCAATTTTTGATGAGATTAAACATTTCCATTTCAGCATTATAGACGAGCTGTTTCAAGGCAAAGCCAATCCGGTTTATGATGATGTGGCCAACACATTTGTCGAAATTGACTGGCTGATTGAAGATGAACCAGATAACAACGCAGATTACATTTACGACCAGATTGTATCTATCGGCGAAGTGGTTTCAACAAAAATTGTGGCTGCCTGGTTAAATGAAACAGGTAATAAAGCCCTTTGGGTAGATGCACGGAATTATATCCAGACCGACAATACCTACCGTGAAGGAAAAGTAGATTGGGTAAAAACCAATCAGATTATACAAAAGGACTTATTACCACTCTTAACCGACAACATTATCGTAACACAGGGATTTATTGGCGGTACAAGCGAAAACTACACAACAACTTTAGGCCGGGAAGGTTCTGATTATTCGGCAGCCATATTTGCTTCCTGTTTAGATGCTGCTGCACTAACCATCTGGAAGGATGTTCCTGGGGTATTAAATGCAGATCCAAAATGGTTTGATGAAACAGAAAAAATTGCCCAGCTTTCTTATCACGATGCAATAGAGCTTACTTATTATGGAGCAACTGTAATACACCCAAAAACAATAAAACCACTTCAAAATAAAGGGATTCCGCTTTTTGTAAGATCATTTATCCAACCAGAAGGCTCAGGAACAGCAATTACCAAAGAAAATAATCCATTGCCTATCCCCTCTTTTATTTTTAAGGTTAACCAGGCGTTGATTTCTATTTTCCCAAAAGATTATTCTTTTATTATAGAAGAAAATCTGAGCAATATTTTTGAGCTTTTCCATACACACCGGATCAAAATCAATACGATGCTCAACTCTGCTATCAGCTTTTCGGTAAGCGTTGATGATCATCCTACTCAAATTGAAAAACTGATCAAAGACCTTTCTCAAGAATTTACAGTAAAATACAATAAAGGCCTGGAGCTGGTAACCATCCGCTATTATAACCAACAAACTATTGATCGTGTAACGGTTGATAAAGATATTTTATTGGAAGTTAAGAGCCGTCATACCTGCCAGATGGTGATGAAGAATAAAACCGCATAGAATTTGGTCACTGTGAGCATTAAATGTGTTCGTCATTTCGACCGCAGTGGAGAAACCTATCTGAATAGATTTCTCCATTTCGTTGCACTACAGTCGAAATGACGATCTCTTTTGAAATAACAGATTAACACATGAACAATAAACTTTTAGCCAAAGCCGTACAAGAGTATATCAACGCAAATTTAAATGCAGATGTAAATCAGATTGCTTTGGCAAAAAGTCCGTTCGAGGGTATTACTGCAGCCGAATTATCCACACAGATTACCGCAAAAAAAAAATCAGAAAAGAAATTACCCACCTGGTTTAATACCCAGGATATTTATTATCCCCCTGTACTATCCATCGAGCAAACTTCTTCTGAAATTACTGCGAAATACAAATCCAAACTAGCGAAAGGCAATACTTTAATTGATATTACCGGAGGTTTCGGGATTGACAGCTATTACTTTTCTAAAAATGTAAAAGCAGTTACACATTGCGAAATTAACCCTGAACTATCCGTTATAGCCCGACATAATACGCAGGCTTTACACGCAACAAATATCGAATTTAAAGCCGAAGATGGCATTGCTTATGTTATGGCTAGCAATACATCATTTGATACCATTTATGTAGATCCAGCCCGACGAGCCGAAAAAGGCAAAGTTTTTATGCTAAAAGACTGTACTCCAGACATTGCAAGCAACCTGGACGCCTTATTAGAAAAATCTTCGAGAATAATCGTCAAAACAGCTCCTTTACTCGATATTTCAGCGGGATTATCAGAATTGAAACATGTTAGCGAGATCCATATTGTGAGTGTAAAAAATGAGTGTAAAGAACTTTTATGGATCATTGATAAAGCTTACATCGGAGACACGAAAATTATAGCTGTGACTTTAAATAACGGAATTGAAAAAGAATTTTCCTTTTACAGATCGTCTTTAAATGGTTCAATTCAGTTTATTGATGGTTTAAACACTGGTGATTACTTGTACGAGCCAGATGCTGCTTTATTAAAATCAGGTGCTTTTAATTTAATTGGTACAACTTACAATCTTTTAAAACTACATCCTCAAACACAGCTGTTTAGCTCAGTAACTGTAAATAAAGATTTCCCAGGCAGAATTTTTAAAATTGAAGCCATACTCAGTACCGCAACACTTAAAAAACAAGGAAATTTAAAAGGAAATGTAATTGTTCGGAACTATCCGGCAAAGCCTGAAGATTTAGTCAAAAAATATAAAATCAAAGCAGATCAAAATCAGTTTTTAATTTTTACCAAGGTGGGCAACGGAGAAAACATCGTTGTTAAAGCCTCAATTATTCAATACTATTAGATTGTCATTCTGATCGTAGAGAAGAATTTGCAACCTATGAATTACTACTTTTCACTTACACGATATATACCTTATCGTGAGATCGTCATTTCGACCGCAGTGGAGAAATCTATAATAGAGTAACTACTTTATAGATCTCTCCGTTCCGCTATGCTTCAGTCGAGATGACGATTTCGTCCAGACAAGACGTTTAATACAAAAAGCCTCTCAATCGAAAGGCTTTTTGTAGGGATGAAGAAATAATCGTTATATTATTGCTTAAACTTTCTTAACGTTTACTGCCTGTAAACCTTTTCTGCCTTCAGCTACTTCAAATTCTACTGTGTCGTTTTCTTTCAAGCTTTCGATTCCACCTAAAACATCTTTAAAATGTACAAATAAGTCTTTATTGTCTTCTTGCACAATAAATCCAAAGCCTTTTTGAGTGTTAAACCATTTAACTTTTCCGGTTGCCATAAAAAAAATAAAAAATTGTATAAAATAAATAAACTTTTACGCCTTGATCAGCATTTCATTTAACCAATTGAGTATTAATATGAATAAAACAACCAGTTTAAGCGCTAATATTAAAACAAAACTACCAAATATAATAATTTACCAATATAATGCAACCTATTTCTGTCCGTTCAACAAGAATGTTGCGTTATTAAATAAAATTTTCAAATTATTTATTTGGCTGAGGCGTAGTGCGTAAATATGGTTTAATTACTTTGTGTCCCTTAGGAAATTTAGCTGGAATGTCTTCCGTTTTAATGCTGTTTACCACAATTACATCTTCTCCATCTTTCCAATCGGCAGGTGTAGCCACGCTATAATTGGCCGTAAGCTGTAAAGAATCAATCACACGTAACACTTCATTAAAGTTTCTTCCGGTTGATGCTGGATAAGTAATGATTAATTTCACTTTCTTATCGGGACTGATTACGAACAATGATCGCACTGTTAAAGTTTCTGAAGCATTTGGGTGGATCATATCGTATAGGTTTGCTACAGTTTTATCAGGATCGGCAATAATCGGAAATTCAACCGAAGTATTTTGAGTTTCGTTAATATCATTAATCCATCCTTTATGCGATTCAGCAGAATCAACACTTAGGGCTAAAACTTTAACGTTTCTTTTTTCAAATTCACCTTTTAAAGCTGCAGTTCTACCTAGTTCTGTGGTACAAACAGGGGTATAATCGGCAGGATGAGAAAATAACACTCCCCAGCTATCGCCTAAATAATCGTAAAAATCTATTTCGCCTATGGATGTGTTGGCCTTGAAATTCGGTGCGGTATCGCCTAATCTTATACTCATGATATTATTATTTTAAATTTGACTAAAACAAATCTAAACAATACTATACTAAATACATAGATTTAATATTAATTTAAGACCTCTAAATTACAATTCCAATAAAAAACCCTGAAGAATCAATCTTCAGGGTTTAAGAATATTAATTTGTTTGGGGTGTTACTTAGTATGCTTTTATCATAAATACATAATCCTGTATTTTTTCGATCTGTTTGGTGCGTTTTAAACCAGACAACAAGCTCTTTTTATTGGCAGAAAGTTTATTTGCGCCCAGTGAATCTTGAGGAATGGCCCTCATGGCCTCTAAAATATATTTTGATTTGATGGCAAAGGCTGCACCTTCAGTCTGATCTGGCTTACCACTAATAATACCTACCAAATTTCCGTTATTATCTAAAACAGGACCACCGCTATTACCTGGATTAACTGAAATAGCTACCTGATACTGAGTAGTATCTCCAATAAAACCATTTTTAGAACTTACGTAACCCTCTCCAAGTACAGCATCATCTTTTGGATAACCTAAGGTATATACAATTTCACCAATGTTACTCGTATTTCTTTTAATGGTATAAGGAATAGAAGATAAGTTATTGAAGTGTTTATCGTTTATTTTAAGAATTGCAATATCGTTTTGAGGATCTGTGTAAACTGATTTTACCTTAAACGATTCGCCTCTGCTGTTTTGCACATATAAAGAATCAGCGCCATTAATAATATGCAGGTTAGTTAAAATGTAGCCATTTGTAGAAATGGCAAAACCAGTACCTCCAAAACTATTCTGGGCATTTGGCTTGCCAGAGGTTGTATTATTATGCTTAATATTTCTGATTAAGCTATTTTGTGTTTTGATTGCATTATTTACCTGATTACTTAACTGCCTGTAGCGCTCTGCCTGTTGAGTGTTATGCTGAATAGAGTAAATAGAAACCAGAGAGAGTACAACGAAAGATGCGGCAACTGCAATTGCAGATTTATGTTTGCGCCACAATTGAACCACACGTGAAGGATGAGGCCTAAGTGTAGAAGCTAATCCCTCTACATCAATTTCCGAATGAATATGATTTAACTGTTCTTTTAAGCGCAACTGCTCAGCAAATGTTCCCATAGATTCTAAAAAGAACTTATGCGAAACTACTTTATGATCTACTGTGGCATCATTACGACGTAACTGTTCAAAAGCTTCAGTTTCCTGTGCATTAAGTTTACCTAAAAGATAATCTTCAATAATTGCATCTAACTCCAAATCGTTTCTCATTTCAAATTATGGTTGAAAAAATATTTTCTTTAACCGCTGCAGGCATTTATATTTCTGCGTTTTTGCATTATCGGTATTGGTATAGCCGAACTTTTCGCAGATATCCTGCATGGATAAATTGTGGATATAAAAATCCTGAATAATGGTTTTACAAGGTTCACCCAGATGATCGAGTGCCGATTGCATTTTTACAAAAGCAGCATCTTTTTCCTCGTGGTGCTCTACATCTTCTTCAACAGCAAATACATCTTCATAATCGGTAATATTACCGGCTTTTTTACTGTTTAGGCTAAGTTTCTTTAGCCAAATGCGCCGGCAAACCGAATAAATATAGGTTTTCAGTTTGCTGCTCAGCTCAAAATTGCCTTCCTTAATTTTGTTATATAAAATTATTATAGCTTCTTGATAAACATCTTTTGCATCATCCTCATCCCCATTATTATTCAGGATAAATTGCAAAACCATTGCATAATAAGCCTTGTATAACTTGTTAAGTGCATCTTCTGAGTTATTTAGAATACCTAAAATAACCTCTCTATCTGTTGGAACTGAACTCTTTAAACTGTTATTCACTAGTTAATACATTTTTCTATAAATAGTAACCCAATATTAGACAAAAAAATATTTATAGCTACTATAATTGCTTAATACAAACTTAATGCAAACGGTAACCCAAACCCTCAAAAAAAATATTTTAACTTTTTTATAAATTATCGGGTTACCTTTTTACCTTTGCGGCATTAATAAGAAATTAATTACTTAAAAAAATTCAAAAATGAAAAATGCATTCAAATTAGGCTTTTTAGCTTTAGCTTTATCTTTATCAGTTGTTGCTTGTAACTCAGAAAAAAAAGCTGAAGGTGCTGATACAACTTTAACTGATTCTTCTACTATCGTTACTGATACTACTGCAAAAGATACTACAGTTAAAGATTCTACAGTAAAAGATACTACTGTAAAAACTACTACAACTACAGAAGAAGTTAAACACTAGTCTAACTTTACTCATAAAAAAAGGCTCCTGATTTAGTATTGGGAGCCTTTTTTATTTTTTTTTATTTTTTTGGGTTACCTTTTTAAATAAGCGGTATTAACATGTAAATTAATTAATTACTTAAAAAATACTCAAAAATGAAAAATGCATTCAAATTAGGCTTTTTAGCTTTAGCTTTATCTTTATCAGTTGTTGCTTGTAACTCAGAAGAAAAAAAAAGCAGAAGGTACTGATACAACAGCTACAGATTCTTCAACTATCGTTACTGATACTACTGCAAAAGATACTACCGTTAAAGATTCTACAGTAAAAGATACTACTGTAAAAACTACTACAGAAAAAACTGAAGTTAAACACTAGTCTAACTTACTCATAAGAAAAGCCTTTGGAATTCATTTTTCAAAGGCTTTTTTATTTTATCAGAAAAAACGGGTTACCTTTTAAGATTTTTGGCATTAACAGTAGATTTAACCCTAAAACAGATATCAAAATGAAAAATGCATTCAAATTAGGCTTTTTAGCCCTAGCTCTATCTTTAACAGTTGCTGCTTGCGGCGAATCAGGTAAAAAAGCTGATGGTGCTGATACAACAGTTACAGATTCATCAACTATTATTACTGATACAACTGCTGTTGATACTACCGTTAAAGATTCTACTGTAAAAGACACTACAGTTAAAGCTACTACTACAACAGAAGAAGTAAAACACTAGTTATTTCACTAAATAACACATAAAAAAGGTCGCGTTTTTATATCGCGACCTTTTTTATTTAAGAAAACAGGGTTGCTTTCTTGGCTTTTTTGTATAAATTAGTAATTAATTAATTTTTAGAACCAAACAAATTAAAAAAAAATGAAAAATGCATTCAAAATGGGCTTTTTAGCTCTAGCTTTATCCCTATCCGTTGTTGCTTGTAAATCAGAAAAAAAAGATGGTGCAACTGATTCATCTAAAGTTGATTCTACAGTTGTAGATACTACTGTAAAAGATACTACAGTTAAAGATACAACCGTTAAAGACACTACAGTAAAAGACACAACTAAAAAATAGTTTTAGCTATTACTGCGAAAAGGCCTTGGAAATTCTAAGGCCTTTTTTATTTTGTATTAATTTCTAGAGATCAAGACCTTAAAATCCATCAATTGTAGTAAATTTGCAGCAAAAATATAATCCGCATAATGAATTTAACATCACTACAAGCTATTTCACCAGTTGATGGCCGTTACAGAAAAACAACCGAAAGTTTAGCTGCTTACTTTTCTGAAGAAGCCTTAATCAAATACCGTGTTTTTGTAGAAATCGAATATTTTATCGCACTCTGCGAAATCAACTTGCCTGGCTTAGAAAATTTTGATAAAAATCTTTATGCCCAATTACGGAAAATCCACGAAAACTTCTCAGAAGTTGATGCCTTAGAAATCAAGGAAACTGAAAAAGTAACCAACCACGATGTTAAAGCTGTTGAATATTTTATCAAAAGTAAATTCGACGCCTTATCACTTCAAAACTATAAAGAGTTTATTCACTTTGGCTTAACTTCTCAGGATATTAACAATACCGCCATTCCATATTCTATAAAACTGGCATTAAATGATAGCTATTATCCGGCAATCAATAACTTAATTGAAAAGATAAATGCATTGGCAACAGAATGGAAGGACATTCCAATGTTAGCACATACACATGGACAGCCTGCCTCTCCTACCAAATTAGGCAAAGAATTTTTGGTTTTCGCCGAGCGTTTGGCTATTCAGGTAGAAAGTTTAAAAAATATTCCTAATAGTGCAAAATTTGGCGGCGCTACCGGAAACTTCAATGCACACCATATCGCTTACCCTACAGTAAACTGGGTTGATTTTTCTAACCAGTTTGTGAACGAGACATTGGGCTTAACGCGTGCTCAACATACTACACAAATTGAACATTATGATCAATTTGCAGCTCAATGTGATGCTTTAAAACGCATAAACAACATTATTATAGATTTGGACAGAGATATCTGGACGTATATTTCAAAAAACTATTTCAAACAGAAAATCAAAGCAGGAGAAATCGGTTCGTCGGCTATGCCACATAAGGTTAACCCAATCGATTTCGAAAACGCTGAAGGAAATGCAGGCATTGCAAATGCCTTATTCGAATTTTTTGCTGCCAAATTACCAATCTCACGCTTACAGAGAGACTTAACAGACTCTACTGTTTTAAGAAACGTAGGCGTTCCTTTTGGACATACCTTAATTGCCATTAATTCTACTTTACGCGGATTAAACAAGATTTTGTTAAATGAAGCTGCCTTACACGCTGATTTAGACGAAAACTGGGCAGTTGTTGCAGAGGCTATTCAAACGGTATTAAGAAGAGAGAACTATCCTAACCCTTATGAAGCCTTAAAAGAATTAACCAGAACAAATTCAAAAATCAATGCTACAAGTATTGCCGAATTTATTGAAGGTTTAGCAGTTTCGGAAGCTATTAAAGTACAATTGAGAACCATTACGCCTTTTAATTACACTGGCGTTTTCTAGTTAAATTAAATTGACGTTAAGCAGACAGCTAACAAAGGTTTTATTAGTGAGTAATTGTTAATTTTGTTTATTCAAATTGATTAAGACATGACGATTAACGTATATACAGAACAGACTCCAAATCCAGCTACCATGAAATTCATGGTAAATAAACTGTTAATAAACGGCAGTGAGGATTTTGCGACTAAAGAGAGTGCAGAACATTCGCCTTTTGCTAAAGAGTTATTTAAGTTCAACTTTGTTTCTGGCGTTTTTTTCGCCAGTAATTTTGTTACCATTACCAAAACAGATGATGCAGAATGGGCTGATATTGAAGCCATTTTAAAAGAATTTGTTAAGGGAGCTGTAGAATCTGAATTAAAAATTAAAGAAGCAACTGCCGAAGAAGCGCCTGCCTTTGAAGGTACTGAAACGGAAATTAAAATCCAGCAGATCCTGCACGATTATGTACGCCCAGCTGTTGAACAGGATGGTGGTGCTATCACATACAAATCTTTCGATGAAGGTGTGGTTACGGTAGAATTACGTGGTTCTTGCAGCGGTTGTCCGTCTTCTACCATTACGCTTAAATCTGGTATCCAAAACTTATTGCAGCGAATGGTACCGGAAGTTACAGAAGTTGTTTCTGAAGCGCTTTAAAATTGTGCATTTTTCATAGTACATATAGTGAAAAGGTCCCGATGAGAATCGGGACCTTTTTTTATTGTGTCATTTCCTGACTGAAGTACAACCCCGAATTTTCGGGAGAGCGATCTACCTTTAGGTTTAAATATAAAAGCTTACAGATTTCTCCACTACGGTCGAAATGACGATCTACGAGGGTAGCTCTTATTAAAAATACTGCTTAATTGCAGTCAACATCTCAGCAGTAAGTTTACCGTTGGTAGCCAAAATTTCTCTTTTGGTAAAATAATCATTTCCACCAGCGAAATCGTAGACCTCTCCTCCCGCCTGCTGCACAATAAAGCATCCGGCGGCAAAATCCCATTGTTGCAGGTTGTATTCAAAAAAAGCATCGAAACGCCCACAGGCTGTATATACCAGGTCTATTGCTGCCGCACCTATTCTACGTACACCATGGCTTTTCTGCATCATTTCGGTCAATAATTTTAAATATTGAGGCTGTTTATCAAACTGATAATACGGGAAACCTGTAGCCAGCAAACTCGATCCTAGATCAGGATTAGTAGAAACCCTGATTTCTTTTTTATTCATAAGGGCGGGTCCGCCTTTATACGAATAAAACATTTCTCCCCTGTTTAATTCGTAAACTACACCAATCACAGGTAATCCATCTTCATAAAGCGCCACACTTATACCATAAGTCGGAATGCCATGGATAAAATTAGTTGTACCGTCTAAAGGATCAATTATCCAGGAATAAGTTTTACCGGTTCTATTGATGGTTTTCTCTTCCGTAATAAAACCGGCGTCTGGAATTAATTTCTCGAGGTTTTGAACCAGTTTCTGTTCTGCTGTTTTATCAACATAAGAAACCATATCATTCAATCCTTTGTATTCTATTTTTTGAACATCGAACTGCAGTGCTTCTTTACGGATAAAGTTTCCGGTGAGTCTTACAATCGATATTACTTTTGTGCACAGTAATTCGTAATTCATAATTATTTAACAGTAAAACGAGGCGTTTATTGGGTGAGAAATAAACTTAAGCCAGTTGATTTTTGTTCCTTAACGCATAAACACTTAATGCAATACCGCCTATAACAAGAAAAGTAGAAATCATTTCTGCCTGGGTAAAAGACAAACCAAAAACATGGTATTTTGAATTTACACGGATTAACTCGATGCAGAAACGCTCTATACCGTTCAAGATCATGTAGATACCAAACATTAAACCAGGTGCCTTTATTTTATCTCTGATCTTCCATAAAAAGGCAAAAAGGATTAAACAGATAATTACTTCATAAATCGGGGTTGGGTACACCCCTTGAGCCAATTCATTACAAAACTTACCGGTACAGCCGGGAATTGGAATGCCTTCGCCAACTACATTATTCGGATATTTGTAAGACCACAACCAATCTGGAAGCCAGGAAAATGGCTTTGGATTATTGTTTACGATCCCCCAGTCGCCATCGCCGGCTAAGTGACAACCAATACGGCCTACAGCATAAGCCAGCATCATTCCCGGCCCACCAACATCAAGCATATGGAGCGGTTTAATACCATTTCTTTTAGCAATTATCAATACCGCTGCACCACCACAAATTAAACCACCATAAAAAGTTAAACCACTAAACGATAATAAGCGCTCAACAGGGTGTTGAACAAAATCATCCCAATACTCAAGGTTATCGAAAAACTTTGCCCCTAAAAAACCCCAGATGGCTGCCCAAACAATCAGGTTACTCATGGTTTGGTATGGGTGGATGGTTACCTGCGTTTCTTTCGGTTTATCAAGCTTATGTTTATTCTTTTCGGTATAATCCCAATAAGCAAACAGCCCTGCAAAAAACAACCCGCCGATTATATTTCCTTTGGTCGACATTAAAATCGCCTGTGCATCATTTACAAAAAGTTTGTAGTTTAACAACGCATAAACCAGTTTATAACCAATAACAAAACCGAAAAGGCCATTCATGACCAGCTCTGATGTAGTGGCAGCTTTGCCAACCACAATTGTCTTTTTAATGGGGTGGAGTATGCCTAATGCTTCCTTACGCTTAAGCTCTTTGGTAAAAGCCCAGTAACCAGCAACAAACGCCAGTGCGACAAAAACGCCAAAAGTATTAAATGGAAGCGGTAAATTAATGCCGAATAAATATTCTAAAAAATGTGAAACGGTAGGAAACATACAAATAATTTGTTGCGAAGATAGGAAAGAAAGACCAAAGCTGAAAGATTAAAGCGGAAAGCTAAAAGACTAAAGCGGAAAGACTAAAGACCAGCGGTTAAAGCTGGGAAAAACAGGTAAAAATCTTTTTTTATTTTGGAAAGGAAAGGTTCTGTATTTCATCGGTTAGTACAGTCCTGCTCTGCGCTTTACTGCGTGTTCGCTCCGATCAGGTTTAGTTAACTGATTGCAGTAGTTCTTAGGGGTATTCTGATCGAGCGATATCAATTCTATCATCCATCTTATAGTTTTCCATATTTAAGGTCCTTCGACTACGCTCAGGATGACTAATCGAGTGGATGCGAAAATATAAATTTTGAATCAGGACTTCCGAGCAATGACTCCGGACTAAATTAATGATGCGCGTGAATAGTTTCCAGTTCAGCTACTTCTACTTCTCCATCGGCAGTAATTTCTAAAAGCTTAACCGCTTTCAATTCATTTACCATAACCGGATCGTATTTTGCACGTACTTTTACATAGTTTTTGGTAAAACCATGCATGTAACCCGATTTCTGATCTGCCTCAAAAAGCACTTCAGCTTCAGTACCAATCTGAGATTCGTAGAAAGCCCTACGTTTTTTATCAGATAAAATATGGAGCATTTTACTGCGCTCATTACGCTCACTGCCTGCCACAACACCTTTCATTTCAGCTGCAGCTGTTAATTCGCGCTCAGAGTAGGTAAATACGTGTAGATAAGAAATATCAAGTTGGTTTAAGAACTGATAGGTATCCAAAAAATCTTCTTTCGTTTCGCCGGGAAAACCAACAATCACATCAACACCAATACAACAGTGTGGCATTACCTCCTTAATTTTAGCAACACGCTCAACATACAAATCGCTTCGGTAACGACGGCGCATTAAACCTAAAATTTTATCAGAACCCGATTGTAAGGGAATATGAAAATGCGGAACAAACCTTTTCGAAGTGGATACGAACTCAATAATCTCATTACTCAAAAGATTTGGTTCAATAGATGAAATACGGATTCTTTCAATTCCTTCTACCTCATCTAAAGCTTTAACAAGGTCAAAAAATTTATCTTCACGCTGGCCATTTCTAATTCCAAAATCGCCAAGGTTTACACCGGTCAAAACAATTTCCTTTACACCGCTTTCTGCAATCATTTTTGCACGATTTACCACATTTTCAATGGTATCGCTACGACTTGCACCACGTGCTAAAGGAATGGTGCAGTATGTACAAGGATAATCGCAACCATCCTGTACTTTCAAAAAAGTACGTGTTCTATCGCCAATCGAATAAGAGGCAATAAAATTATGGTTTACTTTCTCTATATTCTGCTGATGAATAAGGGTTTTTGGTTGTTTAGTTAAATCGGTAATATATTCTACTATTCTGAATTTTTCGGCAGCGCCCAAAACCATATCAACACCTTCTATTTCGGCAATTTCCTGTGGTTTTAACTGCGCATAGCAACCTACAATGGTTACAAAGGCATTAGGAGAATATTTTAAAGCTTCTTTAACAACTTTACGGCATTTTTTATCGGCATGCTCCGTAACAGAGCAGGTATTGATCACATAAACATCTGCCTGATCCTGAAATTCTACTACGGCATAACCCGCATCGGTAAATAAACGACCGATGGTTGATGTTTCGGAGAAATTGAGTTTACAACCTAATGTATAAAATGCGACCTTTTTCATTGAGGCTGCAAAGATAGGAAATTTGTTCGGAGTTGTCGGTTCTGAGTTTTGAGAACTGACAAATTACAGACTATAAATTGTTTGGAACGCAAATAGTAGTACCGTCCTTTAAACGTTGTTCGTGCATACCTTCGGGGCAAGCTTTTTTTTCACAGCCAGACAAACATATACCTGAAACGAACAAAACAATTACAATAAAGCTTAATTTTAGCATGAGTATCGGCTATTTAGTTTGAGTTATATAATTTAATGCATTCCTTTACAGCTTCAAAGCTATAACTATCATCTTTCTTAAATTTCTCTAACAGTTCTGGTTTATCACTTATTAAGCTGTATAACCTATCTTTGCGATCATTGCGAGAACCGAAGATATGGTTACTTTTTACCTCAAACAGTTCCCCATTTTCTTTACTGGCATACCAAACAATATCAACCTGATTATTACCACTCTGTCTGTAATATTCGAACAAATCAATTTTGCCTTTAACCAATCTTTGTAAAAAATCAGGACTTCTTTTGCCAGGACGTACCTTAACAAGATAATTTATCTCTTTTTCTACTTTATAAAATTCTTTTGTTTCGCGGATTGGGATCTTATTGAAACTGGCACCTCCATCTGGCTTGAACCGATAAAAACCAATAAATTGTTTTTTTATTTCACCTTTTAAAGTGTCGTTCTTTGAATTAATCAGAAAATCCTGCTGAGCGTTAACCTGAGAAAAAAAAGCACATAACACTGCACAACATAAGATAGGGCGTAAATATAGTTTCATGGGATTATTTTAAATTAACCAAAAATATCTAAACTTTGGCAAAATAAAAATTACTGCTCCTGCCACCGATAACTTTCCTGTTCAAAACCTGCCAGATCTAACACCCTGCTAATTACGGTGCCGGCAACTTCCTCTATGGTTTGAGGCAAACTGTAAAAAGATGGGTTGGCCGGACAGATGATTCCACCCGCTTCAGTTACAGTTTTCATATTATTGATATGGATTAAACTGAACGGGGTATCTCTTACTACAGCTATTAATTTCCTGCGTTCTTTTAACACAACGTCTGCTGCCCTCGAAATCAAATCGTTCGATATTCCATGTGCTACCCTACCCAAAGTTCCCATAGAACAAGGAATGATAATCATGGTATCGTATTTTGCCGACCCTGAGGCAAAAGGAGCATTAAAATCGTTTTTGTTATAAAAGGTAAAGTCTTTAAAATGGTTATAATCCTGGTTTCCCAGTTCGAATTGCCAAACCGCTTTTGCATTGTCGCTCATCACTACACCAACCGCCTCAATCTGATCTTTTAATGTTAATAACCGGTCAAATAAAACTTTAGCATAAATAGAACCGCTGGCTCCTGTAACCGCAACAATCACTTTCTTTTTAATCATAATACAAAAATAGTTTTTCTAAATCCATTACCACAAAAAAGGGCCAGAACATTGTTCTGACCCTACATCTACCTATGAAAAACATACCCTCGAAAGGGTAAGAACAAATATATATAAATTTTTAAAAAAATGTAAGCGAGAAATGTTAAATCGCTTAAATCAAATATTTAATTCAAAAACAAAACATAACATACTGATTATCAAATAAATAATTTTATAAAAAAACACGAAAAAACTTTTTTTCTGCTTAAAAAGACATCATTTTTAACAAAATACCGCTTAATAATGTCTTACAAATCAGTCATAATTACCAAGTAAGAACCTACTTTACAGTTAGGCTATCAATTTTTACACATTTGCCTTTACAATTTGTTGATATTGATATAATACAAAATAAATTCGATTGCATAAAAATATTAGGGTGATTTTTATCACTTATAGTCTTGAATGAGTGCCCTTTCGTAAGTGGAGAGCAAGCGAAATATGATTTACCACTTTCTATAGTCTCACTATATAGATGAAATATTTAACCATAACGGGTAAGGCACCAAATAAGCGCACTAAATACTGAACTACAACAACTTACAAACAACACACTTACAAATTATACCATTCCGTATGATAAATATTATATCATCCTTACAAATCGGTTGGTGATTAACTACTTAACGATTATATTTGGGAAAGTGTCAACTTAAATTTATGATAGATTTAGCCTCTCCATTCTTAAAAGCACTGTTAAAACATTCTAAGAACCCCATAATCATTTTTAAAGTAAAACCGATATTGGTGGTGGTAGAACATAACGATGCTTACCAAGCTTTAATAGAGCGGGTAGGAGGAAAATTGAAATTCTATGATATTAACGCTATCCCAAACCTTCTGTCTGCTGCCGAAAAAGTGCTTCTGATTAAAGCAGTTCAGCAAGTAAGCGAGCTTAAGGTAAAAGGCACGCTGGTTATCCATCCCATTTATTCTACTTCGCCAAACGTAAAATGGGAATTGGAATTTTCTCCAGTATTACAAAACGATCGCCCGGTTGAATATATCATCTGTTCATTAAGGGAAATTCCGCTAGATGAAAATGACCTTGAGCATATTTTATTTGAACTTTCAGAAAGTGAGGCACGTTTTAGAGGATTTTTTGAGCAGGCCCCTTTGGGCATGTGCGTACTAAAAGGTCCGGAACTCATTACAGAATATGCAAACGATAACATATTAAAACTTTGGGGCAAAACCAGGAAAGAAGTAATCGGGATTCCACAAGAAAAGGCACGACCAGAACTCGAAAAACAGCAAGCACTTGTAGTGCATGTAAAAGATATTTTTAAAAACGGTCAACCCTTAACAATCAATGAATTAAAAATTTCGTCAGCTATTTCAGACGGTTATTTCATCGCTTTCTACGAGCCCCTAAAAAATGATAAAAATGAAGTAACCAGAATTTTAGTGATTATTAAAGATATTACAGAGCAGGTAAACTTTAAAAAAGAATTACTTAAAGCTAAAGATATCTTAAAAATAGCCATGGATGCATCTGAAATGGGTTCATGGAACATCGACCTGGAAAGCAAACAGGTGCTTTTGTCAGAACGGGCACAACAAATTTACGAACTGGAAAATAACAGGTTGGGTATAGAAGAAGCTAAATCATTGATAAGCCTGGAAGATATCGAACATCTTACCAACGGTATCAAGCGTGCATTACATCACCGCAGTGCTTTCAATATTGAATACCAGATTAATCTGAATGGTATAAGCGCTAAAAGCAAGTGGTTAAGAACAGCAGGAAAAGCCTATTATAACGAAGAAGGAAAAGCTGTTTATATTGCTGGCGCTGTTTTGGATATTACTGAACATAAACAGGATGAAATTAGAAAAAATGATTTTATCGGTATGGTAAGCCATGAACTTAAAACTCCTTTAACATCCTTAAGTGCCTATGTACAACTTTTGCAATATAAATTTAAAGAAACAGATAACGACTTTACTATTCAGATACTTGATAAAGTAAATGTTCAGTTAAAAAGAATGTCGTTAATGATTGACGGCTTTTTAAATGTGTCCTTATTGGAATCGGGTAAAATTTTATTGAACAAAACAAATTTTAACCTTGTTGATTTGATTAAAACCATAGCTGAGGAAAACAGAATTGTTCTACCAAGCCATTTTATCCAGGTAATCGGTGCGGAAGAAATGATGGTAAATGCAGATATAGAGAAAATAGGCAATGTAATCAATAACCTGATTGGCAACGCGGCGAAATACTCAAAAAAAGACTCTTTAATTGCAATTAAGTGTGAAATACTAAAAGGTTACGTGATTGTAAGTGTAGAAGATGAAGGCATAGGCATCAGTGAAGATGACATACCCAAACTGTTCGACCGCTTTTACCGCGTAGAGAGCCCCGACACTAAAACCATTGCAGGATTTGGAGTTGGCCTGTATATTTGTGCCGAAGTAATTGAAAGGCATCAGGGAAAAATTTGGGTAGAAAGCAAATTGGGTAAAGGTTCTACATTTTTTTTCAGCTTACCTGCTGCAAATGACCTATAATAAAATGTATAACATTAATTTGCTTTGGGTATGTAAAACTAACCTCTTACTTCTTCCATTTCTAATTTAACGTTAACCGCTACCAAACCCTGTTCGCGCAATTCTATTTCAAAAATTATTTTCGAATTTATATTAATTTGATCAGATATATTATCTAATTGAAAGTGAATATCCTGGCCATTTTCGTCAATAATGATTCCATGTCCGTATTCAAAGTCAATCTGAGTAACGTCTCCCTTCCTCATATCACCCATTACAGAATATTTTTTTTTATAAATAATTAGCAATTATAGTCATTTTATGTATAATTAAAGATACATGAAATTATTTTTTTGCATAATTATTAATTATGACATATAGGTTAATTATTACAATAACGAATTAAAAGAAAAAGTGAGCGGTTTCGGCGCTATTTTAATTGTGATTAAAATGTTTTTTTTTAATTAGCTGTTTTACAAATTGTTATTATGAATAAAAAAATCTATTTTTATTGAACCAAATCGAGCTTGTGCGTGTTATTTACTGAATTAATCATCCTATTTATGAAAAATCTCATCCAAACTCCAAGCATTAAAGAAGAAATCATCTTATTATCCGAAGAAACAGATCGAAATTATTGGGCTAACCGTTTAGGTGTAAGTTCTGAAGTTTTGAAATCTGCGGTGAGGGCAACAAGAAGCATCATGTTAAATCAAATCGCAGCTTATTTAAACCAGCAAAAGAAAAAAATCAGCATTTCCTGATTAAATATTAGATAATTTTCCATATTCGAATTTGTCGCGCGGAGCTTATTCAACGCTTAGGAATGTCTTCGACAGGCTACAATGACAGATTCTAAAAATCGGCGTCATCTCGACCGGAGCAACGCGTAGTGGAGAGATCTGTGGACTATATTAAAAAGATCTCTCCTCCAAAGGAGTTCCTTTGGAACCCTACGGTCGAGATGACGATTCATTGTAATGATACACCTTCTTCTATTTTACAATTAATACTTTAACCTTCCTGTACAATAAGCCAATAGATTAACTGATTCTTTTGAAATTTTCTTGGGATTAAGGTTATCTTTGATGTTGGCAACTGCGGTTCCAAGCTTCTCTTGCAAAAGATTGAGTATTCCAATTATATTTTCGGGTGCTATGGTTAAGGATAATAAAGGATAATATTTATTCTCCAGGTCCTTTTTCTGATTATTTGTCGCCAAATCTAAAGTCCATTCTTCAGTTGCTGAAAAACCATATTCGTGCCGTGTATTATTAAGTTCGTACAAAAAAACTTTTGCCTGAACTTTCGGATCGTTACTTGCCATTTTTACCTGGCTTTTTTGCAAACAGATCTGTCTCAACCTTTGCCGACTTACCTTTTCCGGATTGATAATCTGAGGGTGCTTTCTTGTTTACACTTGCCTCTTTCTTTTTGTCTCTACTCATCTTTAAATGATTACAGTGTGATACGACCAATCATCATTGCATAAACAATTCGGTGATTGGAATAAAAAATACTCATCTAAAATTTAAGATTAGAGAATACCGTAATGGTACATCAGTGAGAGAAAATTGGTTTAATAAGATTACTGATATAATCAAATATACATTTATAATAGGTTAAAATCGTCATATCAATATCGTTATCGAGATATATTTTACCTGCGGTAACGGTGCCAAACCCTATACCATTTTTTATTGTTGGGATAACTGCGATGTGAGGTTCGGTTATTTACAAGAATAGCAACCAAGAGTAAAATGCTAGCACCAGATAAGACCGGGCACAGTACATAAAAATAACCTAACGATTGTATTTTAGCCGAACCAATATTGGCGATAAGTGCTGTAGCTCCGCCAGGAGGATGCAGTGTTTTGGTGATCTGCATCAATACAATAGATAAAGAAACGGACAAGGCAGATGACAACCACACTTCTCCAGGAATAAGTTTATGAATGGTAACACCTACTATAGCACATAAAACATGCCCTCCAATTAAATTCCTAGGCTGTGCCAGCGGGCTATTTATAATCCCATAAATAAGTACCGATGAGGCTCCAAATGAACCGATGAGAAACAGATTATCGTTGGCGGTAAAGTATTTAGAATGGAGTAAGCCAATAATGCCAATGCCTAAAAACGCTCCAATAAATGTCCAAACATGTTCTTTAAAATCGATTAAAGTTTCTTTGTATACGATGTATTTTGCTGTGCGAAGGTGTTTTCTTATGCGTTTTCTCATAACCTGTACTGGAGCGCGTGCAAAATTAGCAAAATATTAAAGGGAAAAGAGAAAGCTTTAGAAATAAAAAAGGGCTGAAAATTAATTTCAACCCCTTAAAATGATTATTATTCTACTTTATTTTTGAGACTGTTCAGGCGCTTTTCCGATCAGATCCATAAACTGATCTAACTTAGGCGTAATAATGATCTGTGTACGCCTGTTTTTCGCTTTCCCTCCTGCTGTTGTATTATCAGCAATTGGATTGAATTCACCGCGTCCGCCTGCTGTTAATCGCTTAGGGTCTACAGCATATTTGGTTTGCAATACCTGAACTACTGACGAAGCACGCAAGGCACTTAAATCCCAGTTGTTTCGGATATTGGTCTGCGCGATAGGCACATTATCGGTATTACCCTCAATCAGCACATCATAAGTATCGTAATCTTTAATGATTTTAGCAATTTTGTTTAAAGTTTCTCCTGCTTTATCAGAAACTTCGTAACTACCTGATTTATACAACATATTATCAGCCAAAGAGATATATACTACGCCTTTAAGCACCTGTACATCAACATCTCCCAACTCTTCTTTACTTAATGATCGCGTCAAATTATTAGTCAACACCATATTAAGCGAATCGCTTTTGTTTTTGGCATTTACCAATTGCTTGATGTATTTATTCGAACTGTTAATTTCATCAACCAGTTTCGAAATGTTAACATTGCCCTGGCTACTAGAATTTAAACATTTGTTCAATGCATCCTGCAATGCAGTTACATTGGCTTTTTCTGAGGCAATCTGTTCTTCTAAACTTTTAACCCTGCTGGTGCTTCCGCTAAGCTCGCGTTGGCTATCCTGGTATTTATTACTTAACTCCTGGTTTCTTTCTCTCAACTTGGAATAGGTATCCTGAAGTTCTGCATATTTCTTATTGCTTACACAACCAGCTGCAAGCGCAAGGGTAAAGAGCATTATTGGAATTGATTTGTATAATTTCATAATCTTATTTTTATTTATTGATAATAGGTTAACAAATTCCTTGCCGCAAAGTTTAATACCGGCCTGAACCGATGTTAAAAAGCGTTAATCTTTACCGAATCGAAGCTAGCCAGAGCTTTATACGCTCTTAATCCTATACTACCTGATCGATATTGACTATCTGTTGCAGAAAGAATAGGTTTTGCAGACCCGTTTATAAAAATATCAAATTCATCTCCCTTCGCCACTATTTTTATAGTATACATTTTGTTCATTTCAACAGGATATTTTCCTGAACTTATAACGGTCCATTTTTGCCCGTTAGCTTTCCCTAGCAGTACTGTTCCATTGGCCTGGTCTAAACCCACATAATACCCTTGGTAAGCATCGGCGCCTATTGCCGGATTAGCAACCCTGAACATTAAACCTGCATCGCCGGTAGTATTGATTTTAACATTTGCCTGATAAGTAAAATCTTTAAAATCTGTTCCATTAGCCACATATTTAGATCCATTTATGCCATAACCACCAGAGCCTGCATTTGATGCAGAATTAACCTCTCCATCTTTCCAAAACCAGCCACCGCCATAAAAAACCCAATTGCTGGCCATTCCCCGATCAAAATTTTCGACCAAAGCCTTATTTATTTTTTTTGACTGGCCGATTACAGGAAAACAACTTAGGCGTATATTTTCAGATCCATATGGCACCAAAATAACTTCTTCCTGCTTTTCGGTTGAGGGAATTGGACTAAAAGGCACATCAAAAGCAGCTACTTTGTTGTATCCTAGGGTCCATGACGGAATCTTTTTTGCCTGAACCTTTAATTTAACTGGTGCATTCACTGCAATAAAAGGATTTTCGGGCATTGTACCGCTCACCACACTAACATTGCTTAAGTTACCCTTATCTAACACTAAACCATAATTCCATGCCGATTCCGGACGAATTTCGTAATCTGTAAAGCCAGCAACCGGATGCGTTTTGGTTACCTTATTTGCTGCCTTAATTTCTAATGCATATACAATAGGTCCACGTTCTACACTAACAGAATTATTAACTTGGGCTTGAGTAGTAATTTGCATCGGAAAATTCAGTTCTAATTGATCCTGATCTTTCCACTCGCGGGATATGGTAAACATTTCACCAGCTTTTACGCCTTTTAATAGCGTTCCATTTAATGTAATACCTGGTTTTACACTCCAGGCTGGGATTCTTAAAATCAATGGAAAGGATGTAGAAGTGCTAAGCCCTATTTTTAACCTGATCTTTTCTTCGAAGGGGTAATTGGTTTCTTCAGTAATTTTTATTTTTTTTTTTTCGGCTACCACAGTTTCTATCTCCATTGGGCCATAGGTAATTACTGCCAGGCCTTTCTCTGGAGTAGCCACAACACTACTTTTCACAAAATAAGGCCAGCCCATGTGCATATTATAGCGGCAGCAGCCATAACCAGAATAAGGACTGGAAACAATACCAGAGCTATAATCTTGATTAAAGCCATGCTCGCCATGAATGCTTTGAACCTGATTGGGTAATGTGTAATATGAATGGTTTTTAAAATCGCGGCTAAACTGGGCTGGCAAAGCATTAAAAGCTATTTTTTCCAATTGATCGCCAATTCTTGCATCATGAATAACCTTTGCCGCAGTTTCTAAACTCTGCATCCACTCTACCACAGTACAGGTTTCTACGCCTTCTATGCTGCTTGTACCTGCCAGAAATTCAGTTCCTGAGCCTAAACCTTCTGGCTGACCATGGTCGTGCATAATGTGCATTATACCTTTGGAAAATGCTTCAAGATTAGATGAGCGATCTTGAAGTTGAGCATAAAGCACTGGAAATTTTAAGGCTTGAGCTACATTAACCATATGTTTTGGCTGAAAATCATCACCAAAAAAGTAAAACCCGTTGTTGCTATAAATATCGATCCAAGGGTATGCCTGTTGTTTTAACTTTTCTACGAGTCGTAATAAATCCTGATCACCGGTTTTATTGTAAAGCCACATGACTATTTCCATATTATCGCCTGCTCTCGATTTACCCCATTCCTTTAATGGATCAGCATCGAGGTTATTGAGTTCATATTTAAAATATTTTGACAGAAAAGGAATTACCCTTTTATCATTTGTAGCCTCGTAATAGCTTTGCAAAGCATACATCATTGGCATACGTGGCCACCAATCTTTCATTTTAGGCGGGCCGAATAATCCGTTGGCTTGCTGATTGTTTAAAGTCCACTCGATATACTTTTGTGCTTTTGCTTTTAGTATTGGATCGTCTAAGGTATAGGCCAATGCTACTAAACCTTTAACATAATATGGCACCCGCTCCCAGCCATTTCCATCGCCTCCCAGCCAATCGGAGTTTTTGCCCAGATTATCTTTTTCTGGATATAACTCTTCTGCCATTCCCGTTGCACCATCTCTTTGCTGTTCTAGTTGCTTTAACAACCATCCTTTGGCTTTTATACTTCCAATGGGCAATTGCACATAAACATGCTGTTTTAAGGGTACTTTGTTGAATTCAGTTAAATTCTGAGCATTTAAAGTATGAATAGATAGACAGGAAACCAGAAAATAGATTGAGGTAAATATTTTTTTCATAAAAGGACTATTGGTTAGATAATATTTTATAAAACTAATAAATATGAGTGAATATTAAAACGTTTTAGTAACCTTATATTCAAACAATTAAAAAAACACTATTAAGTTGGTTAAAGCAAACTTAAACGCTGAGCATGAAAACTGAAAGATAAATAATTATACAGTTTGCAAAGCCTGAGGTTTACACCAGATTGTGATATATACCTATTTTTAACTCGCCAGGGTAAGGACCAGGATTGTTCGCCCACCAAGCTTTTGGTTGAAACGGAGATTAGTTCTATATTAGATCCAGAGAGCGTTAATTTAGAATCGGGGGATAGCCATTGGTTATTCCCCGTTCTTATTTTTAAGCAGCTATTTTTATACTGAAATACTTGTACAACTGGCAGAAATTACTTTCCAATCTTCACTCACTTTAGCCCAAACCCTTAACCATTGATATTTGCCGTTAAGCAAAATATCTGAATAACTTCCCTTAATAAAAAGACTTGCAGAAACAATAACAATTGATTCAAAAACACGCATTTCCCGTTTGGATACTTTGATTTTGGCAATTTTGATCATGCCACTCCGGTAGGCATCCAGATCCATCTCTTTATCCAACACATTTCCATACTGATCATGAAAAAGCATTCCATCGGCAAACAATAAATCGAGTGTGTTCAGGTCTGTTCTTTTAAACCCATCTAATAATTTTTCTTCTAGGTCGGCAATCAGGAGAATGGTTTCCTGGTCTGATAAAATATTTGGCATAATTTCCGGTTAGCAGGTAAAAATATAAAGTAAGCCACAAAGAATGGCGTAACTTTAAATATTGCCTGCATTACACGGTTTTAGCCACACAGATTGCACAATTTTATCAATTATCTCTTTGCAAAGGTAAGGCCCTGCCAGGTATCTGTTCTGAATGGTGATGCTGGCAAGCCATCATTACTAACCAGGTTACACACAGGATTATTTCCCCACGCATAACGAACCGCAACAGGATTTGCCACCTGATCGCTACTTACTATGATCTGATTCCCCTGGATGTTTGCTTTGGCCCAATAAAATTTCTTGTCTGCTCCAGCAATGGCAAAACCGGTTAGTGCTGCGCCATCTGCGGCTTTTAATCCATTTTCTGTATTGCCAAAAGTTAAACGGATCTGTTTCCCTTCTACTTTATTGGATTGATAAACGGGGCCAGAATAGTTTATTTTCTGACCATACGTTTTAGCCAGGGCAATTAAGGCTAACCTTCTACCCACCTCTTGTTTGTTTTTAGGATGAATATCTTTTGCATCACCGATATCAATAATGGTAGCCATGCCGGTATTTGGCAGTGCAAGTGTTTTTTGTTGGGCTTCTCTAAGCTCTGCCCAGGCAGATTCTACAGGCGCATGATCAATCTGCATAAAATTAGCCAGTTGAACGAAATAGAATGGAAAATCTCCCTGCCCCCATTTCTGGCGCCAATCTTTAATCATCGTTGGAAATAATTCGCGGTATTGGTAAGCTCTATCGGCATTACTTTCTCCCTGATACCAAATTGCACCTTTAATTGAAAACTGCAGGTAAGGATGAATCATTGCATTGTACAATACGGTTGGTCTGTTAGGGCCATTTTCTTCGTAAGGTTTAGCTTCAACATTTTTAAAATCTACCCCCACTTTGTACTTCCAGTCGCCAGCTAAAGAAATTTTCTCTGTTGTGTTGTTTGTTAAACTCAAATCTTTGGCATTGCCATATATACCGCCGCCACCGCCACTATCAAAAACCCTAACGGTAATGGTATTTTCACCTATTTTGAGCAGGCTTGCAGGTATTGTGTATGTTCTACCCACATTATATCCCACTGTTTCACCTACTTTTACTCCGTTTACGAAGGTAATATCGTTATCATCAATTGTACCTAAATTAAGTTTAGCACCATTTGTTTTCCAGTTTTCGGGGATATTAACCTTTTTTGTAAACCATACTATACCATCAAAATTTTTAAGTGCTGCATCTTCCCACAAGGTCGGCAAAGCCATGCTTTTCCAGTTTGTGGTTTCTGCCAAAGCCCATTTTGTTTCGCCAGCCTGATAACCCGAATCTTTCTCTGTTGTCATTTTAATCCAATTCTGCAATTTTTCTTCGTAAGAAACTGTTGAAGGATTTTTAGCTAATTTTTGTATCTTATCAACTGCAGCAGAAAAATCGGCCATTTTTTTAAGCGATTCGGCACTTGTCCAGGCTTCAGCAATTGTTCCTCCCCACGAGGTATGGATTAGGCCAATAGGGATTTTAGTTTTTTCATACACTTCGCGGGCGAAGAAATATGCGGTAGAAGAAAACTCAGCAATATATTTTGGACTACATTCCTGCCAGCCACCATTGGTCACTTTGGCGTCGTTAAGCGGAAAACTACTGGTAACATGTTCTGCTTGCAATAAACGGATGTTTGGATATTTAGCATCAGCAATTTCTTTTTCGCTATTGAGGATTTTTCCCCAACCTGCAAGTGGCATTTCCATATTCGATTGGCCTGAGCAAATCCAAACATCGCCTATTAATACATTGTTTAGCACAAACAGTTCTCCATCGGAAATGGTGATGGAATATGGACCGCCATAACCTGGTGTTGCCACTTTAATTTTCCAATTGCCACTGGCATCGGCAATAGCCCCATAATTAACTTTATTCCACGAAACCGTTATCTTAACCGCTTTACCGGCTGTGGCCTTACCCCAAATGGCTGCATTTGTTTTTTGCTGCAAAACCATATTGTCGCTAAATACCGACGGCAATAAAATTTTTGACTGTACGAGTAGCGAACTGAAGAGGAATAATGCGATAATGAGTATAGACTTTAACTTAGAGATGCTCATATTTTAACCTATTTTTTGATGATTAGAAAGCGAATGTACATTTTATGTCTGTCAACATCAATATATATGTCTGCTCTGCACAAATTTATGATAAAAATGAGGCAAAATTCAATCAATTAGTTTGGGTAAGAATATCATTTTGCTTATTTTGCAGGTCTAAAAGAACAATTCTGGATTTAAGTTTGATTTAACCGGATGTTCTCTCAAATTACTGAATTAATGGTTAAGATTTTTATAGGTGGCCTTCCTGACAATATCCAAGAGATGGATTTGGCAATATTGGTTAGCCTTCATGGTAGGGTAGAAACGATTAAAATTGTTCGCGATAGAGCTACTGGCAAGTGTAAAGGCTATGCTTTTTTAGAAATATACAGTTTACCGGATGCTAAAAATATTGTATCTACCTTAAATGGAGAAACTTTTAAAGGCAATGTCATTACAGTTAAAATATCGGAAGAGGAAAGTGGTGTTCCGGCAGCAAAGCCAAAAACCAACCAACCTTTTAAAAGCAAAAGACCCAGGCTACAGCGTTAGTTTCTTATTAAGGCTTTCTCTTGCCTGCTTTGCTATAATTTTCCGGTATCTTAAAAGGTATTGTCCCGTTTCAACAATTAATTAGCGTTTCCTTTTTGTTGACCATTAAGGATTTCTCTATAAAATTTAAATGTATTTGTCGCAATAAAATTCTAGACATCCCCCTATTTCATCGATTAATTTATTTCGGCCAGAAACTTTTTAATTCAGTTCTAAGCCTATATTTTGCATTAAGTGTTTCGACATCTATTAAAAACACGTTTTGCAGATATGGAAAATTATGCCATTGTAATATTTATTTTAGCTGTGATGATTGGCCTTTCTGCTGTTGCCGATCGAATTAAAATCCCCTATCCTATTTTATTGATTGTAGCTGGTATAGCAGTGGGTTTTGTTCCGTCTTTACCATCAATTGACATTAATCCTGAAATTATATTTTTGATATTCCTACCACCATTGCTTTACGATGCCGCTTTTAATATCTCATTCAAGGAATTTAAAACCAATATCAACACCATATTTACATTGGCCATTACGCTGGTTTTTATCACCGCTATTGGTATTGCTGTGGTTGCACACTATATGATTCCGGGGATGAGCTGGCCGGTGTCTTTTGTATTAGGTGCAATTCTTTCTGCTACTGATGCTGTTGCTGCCATGAGTATTACTAAAGGTTTGGGTTTATCTCACAAAACAAATACCATATTGGAGGGCGAAAGTTTAGTTAACGATGCTTCTGCACTGGTAGCGTATCGTTTTGCGGTTGCCGCGGTAACCGGAACTGCCTTTGTATTTTGGAAAGCATCGCTTGAATTTGCCATTTTAATGGTTGGTGGATTCTTAATCGGCATGGTAATATCGAAAATTCTCGCCTTCATCATCAACAGAATACATAGTAACCGTTTGGCTACCATCAGCTTGATGTTATTGATGCCTTTTGTTACCTATTTAATTGCGGAACAAGTACATGTTTCTGGTGTTATTGCAGTTGTTATTTTAGGATTGGGCATTTCGAGGTTTAGCAATAATGTATTTCCTGAGCAACTTAAAAACCAATCAAAAAACATCTGGGACATCATTATCTTTTTATTGAATGGGCTGATTTTCATTTTAATTGGGTTACAATTCCCTTATGTGTACAAAAACATTAACAATGCCGATATTTTACTTTACATAGGTTATTCGCTGGTGATTACCATTGTTGCGCTGTTATTAAGAATAGCCCGTGTTTTCCTACAAAAATTCAATCTTCAAAAAGCCTTTCAGAAAGGGAAACACCGTATTACAGCGGATGCATTGCTTGATTTCAAGAACAGTTTGATTATCAGTTGGTCGGGCATGAGAGGTATTGTTTCTTTGGCCATTGCAATTGGGTTACCAGCTACTTTATCGGATGGAAATGCATTTCCACAGCGTAATGCTATTATATTTATATCTGTTGTAGTGGTATTGTTTACTTTAATCGGACAAGGACTTACCTTGCCATGGTTGGTGAAGAAATTGGCTACTGAAGATAAATAACTGGTTATTAGCGTAAATTATAAAGCAATCATTAATTTTAGCTTGTTTTATAGGAAAGATGCTGAAATAAATCCGATAGTATCGGATCAGCATGACGATTGCAAGAGAGAATCGTCTACCTGAACTTGTTTCAGGATCTTTTAGGATGGTAAGCTTTATCATTAAGGAATTAAGAACATTAAGGTTTAAATTTAAAAGTGATCGGATATTTTAAACCAAAAAAAAGGGATAAAATCTAATGACTTTATCCCTTTCCCATTTTGTACACTATCGTTTACCAGTATACACTATAAAGTGCTACCAATAATCCGATGATGATTAATGCCCCTACTGCAAAACTGGTAGAGGTTTTGAACATTTTAGCATCGATAGCCAGTCCTTTAGCTTCTGCCTTAACTTTGTTGCTTGCTAAACTGATGATCACCATACCAAGGATACAGAATACAAATACAAAGCCCATCCGATCTAAAAATGGAATTTCGTAAACACCCGCTGCATTTTTAACAGAGAAACCCATTCCTGATAACCATGAAAGATCGGTAAGTGTAGGCAAGAATTTAAGTAAAATCGATAAACCGAAACCGCCAATTGTAGCAAATAGTGCTGCACTTGAAGTTGTTCTTTTCCAAAAGAAACCTAAAATAAACATGGCAAAAATACCTGGAGAAACAAAACCTGTATACTCCTGGATATATTGGAACCCTCCTTTTTTATCGATTCCTAAATGCGGTGCAATTAACACGCCAAGGATCATCGCTACAATAATCGAGATCTTACCTGTTGTTACTAAATTTTTCTCGGTAGCATCGGTCTTTAATACTTTCTTGTAAATATCCAGCGTAAAAATAGTTGCAATACTGTTTGCTTTACCAGCCAAAGAAGCTACTACTGCCGCGGTTAATGCGGCGAACGAAAGTCCTTTTAATCCGGCAGGAAGCAAATTTAGCAATACCGGATATGCACGATCTGGATTTACTGATCCATCTTGCAGCATTTCTGCTTGAAAGGCACCATCTTTATATAAAACATAAGCTGCAATACCTGGTAACACGACAATAATTGGCATTAATAATTTTAAGAATGCCGCAAAAAGAATACCTCCGCGGGCAGTCTCAAGATTAGCACCCAAAGCACGTTGAGTAATGTATTGGTTACAGCCCCAATAATTTAAGTTCACAATCCACATACCGCCTACAAGCACACTTAAGCCAGGTAAATCGATATAATTTTCGTTATCTGGTTTTAAGATCATGTGGAAATGTTCAGAAGCTTTTGAAGTCATTAAGCTATAACCTTCAAAAATACCTGTCGTTCCATAGTGGGTAGAAACTAAGTTTAAAGCCAAATAAGTAGTGGCCAAACCACCCAGAATTAAGAAAAACACCTGAATAACATCGGTATATCCAATAACTTTCATTCCACCTAGTGTAATAATAATAGCAAAACCTGCAATGGCGTACATACAGAAGCTTAAATCGAAACCAGAAATACTACTTACTGCTAAAGCACCCAGATAAAGAATTGAGGTTAAGTTAACTACAACATAAAGCAATAACCAGAAAACAGCCATAATCATGGCTACCGTTCCGTTATAACGCTGATGTAGGAATTGTGGCATTGTAGCAATTTTGTTTTTCAGGTAAACCGGAATAAAAAACACTGCCACAACCACTAAGGTTAATGCGCCCATCCATTCGTAGGTTGCAATGGCCAATCCCATTTTAAAACCTGATCCGCTCATACCGATAAACTGCTCTGCAGAAATATTAGATGCAATTAACGATGCGCCGATTGCCCACCAGGTTAAAGAGCCTTCAGCAAGAAAATAATCTTTAGAACCCGTAGATTCTGACTTTTTCTTGTTGTAAATGTAGAGCCCATAAGCGGCCACAATAACGAAGTAAATTGCAAATACAATGTAATCCTTCGTGTCTAATAAGTTATTTTTCATTGATTTATTTTGGTTAGTATACCTTGGGTTATTTAAATTTTAGCTGTATAAGCTGGTTCCATTATCAGTTTGAACGGTATAGGCACCAAGCTTGAGTCCGAACTGCAATGAATATTTTGAAGATAACTCTTCAATTAAATCAGCAATTTTTTCTTCTTTAACAATATTGATGGTACAACCACCAAAACCACCGCCCATCATCCTCGCACCTAACACATAATCAAGAGGTTTAACCGCATCAACCAGGAAATCTAATTCTTTACAGCTCACTTCGTAATCTTTGCTTAAGCCCTCATGGGTTTCAAACATCAGTTTGCCCAAACCTTGCAGATTACCATTTTCCAGTTGCTCCGCAGCGGTTAATAAACGGCCGATTTCTTTCACTACAAAACTACATTTGGTGTAAACTTCCAGATCTTTTGGTTTAACATGGGTTTCTAACATGGCCAAATCCACATCGCGAAGCGTATTTACATTTGGATAATGTTCCTTTACCCAGGCAACACCTTGTTCGCACTGTGATCTTCTTTTATTGTAGGCAGAATCGGCAAGTGCGTGTTTTACATTCGTATTTAAAAGCAAAAGTTTATAGCCATCCAGCTTTAAAGGAATGTAAATGTGTTTCATCGATCTGCAATCGAGCATAATAGCCTGATCTTTCTTACCAAATACAGAGGCAAACTGATCCATGATTCCACAGTTAACACCAGCAAAAGTCTGTTCTGCCTTTTGTGCAATCAATGCGATATCCATTTTCGGAACAGAAAGCGAAAAAAGTTGATCGAGTGCAAAGCCGGTTGCACATTCTACAGCAGCAGATGACGATAGACCAGCGCCCAAAGGCACATCACCATCGATATAAAAGTTAAAGCCGCCCAACCGATGGCCCCTTTCTTTTAACTGATCGGCAACGCCTAAAATGTAATTGGCCCAACTATTCTCTGATTTTTTCAGGCTTTTGATCGATGAAATATCAAATTGCTGATAACTTTCTGAAAATAAATGTATTTCATCATCTTCTCTTTTTGATATGGCTACATAAATGGCTTTATCAATGGCAGCAGGCATTACAAAACCGCCGTTATAATCGGTATGCTCGCCAATAATATTGATTCTTCCAGGCGAACGCACTAAAATAGGCTCAGCGTTGAAAAGTTTTTTAAATGTATTTTTTAAATCCTGTGCATTCATTACTTAATATTTAATCTTCAGTTTTGTTGATTTTATAGTGGATTGCAGACATCTCTTTTAAACGGTTAGCGGCAAATTCAGGGGTAATATCGCGTTGAGGGTTAGCCAACATTTCGTAACCGACCATAAATTTTTTAACTGATGCCGAGCGCAACAACGGTGGGTAAAAATGCATATGCCAGTGCCATTCAGGGTAATATCCATTGTTTACTGGTGCCTGATGCATGCCGGCAGAATACGGGAAAGAAGTTTCGAAAAGGTTATCATATTTAGTTGTTAACACCTTAATCGCTTCAGCTAACGACTTCTTCTCAGCTTCTGTAAACAATTTAATACTATTCACATGGCGTTTACTGATAATCATGGTTTCGTAAGGCCAAACTGCCCAAAAAGGAACAAGTACCACAAAATGATCGTTTTCGAATACAATACGCTCTTTTTTCTTTTGCTCCAGTTTTAAGTAATCGCCAAGCAAACTTCTTCTGTGAATAGCGTAGAACGTTTTCTGACGTTCGGTTTCTTTAGCAATTTCTAATGGAATATCACTCTGCGACCAGATCTGACCATGTGGGTGTGGATTACTACAGCCCATTATTTCGCCTTTATTTTCGAAAATCTGAATGTATTTGATCCAATCATTTTCGGCAAGGTTATTAAATTCATTTTGCCAAACATTTACTACAGCAGTTATGGCTTCGACACTCATTTCGGGAAGTGTGAGGTTGTGTTTCGGACTAAAACTGATCACCCTGCAAAGTCCTCTCTGATTATTGGCTACCAATAAATCATCTTCATTCATATTGCCAGCAGGCGTATCTTCAAGCAATGCAGCAAAATCATTGTTAAAAACAAAGCTTTCGGTATATTCTGGATTGCTATCGCCATCTGCCCTGCCATTACCAGGACATAAATAACATTTAGGGTCATATTCCGGACGGTTATCTGACGTTACATCTTCAACCTTACCCTGCCAAGGCCTTTTAGTACGGTGCGGAGAAACTAAAACCCATTCGCCAGTTAATATATTTAACCTGGTGTGTGGATTACTATCGAGTTCGAATGTTTGGTTCATTTTATATTTTCAATTGGTTAGAGAAAAGAAAGCATTTAGCTTAATCTATCTAAGCTGCCAAATTATAAAATTATTATTAATTGTCAAAAAGACAATTAATAATAATTTTTATTTTCGTGAAAATTTGAACATATTAAGCCTTTAAAATCTCGGATAAAAAATGATTGAATATTCTGGGCAGCCACATTATCTGGTTGCTGTTGATTGCATCGTGTTTGGGTTTGATGGTGAACACCTTAAAATTCTGTTGGTTAGGCGGGGTTTAGAGCCCGAAATAAACAAATGGAGTTTAATGGGTGGTTTTGTGGGTGCAAATGAAAGTCCGGATGATGCAGCGAACAGGGTACTCAAAAAAATGACGGGTTTGGAAGGTGTTTACCTGGAACAGATGCAGATTTATGGAGAACCTGGCCGTGACCCAATTGAAAGAACACTTTCTGTTGGATATTTTGCCCTTATTGATATCCATAAATATGAGGCACAGTTAAATGATGATTACGAAGCAGAATGGTTTTTGATCAACGATAGGCCAAAACTTATTTTTGATCATAACCAAATGGTTGCCGATGCCCGAAAAAAATTAAGGTACAAGGCTGCCCTCCATCCTATTTTATTTGAAATGCTTCCTAAAAAATTCACCATCCCACAATTGCATATTCTTTTTGAGGAAGTAAACGATACTAAAATCGACACCAGAAATTTCAGCCGTAAAATTACCTCGACTGGATTATTGATTAAACTGGCCGAAAAAGATAAATCGGGTTCAAAAAAAGGTGCATTTTATTTTAAACTAGATAAAAAAAAATACAGTGCCAATGCGCAGGCTTTCTTAAACTTAATGCCTAATTTAAAGGTTTAAATTAAATTTCATTGTATGATTAGCCTATTGTTCTTCATAATGATAGGTTAATCCTCCATCTACAAAATAAGTTGATCCTGTTACATAAGCGGCATCATCAGAAGCAAGGAAAGCCACTACTGCTGCAACATCTTCTACCTTACCCATTCGTTTTAAAGGGATATTTTGAAGTACTTTTTCCAGCTGTTCTTTATTATTCAATAAATCTTGATTAATCGGCGTTGAAACAGCTCCAGGTGCTACGTTGTTGATCCTGATGTTAAACTTGGCTAATTCTGAAGCGAGATTTCTGGTTAACATTTTTAAACCGCCTTTACTTGCACAGTATGCGGTAAAATGTGGAAATGCGATTTCTTCATGGACAGAACTCATATTGATTACAGTTCCGGCAACCTTACTTTTTCTACAGTAATTTACAAACGACTGGATGCTAAAAAAAACACCTTTTAAATTTGTATTCATGATCAGGTCGTAATCTTCTTCCGTAACTTCCCAAAAGTTGGCTTTTTTTTCTACACCCGCATTATTTATCAAAATATCTAAATGACCAAATACGGCCACGGCATCGGTTATCAATTTAGTGGCTTCTTTGGCTTTACTTAAATCGGCTTCCAAAAAAGCTGCTTTTCTACCCATGTCCTGTATTTCTGCGATAAGTTTTTCGCCCCTTTCATCAAATTTATGGCCATTTAAAATAATATCACAGCCATCTTTGGCCAACCTTAAGGCACACGCAGCACCAATTCCCTGACTGCTTCCGGTAATTAAAGCAATTTTGTTTTCAAAACGGTTCATAGTAAATTGTTATAATACATAAAGGAAATTGACATGAATATGTTTGAGTAAAATTGAAGTTAAATTAGACGGATTAACGCATTAAATATAACTTCTTCAAAAAAACACCGTTATAGCTGTAATCATTTATTAGTATGTTTGGGCAACAAACACACAGTAAACTTAAATTAATCTTAAAACATGAACATTACCAAAAACCTTTTATTTACTACGCTCCTAGCTTTGTTTACCCTTACAATGTACTCTTGTAAAACAAAAAAACTGGTAGCAAAACCTGCTCCAGCACCTGTTGAAAAGCCAGCACCACCGGTAGAGGAGAAAAAACCTACGCCTGCCCCAGAGAAAGAAGAAGCTCCGGCACCCGCTGAAAAACCCAACTTCAACTTAGACAATATCCAGTTTGAGTTTAATTCCTTCGTACTTAAAACATCATCATTCGCTATACTGGATAAAGCAGTTGCAGAAATGAAAAAATCGCCTACCACCAAATTTGTACTTAACGGACATTCATCTGCTGAGGGTACACCCGATCACAATATGCAACTTTCTATCGACCGTGCAAATGCAGTAAAATCGTACTTTATTAACGCAGGTTTAAATGGAAATAATTTCACTGTTGTTGGTCATGGCGAAAAAGAACCAATCAGCTCGAATGATAGTGAAGAAGGTAGAATGGTGAACAGAAGAACTGAAATAAAAGTTCAGAATTAATCTTTAAAATATAATAGAAAGCGCCATGGTTTAATTTCCATGGCGCTTTCTTATTTACAACCCGGTCGTCCTACCGGACTTGTTTCAGCCGTTCGACTACGCTCAGGGTGACAAATGGAAAGGCATCTATTTCTGATACACCCTAACATAATCGACTTCCATCCTATTGGGAAATTTAGTATCATTTAACGGGCCACCGTTCATACCGCCCATGGCCAGATCGAACAAGATGTAATGTTGTTGTTTAAAAGGATGAAAATCTGAGCCATCATCATTTTTAAGATCGCTTAAATTGGTTTTATTAAGGAGCATTCCATCTACAAATAAGCTGATGGCTTCGCTATCCCAGTCCATGCGCCATATATGAAATTCTGCTGCCCATTTTTTTCCACCCAATTCGGTAATGGGCTTGGTATTGCTAAACCATTTCGCCTTTTTATCAGGTCCTAAACTTGCAATATTGGCCAATAATTTTCCCTGATAGTATTCCATAATATCGATTTCACCGTTCGCAGGCCAGCGGCCTTTTACGCCCAATGTCCAGAATGCAGGCCAGAGCCCATCCGAGATATCAATTTTTCCTCTCATTTCGAATCGACCATACTGCCAGCTCTGTAAACCTTTGGTAATGATACAGGCTGAAGTATATGCTATATCTTTTGGTTTTTTACGCCATTCGTTACTTCCTTCTACATATAACGGGTTAGGTTTTACTTCTTTCCGTGCTTCGATAATCAACTTACCATCTTTGCAGAAAGCATTTTCGGGCTGATACCATTGCAGCTCTTCATTACGCACAAACCCTTTCTCATAGTTCCAATTGGCTGGATCGGGAGCGCCATCTTTGTTAAATTCATCATTCCAAATTAGCTTATAACCTTCGGATGAGTAGATATTGGAAAAATTCTGTTCCTTTTTTACTGCGCAGGATTGTATTAAAATAATTATCGCTACAATAAGGAAGAATGGGATTCTATATAACATCGTTTTTTTGATCAACTAATTTAACATTATTCTTAAATAAAAAATTCTCTGGGTTTTCTTTTCAGAAAGCCCCAGAGAATAAGAAATTAACTTAAAAAAAACTGCTAAAGTGATTTAAGCATTACTTCTTTTACAATCCAAAACTGATTACCCGATGCTGTCGTCATTGTGGCGAGAAAGCCTAGTGAAACTGTTGTTGATTGGGTTAAAGTAAACTGAAACTTGTTATTCGCAAAATTGGTATAGCCTAATGATGTGGACACATCGGCTACATCGGGCAGGGTATTTCCAGCTGCTGCTACGATGTAAACCGGATCCTTTGCTTCATTTTTGGCCATGGTAATTTCGAAACTGTAACTGCCCGCCGGAAGCGTAAAAGTTTGGTATATTTTACCATTGGTAATTTGTGCAGTGCCGTCCCAGCCCATTTCCATGGCAAGGCAGCCTCCCTGATCAGAACACCATCCTCCTAAACCACCGTGGTTTTTAACATTTGCAGTAACCGTCCAGTCAGCGATATTACGCCACCTGCCACCGCTTGCAGCAGCAATAAAGGGATTTCCCTTGTTCTTAAAATAGGTTGCCGTAATATCAGCACCTACACGCTGTGTTTGAAAAGCGGTAGAAAAGGTATCAATAGAAACGGTATCGGGCAGGAACAGGGTACGGTACCTTAAACTTGTACCGGGTTTAATATCCGGTATGGCCGTTGTGGTTTCATCGATTTTGGTCCTGATTTTTTTAATTACATTACTTAAGCTGGTGTACTCTACTTCTGTTGCAAATACCCCGGTTAAACGATCCATGCCCTGCCAGGTAATGGTTGTTGCACCACTGGCGTTGGTAAATGCCGATTCGATAGGCCGGTTAAACAACGATGACTGATACCTTGCGCCATAAGATCTTCCGGTTTTATATACCGGAATAGATTTATTTCCTGCTGCATCGTAAGTATAAATCTGGAAGTTCTGCACGCCTTCCTGTACGTTCTCTACAAAATATTTCAGCGTATCGGTAGCGTATTTTTTCTTTACAGGTATTACTACCGAATCGGCCCTGTTGTTCCAGAATATTTTGCATTGGGTTACTTTCGGATCGGAAAGAAATAAGCCCCTGATGTATACCCTGTTATTCCCCGACATTATTTTTACCGAATCTAACTTTCCGGTATAAGAAATCTCGCCTTTTTCGGTAAACTTTTTGTAATCATCAGATTTGGTACAGGCCATAAAAGTACCTGCCCATGCGAACATAAAAGCTAGTTTTAGGGTTCTGATATATGTTTTTTGATTATTCATTTCTAAATGCTGTTTAGTAATTATCTCGGATCGCCATAAAGCTGTACTTCTGATACGCTCATGAATGTATTACCCTGCCAATTGTTAATGGATTTAATGCGGATGTACCTCACCTTTTTCAGGCCCACAGCAAAATTGTAGCTGATACCAGCATTTGCGAAAGCATAATCTTCGCTGGTTTGCACACCATAAGCACTTTTAGAAGGTTTTGTAGAGCTGTATTTACCTAACATTACCCAGTTGTTGAAACTGCCATCGGCCGGTGGATTATCGGTTCCCCAGATTTCGAAATCTTTTAAATTACCACCATAATAATAGGTACGGCCGGCATTTAAGTATTCTGGATAATTCCATACTACAATACGGCTCATGGTTGCCACTTTACCTAAATCGAAGGTTACCCATTGCGGGGTAAGTACCGATGGTTTGGTTAAACATACGCTCGGCCAGTCGATAATGTTGCCATCCCACATTTTAGCTACACCAGTACCGCTATATTCCTGTGGGGTATCGGTTGGCAAAATAACTTCTTTGTAGCCTGATTTTGGAAGCGCTGTTTCATAAAGCGGCTTCAAGGTAGTAAAAAGGGTATCGCTATAATTTAACCACCTATCGCGTATGGTAATGGCAAATTTCTGGCTCAGGGTATCCAATCCTCTTACCGATTGATCGATATCTATTGCCGAGGTGTAAATGTTTTTAGCGGTAGGCACATACTTGCCCTTCGATAAAATCAAAACCTCTATGGCCAGGTCGGCTTTGGATGGATTACTTCCTTTAAAATTTAAACCACCAAAATCAGCTACTGCCTTAAGGCTCCGGTAAACACCCCAAATGGGATTTTCGAGCGGTTTAACCTTAACAATAGTTGGTTCGGAAGAAGTCTCACTCCTGTTTACCGCATAAATTTTCACTTCGTGTTCGTTGGTATCGCCAAAGCCTTCCACCAATAAAGTATTGCCATAATAAGATGTTTTTACTTCCATTTCCTGCCCGTTTGCCAGGTAATAAACCGCTTTAACATACAGCAAATCTTTATCGGCGGGTAAGCTGAAAGTAATGCTGGCATTGCCCGGACCATTGGTAACCGAAACATTGGCTACTTTACCCGGCGGCGTGGTATTATTTTCCAACGGGCCTAACTCATCCTCCTTACAGCCTGAAAAGGCTATGGTTAAACTTAACAGGAATAACAGGAGGTTTTTATTTATTCTTTTCATATCGAATATTTTTAATCATCAGTTAATACTACCAACCTGGGTTTTGAACCAGTTTTGGGTTTACAGTTAAATCATAAGTTCTTAAGGGCCATAAATAATCGCGCGGGGCCACAAAATTCTGGTTAAAAATGGTTCTAACACGGTAATATTCAGCGGCAGTTGGCTGGTAAACGCTCCATCCGGTAATAGATTGATTAAACATTTCTGCAGCACGTTTCCATCGTTTAATATCCCAGTAACGGCTTCCCTCAAATGCCATTTCAATCAATCGCTCCTGCTGGATAATTTCGCGCATGCCATCTTTTGTGGTGTATTTACCCGGGTTGTTTGAAAAGTTGGTCCATGCGTTTTGTACGGTTGGTAAACCAGCCCTTGTTCTGATGCGGTTAATGTATTCGTAAACATCAGCCGATGGTGCTGCCAGGCTTTCGTTTAATGCTTCGGCATACATCAGATAAAGATCGGCCAATCTTACCTGTGGCCATGGATAATCGCGGTAACTGGCACCATTTGTACCGTTAATCATGTTCCAATCGACCAGTTTTTTGATAAAATAACCTGTTTCGTTGTACCAGCCGAAGTTGTTTGCACCTGCCACCTGGTTAGATTTACCTTCTAATACGAAAGTACCTTCATCCGAATTGGTCGGGCTATCGTATTTATACCAGATTCCGCCATCAAAACCTAAATCGGCATAAAACCTTGGCTCCCTGTCGAAATTGATCCTTGCAGTGGTATAACCTTCTTTTACGTAAAAGCGTTCGCTTTTAACTGCGGTACGCAGCGTATATTTATTGGTAAAATCGAGGGTTTTATCTTCGTTAATGGGCACTCCGTTTTTGCTGTAAAACATTTCAGCAATTTTTAAAGGCGGGGCCAGTTGCTGCCTTGCGCTACCTACTACAACCGTTAAAGCCAAACGCGGCATTGCTACCCGCTGCATATTGAAAGTTCTGCTGTTTGGGTTTGCCCAAACATGCTCCAGGTTGGCATTGAAACGCTCCGTTACTGCTCCCTTAATGGTAAGTTGCCTAAGTGTAGTATCCGATAGTTTGAAAGTAGTACCCGGAAACTGGTACAGCTTAAAGCCGGCAGCTTCTGAAGCATCAATAGCTGCTTTGGCCGCATCGGCAGCTTTTTTCCATTTATTGGCATCGTAAGCGGTATTGAACAGCATTACCCCGTCTTTATCCCTAAAGTTACTGTAGTCGGTATTACCGTTAAACAAAGGACTTGCGGCTGTTAATAAAAGCTTGGCTTTAATGGCCAATGCAATGGGTTTGGTAATGCGCCCCAGTTCGGTACTTTTATCGGTAATAATTTGCGGCAAACCCGGAATAGCCTCATCCAGCAAACCCGATACATAGTTTACACATTCATCAAAAGGCATCCGCTTTACCCGTACTTCATCTTCGCTGGCACTGATGCCTAAGTTTGTATCGATAATCGGAATCGGACCATACATCCGTAGCAGGTAGAAATTATAATACGCTTTTAAAAATTTCACCTCAGCAATCCAACGCTGGCGTTCGTTTAAACTCAGATCAGGAATTTTACTCTGGTCCTGTACATTTTCCAAAAAGATATTGCAGTTTCTGATGGCTTTAAATAAACCATAATCTCCGCCAGGATTATCATTGTAGTTGTAAACGTGACCACCACCCTGATAGCGGCCATTCCATGCATCTAAATATGGGTTTTCTGCTCCCTGTCCACCTCTGGCCATTCTCCAGCCATAAGAAATAAATTCCCTTTCATCCAGCGAAGTCCAGATTTCATCACCTGCCATAAAACCGGCATTTAACAAGGGGTCTCCATCTTTGGGTAAGAAAGAATAACAGGTAAACAGGTATTTTTCTGCTTCGTTCCTTAAAGTAAAGGCATTATCGATCGTAGCCACATTATCGGGAACGATATCGAGGTATTTTTTGCAAGAGCTCACCGATAAAACGATAACCAGTGCTGCCAGTGTTAATTTGGCTAAACCTGCCTTTGCCGTGTATTTTCGAAATAAAATATTATTGATTTTCATATTGTTATTTTTAAGCTCAATGGTTAGAATGAAACATTTAAACCTAAATTGTATACGGTTTGAACAGGATAGCCCAAGCCGTTTCCACCCATTTCAGGATCCCATAGTTTGAAGGCACTTATGGCCCCAAGGTTCGTAGCGTTAGCGTAAATACGCGCACTGCTTAAACCCAGTCTTTTCTGCAGTTTGGTTTGCAGATTGTAGCCCAACTCCACACTTTTCAACCTTAAAAATGCTCCATTGCGCATCCACCAGGTTGAGGTACGGGTATTGTTGTTTACAAAATTAGGGCTTAAACGTGGCCAGAATGCATAACTATCGCGATTCTGCTCAGACCAGTGACTATCGGCAATAACTTCCAGTAATCCGTTCTGCGTAACATTAGGATTGCCAGATTCGTTATTAAGTACAAAAGGAGAAATATTACCTGGATTGATGAAAAATGAGGACCTTGCCGAGCCTTGAAAAAATGCCGATATATCGAAACCTTTAAAACCAAACGTACCGCCAAAACCATAAACAATTTCTGGACTGGTAGGTAAGCCAATTGGCACCTGATCTACATCACTGATAATACCATCACCATTTACATCTCTGTACTTGATATCACCTCCACCATAATCTAAGCCTGGTACGCCCGAAAACTGAACCGGCGAGTTTTTAGCTTCTGCATCATCAATAAACAAACGCTCTGCAATGTAACCGAATGCCTGGGTAGTAGGCAAACCAATGTGGTAACGGTAAGTTTCATTGGCGTTAAATGAAGGTTCATCATAAATTAAGATTTTATTGGTAGCGTAGGTAAAGTTACCGCGCAGCTGCAAGAACATGTTGTTGCTGAAAGACTTGTTATAACTGGCAGAAAAATCGACACCTTTACTTTCCGCCTTGTTGGTGTTGGCCCTTACAGAAGCCTGTAAGCCCATGGTGCTTGGTATAAATGTCCTGTCGGTTAAAATGTTCGAACGTTCGTTTTTATAAATATCGAAGGTTAGGTTTAAACTATTGAACAAGGTCATGTCTAAACCAATATTGGTTTGTTTCGATCGCTCCCATGTAATTAAAGGATTTGAATAGCGCGATATCGAAATACCATCACGGTAGTACAAGCCATCCTCTCCAAACCTTGCACCAAATGTGCCATTGTTCATGTTTACTTCCGAAAGATAAAAGAAGCGGTCGGCAGCATTACCAATCTGATCGTTACCTACCAAACCATAAGTAGCCCTCAGTTTTAAACTGTTAATTACACTGGTTAAAGGCTTAAAGTAACTTTCGTTCGAAATGATATAACCTAAACCAAACGACGGGAAGAAACCAAAACGGTTATTTTCGGCAAAACGCTCCGAACCGTTGTAACCAAAGTTAAACTCGGCCAGGTAACGGTTATCGTAACCGTAAGTAGCTCTTCCTGATACCCCCTGGTTACGCGATGGCAAAGAAAGCTGTAGACTACCTGGGTTTGCGGCCAGATAATTCCTCATGGTGGTAATCAACATAGCCCCTACCGCATGTTTCTCTTTAAAAGTACGGTTGTAGTTGGCTGAAAACTCTGCATAAAATGTAGAATTTAAATCTTTTGTTCCTTCTGAATAACCTAAATATTCGGTACCTACCGGACCAATAGATAGTGCACCCCCACCGTTGATGAGGCTAAGTCCGATTGATTTGTCTGGCTGTTCAGTAGCAGAATAATAGAAAGGATTATAAGCACGTGAAATATCAAAATACGAATATCTACGGGCATAACTCATCATTCTAGCGGTTAAACCAGGTGTAATGAATTTTAAATCCTGCTTAATTTCAATCTGCGTTTGCAGCGTCGAAGCATTTTTATCCTGATAACCTTTTACCATTTCGGCATAAGGATTCATATATAGCCCGCCCCTTGGCGAAATGGCATTACCAAATAAAGGGTGGTTGCTAAAAGGCGACAAACTTGCCGGATAAACTGCAGGGAACATTACCGGGTTAGACCAAATTGCCCTGTTAAAGGTTGCACCGCCGCCACCTACTGGCCCCGTATAATCATCAAACTGACCATAAACACGGATAATAGCTTCAGTAGTATTGGTAAGGTTAATGTTTACGTTAGAACGGACGGAATAATTCTTTAACTTGATATTACTATTAAAATTATTTAGATCGGCAACTTTTAATACCCCGTTATCAATATTATAAGTACCAGCGATATAATAGCTTGCTTTGGTACCACCGCCCGAAATGTTGAGGTTATACCTTTGGTTGATGGTATAATCTTTAATCAATTGCTCTATCCAGTTGTTGTTAGGGTAAAGTAATTCGTTTTCGCCTGCTGCTGTAGCGTCTATTTTGGTTTGCAGATATGGCAATATGGCCAGCCTGTTCCGCGTTAATGCCGCTTCGTTGGCCAGTTTCATGTAGGTAACGTTATCGGCAAACTGAAAGTTTTTTGTATTTGACGATAATGAAGATTCGGCCCTGAACCCAAATTTTGTTTGTCCTGCAACACCAGATTTAGTTAAAATGAGTACTACTCCGTTAGCTCCCCTGGCACCGTACACGGCCGATGCTGTAGCATCTTTAAGTACGTTAAAGGAAGAAATATCATCAGGCTGCAAACGTGCCATATCGTTCTGGCTTGATTCGATACCATCGATCAGGATTAATGGATCTTGTTTACCAGCACCGAAAGTACCTAAACCACGGATAAAAAACTGTGCATTATCTGCGCCTGGCTCGCCACTCCGCTGGTAAGCAATCATACCGGCAACCCTTCCTGCCATCATGGTGGTTAAGTTACTGGTTGGGCCTTTAAGCTCTTTCGGATTAATGGCCGTAATAGAACTGATTACACTTGTTTTTTTCTGTGTACCAAAGCCTACAACCGCTACCTCATCCAAAGAGTTGGCATCAGACTGCAGTGTTATATTAATTACATAAACACCTTCGGCATTTTTATCATAATTGGCAATGGCAACATTTTTGGGTTTGTAACCCACTAACGAGAACAATAATTTACCTGTTCTTGGTAATTTTATGGTATAACGTCCAAATTCATCGGTTGATATTCCACGATTGGTACCCGAAACTTTAACATTTACACCTGGCAAACCGCCAACGGTATCTTTTACTACGCCTCTTACCGTTACATCTGTTTGTGCAGATGCGGTTAGGCAGGAAACTGTAATCACGAAATAGATCAAAAGCTGCAAGATTGATCTAAAAGCAATACCCTGCTGATGGAGCGGGATTTTCTTCGGTAATTTTTTCTTCATAAAAATGGTTTAAATTGGTTAGCACATCAATATCAGGCCAGATAGATTACCATCATATTGCACTCGTAGAGGCATTAGGTAGTTATCCAATCGAAATATTCGTCAGTATGGTTTGGGAAATAGCACAATGCCCTTATCCCTGGCAATTGGTTTTGGTTAGTGTGCTTTTATAAAAAGCACTAATGTTATTTTATTTTGCCAGAGGTTTAAAAAAACGGAATGTTGAGTAGATTTAGCTTTCTTCATAATTTTGGGATTAAGGATGAATAATTTGTTAAGGGTAATACTGATTTCAAGCAAACCTTCAATCAGCAATTTGTTAGACAGTAATGGGGGTATTTGTTTGGTTGTTTTAATCTTTTCATGATCGGTTAAAGGTTTAGGTTTTGCTTCTAAAAACAGGATACAGCCGCTCTAAATTTGCTGCATCCATTATTTATTCCAGGTAGTTAATCTGGAATAATCTGGATCGATCTAATATTCTTATACTTGGTTGAAACAAATTAACTATAAAAAAAGCGGTCGTAGTGAGGGGTAATACGGTAATAAGTAGGGGTTAAATTGTTATTTTTTGGCCATTTTAACGGTTTTAACACTTTTTAGTCAACAATTAAACGTCAATACAACGTTTAATTGCAAAAAATAAAGGTTAAAGAAACAGGTTAAATATGGCTTCTTTTGATGCTGGTTTTAGGTAACGCTTCGGTATAGGATAATTCGTTTTTTAAACAGAAATGAATATAAAGAATTGTGTTATTTGACTTTGGTTAAAAAGGCTAGGAACAAAAAAGCTCCTCAGATCCTTCTTTTCAAAAGGACCTGAAGAGCAGTATTAATCAGCTAACTAAACGTTACTAATAACCTGGATTTTGCTCTAAAAGCGCATCTTTATTTAACTGAATTTCGGTTAATGGGATAGGTAACAATAAGTTTTTTGCAGTTAAGCCTTTTAAAGGTTTTGCAGCATCGTTACTATTTAATGTGATGGCACGGTCAACCAAAGTACCTGTACGCATTAAAGTCATTCTCCGGTTTTCTTCGCCAATAAGCTCGCGTGCACGTTCATCCAGTATAAAATTAAGATTAATATCAGAAGATTGTACCTGTCCTCTGGTAGGATAATCGGCAAATGCTCTTTTCCTTAATTCATTTATTGAAGCTGCAGCATCACTCAGTTTTCCTTGTTTAAACTGGGCCTCTGCAAGCAGTAAATAGGTTTCTCCGAGGCGCATCAGGATAAAATCCTTAATCATTGCAAAGCCAAAGGTATCGTTAGGATCGAATTGATTCCATTTGGTGATAGAAGGATTAATCTTAAATAAAGTATCAGGTCCGGTGTAAGGGATAATCTGGCCAAATTTGGCATTAGCAGGATCATTGTAATAAAATCTTCTTTTCACATTGTATTGCGAGTTACGAATATCACCAGGTTTATATAAGCTATACAGAAACCAATTGCTCAATCTTAACCTAGATAATCCTCTGCCACCTAAAGAATCGGCTAGTATCATTCCTTGAATGGCATAATATCCGGTTCCCCATACCCTTCTTTGCTGAGGACTATTGGTAATTCCTCCTACAACGCTCGATGGATTTTCTTGCTCCAATGTCCAGATAACCTCTCTATTATTTTGAGATCGGCGCTGGTTGCCATAAACGAATAAATCTGAATAATAATCTCCGGGAAGGCTTGCTTTAACTCCAAATCTGGCTTTGTTTAAACTAAACTTGCCACTGTTTATAATACCTAGTGCCTGTTGCTCGGCCAAATCATTTTTACCTGTCCTAAGATATACTTCAGCAAGTAGCTGCATTGCCATAAATTTATTTGCACGGCCATACATTTTGCCTTTTGTATTCGACTTAACTGCTTCAATATCTGGCAAATTTGCAACTGCAAACTGCAGATCATTTATAATAAAATCGTTAACCTCATTTAAAGGAGCTCGAACAAAGTCAGTTTTAGGTGCGGTAAGCGCATTTTTAATTAAAGGAACTCTGCCATAAAGTGTAGCCAGCGTATTATAGGCATAGGCCCGAAAAAACTTAGCCTCTGCATTTATTGCCGCTTTACCCTTTGCACTAATTGCACCTACAGATGGATTTTCTATACCATCAATAATTACGTTAGAAAGGTTAATCAGGATATAATTCCTGTTCCACATATATGCAGCAGCCCCATCGGTAGGTGTTAACTGTGTATAATCGTAATAAGGAACCTCAACACCCTGCTGGTTTGTTGTAGCATTGGCCACATCAGTACCTACCTGCCAAACACTTGGCCAACCCTGCTGATCTGAGTACGAATAAATTGTACTTACATGGTTGTATAAACCAATTAAAGAGGCTTCAAAACCTAACGAATCGTTCAGGGTAATTGGAGTATAACTCGAATATGGTTTTTCATCTAAAAAGGCTTTCTTGCAGGAAGAATAAAACATTAATGCAACTGCAAGACAAGAAAACAGTATATATTTTAATTTTTTCATGATCTTTTTTTAGAGGTAAATTATTTTAAAGAAATATTTGCTCCAAACACAAAAGAGCGTGTTAACGGATAATTATTAGTCCAATCTCCCGATCCACGGGTTGCATAATCGTTTTCAGGATCCCACCCGATCCAATCGGTAAAGGTGTACAGGTTTCTACCACTGGCATAGAGCGTTAAACTACCAAGATGGAGTTTTTCCATAATTTTAGGAGAAAAAACATAACTCACCGTTACATCTTTTATACGGGTATAGCTAGCGTCTGAAGCATAGCCGTAGCCTCTGGTGTTATTATAAGATAGCGCTGGACGTGTTGTACTTGGATTACTAGCCGTCCAATAGCCAATTTCGGCAGGTGTATTTCTTCTACCTGTTTCATCGCCATAATTTAAATCGGTATTGTTTCTGGTGATACCTTGTGCTGTTTGAATAAACACACTTAAGTTCCAGTTTTTGTAGTGGAAAGTATTGGTTAAGCCACCTGTCCATTTGGGAGCACGCTGACCAATTATTTCGCGGTCTTTATCTGCAGTAATTACACCATCACCATTAAGATCTGCAAATTTTAAGTCGCCCGGCTTAGCACCAGGATCTTGCTTTGATGCATCTTCTCCTGTTTGCCAAATACCTGTCATTCTATAATCATAAACAACACTTATTGGTTTGCCGATAAACCATCTGTTACCTAAATCATCTTTTCCATCTCCATAGAGATCAACGATTTTATTTTTGTTTGCAGTAAAATTTGCTGAAGTTTCCCATTTAAAATCTCCGTTGGTAATGTTCTTAGTATTTATGCTTAGTTCAATACCTCTATTTTCTACTTTACCCAGGTTATCAAGAATTCTCGAATAACCCGTTATAATCGGCAGACTTCTATTTAACAATAAATCTTTTGTTTTGCCACTATAAACATCCAATGTTCCACTCACACGATCTTTAAATAAAGAAAAATCTAAACCTATATTAGCAGTTGTAGTACTTTCCCAGTGCAGGTTGGCATTCCCTAAATTATTAGGAGCAACACCAATAGTACTTAAACCGTTAAAAGGTGAACGCAATGCACCTTCTGTAGTAATGGTTTGGTAAACACCAACCGCCTCGTTACCTGTTTTACCATAAGAGCCTCTTAATTTAAGGTTATTTACAAACGAAGCATTTTTCATAAAATCCTCTCTGCCAATGTTCCAACCTGCCGCTACTGAAGGAAAAATACCATATTTTGTGGTATTGGCCCCAAATACTGATGAACCATCTCTTCGTGCTGTTGCTGTAAATAAGTAACGGCTATCATAAGAGTAATTAACCCTGATCATCTGCGAGTTTAAACGATACTGATCGGCATAAGAATCACTGGTTTGCGTTGCTCCTGCACTTAATCTATTATATGAAAGCTCATCATTCACAAATCCTACCGCACCAGCTGTTGTATTGGTATATTTTCTTTGTTGGGCACTATATAAACCAGTAAAATCGAAATGGTGTTTTTGAATATCTTTTGTATAGGTAAGTATATTTTCTAATGTGTAGCTGTTGGTTTGGGCATAAAACGTTCTGGCAGTACCGAGCATATCATTTGCTTTTCTACCTGTGTAACTTGCTGTATTTTCTGGAAAGAAAGTATAGCCACCATTTAAACGATATTTCAATCCTTTTAAAACGCCAGAGAACTTAACCTCGGCATAACCATTTCCATTTAAGTTGGTACTTCTGCTGATCCGATCGGTAACTAAACCAAGCAAAGGATTGGTGTAAAGCTGTTCTGGATCCATCGGATATATTTTATATTCGCCTTTATCGTTGTAAATTGGCGAATATGGACTCATTGCGGTAGCAAAAAGTAAATTTGCTCTCCCTCCATCGTAATTATTTCCAGTGAAAAACAGGGACGTACCAACAGTTAAATAATCGGTAATATTAACATCTAAATTAGATCTTAAGCTTGTTCTGTTATATTGATAACCTTTTACCGGGCCTTTTTGATCCAGATAACCTCCTGATATAAAATATTTTACATCTTGACTACCACCAGAAATGCTTAAATTATGATCTTGCATTACTCCGGTTTGTGTAACTTCTTTTACCCAATCGGTAGTTGTACCTGAATTATAATAAGCAAGTTCTCCAAAATTAGGAACCGGGCTGGTTTGTGGCTGATTTATTTGCTTTAAATAATCAGCATATTTTTGAAGGTATTCTGCACCAGTTCTCGGCTTTAAAATATGGGCAATATTTTCTACCCCCGCGTAAGCATTGTACCTAATGGTAGGTTTGCCCGTATTACCTCTTTTAGTAGTAACAAGGATAACACCATTAGAACCATTAGTACCATAAATTGCGGTTGATGAAGCATCTTTTAATATCTCTACTGAGGCAATATCGTTAGGATTGATATCGTTTAAGGAACCCCCGGTTTTGCTCAATGGTACCCCGTCTACAACCACAAATGGCCCTGTACCGGCTGTAATGGAATTTTGACCACGGATAGAGGCTGCTGGTTGGCTCCCTGGAACAGATGAGCCACTGGTGATATTTACCCCAGCTACAGCTCCCTGGATAGCCTGCAAAACATTGGTAACCGGAAGTTGTGATAAACGTTCTTTCGGAACTGAAGCCACTGCACCGGTAATGTCTGAACGCTTTTGGGTACCATAACCTACCACCACTACGTCTTCTAAGTTCTTACCCTTATCTTCTGCTAGGGTAATGCTGAGTTGTGTTTCATTGGCAACCAATATTGTATTGGTTACATAACCTACAAAAGTGATGACTAAATTTTCTCCTTTTTGGGCTGTTATTTTAAAATTTCCATTGGCATCGCTGGCAACAACCCTATTAGTTCCTTTAACACTAATGGAGGCACCTGGAATGGGGTTACCCTGATTATCTTTTACTTTTCCTGAAATTGAGATTTGAGTAGTGGTTTGTGCAATGGACTTGTTTGATTTACCTAAGGATAGGATCAAGGCAAACAAAAATATTACCGCGCACTTAGATGTGTCTAGTAGTTTTCTTTTCATTTTTTATGATTATTTGGTTAGTTATATAATTGAACCGCTAACGTGATTCAAGGGTAGTTTAGCAAAAAAATATTTGTTAAACATTAATCTGACCTGATGTAGAAACCGTGCATGAATAGGGATGGATTGATTACAACAAAGTAACCACTTATTACCCCGATGGAGTGAGGGGTAATACGGTAATAAGTAGGGGTTAAATCGTTACTTTTTGTTAAAATTTGGCCTTTAACCCCTATTATTAAGATTTTTAAACGTTTAATCTACGTTTAATTTTTTAAGCGTATTTAAAATGGGCTGATCTATTGCCTTTAAAATATTTTGATCGGGTTTGATCAGTTCTAGAACAGCAATATCATTCTTGCCTTTTTTTAACCATTCTTGAGGGATATAAAGCGTTTGTTGTGGCCCAATTGCCCAATACTTTCCTAAGTTGTGCCCGTTAACCCAAACTACTCCTTTTCCCCAATCGGTCATATCTAAATAGGTATCTGCAATGGTTGAAATTTGGAAGGATCCTTTCTGCAATGTTGGGCCATTTCCGGTGCCAGTTGATGGAGTAGCTTTAGTAGTATAACTATTGATGTTGCTAAAAGGGAAGCCATACATCGACCAGTTTTTAACTTCAGTCCCGGCAAAAGTTACCTGTTCAGTAATTCCTTTTTTGTTCTCTAACAAATACTTGCCAAAGTTTACCCGCCCCATATTTTCGATAAAAATATCGAGTTGTACTTCACCTTTCGGGAGTGTTAATGCCAGCGTATTTTGGTTTAACCTACGGTCTAAAATACCTACCCTTTTTTGATTGATAAAAATGAGGGCATAATCGCGCAACTGTTTAATTTGCAATTCGCCTTTTTTACCTCCTTCAATAGTGGTGCGGTACAATACATAGCCATAATCCTGTTTAAGATCTTCGAAAGTTAAAGGGGTCGTATTTTTCACCGCTTTTGGCAGTGCATTAAACAAAGCTACTGTACTCTCCAGTTTAAAAGGTGCAATAGCGATACTTGGTTTAGCAGCTGGGATCGGCGGTAAAGTTTGTCCTCCCGGAAGATGTTTTTCGATCACGCTTCTAAACGCTTTAAATTTGTCCGTTACGTTCCCAGCCTCATTTAAAGGCGCATCGTAATCATAGCTGCTGGTTTGTGGCTCGTAAGGAGAAATATCTTTATAGTTTGCCCCATTCATAAAATCGCGGGTTGTACCGCCATGAAACATGTACATGTTAATCGAAATACCTGCCGCTAAAACAGAATCTAACTTTTTGGTGTATTGCGCTGCCGGAACAGTGTGATGAGGCGTTCCCCACCAATCGAACCATGCAGGGTACCACTCAGCTATAAAATACGGGCCTTTTCCATTATGGTTCTCGTTTACCAACTGCCTGATTTTTGTCGGATTATCAATTCCGTTTACGGCTGGCAGTAATCCATCTAAATGTCCATCTTTTACATCTGCAGCCGGATCGCAGGTATAAAGCAATCCATCGAAACCTGCTTCAATAAACATTTTTCTGTTGATATCTAAATAATTTTTGTCAGCAGCGTAAGAACCATACTCGTTCTCTACCTGTACCATAATAATGTTACCTCCATGATTAATCTGCAATGGTGCCAGCTGTTTCCCTACTTCTATAATATACTTCTTATACTCATCTAAATATTGTTTTTCGGTACTTCTCACCACAAGACCTTTTTCGTTCTGTAACCAGTAAGGATAACCACCAAACTCCCATTCTGCACAAACATATGGACTTGGTCTTAAGATAACCCATAGTCCTTCCTCTTGGGCGATCTTCACAAATTCAGCAATGTTATTATTGCCCGAAAAATCGAATTTTCCTTTTTGCGGTTCGTGCAGATTCCAGAATACGTAGGTACCGATCGTATTTAGTCCCATTGCTTTGGCCATTTTCATACGGGCACGCCAGGCTTCTTTTGGTACACGGGGATAATGTAACTCACCAGAAATTATCTGAAAGGGTTTTTCATCTAATAGAAAGGCTGTTTCTCCTAGCTTAAACGTATGTTTAGCTTGCTGGCCAAAAGCTGATAAGGAGAAACATATCGCCACCAACCATAATAATTTTGCTTTCATTTTTTTTAAAGTTGTTTTTAAGATGACCCGAATTTTGGGCAAAAAGATTCCAATTCGCGCATTTTTACGCAATTCATCATCCAGATTTATATAAAAATTTTGTTTTTTCTACTTTTTAAACACGCTCAGATCCCATTCATCTGCCCAGCTTATCGAAATTTTATCGTTCTCAAATTTGATTGGCAACCATAAGTAACGGCCATCAATGGCGTTTTTCGGTTCCCATTTATCGGCCATAAAAATAAATTCTCCTTTTTTGCCTGGTGCTGGTAATACATGTGTGCTCTGCCCACCATAAGTTAACTTAGCCCCTTCGCCCTGGCATGGATTTCCCATATAAGTCCACGGACCCCAGATGGAGCTTGCTTTGAACCATCTTGCCGGATTTGGCGCCCAACCTGTACAGCCCGAACCAACCATATAGTAGGTTCCGTTTTTCTTAAACAAAGCTGGTGCTTCTGTTTGCTGCCCCACATAAATTCTGATAAATTTTCCAGTATGCCCTAAATAATCTGGGGTTAACTCAGCTAAATGCAGCGTAAAATTTTCTTCAGAAGAGAATATATGATAGGCCTTCCCATCATCGTCTACGAAAACGGTCATATCTCTCGCCATTTGCCCGCCGGGTAAATCCCTGCAGAAAAAGCCATCACTTTTATTGGCTGGTTGCTGGCAGTTTACCATATCTTTTTCTGCTGTTCCTGCTGCATAAAAAGGCATTTTCTCTGGATTTGGGCGATAACTCTTGATAAATGTATATGGCCCGGTTGGACGGTCAGCCACCGCAACACCTGATCTTGCTGCTGCATAACCTTTGCCTAAAAGTTCTAAGTGAAACCACATCACAAACTTTTTGGTTTTCTTGTTGTACACCACCTTTGGTCGTTCCAGTATAGCGCCTTTAGCAATATCACTTTTCAAATCTTCGGAAACGGGAAGCGCGATTCCTTCATCTTTCCAGTTGTATAAATCTTTTGATGAGTAGCAATGCACGCCTACCTGTGCCGTATTTCCTTTTTCACCTTCAATTTTATGCTCGCCAAACCAATAATAAACGCCTTTATATTCAACAATGCCTCCACCATGCGCATTAATATGAACGCCTTTATCATCCTTCCAAAGTTTACCGGGCGTAAAAGAAGTATATGTTTGTTGTGCTGAAACATAACTATTTAGCCCTAAACTGAAGGCGATAAATCCTAAAACAAAACTGATTCTCTTATTCATCATTTTAATTAAATAATTTTTAACGTTACAAAGACGGTAATTTACTCACATCTTCTTCAATTGTATAGCTAATCCGCTATTTATTTTAAACTGGCACTATGATCGTTTTCAAAATTCTCGCCACTCCAGATCTTTTGTGCACTCCATTTCTCTGCCGGGTTGGCCCAAAAAGGATCTGCTTCTGGCAAACCTAGTGGCAAAAATATGTTTGAAGCAATATATGGGCTGCCCTGGTTGTTATAGAAATCGCCCAGGTTGGGCTGATCGCCATATAAACCTATCGTTAACCAACCATTTTTATAGGTGCTTGGGCTCTCTAAAGTTTTTTTGATTACGGCGGTTAAAGCGCAACGTACCTGAGCTGGACTTAACTGTTTTGGTAATGCTTTTCTCCAGGCCATATCGGCCAAATGATGAAATGCTGCACCGCGATAAATGATGGAGCGACCAGTTGCCGGGTAAGTGCCGTCGGCGTTAATTAATCTTTCCTGAATGACAGCATACCGTTCATTGCGTTTTTTAATCTTCTCGAACATCTCTTTATAACTGTTCGTTTTAGCACCAATGATATTAGCCAAAGTGGCCAGATAAGGGTGAATAACATAACTATTATAATAATCGAAGGCGAAGGATGTTCCATCGGTGTACATTCCATCGCCTGTGTACCATTGTTCCATTTGCTGTAGGGCATAATCAACCCGCATAGGATCCCAACTGTAACCGAACTTAGCCAGAAAAGCCTCGTTCATGGCAGAAAACAGTAACCAGTTAGAAAAAACAGGCTTGAATCTTCTGGTGGTAACGATCGATTTCATCATCAATTCCTGGTTCTTCTTATCCAGATTTTCCCACAACCAAGGTGCACGCACCAAAGCCAATGCTACATAAGAAGCATCTACCAATTGTTGCCCACCGATATCGAAATTCATAAAATCTTTAGCATTAGAATCCAATGCATTTTTTAGTCCCTGGATGGCCCACTCCCGGTACTGTTTCCTTAAAGCTACTTCTTCTGTAGAACCTCCTTCTAACTGTAACCATGGCGCAATACCACTTAAAACCCTACCCAAAACTTCTACATATTGTACTTTAATGCGGTGTTCTTTATTATCAATATGAATAGAAGTAACTTTTGGCATTGCAATACGAAGGCTGTCTTTAGCCAGGTTATACAAAACGGGTTTCACCATTTTATCCATCTGCTGCAACCACAACTGCCGATCGGTCAAAACCGCATTTTTGGTATTCTTGGTTTTCTTTTGCGCAAATGCAGAACCAGCAACCAAGATGAGTAATAAACCCGTAATTAAAATATTTTTAAGTCTCATTTTTTCCTATAAAATTTAGTTTTTGTTTGATAAATGGCGATACATCTCACATCCAGCCAACAAAAATGCGCCTACACCAAAATTCGCGGTAGAATTTGCATCAACTACCTGCCCCGGAATGGCCTTCTCTCCTATCGGCTGTACATACCCTAGTTTACCGTTAGGTTGCAATGCCATTTTGGTTAAATATGTCCATGCTTTTTGTGCTGCAGGTAAATAGTTTTTTTCTTTTAAATAACCGTTGTTTATCCCCCATAATAAACCATAAGTAAAAAAGGCTGTTCCACTGGTTTCTGGTCCAGGGGCATGTTGCGGATCTAGGATACTTCTGGTCCAATAGCCTTCTGCTTGCTGGCTTTTAACAATTGCTTTGGCCATATTCTGGTACTTACTCAGGTATTCGTTCCGATGTGGATCGTTAAGGGGAAGATCTTTTAACACTTTCGCTAAACCTGCAAATACCCAACCATCACCCCTTGCCCAAAAATCTTTCTTCCCGTTTACACTTTTATGCTTCGGATAAACATATTTGGCATCCCGGTAATAAAGTTTTTCCTTTTTATCGTACATAATGCTATTCGCATACGTAAAATATTCGTACAGCTTATCGAGATATTTTGGGTCTCCGGTTACTTTATAAAGTTTGGTCATAACAGGCATTACCATATACAAACCATCGGCCCACCACCAATAATCGTTATTGGGTGTGCTCATTTCATATTCCATTACCTCTTTTGCCCTTGCAATTTTATATTCTTCGGGTTTTAAATGGTATAAATCGATGTAGGTTTGAAAACAGATCTGCCAATCGCCAAACAGTACATGCTCATCTGTTTCGCCATATTTATATTTCCAGTTAGATTTATCAGTTGATTTAGCGCCCATCCACTTGTTATAAACAGCCCAATCTTCTGAATATTTACGGTAATTTTCGTTCTTGGTAATTCCATAAACTTCCATATTTCCGGTATGGTAAGCAGCATGATCCCAAAAAGCGCGTACCTCCGGTTTATTAGTGCTTTGCCAGTAGGTATTTGCACGGTCGATCATTTCGAGCACTTCCTCTTTTGAAGTTGAAGTTTGTGCATTTACAGCAGTGCTGCTAAAAAACAACAATAAGAAAAGCGCCTGATACAATTTTAAATTCATTAGTGTATTGGTTTAATGCCGTTTACGGTTGGAATTACAGGTTTAATAGTTCCATCAGTATTAAATTCCATTTTATCGATGCAAACTTCACGGTTGTAACCTGCAGCCCTTCCCATCGAAATTCCTTTTGGTCTTGTAAAACGATGATAAACCATGTACCATTCGTCTTTTCCGTTAACTTTGATTACACTGTTGTGTCCTGTTCCGTAAATACCTTGTGTTACATCTTTTGCCAGAATCAGGTTATTTTCCGGAATGGTTATTTTTCCTGTAGGTGAATCAGAAAAGCCATAACGTACCCTATAATTTTCGCTCCGGGTATCATCTTCCGACCATAAGAAGTAATACTTTCCATTACGATAGAAAACTTCGGTACCTTCTCTAAAACCGTTGTTTGGTGTAATAATTTTAATGTTATTGGTATCAATCGAAACCATGTCTGCATTTAATGGTGCAACAGCCATATACCCATTTCCCCAGTAAAGATAACTTTTATTGGTTTTAGGATCGTTAAATACATCTGGATCGATCTCCTGACCGCCTTTAATTCCGTTTGGTTTGCTAGAAATTAAAGCTTTTCCACTATCTTTAAACGGACCGGCCGGATGATCAGCAACGGCAACTCCAATTTTCTGTGCTGCGGTGAAATAATAGAAATATTGATAAGCGCCGTTTACTTTCTTTTCGATAATAGTAGGTGCCCAGGCATTCTTTTTCGCCCATGAAACATCTTTTTCAAGATCTAATATTTTACCTTCATCTGTCCAGTTAACGAGATCAGTTGATGAAAAACTTTTAAAATAGGTTCCACTCCAATTGGTAAAACCATCGCTGGTTGGATAGAGGTAATATTTACCCGTTTTATTGGAATATAAAATTTCCGGATCCGCGTAATAACCTTTTAAAACAGGGTTATTGGCTATATCAACACTTACCGAATAAGTTTTAGGTTGTTGATTGGCAATACTTATCTTAATTTTTACAGGACCTTTAGAAAAATCGAGTTTTCCCTTTGGTATGATGCTGATTTGGTTAAAAGTATTAAACTGCGGATCGAAAGCTTTTATATCTGTGCCGTAATTTACTGGCAGATAAAGTTTTTGGTTCACGCTGTCTAAAACAACATTATTTTGGTTGATTGCCTTATTCTGTGCACTTTGCAAAACAGATTCGATGGTGTACAACTGATTGAGCAACCTGCTTAGCTCTTGTTGATTAATAGGCAAAATAGTTCCGTGCCTTGGATGAAAATCCATTGTAATATCTTGATCAACTACACTGAAATTTGCCAAATCATTACTTTTGGTAAACTGGTAACGGCCTTTCATATATACATCATACATCAGGATATAATCATCACCGTGGTTCAACTTAAAAACACCTGCACCCTCTACAGCTTCTTTAGTTTGTTGCAGGTATTTATCCTGTAATACATAACCTTCCGTTAGTTGATTAGAAACTGCTTTTTTGATGCCATTGCCATTCCCTTCAGTTTTAAAGAACAGGTTGTATTTTCCTTTGTCGTAAATAATGTCTCCATCAATACATGAGCCATTGCTTGGACTAAAGAAGAGTTGCTTCGGGGCGGTTTCCAGGTCAGTAAAGTCAGTGTTGGCATAAGCGTAATAAATTTTATCAGGGTCATCGCCATGTTTCATCGACCAATAAACCATATATTTTTTGGCTTTTTTATCGTAAATGGTTTGTGGAGCCCAAACACGTAGCAGATTTTCGTTATTGGAAAAACGTCTTTGAATATTAACAACTGCCGATGTCCAGTGGATCAGATCAATTGATTTAAGCAATACCATTGCCCTGTTCGAGTTCCAGCCATTGGCCGAAACCATATCAGTGGCCACCATGTAAAAGGTTTTGCCATCTTCGCCACGCAAAATATGTGGATCTCGTATACCGCCAGTACTACTGATTTTTTCAGAAGAAATGACTGGATTATTGTTGTTTAAAGCTTTATAGTGATAACCATCGGTACTCACCGCAAAGCGTATCGCTTCTTCGGCTTTAGTGTTTCCGGTAAAATAGGTAAATAAATAAGCCGTATTTTCTTGAGATACCTTAGTTGTTTTTTTGCTTTGTGCCTGTACCAGGTTTATTGATAACAACAACAAAACAGCAAGTAGTGAAAGGTTATATTTTATAATGGGATGTCTCATTTTAAGGTTAATTCGCTATTTATTTTTTGGTTTCCAATCTAGGGTCTGCACTATTGTTGGTGGCTGGTTTGCCTTTCCTTCTCCATCTATCTGGGTAACATGCTGAAGAAACAGGCTCAAAATCCCTTTACTTTTCCAAAGTTCGGTATCGTAGCTGGGTTCCCAATCGCCCAGACTTTTTTGAGTAAGATCTTCAACCTTCCAATTCCCTGATCCGAGCGCATTGTTCAAAGCAATTGAAACCTTATTACCTCGTTCAGCATCCCTAAACAACAATCCTGCAGCGTAGTGTTTTCCATTCGGCCAAACGATAATCTGTGGTCGCGAAACCGGAATCTGTTTGGTACCTCCTCCGCTTAAACTAAAAGCTGTTTTTCTAAAATTAAGCTTGCTTACTTTCCAATGGTCATCTGTTTTAAAAACCAGGTGATATTGCGGGATGGTTTCGTTAGCATCGCGCCAATAACCAGCAATAAATACTTTTCCTTTGGCATCGGCAAACATCGATGTCTGGTTAATCAGCTCGCTTTTTTGCGGAATTTTAAATGCATATTCTGCATTGGCGGCAGTAATGGGAAGACTATATTTTTTATTGGTAGATTTTAACCAGGTTAAACCTCCATCAGTTGATTTGGCATAACATAAATCATGGTTACTGGCTACATCAGGGCTTTCGCGCCACACCCACGATAAATGAATGGTGCCAACCTGATCTACGGCTACCTGCCAATATGCATTTCGCTGTCCTTCGCCATCAATCATCCCATCCTGTACACGTACCCATTTTCTTGTCTTCAGATGATAACGATTTATCATCAGGTTTCCGTTTCCAGAGCCGCCATCGCGGTAAAAAAATAAGAGATCGCCATTGGCCAGCTTATAAAACTCAGGATAACTGACTTTATTTTCCTTTGCAGAAAGCATCACTTCTTTATTCCCTAAGGTTAATGAACCTGCTGAAACTGATTTGGCATAGTTTAGCTTGTTATTATGCTGGCCCCAGGCAATATGAAGGAAACCATCACCATCTACCATGATACTAATTGATTTATGAGCGTCGGTGGCATCGCCTTTATATGGTGTGGTAACTAATATCCAATCGGTTGAGCCAATTTTGCGTTTGGCCAATACCACATTTTGTTCGTGATCATAATAAGCAGCGTACTGGCTATCTTTATAGCTGATTAAAGAATTTTTTCGGAAAATAACAGTATTTACCGAGTTGTTCGCCCAGCCGTTGCTGGCGATGGTACTCAGTTGTGTTTCTTGTGCAACACTCATCAGGTTGATGCCGATGAATGCGCAGATTAGAAATATACTTTTATTTAGGAATTGATACATTATACGGTTTAGGGCTGCTCGGTTTCTTACATTTGGTAAAGCCGAAGTACCGAAATTTTTAAGCTTTAAACAGGGGGCTAAATCATACTTTGCAGGGGGCGTTTTAAGATAAACGCCTTTAAAAGCTCAAAATAGCGTAACTTTTATGTTGTGGCATTAATATTATAGTATTTATGAAAACTTTTTCGGTGTTTCTTAATAAATTCTGACGGCGTTAACTTAAACAGCTTTTGAAACTGCTCTCTAAAGTATTTACTATCATTTATACCTACTCTAAAGGCAGCTTCGTTAATATTTAAATTGGTATTGATTAACAGTTCGGCAGCCTTTCTCAGTCTGATAAAACGGATAAAACCATTGATAGACTGGCCTGAAGTGGCCTTGATCCTTTTGTAGAGATTAGAATGGCTCATTCCAAGATCAGATGCCAGTATTTTTACGTTAAAGTTGTCTTCCATCAAGTTTTCTTCTATAATGGTAATACACTTTTGAAGAAAGCCCTTATCTTCCTGAGATACTTTGTGGGCATCGCTCTTCAAGGTTATTTCATTGTAGAAATAAGACTGAAGGTTGGTTCTGTTTTTAATAATGCTATTAATTTTGGCTGTAAAAAGTTCTTTATCGAAGGGTTTACTGATAAAATCGTAGGCACCAACTTCGATTCCCTTAAGTTTTACCTCCGGACTAGGGTCGCCGGTTAACAAAATTACCAGAATATGGCTCAAGGCAGAATCCTCTTTAATCGCCTTACAGAGTTCGATACCGTTAAGGCCATCCATGTTTACATCAGATATTACGATATCAGGCAAGTATTCTTTACAGCGTTTCAGCCCGTCTGTACCGTTTTCTGCACGGTAAATTTTGAAATTATCCTGAAAAATATGCTTGATGTAATCTATAATTTCGGGGTTGTCATCAATAACCAAAATCGAGTGCAAATCTGAAATGAGCAATTCGAGGTTGCCTACATGCTCGGCATCGTTATTTTCGGCCTCTTCCTCTTGCGCTATGAGCTCGTTTACATAGGTTAATTCGTTTTGGAAAACACCGCTTTGCTGTTGCAAGTTTGGTTCTCCTACTGGAATATCGATCAAAAATATGGTACCCATCCCCTGGTTGGAGCGGAACGAAATTTTCCCTTTATGCAATTCTACAAAGTTTTTAGCCAGGTAAAGACCTATACCGAAACCCATCTTCAGCGATTCGTTCGACATTACCTTATAAAACTTTTCGAATAACTTTTCACCCACGTGTGCTGGTATGCCCGGACCACTATCGCTCACCTCAATCTGAACCCGCATACCAAGGGTTTTAACACTAAATTTCACAAAACCGCCTTTCGGGGTGAATTTAAGTGCATTAGAGAGCAGGTTAAAGAAAACGATTTCGAGTTTGTCTTTATCTGCATAAATATCCAATTCCTCTTCCTCGCACTCAAAAGTATATTCGATATGGTTCTGCTTTGCCAAATAATTAAAGCAAAGGAAAATCTCGTTTGTAAATTTGTAGAGGTTGATCCTTACAATTTTCAAAGCGTCGTTCTCACTTTCCGTTTTTCTAAACAGTAATAACTGATCTACCAGGCTTAACAAACGCCTCGAATTACGGTAAACAATATTTAAATCGTTCTTCTCTTGCCCTGGGTCTTTCTTATGGATAATATCTTTAATCGGATTAACAATTAAGGTTAACGGCGTTCTCAGCTCATGCGAAATATTGGTAAAGAAATTCAGTTTTTTCTCATTCAGATCTTTTTCACGCTCCATTTTAAGGTTGGTAATTTCTACCTCGTGTTTTAATCTTCTCTGGCGGTTACGATAGGTTTGAAAAAGATAAAATAGAGAAGATCCAATAATAAGGTAAATGGTATAGGCCCACCAGGTGCGGTACCAAGGGGGTAAAATCTTAATTATTACAATCTTTTCATTGTTGCTCCAGGCACCTTCGGTATCGGTACTTTTAATGTGCAGTTTATACTCCCCTTCATTTAACCTGGAATAATAGGCTGTGCTTAATTTATTTACATAATTCCAGTCTCTATCCCAACCTTCCAGGTAATAGGCGTAAGAAATCTGATCCTGAAAAGAGAATTCTATTGCAGCATAATCGATAGAAATTACCGCAGCACTAAATGGAATTTCTATGCGTGCTAAATTAACAACAGAGATATCATTATAACCTGAATCCTGATCGAGCGGGATATTATTGATCCTAAAATCGGTCAGCACCATTTTTGGTATCCGTTTATTTTTCTTAATGCTATCGGGCGAAAACAAATTGAAGCCACCAATTCCACCAAATAAAAAGTCACCATTTGTAAGTTTTAATGCCGCGTTATAATTAAACTGATTGCTTTGTAAGCCATCGGTAGCATAATAGTTTTTAAAGCTATGGTGTTTAACATCGAATTTTGATAAGCCATTGTATGTGCTACACCATAAATTACCTTGGGTATCCTGAAGGATATTGAGCACCGAATTACTTGGTAATCCATCGCTCTGGATATACCGCTTTATTTTTTTTGTTTCAGGATCAAAAAGCAATAAACCTCCACCTTCGGTGCCGATCCATATCTGATGATTAAAATCTTCCTGAATAGCTCTGATGGCAAAATTGATCCTCGTATATTTATGCTTTTTGTTTATTGGATCGATTTCGATCAGTTCCGTATAGTTCCCTGCCCAAAGTCTGCCTTTAGAATCCTGGAACAAGCTGTGGATATCCTTTAGATTATGGTCAAAAAGCTCAAATTTATCTGCAATTTTATTGTAACGGTACAATGCACCACCTTTTGTGGTACCTACCCAGATATTTCGTTGTTTGTCTTGATAAAGCTTCCAAATGTTAATGTCATCAACGCCTTTGTAGGTATTGTAACAGCTATAATGAACAAATTTACCGGTTGTTTTATTAAATCGATCTACCCCGCCGCTAAAACTGGCCACCCAAACGTTATGATCTGCATCGCTTAAAATACTGGTAACAAAATTACTGGTTAACGCGTTTGGATCGCTGGTTTTGGCATAATTGGCAAAAGTATTTTGCTTTCGGTTCCAAACACTTAAACCACCTCCATCAGTCCCAATCCAAATATTATTGTTTTCATCTTCGCTAAAGGAAAGTACAAAATTGTTAATTAAGGAGTTACTTTTTAATGGATCATGCTTAATGGTGGTAAACTGCTCGTTTTCTGGATCGATGATATTAACCCCACCACGCAATGTTGCGATCCACTTTCTAGATTCGTGGTCTTCGTAAACCTGGGCAACAGAATTACTGCTTAATAAGCCTTTTTCTTTTCCTGCAGATAGGTAATTTGTTTTTTGATTTTTTGTATTGTAAACAGCAATTCCTCCCCCATCAGTCGAAATCCAAAGTTTTTGTTGCCTATCAAACAACAAACTCATAATATTCTCATTGCTTAAATGCTGATTAAACTTAATGAGGCTACTATTGGCTTTATCAAATTGAAAAAGTCCGTGTTCTGTTCCAATCCAGAGTGTTTGGTTAGTGCCTTTTGCAATGCAAGTTACTGAGCGTATAGCAGCGGTTACTAAACGAAGTCTATGTTTTTCATTATCATATCTGCAAAGCCCTATATCTTTTATAAAAAGCCATAGGGTTTCTTGTTCATCAACATATAAAGCCTTTACAGTGAAATCGAAATTTTTGCCATATGGAATCCGTTCTGCTATGCTGCTATTCTTTTCGAGCATAAACAGGCCTTTTTCTTCAGTAGCTACATAAACAGCTAATGCTTTACTTATTGCAATGGAATTAATAGAATAACTTACTTCTTTTTTTCTTCCCTTGTCTAGATAAATCAACTGATGGAACTTGGAATCGGCATAATCATAATAAGAAATGCCTTTTTGCGTACCTACCCAGACCTTGTTTTTTGCATCTCCATTCAGTACCGTAATATGGTTATTCACTAATGAATGTTCTTCTCCCCATCCATTTCTAAAAACCTTAAAATGATAGCCATCGTAACGGTTTAATCCATCGTAGGTACCCATCCACATAAACCCAAAATGATCTAGATATAAGGAGTTTACTACATTATTAGATAGGCCACTTTCTACACCTAAATATTTAAGGCGTACAGTTGCAGACTGGGCAAAACAAATACCTGCGCCCATCCATAAAAAAAATATGAAGCAAGCCGTTTTTTTCTGAATAAGAAACATAGAGAAACCGTACCGTGGTATGCATGGCAGGAAACGAATATACATATTTTCCTAAAACTCAGCTATCGGAATTGTCTAGGATTAAATAGTAAAAATTGTAAAACTTCTCCTACATTAAAACAGCCCTATCCTGTCCTATCTTGATGTTCTCTCACCGATATTTCAACATTCAACCTACCATACCTACACATTTACAGATCAAAACCCGAGGTTTTGAAAGGCACAACTTCTTTAACCTACTATTTCAGAATCAAATCAGGCAAACTGATACTGGCTTTAAGGTAATCACCTATAACAGAGATCCTTTTCCGATTTGGAAAGTTTTTTTGTTTTAAGGGGATAAAACAATTGTAAAATATAAACAGCCAGGTGTTTATGCTAACGATATCCTCATCAAGAAATTTACTTAACATCAGAGTGCCCAAGGCTCATGGTTGGATTCACTTCATCACGAATAAGCTGTTTTAGTTCTTTAATTTCAGGAAAGCGTTGCATTTGTTTTCTATCAAAAATTAGTTTCTCACCAATTTGAATAGTAAAAACGCCCGATGTTTCACTCGGCATTAAAGTTACCCCCTTTACCTCTTCTACAAAAGTGGTCAAAATTTCTTGCGCCATGTAAGCCGAACGCAGCATCCAACCACATTTAGGGCAATAGGTGATATTAACAAGTGGTTTCTCCATTTTTATTTTTTTTTTACAAGGGTACAAAAAATATGGAGGGATGGAAAATGGAGATTTTAAATGGGTGTTGAAACCTATTAAGCATCTGCAGATGTGTCTTCTCTTTTTTCTTTGTTGTAATTTCGGATTCAGCTAAACAACAATGAATAAAATGAACTAAACAAGTTAGTTGCTTAAAATGTTGTCAAAAAGAGAAAAGGGTAGCCACATCCATGTCTACCCGTTTCAAATTACTCCCGTGTTAGAGGAACTATAATTACAACAATGAAGCAATTTTTGTTTGCTTCATCTGGATAATCATACAACGCCAGTCTTAAAACACGTACTGGTTCTACGGTTTATCTTTTAACGGAATTTTAAACCAGAATACCGAACCTTCGCCTTCTTTACTGTTTACACCGATTTCGCCTCCATGGCGTTCAACGATTTCGGCCGAAATATATAAGCCAAGCCCAAGCCCCGAAAAGCTGTAGGAAGAAGCTTCTACACGGAAAAACCTGTCGAAAACAAATTGCGCTTTATCGTTAGGAATTCCAATTCCGAAATCCTGTACAGAAACCAACAGGTAATCGCCCTCTGCTTTAGACTGTACTATAATTTTATCCGCATTAGGAGAATATTTGATGGCGTTGGAAATAAAGTTGCTTAAAACCTGTTCAATCCGGTTACGATCGGCATACACCTGAACATTAGTAATATCCTGTACAACCCGGTGTTCATTCATGCTTTCCTGTAAACCATCAATAGCATCTTCAATAACGCCGGCAATATTGAATTCAGAGAAATTGAAAGTCATTTTACCAGCTTGTATCTTGGTTACATCCAATAAATCTTCAACAAGAGCAGTCAATTTTCCAATCTGACGGTTCGCCTTATCTACAAATTCATAAATCTTCTCAAACTTCCGCTGTTCGGCCATCCTCAATGCAAACTGTAAAAAGCCTTTAATACTGGTAATCGGTGTTTTTAACTCGTGACTGGCAATACTCATAAACTCATCTTTTCGGTGCATAAGCTCTTTAGTAGCCTGTTGTGCTTTCATTAAATCGGTTACTTCGAAACCAAAAAAAGCAATGCCATCAATTTGCCCCTGATCAGAAAAAACTGGATTTAGGATAATATCGAACCACTTTTCAACCGATTTTCCTGTAGCGCGGTTTAACTGCTCGATCTTATAGGCGCTGGCTACATAAGTTTCGCCAGTTTTCATCACATTTCTCTCTATTTCGAGCAATTCAGGTGATTCGAACTTAGAACCATTTCCAATCCTTGATCGGCCTATATAATCGGTTCCGCCATCGAAAGCTTTAAAAGCTTCGTTAACAAATTCATATTTGAGGGCTTTCCCCCTACGGATGGTGATTAAAGCAGGTGCATTTTTAAAAATGCTATAAAACTCATCTTGCTGTTTCTTGATCAGCTTTTGAAGTTCGTTACGTTTTTTCTCGGTATGTTTCTGTTTGCTAATATCGATAACATAAGTAATTGCCCCGTTCTGAACATCTTCGTCTAACAACGCCGAACCAACCAAAACATCTACCGGAACGCCCGCTTTGTTAAGGTATTGTTTTTCGAATGGTGGGCAGAAGCCTTTTTCTTTTAATAATTTATGCGATATTTTGCTGATCGGCAAAAAAGCTTCCGGTGTAATCTGCATCCAGTTAATATTTCCATTTTCGAAATCAGATCGCGAATAACCTAAAAGTTTTAAAAAGATATCGTTAGCATCTTCTATCCGCCCGGTTTCAATATCGCTAAACAAAATTCCGATCACATTCGATTCGAAAATCTTTCTAAATTTACGTTCTGTCGAGTTTAATCTCACCTCAGTATCTACCAGTTTTGATATATCGACCATAGAACCAACCATACGGTAAGGGGTATGTAGATTATCTAACAGGATACTTCCGCGGTCGAGCAATGTAGCATAGCTACCATCTGCTTTTTGTAAACGATACTGGGCCGTCCACTGGGTTTTGTTGTGGTTAATGGCTTCATAAACACTTGTTTTAACACGTTCACGGTCATCGGGATGGATTTTATCGAACCAAAATGCGATATTTTCGGTGTGTGCATCTTTCTGATAACCGAACATAGAGGTGAAATTGTCGCTCCGCCACATGGTGTTATTGGCCAGGTTCCAGTCCCAAATGGTATCGTTTGTGGCATGCGACACCAGGTTGAAACGTTCTTCACTTTCTGAAAGTTTCATGGTACGCTCTTTCACTTTTAGTTCGAGATCGGTATTGAGTTGACGCAGGTTCTCGCGCGTGCCTAAAAGTTCATTATAATTCTTTTTCAACTTGTGTTCAGCCAATTTTTGCTGACTGATATCGGTTAATGTAGCTACAAAACCATCAGACATTTTTACCGCAATTAGCTGTAACCACTGTTCTTTAGAAAACTGGAGCTCTGTTTCGAGCACCTTTCCGTTTTCTACCACGCCAACATATTTATTAAAAAGATTACTTACCGTAAGTTCAGGAATCATTTTCATCAACCTGGCTCCAGTGAGCTCCGATTTGTTCTTCTTTAAAATACTTAGTGCCGAATCGTTATAGGTGCTGCACTCAAAATCCACAATAAAATGTTTAGCATCTCTCACGGCTTTAAATGCCAAAATCCCATTAAGGCTTGCATTAAAAACACCGCTTATGATATTGTTCAATTCTGTAATTCTGGAAATATCTACAAAAGAGATCACCACACCATCTGCCCGCTTATCTTTCCTTAAATAAGGCATTACGCGCATCAGGCATCGGGTATTATTTTTCAGTTGTACTTCCTTTTCGATTACATGCCCATTAAGCAGTACCTTTTTAATATCGCTGATTAGATTTTCTGCCTTAATATTGTTCGAAATGTGTTCTATAGACCTGCCAATATCTGATTCGATAAGATTCACCATACTTACTGCCGCAGGATTAAATTTACGGATAAACATTCCGGCGTCGAGAAAAATCTGACCAATATCGGTACTCCTGAAATAATTATCCAAATCATCATTTAATTCGATCAGTTCTTTGATTTTTAACTGGTGTTCGGTATTTAGGGTATGCAACTCTTCGTTTAATGATTGAAGCTCCTCATTGCTGGATTGGAGCTCTTCGTTGGCTGAAAGTAGTTCTTCGTTGCTTGATTGGAGTTCCTCATTAGTGGTTTCCATTTCTTCTACAGCCAGCTGCAGGTTCGAGCGTGTTTCGTTCAGTTCGGCCTCCAGTTCAAATACATATTCGGATTGGTTAGCATCATGAAAGCCAGAAAGAACAAATTCATCCTTATCGGCAACAACTTCTGAAACATGTTCTACAAAAACTACCATGGTAAAACCATTGGTATGAACCGGGGATGCCGGTACAATGGAAATGTCTACAAAAATATCTTTAGTAATCTGTGTAAAACGGATCTTCTTTAATTCAATCTTTTTATTTTCTTTCCAGGCTTTCCGTAACCCGGTATTGAGCACGATAGATACCTCCCGCGGTACCATCTTTAAAATATTGAGTTCGATACTTTGCTCAGGAAGCGATAAATATTGACGGTAATCGCCAACCGCATCCTGCATGATGTACGCTTTATCAATAAATACCGCAACATAGCCCAGATCTGACGAAAGAAAATCGGCCAAACGTTTTTCTAACGGGTTTTGTAGCACCGCGGTGTTACCTCCTTTTTTACGTTCCTGGCCAATTGCGGCCTTCGCACCAGTATTGTAGGTATTGTAACTGGAATAATTGATTTTTCCAGTCTTCTTATAGATTTTCGATTTACCCGAAACTTCTGTTAAACCAGCCTTCATGGAAGAAGCGGTTTCGCTTGATCCCAGAAACAGATATCCATTTGGCAGCAGGGAGAAGTGAAATATGGAAAGAATTTTTTCCTGAAGGATGCTATTGACATAAATGAGCATGTTTCTACAGGTAACCAGGTCGTTTTTAATAAAAGGAGGCGATTTAATTACATCATGTTTGGCAAAAACAACCTGTTTACGTAGGCTTGCAACAACTTTAATGTGCTTCCCTTCCTGTACAAAATACTTCTTAAAAAGTTTAGTGGGTATTTCTTTTTTTACCGACACCGGGTATTCGCCACGAGAGGCAATCTCAATACTTTTTTCATCAATATCAGAAGCGAATATTTTTATCTCGATCTTTTTGCCCGATCGTTCTACGCAATCATCCGCAAGTGCTGCAATGGAGTATGCCTCTTGCCCGGTACTACAGGCACAAACCCAAATTTTGATCACATCGCCGTTTTCTTTCCGGTTAACGATATCCTTGATGGCGAACTCATTAAGTTCTACGAAAGCCTGCTCATCTCTAAAAAATTTAGTTACCCCAATCAGGAAATCCTGCGCTAAAATCTTTACTTCATCTGTATTGTTATACAAAAAATCAACATAACGGTCGAGTTTTTTTATACCTCTTTCGTTCATCCTCCTGCCAATACGCCTGATAATAGTAGGGGTTTTATACAGGTTAAAATCATTTCCACTAATGTTGTGTACCAGTTTAAAAACCTCGTCGAGCAGTTCTTCGTTAACTTTACCATTTTCGAGCACTTTAACAGGTTCTTCATTTACATAGCTAAAAAGTTCTTCCTGCATCTTAGAAGGAACCATTATATGGTCTGCATTGCCAGATGCAATGGCCGAATTGGGCATACCATCAAATTTAGCAGACCCCGGATCCTGAACGATAACCATTCCACCGTTTTCTTTTATGCTTTGTATGCCTTTGGTACCATCGGTACCGGTTCCTGAAAGGATAATCGCAATTGCTTTCTCTTTTTTGTCTTTCGCCAGGGTATGTAAAAAATGATCGATTGCGGTATTAGGTGCCTTAATCTGCGATTTATCAGCGAGCTTAAGTCGCCCCCTAACCAAGGTCATGAGTTTATTATTAGGAATGATATATACACAATCTTGTTGGATGGCCATATCATTGGCTGCTTCGAACACCTTCATATGGGTGTGCTTTCCTACAAGCTCTACCAATAAACTTTTATAATCGGAAGAAAGATGCTGGATCACAACAAAAGAAAAACTCGAGTTTGCCGGCATGTGGTCAAAGAACTCATGAATGGCTTCCAAGCCACCTGCAGACGCACCAATGGCAACAATGTATTTATCGTAACGCTTATTCAATACCGATTCCTGCTTTTTTTCCATTAAGCTAATTGTAAAGTTGCTTTGTTCTAAATTCAAATATAAAATTCCTTAAAGATTCGGCTATTTCCAGTTCATTATTGCTCCAGGGCAACGACTGTCCATAAACGGTTTGTAGCCAAAGCTTAAACGAATTTCTCGGGTGATAGTTTTTACCATCTTTATCAAATTTGATCACCTGCTCAGGATCGCCGCCCCATTTGATCTGCTGTATTACTTCAGGCCTGAAACAGATGATATAATCGCCGTTCCTACCATCAATCGGGATAACCAAAATCCCGCTTCCAAATTTTTCATATGCTTTCGCTTCCTCATACACCCCACTCAAATGATCGCTGGCATACACCTTTTCAGTTTCTTTTCCCTCAAGCCATAACATCAGGTTATATACTTCACTTTTATCAGGTACATCTCCACGTGATTCGATTCTGTTACCCATCTTCACTACCACTCCGCCTGCATTAAACAAAGAAAGAATATTTAAGTTTTCATCTTCAAGCAAGCCTTCGATAATATCATCTTTCGAATAAATAAGATCGGTTATTATAGTTCGTTTTTCAAGTCTGAAAGCAGACTGCTGATAATCTTCCTGGCTTAATATGGCCGTGATGCGATTGGAAATTTCTACCGAAAGCCATTCGAAAAGATAGCGCATATCTACATTCGGATGTTTTGGTTCAATATGATGACATGAAATTAGCCCCCAGAGTTTGTCGTGATGCAATACCCTGATAGACATTGATGCACTGACGTTCATATTCTGCATGTATTCCAGGTGTACCGCTGCAACACCGCGTAAATTACAATCAGATAGATCGATAAAGGCATTGGTTAAAGGATTGATAACAGGAAACAATCTAACAGGTTTATACGCACGGTTAGAAATAAGCCTGAAAGGATTTTTAAGGTAAAGTGCCCTTGCTTGTTTAGGTACGTCAGAAGCCGGAAAAGTTTGCCCAAGATAACTTTCTAATGCCCCTGAAATTTCCTCGGCAATTACTGTCCCGTTCCAGGCAGAATCGAACTGATACATCCTTACTCCATCGAAACCTGAAATCTGACGTAGTTGCTTAATGGCAACATTACACACTTCCTCCAGTGTTGAGGCACTCTCCATGGCCGAAATAAACTGCCGTACTTCCTGAAAAACGTCTGAAAAACTTTTCTGGCCATCCGTTAAAGCAGTTTCTATTTCCAATAAGGTATAGTCATTCTTAATGTGGACCAAACCATTGAATTGCATTTTTTCATTATCATTTTTAAATGTCAGATTAACTGGAATTCTGTCTTTCGCATCTCCTTTAATCAGTTTAATAATATTATCTATGTCTTGTTGGCTAAACCATAATGATAAATGTTTATTTATCATCTGTGCTGGTGCCTCATTGGTAATTGTACTTAAGTTTTCGCTGATTTGTATAATATCCAAGGTTTTATTATCCAATACGATTAAATATCCATAATCTTGAATGGAATTAATGTGGTGAATTGGTAAATTTCCGCAGAATTCTGCATCATAGTTTGGTTTATCTGACATTTCTGACTATTTATTTTTGGAAAAACATAATGCTTAGGAAAAGCAAAAGATTTCATTCTTAACAATTATAAGGCCAATTAAATCCTCATTTAGGTTTAATTTCCTCAAATTGGACCATCAAGTGCATCATGCAACTAAAATATAGATTAAGGACTTTATTGAAAGAAAAACAATAAAAATATTACTGCTCATACAACCCAGCGGAATGTTATTTTATGTTAAGGCTTAATCGAAAAATATTGCACATCAATAAATTACCCGAATCACCTCTGGATTTGTCTTCAATGGCCACCTAAAAGTAGGCCTGGAACAGTTAATTTAGGACATAATTTAGCCTATATGAACAAGAATGTTTTAACTGCCAGCGTTGAAATAAACCAGCCAATTAGCCTGGTTTGGAAAATCTGGAATGAACCCGAGCACATCATTAAATGGAATGCTCCATCAGACGAATGGATCAATGAGAAAATTGAAAATAACCTGGAAGTAGGAAGTGGTTTTTTATACGTTATGGCCAAAAAAGACGGAACCGAAAATTTTGATTTTCGCGGAACTTACACCGAAATTATTGAGCATGAGCGAATTGCTTATACACTAGACGACAAGCGAAAAAGCCTGATCACTTTTACAGGAAATAACCCAGTTACGCTTACCGAAATCTTTGAACCCGTTCCAAACCTTGATTTAACCATGCAACAGGAATTCTGTCAATCGGGGCTGAACCAGCTTAAAGCATATGCAGAGCAGCTTAATAAATGACTTCAGGTTTTAATACAGAACTGGTTTCACTGCGATTTCGATTTAATTTGAGGTAAGAATAGGTTTAGCTTTCCTGGGCTTTTTCCTTTTCTTCCACCAGATGATAAAACCTGTAACCGGCAAACTCGCTGCAACCAAAGCCGCTAAAAAAGAAAGAATTTTATTCGGCAATCCTAAAAGCCTGCCTGTGTGCAGATCGTAATTGGTGGCTTCTATTAAATCAGCCCCGTTAAAATCTTTATACAGTTTAGCCCTGGTCATTGTGCCGGTAGCTTCCTCATAAAAAAAGGTATTCTGGTTGCGTGCCCAACGATAGGGATAAATCATCCTTAATCGCAGTTCACCTTTACCACGCAGCGAAAAACTAGTGGAAATAGCACCAGGGTATTTAATTTTAGCTTCAGTATAAATTTTATTGTAACGTACAGGTATGGGATCGATGTGTGTGGGTTTGGTTAAAACGATGGTTTTACCTTGTCCCAATTTGCTTCCGGTAAAAAAGCTAGCCGCATTTTTCACCTCTTTAAAAGCAAAGTACAAACCACTCAAAGCAGTAACCAATAGCACAACTGATGCATAAAAGCCCAATACGTTGTGTAGATCGTAATTTAATCGTTTAAACGAGGCTTTTCTTTTAATCGTTAAAGATTGTTTTAATAACCGCATTTGACCAGGAAACCAGAGTACCAGTCCCGTAATCAGCATGATCACGAAAATAACCACCGACCATTGCATGATGAACTTTCCTGTTTTTCCTAGCAACAGGGAGGTATGGATGTGCTCTACAACCTGAAGCCAATCTTCGCCACCTTTTTTTACCAAGGCGGCATTGTAAGGATTAAAATAGTAAACAATCCCCTTTTTAGTGGTAATTTCTACTGTTGCATTTGAAAATCCATCTTCAATTCTGATTAGCCTTAACTGATCTTTAGTTGATAACTTTTCGAAATTTGAAATGATATGATCTAAACCTACAAAAGGCTTCTGTTGAAGTTCTACGTAACGGAAATCTTTTTGTGTAAAATCTCTGATTTCTTCTTCAAAGATATACAGCGCACCAGTTACACTAATAATAAATACCACCAGGCCAGTAGCCAGGCCGAGCCAGAGATGAATGTTCCTGATAGTATTTTTAAAATTCCTGTTCTTCATTGCCTAAAAAGCGTAACCTAGCGATAGGTTAAATCTGCGTCCATTCCCTCTTACATAATTTACATTGCTGCCATAAAACTGAGAAATGGCAGGATAATAAACTTTATTCAATAAATTCTCTACACCTACCGATAGTTTTAAAGGCTGTGTAACCTGATATACAGCTGCAACATTAAATAAGTTGAAGGCTTTTACCGGGCCTTCGCCAATTAAATATTTACCTGCCGCATTGGTTTTGAAGCGGTCGCGATTTCCTACACGCATCCAGTTTACATCTAAACTTAAGTTTTTAATACCTGAATATTTAAGGTAAACAGTGGTTTTTGATGGTGGGATACGGGTTGTGTTTAAATATACATCTTTCTCTCCGTTAAAATTGCCATCATTATCTACATCGCCTTTCCCTTCTACCTGTGCATAGTTACCACCGATGCTCAAATCGCGTAGAACCTGATAATCTGCCTGGATTTCAAATCCATATACACGCTCTGGAATACGTTGAGAGATGTAAGTTCCATTAACTTCTAAAAGATTGGCGCCCAGTTTAGACGTGCTGTAATAATAAGCAGCACTAAAATTCAGTTTACCTACGGTACTGCTAAAACCAGCTTCGTAATTGTTTACAATAATTGGTTTAGTTTCTAACTGCGATAAAGTATTGCTTTTTGCGGCCCTTAGTACCCTACCTAGCTCGAACACAGAGAACGACTGCGCATAACTGATAAAAGGGTTAAAAAACTTGAATTTCGAATAACGTGCGCCAGCATTAAATACTAAAGCATTATAATTTAATTTACCGCCCTGCACCGCTATACTTCCTGCACCGTTTGCACCGGTAGCCAGGGTATTAAAGTCGTCTACATCAATGTTTATATTTTCTACCCTTAAGCCTCCCTTTATGGTTAAATCATTAATGAAAGTTGCAGAAGCCTGTAAGTAAGGTGCAAAGTTCACCATATTCATATTAGGCACCCACAAACGGCCATCTGTTAAGCTTTGAGCAGTTTTATCGTTCATTAAATCCAAACCATAGTTCAATTGCATTGGTACCTGATCTGTAATATTAAAAGGTGTGTTCAGGTTTACCCTTGCGCCTTTTTTGGTTGAGGTAATAGCCGATTGGCCACTGCCGAAAAATGATGCTGAGTTGGAATAAATGGTATAAAAATCCTGGTAATATATATTGGCCGTTAAATCTGTTTTACCGAAAATCTGCTGATTGGTGTATTGTAAATTAGCATTATGGTTAAATCTTGTTCCTTCATCTTCACCCAGTCTTTTTCCATAAATACCAATAGCCGGCGATTGACCGTAAACCCCATCTTTGGTTAGGTATTTAGAATGCTGCCTGGAGCTGAAATAATTATACATCACCTGTAAACGCTGTTTTGGAGTAAAGTTATATCCCAGTTTTACAAAACCATTGTAAGATTTAGTCTCACCTAAACCATACTCAGGAGAAATCACCAGGCCTTCAGCATCGCGAAAAACGCCAGTTTTTTCGAACATACCACTTACCAGATAATCGAACTTACCTGTTTTGCCGTAAAGCTGTTGCGAAAAGCGGTACCCTATGGTGCTATCGCCTTTTAAGTTTCCTGTAATTCCGGCTTGAGAATAACCTCCGAATGATTTTCCTTTATCTGCTTTTTTAGTAATGTAATTAATCAAACCTCCTTCTGCACCATTACCATAAATGGCAGTAGCACCTTTAATAACTTCAACACGTTCTATAACCGAAGGATCGATACTGCGGATATCCCTTCCTCCTGCCCTTAATGGAGTAGATTGCGGAATACCGTCAATTAATACCAAAACATTTCTACCGCGCAAAGTTTGACCAGAGTTACCCGTTTGGTTGGTAGAAAAACCCAATCCGGGTACGCTGTAAGATAGTATATTGGCTAAATTCGGACTAATTGTAGATTGTGTATTTAATTCCTTTGCTGTAAGCACCGTTACCGAAGATGGTGTTTGCGACAAAGATTCAGGTCGTCTACTTGCCGAAACAATCACATCGTTAAGTTCTGAGCGTTGCTCTTTTAAAACAAAAATTACCTGAACTGTATCGTTTGCAGTAACCGATACGGCCTGTTCCAATTGATCGTAACCAGTTATCGAAATCCTGATCTGTTGGTTTCCTGCCGGGACATCCGTTAACTTAAATGCACCGTTTTTACCTGATGTGGTTTTAAGATTTTGTTTTTTAACCTGTATGTTGGCAAACGGTATGCTGTTCCCTAACGAATCGACAACTTGTCCAGTAAGTGTGCCCTTTCCTGTTTGCGCAAAGAGGGGAATTGTGGATAAAAGAATAAGCGCAGCGGCGAAAAATTTTATGTATTGGAGTTTCATGCAATTTTTAAATTTCGGCAAAGCTAGCATTATTTAGACTTGTTAAAAATAATAACTCAAAAAAGATACCTACATGGTGTTTAATCATTCATCATTTTAAAATAAATAAGTCATAAGATTTAATTTATCTGATATTTGCGTTAAACCGTTTGTAGTAAAAAAAATGTTGGAAACAAAGATGAAGTACGCACTGATAACCGGAGCCAGTAAAGGTATTGGAAAATCTATGGCCATTGCGCTGGCCAGGAGAAAAATCAACTTGTTGCTTATTGCCCGTTCAGGTGGTGAATTAAGCGCTTTACAAACGGAGATCAAAAACGAATATAGTGTTGAAGTAGATATCTTGTCAATCGACCTTAGTCAGGCTCAAGCTCCAAAAGCAGTATACAATTGGATAACAGAAAGAAATTATGCCATTAATATCCTGATTAATAATGCAGGTTATGGATTATGGGGGAAATTTGAAGAACTGGATTTAGGTGCCCAGTTAGAAATGTGTCAGTTGAACATGACTACGGTAACTTCATTGTGCCATTTATTGCTTCCGATCCTTTCAACAGAAAAAAAAGCTTATATACTTAACGTTTGCAGTACTGCAGCCTATCAGGCGGTTCCAACCTTGGCCATTTACTCGGCAACTAAGGCTTTTATTTTATCTTTTACGAGGGCTTTGAGGTTCGAGCTTAAAGATGGTCCGGTTTCTGTAAGTTGCTTGAGCCCAGGCCCTGTTGATACTGGTTTTGCCCACCGGGCCGGATTGGATGCCTTTAACAAAATGGCTGAAAAATTTAACATGAGGCCTGATGAGGTAGCTGAAATCGCATTAAAAGGAATGTTTGCCAAAAAATCTGAAATTATTCCGGGTTTTACCAATATCATCAGTGTTTATGCCAACAGGATCCTGCCAAAGGGATTTATCGAAAAAATGGCCGCGGGGATTTATAAGACTTAGTTCTATGTGTAGTCAGATGTTTCTATGAATTATCATAGTTGATGCATGAGTGTCGGATGGTAACATCCAACACCACGGATATAATACGATTGGTTGTTTGGAAAGGAAAGGGCAGTTATTCTTGGCGGTTTGCAGTCCTGCTTTTGGTACAAGTCCCGATGAAAAATCGGGAGCTTTCCCCGTCAATCAGGTTTAGGAACAGAGGTGAGTGCACTATACAACCCTAAAAATGAAATACTGTTTAGGCCATCTAGCCCCGATTGAAGCGCTACCCTGCAGCAAGGGGGCATCCCGAACTTTCGGGAAAGCGTATAAGCGGAAAACGGGAACAAAATAACCTATTACTACTGCAATTGCGCTCCAAATGCTAAAATATCTATTTCATTTAAAATAAAGCTAAGTGTCGGATGGAAACATCCAACACCACGGATATTTAACACCTCGAGGTTGTGCAGTCAGATGTTACCATCTGACTGATCGTATACCCTCATTTCCATGAATTATTCTGTCAATGTATAAGTGTCGGATGGGAACATCCAACACCACGGATAAAAAAATCCAATAGCCTTTATTTGCACAGCTCTACCCTACCGCAACTCCCTCCAAAAAAAAATATTTTAAAAAATTTCAAATAAAATTCTTTGGAATATTAAAAATATGTTACGTTTGTATTAAATACTACTAATTCTATAGACTATGTCGAATAAAACAAACACGTTTTATTTTCCTCCAGTACCGAACCACTCGCCCATGCGAATGTGCTGTTGCTGCGCATAACTACCTCCAATTTATCTTTTTCCTAAATCTTTTAAATTTTTACACATGGCCACATCGTATCCAACCTTTACCTTATCTGAAAAATTAACACAAGAACAGCTTGATTTTTTTAATACAAATGGGTTTATCCATTTCAAGAATTTCATCAAACCCGAAACAGTTTCTTCCATTATCGACGCTTCTAAACAAGTAGAACAAAAATGGATACAGGAAGATATTAAAAAAATAAACGGCGTACCAATTAAATACGGAAAAGATCTTGATGGCTCAGCAATTGTGCAACGGTTTGCTTTTATTAACCAACAGCATCAAACGCTAAGTGGCCTCTTATTGGATCCACGCTTTAACGCATTGCTTCAATTGGCTGGCGATGGCGCACGTTTAGGTACTGAAGAAAAAGACGGTATGGTATTTAACCACTACATTAACGGACCAGAAAGCAAATTCAGTAAAATGGGCTGGCATACAGATGGTTTAAGAGATATTTTCTACGGCACTAAACTGAACCCGATGCTAAATGTAGGCATTCACCTGAGTACCTTAAAGCCTGAAAATGGTGGATTAAAAATTATCCCTGGTACCCATAAACAAAGTATTTACCAAATGCTCTTTCGCAAAAAATATTTCCTGGATAATAAACCTGATGCTCAAGAAGTATCGATATTGCCAGAAGCAGGAGATTTAACCATCCATGATGGAAGACTGTGGCACAGGGTGGCAGAATCGGCCATTCGAGGCGAGGAAAGCAGAAGGCGTGTAATTTACGTACCCATCATCGCAGGTAAATATGCCCCAAAAAATGAGAATAGTCCAACAGTATTTTATCAGCGCTTCGCCGGAATTGTAAAATAAATTTATGTTATTTGCCCTATTGTTTACTTACCTGGTCAGATCGGGGAAGCTAAAGCGAATGGCTGATTATTCTAAAGGTATTCCGAAGAAGATCAGTTTAAAATTTTACCGAGCAGAAACAGCTATTCTCTTTGGCGCAATTTTGATCGGCACTTAAATTGGAGGCTATTATTAAACTAAAAGAAGACCATTTAGATGGCAAAAGGGTATTTGCAGACCGCGAAAGGACAAATATTTTAAGAAAAGGCGAACAGGGATTGATCTTATTTTTGCTTCAAAGGGTTCCTAAGTGGATTACGCCCAATATGATGACAGGGATTGGCATGTTCGGATCGCTGATTGTGTTTTTAAGCTTTATTTTGGCTGGTTTTTATGCGAAAAGTTATTTGCTGATCGGAATTTTTGGTTTTATGATCAACTGGCTCGGCGATTCCCTCGATGGCCGGTTGGCGTACTTTCGTAAAATCCCACGGAAATGGTATGGCTTTGCGCTCGATATTGTGATGGATTGGCTCAGCATTATCCTGATCGGTTTGGGCTACTATTATTACGCTGACGGTAACACACAGATTTTCGCATTTCTTTTTGTGGTATTGTACGGTTGGTCGATGATTATTTCTCAACTGCGTTATAAAATTACAGGCTTTTACCAAATTGATTCCGGCCATTTAGGCCCCACAGAATTACGCGTAATTATTTCGCTTATCTTAATTGCCGAAACTTTATTTACAGGTGCCATTACTTATTTCGCAATTGCTATGGTATCGCTGTTGTTGGTGATCAATATTATCGATACGTTTAAACTTTTGAAAGCGGGCGACGCTAAAGATGAGGAGGAGAAGCTATAATGACCTGGGCATCTGTTAAACTTTTCCTCAAAGCACAGGTATCGGCTTTTTCTGGTGGCGTTACCGATTATGGATTAATGATCCTACTAACCGAATGGCTTCATATCCACTTTACCATTTCGATCTTGATTTCTGGCACCATGGGTGGGATGGTTAACTTTTGTATTAACCGTTTTTGGGCATTTAAAAGCAACGATGGTTATTGCAGTTCTACAAGTGGACAGCTAATCCGGTTTTTTACTGTGGTTTTGGGGAGTATTTCACTAAAATCAGCTGGCACCTACTTATTGCACCGAAGTTTAAATCTCGATTATAAACTCGGCAGGCTTTTAATTGATAGTATTGTTTCTTATGGCTTTAACTATCCGCTAATGAAATATTGGGTATTTAAAATCAATACAGTGGAGGCTGTTTGCGCTGAAGAAACAAGCGATTGCTTTGAAACCCTGAGCAAGGAACAGGCCATCTGAGTAAATTAAATCTTTTTCTTAACAGCAAAAGCAAATAATGCTATTATTTGCCTTTATCAAACGTTTGCGCGCTAGCTAACAGGAGTATCCACCCTAAGGGTAACGGGGAATAAAAAACGACCATAAAAAAGGTAAGAGGAATGTCCAGCCCAAACGATGAAGCATAAAAACTGAACACCTTGCCTTTACCTTATTAGTTTAATATTATTTTAGCGTCGTTTACTCTATTTTCATTAATTTTCTTGATAATCTCTTCAAATTTCGATTCTTTGGCGACGTACTTATTTAATAAATCGATCTGATTTAAGCCCCTCACCAAGTTGTGCTCAGGATAATTTGTTTTATAGTAAATATCGCCGTTTAAGAAATCGGCTATAAACCTTACTGCTTGCATGTAAATCATAAATTTACCCGAATAAATAAAGAACTGTTTTTCGGTAAAGGCCAAAACCTGGTCCATTTCTTCCATATAACCTTTATGTATTGCGGCAAAAACATCTTCTCTAATGGCTATTTTACTAAAATCCTTTTCCTCTTCATTGGCCTCTGAGAGATAGGTACGCATCATATCGCCCACATCGCTGATAAAGTATCCGGGCATTACGGTATCTAAATCGATTACACATAAGCCTACCCCAGTTTCGGCCTGTAACAGTACATTGCTAATTTTGGTATCGTGGTGTACCACACGTAAATTAAGTGCACCACTATCTACCATGTGTACATACTGCTCTTCTATATTGTAATGTCTGATTATCTCTTCTATAGCAAACTTTGCCTCGTTAATCCTTTCATCGCCAGCTTGTTCTAAAGCTTTTTTAAACTGCTCTACACGTAAAGGCAGGTTATGAAAATCTTCAATAGTGGGCTTTAATTTTTGTACATTGAAGGCACAAAGCATCCTGGTAAATTTACCAAACTGCTTAGCAGCGTGGTAAGCCTGCTCAGGCTCATGTACAAAATCAATAGCGCAAGAATTTTCCACAAATGGAAAAATTCTGTAAAAATGATCGTCAATAACCACAAAATCATCTCCATTTGTAGCCGCAATTGGGGCAACAAATAAATATTTAGGGGCTGTTTGATCAAGATATTTTTTTATTGTCTCAATATTCTGAGCAATATTTTGAGGCTGTCGAAAAACCTCCGTATTTACCTCTTGCAAGATATAGGCTAATCCCTCATCGTAAACTTTCCAGGTATGGTTAATTAAGCCCGAGCCGAAAGGTTCAATTTTAAATTTTTCTGCGTTAAGTCCATAAGCACCTAAAACTGCTTGAAACATAAGATGTTAATATATATTTGAATAAAAATAGTTCCAGGCAAACCATTTGTTCAACCTGAATAAAGTTGCGTATTAAAATATGCGGGCAAGCCATAAGCAATACCCGCAATCGAGACTAAAAGCCGCTATCGTCTAAAGCGAAAGTATTTTTTCGATCTTTCCATTTTCCTTTTGTAAAATCAGGGAATTTTTGTGGCATATTTCCTTCTTTTAACGATTTGGTAGAAAGTGGCATAATTACACTCATGGTAACTGAATCATATACATCAATAGGTGTTTGTTTTTTCTGTTTTACCGCCTGGATAAATCCATTAAATACAAACCAATCCATACCACCGTGACCGGCGCCTACAGCTTCTTTTTCATATTTTTTCCAAAGCGGGTGGTCGTATTTAGCAAACCATTCATCAGCTTTATCCCAGGCATGATCTTTCGATTTATGTTCGATGTGCACTGATTTGTTTACATCCATCCATAGACCTTTTGTTCCCTGTACCCTGAAACCTATAGAATATGGTCTGGGCAAGTGGGTATCGTGACTTAACAATACGGTTTCACCGTTTGCACAGTTGATCAGCGTAGTGGTAACATCACCATTTTTATAGTTAATTTTAGCATTAGGGTGGCCCGGCGACATTTCTTCTACGTAAGCAGCCAAACCTCTTGCCTTAGAACTGAACGATACCAGGCTGGTAAAGCTGTTTCCCCTGTTAATGTTAGCATATTGCATTAAAGGGCCAACACCATGGGTTGGATATAAATCGCCATCCTGATCGATGTTGAACTGTGTACGCCATTGTGCCTCGCTTAATGCTTTTGGCCCGTACTCTACCCCACCGCCATAATAATCTTTACCGTTATTAAAAAGTACGTTTCTTAAGTTATGCTGGTAACCACCTTCAAGGTGCACCAGTTCGCCAAAAAGGCCCTGTCTAACCATATTTAGCGCTGCCATTACATCTCTACGGTAACAAACGTTTTCTAAGGTCATGTAAGGCATTCCTGTTTTTTCAGAAGTGTTTACAATATCCCAGTGGTCTTGTACACTTAAACCTGCAATTACCTCGCAACCTACATATTTACCAGCTTTCATGGCATCAACTGCCTGGTCGCGGTGAAACTGCCATGGCGTTGCAATAATTACGGCATCAATATCTTTACGGTCTAAAAGTTTTTTATAGGCATCTAAGCCACCGGTATACTCTGTTGCTGCAGGTCTGCCTTTTTTGGCAATAAAATTACGGCAGATTTTAAGTGAACTTTCCTGGGTATCGCAAATTGCAACAATTTCTACATCGTCTCTTAAGGCACCTTCAGAAATATGGCTCATACCACGTGCACCCACACCGATATAACCTACTCTTACTTTTCCACTGTCTGATGATGCAAATAAACTTCCGGTTGGCAGGATGGTTAAACCAGCAGCCGTAAATGCACCATTTTTGATAAAATCTCTACGTTCCATTTGTGTTATTTAATATTTATTGTTTAGTTTTTAAATTGATCCGGTTAATACTGAACAAACGTTTTACCTGCTATTCTTTCGCACTTGTAAACACCAAAACCCATTCACTTACAGCACATTATTGCGTTAAAGATTTTTAAAAAGTTTTTGACCATGGTAAACTGATCGGGCTGTTTCTCGTGCATGTTCCAAAATAAGTAAGTACAAACCGTATTTAAACCCATGGCTTTGGCCATTTGCAAACGCTGTTTCCATTCGGCTTTTGGGATACGGGCAAAATGCATTTTGCCACAGCGTATTACATATGGCTTGCCATTAAGCTCAAAAGATTCGGCACCTATTGCAAAGGTGTTTTCTTTTTGGGGCCGGCTATTAATAGATAAGCTTATTAATAGCCCTAAAACAAGTGTTTTTGTAAGCAAATGGGTACGCATTTATGCTGGTTCTTTTCGGTTTTGTTGATTTGTATTTTTTAAAAGTAGAACAAGCAAACGAGCATTACAACATAAATATCAGCGCAAACGATTGACTAATTTTTACGTAACCCATTTATTTAAGCCCAAAGCAAACGATGTATTTGCTGTGCTTATTTAAGCTGCGCTGCAAGGCCTTTGCTACATACGCCTATTGCCTGGCAAATGGTTACTAAAGCTTTTCGCCTACCCCTATTACCGCTATTTAAAAGACTTTACATTTTAACAAGGGCCATACTGTAGAAATAATAAAAAATATGAGGAAGTATTTCCACAAAGGCAGCACAAAATGGGGAAATATGGAAAAACCTCTACAGTTTTATTCGCACAAATAAAATGCGCTGAAGTTATTTTTTCACCTACGCATTAAAGATTAAATCTGGGTTTTCGAATCATTTGAAAGGGTTTCAATCTAAAATTTGATGGTAGGCATACTTACTCGCCTATTTAAGATTACCTAATGAGAAAATTTAGGCAAGGTTTTATCCACTACATTTTTGGAGGATGATTTTAAATTTAATTATTCTCTACAGTTAAGTAAAAACCTACCTAAATTAGAAAAGCTTATGGCGAATTCAGAAAGCGGCTACGCAAAAAAAGCCGCCAATTTAAAAGATTTAATTATCCGTTTAAAAACCCTTGGGGATGATTATAATCCTCCCAAACCCAAACTCTCAGTAGAAGCCTTAGAAATCTTATCTAAAAATGCAGACGATGCCAATCGTGCCCTAAGTTTGGTTTTGCCAGTTTATAGTAAAGCTGTTGATGAACAAGAGCTCATTTTCAAATCTTTAAATGCATTAATTACCAGAAGTTATAATTATTTAAAGGCAGCTATTGATAATCCTTCCGAGCTACAAACTGCTAAAACACTTGCTGATCGTTTAAGAGGAATTGGGAAAAATAGTATATCCGCTGATGGTGCCGCCGGCCCGTCTAAATCGCGGGTATCATACGACAATAGAGTGGAGAATCTTAAACAATACATTGATGTGCTAACCACGAGTAAAGTATACGAACCTACTCAAGAAGATATCAGTATAGCCTCTTTCCAAACCCTACTAGCGAGTATGGAGAGCAATATAACAGCTGTTGCGATTGCTAAGACACCTGTTGATGATGCACGTAGAAACCGATTTAATATCTTTCATACAGAACAAATCGGCTTGGTCGATACTGTATTAGGTGTTAAAAGTTATATTAAAGCATCTTTAAATATTAATCACCCTCAGCGTAAACATATTCTAGCGCTAACTTTTACAAGAATGAAATTGTAAGTATATTTTTAATACCTCCCTATAATAGTTTGATCAAGGTTATCTTATTTTTAAGATAGCCTTTTTTATTTATCAGCTTGATATAATGCTTCTAATCAACCTCTTTCGCTGTAATTTTTACACACAAAGCTAACCAAGTTAACTTATTATAGTTATTTTTAATGTTCATTTAAAAAGCTAAAATACATGAAAGGTTTTATCAGTCTAGTAATGAGCGAAAATGATGCTCAATGGTTAATATCCATATCTTCAATTTCAATGTTAGAAGAGTACCCTCAATTCAAATGTAGAATAGTTTTAAAGGAACGAATAGAAAGCACAGGTACTAATCTTGTGGCGGTTGTAAAACAGTCTTACCGAGAGGTAGTTGCTCTGATTGAGGAGGCTCAAAAAGAACAATAGAACTCATAGCAAGCGTTGACTTGCACATATCTAGTGCGGCAATCGCTATACCATACGGCACTTTGTCTAAGACCTTTGTTAAATCGTTAATAAGATTGTCAAAAGAACCATTCTCTGTGAATTCTCGTTTTTGAATTGAGACTTGTGTTTTAAGAAGTATAGTGCGGGAAACAGGAATGACAGAACATGAAGTTTATGAAGTTATTAAGGAGACTGTATAAAATCAAAATAAAACCTAGAGTTCTAATATTGTCTTTAAATTAGGCAAGATAAAATGACTTATATCACTAGCTATAAATAGGTTGCCTCATTTCATGAGGCAACCTATTACTTTAATCTTTAAGACGTTGTTTTCTATAACTCAAATATGTTTTCGGGTTACAAATTATATAATCTATAATATCAATCTTCACTTTTTCGCAGGCATCAAAACAAGTGCTTACAAAGAGTTCATTAATAGAATCAATAAAAAGAGGCCTCTCGTCATTGTATTTCAAAATGACTATACCATAAGCATTACACGCTATTGCTAAACCTATTATTTGTTGCACATAGTTACCCACTATCCCAAAATCTTGCAATTTGTACCAGGAAAAAACATGCAGTTTTTCGTTTACAAATAACACGTACCGTTCGTTTTCGTAATTGGGTAATGGTTTACCACTGATATGTTTTAAAAATTTAAAAGAAAACTTAGCCTTACTTACATCTAAAGGCCGTTTGAGCGCTTGATAACCGAACTTAAGCTCAGCTAAAGCAATTTGATTTTTCGTTGGTTGCATTTTGAAAAAAAGTTAAATACGCGCCCAGGTCACTGCAACCAACGTCGGAAACCGAAGTGATGCTAGACTTTCACCAGTATGCCTGGGCTTATAATAAATAATTAAAATTGCTGGATTTCTCCAACGTTGGTTGCATTGTAAAAGTAACAAAAACTTAATATAATTGATCGATTTTTTTGACAATTAGTAACAATTATTATTTATTATCCTTCTATAATCGTAGCAGTATAAATTGTAGTGTCTTTAATCATCTTTAATGACGTGACAACGTTATCAAAAACAGTAAAATTAGGCAAGTTAAGTACCGCGGAGAGTATATGATTATCCTTAAAAACTATTCTATTAATACTAGGATCAAACTGTTTTAGTTTCTCGTACATTTCTGTCGCCCGCTTACTTCTTAAAGCATCAGATTCTTGACTAAGTTTTAATTCAAATAATCCTTTCAATTTGGCTTTAGGATTCCATATTGTATCCTCTGAAATTGAATCAGACTGCCTACTTCTACTATCAATTTTATCTAATCTTTCCATTATTAATTTTAATGGGCTATCATCATCAAGTGTTTGAAAAATTTTATCTTGAGACGCAGCAGTATAAATTGGATTATCTGGTTTCTCATCTTCTAAAGCAATCTTTATCATTTCTCTTAATTGTTGTTTAGCAACAACGTTACCAGATAAAGAATCGGAATAGAAGATGGTCCGCTGATCAGTAATATCAAAAGGTAATTTAGGTGTGAGTGCTTTTTCAGCCATTATGATAACTGGCAGCCTAGCAGCATGGCGAATAGCCAACTCATACATTACATTAGGATTTAAACCTGTCAAATTTACAATACACAGTTTATCCTCTAGAATTCGCTTTATTATCTGATTATTAATAGAACCAGATTTATTTATTTGATGGGCAGCTGTTCCTTTGAAGTTGAATTCTTCTAGAACTGGATTTATTACAGAGTCTATTAGACCATTGGCCTTACTAAAGGTTTCTGAACCAAAATCACCAATGGGAGTGATTATAAAGCATTCATCAATTTTTGGGAGTTCAGCAAGTGGATCTTGATTGCTTTCTTTTAGTTTTTCAGTTTGCTTAGCCATGAGTTATTAATTTAACGGACTAAAATAGAAAATTGTTTTTAATTCCTTCTATTGTGATATTTAATCATTAGTAAAAGCAATTACCATTTACTTATAATATTCAACAACCTTCTTCACAAACACTTCCATCCTATCTTTTAGCGACTGCAATTGTTCATAAGCAGCATCTATCCCCTCCATAGGATCTTTAATCTGTAAGCGCTCCAATCGCTTGAGTTCGCCACCACTAATTCTCTTTTCAAGTTCCAAAAATTCTTCTGGTGTTTGCCAACGTTTAATTTCTGGATCATATATCCAATGCTTAGCAGTCTTTGCTTGCTGATATATGGTAAAGCAAGTTACTGATGCCTTAGCTGGTTCTTCATACTTATAGTTCTCTTTTTTCAGTTCTAACTCGCTTTTTCTTATAAGTTCTTTAGGCTTCATTTTGCTAGTTCTAAAATATAGTTTTTTACTTCTTCGTAAGTTTCTTCGGTTTATCAGTAATTTGATTTAAAGTCGCCGCCTCTTTCAATAAATAGCGTTTTATAAGTTCAATTAACTCTTTCATGTTATTTTAGTTTACGTTGTACAACCATCGCGTTCTAATTTTAGAACCTTTGGCAACGACAAAAATACTAAAAATATTAGTAAATAAAACACCTATTTTAAACACTCCTATTGAGTGTTATTGCTAAAAAAGACTGGATCAATATGTAGCGTCCAAAACAAATTGTGATATGTTAATAAAATAATTCATGAAAATACATCTTGTAATCAATGTAGGGTTAGTGGAAAACCTGATAGAAACTGCGGTTCTCCGGAAAGATCCGGATGATTCCCAAGTGCTGTAACTTTTCCAAAATTGATCTGTTTATAGGGTTTTGCGCAATGAATGGAGTTTTATTAGGGTCATTAATTTCCCCAAACTTATCTCCTAAGTGATCTAGCAAGATTCTATTATCCATAGCATTAAAATCCTGAACGTGTTTTTCGAATAAGGTCACCTTTTGCTCTTGTAATATATTCTGCCCAAGAAGTGCTTCGATAAGTTCAAACGGCCGCGAGACGTATGGAGATCCTAAAAACTGGTTGATCACGTGCGCGGCAAGTGCGGCGCTTTGCTGTATTGCAGAATAAGGAACTTCTTCTGCCAACTTTCTTTTGTCCTCTAAGGAAATCCCGCTACCCATCAAAACAAGATAGTCAGCGCTTAAAAGTGGATAAAGTGACGTATCCTCAAAAAACTCGCCAATATTTTTTTCTATCAAAATTGGTATCAAATCGGAATGATTGCTTTTTATCCCGTTAAAGTTATATTCTGAAAGTTTAATAATACCCTGCCTGATCAGCTTATCTAGCCTGTTAGCCGATAGAGAGGAAAAAATAGGCTCATCATCGACCGGCTCTGAAATGGAAAGAATCAGCTTGTCAAAGGCCGCATCCGAAAGCCCGCTTTTGATAATGTCGATAACGAATACTTCGTTTTCTAGTTTCTCGGTAGCAAGAAACTTATAATTTTCTTCATCGTTTAAAAACGTCGTCAAATCGTCATCAATCCGACTAGTCATCTCAAAATAAGTTAGCACATTTTCCCAGTTCGGCCTGATCTTATTGGAATTTAGCAACGGCTTCCATAAGGACTGCTCAACTTTTGTAAAATCAGAAAGCTGGGCTTCTTGAATTTCGATGATCTTGAGCTTTTCATTTTCACCAATATTCTCGGTCAGCCAGTATATCACAGTGTCCTCGGATTCCTTGGTATTGCCAGGAAGCTTTAAACCGACTCGTGACAAATATCTTTCGATATCCGATTTGAGGTAAGAGATTAAGGTGTCAGCTCTCGATGCAACGACTGTCGTGAAATTTGCCGTAGCCAATCCTTCAGCGTTAATCTCCACTTCTCCCTTTTTCCTCGCCATTAGGCTGATCATGTGTTCGTTAATCTGGTAATGGTTATTATGATAGATTTCCTCGAACAGTGGTGAATTCACCTGATTATCGTCAAGTTCACCAAACACAATCTCAAAATGCTTGATAACTTCACGGGTTTTCTGCGAAAGCGAATTCTCATCCATGAAAGTTAAAAAATCCGTCTTCCAAATTATATATCTGGTGAACAGAAAATCTTCATTGATGGCTTCAATTTCTTCAAAGGTTGCCGTTCTGATAATGGAGGCCATGATCCTGTCCATAATCTCTGGGGAAATATCGTGTTCCCTCGAAATATAGGCCCACATCCCTTGCCAGTTCAAATAAAGCACACGGATGAAGTAATCAAAATGCGTGGTAACCGATAAATACGCTTTTAAAAAGTCGAGGCTTGTTTCCGACGCGTTAGTTAGCTGGGCATTTAAGATCTTGATGAATTTTGGGTAAATGGATTTATGTTTGAAAAGATAATCGACCAAATTAAAGTTTAACAGTTCTTCCAGTATAAAATCTTCTGGTTCCAAACGGTGCAATAACTCCTCGATATTGGTAAGCCCATAACTATGTTTAAGTGCTTCCTGGTTGCGGACCGCACGCAGGAAAACCATATCAGAATCGGTAAGGCTCTTTGGATAAAAGTAAGACATATAATGTTCGTACAGTTCATTCAGATAGCCTCCCCTAAGCAAGTAAACGAGTAGTTTTTCCTTTCTGAACTTTTCATTTAGATGTCCTAAGGCTGACTTGTTTTCTGCCAATAACATTTTAAAAGGACGTGTAGAGATAAATTGAATTTTCCGTATAAGCTCGCTGATCTCTGTTTGCAGGCCTTTCTCGGCATTGGCTTTGGAATCGGTTATCAGCTGGGCACGTTTTTCATATTTGTTTACAGGATCGACTAACTTTTCCAGTTCTGTGAACGAAATCCCACTTCCGGCAATTTCGTTACCATAGTTCTCATAGTAATAGTAACCGATTCTTGATGAGTTTTGAAAGGCCTTGAAATTTTCATCCTCACTCATCTCTGAAATGGTTTTGTTACCATTAACATTGATCAGCGTAACTTTCTTCGCTGTCCTATTGATGAAATGCTGAACATATAGCATTCGGAGTTCTTTAATTCCATTAGCAACTGTATTTTGAAGGAACTGTAGTTCCTCTTTTGCCTTAGCAAGACGCACTGATAAATCTTCGGAAATCTTCTTGGTAAGTTCTGACTTTTGTGACATGACTGAATAAACCATCCCTTCGTGAACATGTAGGGCGGCGAAGTCTTGGGGGTAAATATTTTTATAGACAATCATCCCCATTAATTCATTAGGATCAAAACTACTGCCGGTGAGCTGATTGTTATAGAGCATGAATTCATTAAAGATGTTTTTCAATATCCGCATATCACTAATGTAAAGCGAGATATCATATAGAAACTTTTTCTTCAAAAGATCTTGAAGGCCTGCCTTTTCTAGGTTATCTGTTAGCACATTGATGGAATTGGAATGGTTAATCGCCGGTAGTACCGGTAATAGAAAATCAAAAAACTTGGTTCGGTTGTTTTCGCGAAAAATATCGTCCCTTACCGCATAGATAAAAACAATGCGCCGGCCAACCTGGGCAGAATTATTGAGTAGCAGGTTTAGTTCACGTAATTTAGTAAAGATCTCCGGATCGTTGAACCTGTCCAGATCTTCCAGTATGACCACATTGTATGGCTGCACTTGAAAAAAATAGAGGATCTCATCAAGGTGCTTATTGAGTATGCTGTTGGAAATGTCGTTGCTCATCTCGATCTGCCCACCGGTAAGATTGATCTTACTGAATTTGGCGAAGGCCAAAATCTTCATTCCCTCGATGAGTAATCGGAAAGTACCGAAAAGACAGAAAGTCGCGCTAATGATAAACAGCAGTACTTCTATCCATAGTTCCATGGATTTCCAGCTATAGAATTCCTCACGGAACGCATGGTTGGAAACATAGTAGAGACAAAGTCCCCAAAGGATCATAAAAACAGGTTTTTTCCAATGTTTGCGGATCTCAAATTTCTTGATCCGTTTGAACCTAGACTCTGGCAGGAGTTCATCGGTTTCCCTATAAAATATCTGCTGAAGAATGCTAAGTTCCACCAGCCTATGCTGTTCGATGCGTTCGGTTTCGCTGGGTTTCTTGATCCTGTAGTGCGTTACACCATCCTTTTCATACTGCTCCTCGATCTCATCACGGAAAGAGGCTAGGGAAATCGGAAGATAATTGTAATCCTGATATTTCTCTTTGAATGCCCGAAGAATACTGCTCTTTCCCGAGCCATAGGCTCCCGTGAGGGCGATATTGAACACATCTGTATTTTCCATTGCCCACCTCAGTGCCTTCAAATAATCTTTTGACTTTTCAGCATCTGACTTGGCACTTAAATCAGAAAGATGAAAAGGATTTTCAATAGGTGTTTTTGGAAAGTATTTGACCTTCAATGTCAGAAGTTTTTCTTCCAGGTACAGGATAAGCTTTTGTTTAAGGCTTTGCTTGGGCGTATTCATCGATCGTTAATTTATGCCTAATCTAGCAAGTTCCCTTTAAATTTTAAAATCGTGAAAAAGCCTGTAATAAAATATAGATGACAGAGAGCAGGAACTTATTAGGATTGTTTTTTAAATTGCAACTAGAGTCGACCTTCGAAACTTAAATATCTGTCATCATATGTTTTATCAACATTTGAAATTATTAATTTATCACATTTCGTTTTAGTCACTTTTATATAAATTGATAATAAATATAGCCTTAAATAACTTCTATATGGACTAAAATGTATTTAGGTCTATCACTTTTTGTATTAGATATTTATCACAATTCGTTTCGCACACTACAAATGCCTCAGTTTATTAAATAAACCCAATTATTATATTATCCTACCCGTGATTTATATTATCACACCCGTGATTTATATTACTGCACCCGTGATTTATATTACCGCACCCGTGATTTATATTATTGCACCCGTGATTTATATTATTGCACCCGTGATTTATATTATTGCACCCGCGATTTATATTATTGCACCCGCGAATTATATTATTGCACCCGCGAATTATATTATCGCACACCCGATCATGGAAATTTAATGGAGCAAAAACCATATTTATCCGCAGCCAATATATATACTAAATACATCATTTTGGCTGCAGATATTTATTTATTATCAGCCAAATTGCATATTTCTAACAAGTTTTGGCTGAAGATAATTTATTAACAAGACGGGTTATTTGGCCAAGAACCACAACCCCTTCGTTCATAAACCCGGTAGCAACGGAAATCCTTTTTATTGCATAAGTGTAATCTCTCCTATTCTTGCTGCTGGTAACGTAAAATTTGCAATAAAAAGATTGGAGTGCATAACGGGGCTGCAGCACCTACGGAGGTATGAATGTTCGTTTTCGAATAAAAATGCGCAAACTGTTTGCACACTCCCCAAACCTACCGATGAAAATCGCAACATTTAATAGAAGGTATTTTTAATAGTCGAAACAAAAAACATTTGTCCTTCACTTCGGCTTCGCTCAGTGCAGGCTGGCTCAGGATGACAATGTTTTTTGTTTCTTATAATTGCAGCCCCCTAACCCCTCCAAAATTAGGAAGGAGTTGGAGGCTACAAATAAGGTCTTCGACAGACTACCATTGAGAGATTCAAAAGAAAGGTCGTCATCTCGACTGGAGTGCAACGGAATGGAGAGATCTTTGAATCAATTATTGAAATGAAATTAAAAGATTTTGCTTCGCAGAGCCTTCGGGTTCTCCACTACGGTCGAAATGACGATACTTCCAGATCATTTATCTCCTTAAAAACCTCCTGTCATTAATATTTTATCCCTTAGACTGACATTTTAAAAAAAACGATTAAAAGCCGAAACCCTCTGATACAACTTCCTGCACTTTACTTTTACGGAACTCTTTCATTGATGGTGGTTCTTTAGCCTCGAGCGTGGCAAAATCTACCACACCTGTTCTTTTTGCCCAGTCGAAATAAGCTACCGATAACCTGCTTACTACGTCGTGGTTTTGCCGGGCTACATTGATGGTTTCGCCGCGGTCGGTTTCTAAATTGTACAGTTCCCAGTTGTAGCCTGGCCATGTAGATACCAGTTTCCATTTGCCAGCGCGTACGGCACGATTGCCTGCACGTTCCCAAAATAACGGTTCATCGCGTTTCAGTTCGTTATCGTTGCCAAACAGTACGGGTAACAAGCTTTTACCGGCCAATGCATTCGGCGTAATGCTCTGATAGCTTTTAGGGTAGGTAGCGCCAGCCAGATCGTAAAATGTTGGGGCAATATCGATAATATGACCTGTACCTTTTTTTAGGGTACCCGGTTTAATTTTAGCCGGATACCAGGCAATAAACGGCGAGCTGATGCCACCTTCGTACATATAATCTTTAAAGGCTTTTAATGGCGAATTTGAAGCGTACGACCAGTTTTTACTTTGCGATTCGTACGAACCAATGGTACCCACCGGGCCCGAATTGCGCACGGCACCTTTATACCATTTTACCAGATCTTCTGCAGGGGCACCGTTATCAGAAATAAACAGTATGATGGTATTTTTATCGGCTCCGGTTGCCTTTAACTTATTTAATACCTGGCCAATGCCCTGATCTAAACGATCGACCATGGCGGCAAAAATCTCCATCTTTTTGGCCCACTGACTGCGCTGATCGAACGATAGTTTGTTCCAGCTATAGATATCGGCATCTTTTTCTGAGATGGTAGAATTACCATCAATAATACCCAGTTCTTTTTGTTTTTTAATTCTTTCGGCACGGAGTACATCCCAACCTTTATCGTAGCGGCCTTTGTATTTGGCAATATCCTCAGGCAAAGCATGTAAGGGCCAGTGTGGTGCGGTATAGGCTAAATACAGGAAGAAGGGTTTGTCTTTAGCACTTTGATCTAAAAAGTTTACGGCATTCTCGGTAATTACATCGGTTTGGTAAAATTTACCCGCTTCTAATGGGTAAGGTTTCCCATCAATGGTATATGCGCGTTTTTTACCCCCTTCGTAATCGCCCTGATCGAAATAACTTCCATTTTCCGACATCATTACGTGATCGAAGCCACGCTGCCAGGGAAAACTAAGTTCTTTACCGGCCACATGCCATTTGCCCGACATTAAAGTATTGTAACCCTGGGTTTTTAAAACCTCGGCCAGGGTAAGCGATTCTTTATTGAGGTAACCCTGATAGGCCGGAAGCCCCAGATCGTTGGCGAAATACCCTACCCCTGCTTTATGCTGATACTGCCCTGTTAACAAGGAAGCACGCGTTGGTGCACAAATGGAGTTGTTATAAAATTCTTTTAGCCGAAGGCCCTCATTGGCGAGGCGATCTAAATTGGGTGTTTTAATTTCTGAGCCATAGGCGCCAAGATCTGAATAACCCAGATCATCGGCCAGGATAAGGATAATATTCGGCTTTGCCGGCCTGGCATTTTGCGCAAAACCCTGAATGGCCATTAATGCACCTACGCAGGTTAATATAACTTTGTTCATCTTTTTCTTTATTTAATACTAAAAATTCTGATTGCCCCTATTATTTCCCTGTGCAGGCCGGGCGGGCGCAGTTTTAAGCAATTCGTAATCTACTACTCCATTTTCTGCAGCCCACTTTACATAAGCGGCTTTTAACTGTGCTACTATTTCGGGGTGCTGAGCAGCCACATCGGCATTTTCGGCCCTATCTTTTTCGATATCGAAAAGTTCGTATTTTTCGGTTAAACCTGCCGGAGAAACGAGTTTCCATTTGCCCCAGCGTACGGCTTTGTTACCACCCCGTTCCCAAAACAAGGGTGCAGCACGCTGAACGGTATCGGTTACTCCGCTGAGCAATGGCAGCAAACTTTTACCAGCGAGGGCATTACTGGTTATGCCGTTTAACTGTTTTGGATAATTGATGCCCGCCAGTTCGTAAAAAGTTGGGGCAAGATCGATTAAATGCCCGGTGCCTTTGGCAATTGTTCCGGCTTTAATTTTATTCGGAAACCAGGCAATAAAGGGTGCACTAATGCCACCTTCGTACGGCGCGCCTTTATAATTTCGAAGTGGCGAATTGCCCGTTTGCGACCAATTGCTGTTCTGCGTTTCGTACGATCCGGCTGTACCTACAGGGCCAGTGGTGCGTTGGGTGTAAGGCCTGGTACCATTGCCGCCCTGAGCGCCATTATCTGAAATAAAAATGATCAGGGTATTTTCGTCCTGCTTCAGTTCTTTTAGTTTAGCCAGCAAACGGCCAACACCCTGGTCTACATGATCGATCATGGCGGCATAAACTTCCTGGCGGGTTTGCCAATATTCCTGTTCATCATAAGTTAACTTGTTCCAGGGTTTTACCTGGTCATCGTGCGCGGCAATTTTCTGATCACTACCAATAAGTCCTTTTTTAATGGCGTTGCGGTAACGTTGTACGCGTAGCGAATCCCAGCCTAGTTTATATTTGCCCTTATATTTGGCAATATCGGCCGGGAGTGCCTGAAGTGGCCAATGCGGTGCATTATAAGCCAGGTATAAAAAGAAAGGCTTTTTATCTTTTTGCTGGTTATCTAAGAAACCCAGCGCATTATTGGTAATTTCTTCAGTTAAATATTTTCCTGGTTCCAGAAAATACGGTTCATTATCTTTAACCAATGGTACGGTTTCGGTTCCTTTTTCTCCGATTTCGTAATAATTGCTGGCACCGCCAATAAAGCCAAAGAAATGATCGAAACCGCGTTGGTTCGGCCATTGGTTCCGATCGTCGCCCACGTGCCATTTACCTGCCATGAGCGTGGTGTAACCACCTGATTTAAGTACCTCGGCCAGGGTAAGCGATTCGCGGTTCAGAAAACCCTGATAGGCTGCCAGTCCGAGGTTATTGTTAAAAAAGCCAACACCGGCTTTGTGCTGGTACTGCCCGGTAAGCAACGATGCCCTGGTAGGTGCACAGATCGAATTGTTGTAAAATTCTTTAAGTTTTAGGCCACCTGCAGCGAGTTTATCCAAATTGGGTGTTTCTATCTCTGTTGCGCCAAAAGGGCCAATATCTGAAAAACCAAGATCATCAACCAGTACCAGAACAATATTTGGTTTTTGCTTTTTCTGGGCATATGCCCCCTGCACAACCAATAAGCCAAAGGCCAGCAGACATGCTTTTGCTATGGGCAAAGTGGAATGTTTTTGTTTAAAATTCATGCGATTAAATTTTAGTGTAAAACGGTTAATAGTTTACCCAATCTGGGTTTTGTTTTAATTTAGGGTTGAGGTTAAGCTCGCGTTGCGGAATAGGGAAATGAATATGGCGCCTGGCCGCTAAAGTTTTTCCGGCTGCTTTGAGTGTGGCCACATAATAATCGGCTCCCCGTCTGGCCAGATCGAACCAGCGCTGATATTCGAAAACCAATTCCTTTCTGCGCTCCTGAAAAACAGCATCTCTAAACTGATCTACATTTAATGCCGGAGAAACATCGGCTAATTTGGCAATGCCAGCGCGCTGGCGTACTTCATCTAATGCGACATAGGCTGTTGCATTTGGCCCGTTATTTACTTCATTTAAGGCTTCGGCATAAATTAAAAGCACTTCCGCATAACGGATAATGGGTAAATTTTTAGAAGACTGCGATTGATTGCCCACCACAGCCGGATCGTAATATTTATTAAACTGCGGTGAAAAAGTGTATAACTGACCATTTGTAGGGCTCACCATCTGTGTAACAAAGGTTATGGCCTTTCGGGTATCGTTATCGGCAAAACTGCTATACAAACCGCCAGCGGTATGCAAGGCATCGGCATAATCGCCATTAATACCGGGTACATCTGCCGGGGCCGAACGGCTGGCCAAACTATTGCCCTGAAAGCCAGCGTTACCTACAAACTGTGCCGAGAAGATATGCTCTTTACCATTTTTTGTGGCTACATTAAATACATCAGCAAAATTTGCAAACAGCGAATAGTATTTACTGTCGATTACCTCTTTACTTTTTTGTGCAGCGTTAGCCCACTCTTTATGGGTAAGGTATACTTTTGCCAACAAACTTTTGGCTGCGCCTGAAGTTGCCCTTCCTAAATCTTTACTGCTATATTCTGCCGGTGCAGGTAGTGATTCTGCATCTTTTAAATCCTGAATGATCTGTGCATATACCGCAGCCTCGGGCGCGTTGGGTACATATAAATCTTCGGGCGCTAAAGAAGTATTTTCGTGCAGTACAATGGGTACATCACCAAACCAGCGTACCAGGTTAAAGTAATGTAAAGCCCTTAAAAACTTCGACTCGTTAATTAAACGTTTTCTAACAGCTGAGCTGATTTTCGATTCATCAATCAGTGCAATTTTATCGATGGCGATGTTCGAAGCGTTAATGGCATCGTAGCTTTGTTTCCACAGCTGCTCCATCCTATCGTTCGATGAATCGTGGGTTAGGCCAGATATGGCCCTAACATGTGCATTTCTGGCTCTTGGCCCTGCTTCATAATCGTCGGTAGCCATTTCTACGCCAATCTGCATTAAACTGTTGTAGAGCGACTGGCCACTTTCGTAAAGTTTGCGGTAATTGGCCGTAACAGCAGAAACCGCCTGACTTTCATTTTGATAAAACTGTGCCGTAACAAGCACAGCATCGGGATCTTCTTCTAGCTTGGAGCAGGCCGAGAGTGCTACTGCTAAAATGGATGCATATATTAAGTTTATCTTTTTCATTGCGATATAGATTAAAATGTTAACCTTAAACCAGCCCTAACCGATCTGGCGATGGGGTAAATACCGGCATCGGTTCCTGGCGATACATTACTTCCAGAGGTAATTTCGGGATCGAAGCCTGAATAGTTTGTCCAGGTAAGGAGGTTCTGCCCGGCTACATAGAAATATACATTTGATAACTTGGCCTTAGCAGCGATCTTTTTTGGCAAGGTATACCCCAGTGATACATCTTTTAACCTCAAAAAAGAACCGCTTTCGATAAAACGATCGGAGAATACAGGTGCAGGATCTAATTTGGCTCTTGGAATGGTTTGACTTGGATTACTTGGTGTCCAGCGGTTTAGAGCGGTGGCCGAGGCATTTTGTTGCCCGGTAAACAGCTCCAGGGTTTGCATATTCGAGTTCAAAATGCTGTTACCATATGAGCCTTGTACAAATATTAACAGATCGAACCCTTTGTACTCGAAATTATTGGTTAAGCCAAAAATGAAATCGGGTTGTGCATTGCCAATAATGGCTTTATCTGCAGCAGTGGTAAACAAACCATCGCCATTAATATCTTTGTACAACCTATCGCCCGGTTTTGGCACCGCGCTACCTGTATATTTACCTTTAGTAGCTTCTTCCCCTGTTTGCAGGATTCCATCGGTTACATTACCATAAAAGCTGCCTAAAGGTTCACCAATTTTTACAATGTAGTTTCCGCTGATGTACGACTGTGCACCATTGCCAATACTCAGCACTTCATTCCGGTTAACAGAAAAGTTTAAATTGGTATTCCAGATAAATGCGCCGGTAAGGTTGCGGGTATTCAGGCCAATTTCGAATCCTTTATTTAATACCGATCCATAATTCTGTAGCGATGTACCATAACCCGTTGTCCAGGGGATCTCTACATTTAACAATAAATCTTTGGTTTTCTTGTAGTAACCATCTAACGTTAATTGGATGCGGTTGTTAAAAAAGCCGATATCCAGGCCAGCATCGTATTGATGGGTAGTTTCCCAGCCCAGTTTATCGTTCGCAATGCGGTTAGGTGCAAAACCCGTAGCGGTGGTACCACCAAAAACATAGTTGAGACTGTATAAGGTTGCCAAAGACTGGTATTGACCAATCTCCAGGTTTCCTGTTGTTCCGAAACTGGCACGTACCTTAAGCTCACTGATTGTTTTTTGTAAGGACTCGAAAAATTTCTCGTTACTGATTTTCCATGAAGCCGCTGCTGAAGGGAAATAACCCCATTTGTTTCCTTTGCCAAAGCGGGAAGAACCATCGGTACGGATACTTGATGTTAAGAAATAACGATTATCAAAACTGTAATTTACCCTGGCCAGGTAAGAATGTAATACCCATCTTGTGGCATCAGAGTAAGGCGCTACCAAAGTTGCACCGCTTTGCAGGCTGTTATAGGTTAAATCGTCGGTTACAAACTTCTGGGCATTTGCCCTGGTGGTTTCGCTGGAAAATTCCTGTTGCGTAAAACCGATTACCGCATCTAAAGCATGTTTACCAAAAGCTTTATTGTACGAAAGGGTATTCTCATTTAACCAGGAATAAGAATTATAAGTTCCCTTTCCGGCAGAACCACCAATGGTACTTCCTTCATAAATGGTTGATGGGATATAATTCTTTTCATTTACGCTGTTTACATCAGCACCGAGCAATACTTTTAAATTCAGTCCTTCAATAATGGTGTATTCTCCAAATGCTGTTCCCAAAAATTTATTGGTGGTTGATTTATTGATCTGCTCTTTTAATGAAGCAATTGGGTTGGCAAATATATTTTCGAAAGGATTACGAAGCGTATAAGCACCCGAAGCATCATAAATAGAAGCGGTAGCAGGCATAATCAACAGGCCATTGATAATGCCCGAAGGAGATACATTGGCATCGGCCTTGCTCCCGGTAATACTTGCACTTACTTTAAATTTCTCAAAGGGTTGGGCATCTACATTGGCCCTGATACTGATCCTCGAATAATCGGTATTCTTTAAAATACCATCCTGATCAAAGTAATTTCCCGAAATAAGGTAACGTGTTTTTGGGTTACCGCCACTGATGGTGAGTTGATGGTTCTGGGTTGGTGCACGCTCGAATGCTTGAGCCTGCCAGTCTGTTCCTGTACCCAGCTGGTCAATCTGCGCCTGGCTCAAATACTGGAAACGGCCTTTGGTTGGATCGGTATCGTACAAAGCATCGTTTCGGAGCAAAGCAAAATCGTGGGCATTTAAGAGGTCTAACTTCTTTCTTAACGATTGCGTACCGTAACTTCCTTCGTAGGTAACTGCGCTACGATCTGCTTTCCCTTTTTTGGTAGTGATGATCACGACACCATTGGCTCCTCTCGAACCGTAAATCGCCGTTGCAGAAGCATCTTTTAGAATATCAACCGTTTCAATGTCAGAAGGATTAATACTGGCCAATGGGTTAAGCGGCGTACCGCTCAACGTGCCTGCCGAAGCCGAACTGTTGTACAAAGGAAATCCATCAAGCACATATAAAGGTTCATTTCCACCCTGTACAGAACTCCCACCCCTTACACGGATGCTTACACCACCACCCGGCTGACCAGATGTTTGGGTAACCTGCACACCTGCCGCAGCCCCTTTTAACAATTGATCTACCGAACTTAATGGTTGTTTTAATGCCGATTTAGAAATGGAGGAAACGGAACCTGTAATATCACTCCGCTTTTGCGTTCCATAACCCACTACCACCACATTATCGAGCTGGTTGGCAGCTTCTTCTAGTTTAATTTCAATCGGACTTCCATTTGCAATAATTTCGATGGTTTTATAACCAATGTAACTTACGGTTAAGGTATAAGGAAACTTCTGCCCGGTTACGAACCTAAATTTACCTTCATTATCGGTTGCTGCAGAGTGGGTAGTTCCATTGATGCGGACCACAACACCCGGGATGGGCTCTTTGGTTTTCGAATCGGTAACCAAACCGCTGAGGGTAGAGTTAATGAGCGGTACGGTTTGTGCTTTAACCGCAATCGAAAAAATAAATTGAGCGATAATTAACATTCCTAAATGGCGCAAGGTGCGTAAGGAACGAACTGATAATCTGGATCGAACAGGCTTTTCCTGTCCGAAAACTGGTAACGAGACTTGCGAAGCCGACCCATAGGGCCACCTGACTTCTTCAAATTTTTGCATACTTTTGTTTAAGGTTAAGTGGTAAATTGATTCAGGTACCAACGCCAATTGAAGACCTGTTTCGATGATTTAATCCAGGGGAGATACAGCTGTGTTTCCCCGTTTTTATATAGTTTGTAAAATTCTTATATGCTATCCTCCTATTGTTTAATGGTTTGTTTTTTCTGTATCAATACCATACCTGCTCATTTATTACCAAATGAATTTTGTTCTGCATATCTGTTAAGTAATATCGGATCTGGCTTGAAAAAACCAGACAAAGGAATGATTACAAGAGATGTCCTGTAAAATAAGGCAAAGTTCATAATAAGGATATATTTTAGTTTATGACTGGTAAGTCAAAGCATTATTGTTGAGCGCCTGGCCATTTAGAAAGCCATTTTACAATAAGTTTACGCGTAACAACAACACATTCGCATTGATTCGTGGTAATTCGAACAGTGGATAGCGTAGGTAGAAAATGAAAGAAAGTAAAATTTATTCATATCGTTATTTGCAGGTGGCAGGCAAATATAATATTTAATTCTATAAATCCTATAGAATTTATAGATTAATAAAATTCATTTGTTCTCTATAGATATAAATAAACATTAACTGTTAAAAAGCTTAACCCAATAGCCTATATTCCGCTCTACTATTTATAAATCCCCCTGATTAAGCTTGGTAAAGCAATGAGCAATAAAGGCATAGCCACTATAAAACCGCCAATTACGGCTATAGCCAAGGGTTGATGCAATTGTGCACCGGCTCCAATACCTAAAGCCAAAGGCAATAAGGCGATAATTGCCCCAAATGCAGTCATTAATTTTGGACGTAACCGGGTAGAGATGGCAAAGGTTATGGCATCATCAACACTTTGTTTGGCAAGGGATTCTTTAAACTGTAGAAAGGTAAATACCGCATTCTCGCCGATAATGCCCACAATCATGATTAACCCGGTGTAACTGCCTACGTTTAGGGGGGTATGGGTTAAAAACAAGGCTAAATAACTCCCAGAAAGGCCCAGCACCGAGATCAATAAAATGAGAAAAGCAATTTTAAAATCTTTAAATAGAAATAAGATTACGCTAAACACCAGCAAACCCGATGCGATAAGAATGGTGAACAGTTCGGAAAACGATTGTTGCTGTTCTTTATATGCACCACCATATTCGATGTGGTAACCCGAAGGCAGGTTTACATTGGCATTTATGGCTTTCTGAAGATCTTTCATTACACTACCAAGATCGCGGTTATCGAGCCTTGCAGTAACTACCCCGATGGTTTGCAGGTTTTCTCTTGCTACTTCGGCAATTCCTGCTTTAAGATCAACCTTGGCCATTTGCTGAATGGGTACTGTTGTTCCATCGGGCAAGAAAATTTTAAGCTTACTGATATCAGCCACGCTAAAAGTTCTGCTTCCAGGGTAAACCATGCGGATAGGCGAAAGCTGTTGTTTATCGTATAAATCGCCAATTAAAGTTCCCTGCATTGCGGTTTGGAGCTGCGATTGAAAGGATACCGGACTAATACCATACTGCACCAGCATATTAAAATTGGGCTGAATATTTACCGTTGGCCCGGAGCGTACAATGCCATCAAATACATCGGCTGTACCATCTACATGCGAAACCAGATTGGCTACCCTTTTAGATAAAACCTGCAGTTTTTCCTGATCATTGCCAAAAATCTTCACCTCGATGGGCTGGGTAGAACTCATTAAATCGCCCAGCATATCGCCAATTACCTGCCCGAAATCGATTACCAATGCAGGTTGTGTATTTTCGATATGCGTGCGTATCTCCGAGATCACCTCGTCAGTGCTTTTTGTCCTGTTATGTTTCAGCTGGATCAGGTAATCGCCAGTATTGGGTTCGGTAATAAAAAAACCCATCTGTGTTCCTGTTCTCCGCGAATACGCCTGAACATCTGGAATTTTAACAATTTCCTTTTCTACCTGTTTAAGCATCCTGTCGGTTTCTTCGAGTGAAGTACCTGGAGGTGAAGCATAATCCAATACAATACTACCCTCATCCATTTCGGGGAGAAATCCGGTTTTTAAATGTGGGAAAACGAGCAGAATCGATGCGATCAGTCCGAGCATAAATATGATTGAGATATAAGGTCGTTGTATAAAATAACGCACCCAGTTTTGCGATTTAACCTCATGTACTACTACTTTCTTGCTGCTTGCTGCATGACTGCCCCCTTTACGGGTAAGTAAAAGATAAATCACAGGTAAACCAATCCAGGTAACAAAGAAGGAACAAACCAGGGTAATGATCATGGTATTGGTCATCACCTGAAAATAAGAACCTGCAACACCCGTCATCAGTACAAAAGGAACAAATATCACGATCGTACTGATGGAAGACCCTAACATGGCCGGGAAAAGATAAGTCACCGCCTTGCTCAATAACCTCATGGTAAGCTCTTCGGGGTGTTCTTCATGTGTGCGATGAATCTGCTCTACCACCACTATAGCATCATCTATAATTAAACCTATGGCCGCTGCAATGGCACCAAGGGTCATGATATTGAGCGAATACCCAATAAAATAAAGCACTATTATGGTTAAACAAAGCGTAACCGGGATGGTAATTAAAATGGTAACACTTGCCTTGAACGATCTCAGAAAAATAATAGCCACCAAAATGGCCAATGCCAAACCAATTAATAAACTATCACGTACACTTTTTACCGATTCGTTTACAAAATCGGCCTGTACATAATAAGGTTTAATACTTACTCCCGCTGGCAGGATGTGTTTCAATTGTTCTACTTTGGTAAACATCTCATTAGAAAGATCGACCAGGTTGGCATTGGGTTGTTTGATTACGGCAATCAGGATTCCATCTTTCCCGTTGGCATTGATGCGGGTATATTCTACACTCTGCTGAATATTTACCTTGGCAACATCCATTACCTTGATAATCCGGTTGCCCTTTCTGCTCAACACCAGATTTTCCAGATCGCTTTTGTTTTTTACAGTAGCATCGGTTACAGACAGATACAGGTAATTGTGATCGGTGAGGTAGCCATTAGATTTTATAAAATTAGTTTGGCTGAGTGCATTGTTGATCTGATCTGGAGCAATTCCAAGCGCCTGCATTTTCTGCACATCAAGCTCCAGCCAGTATTCTTTGCGCTTACCGCCAATTACACGGATCTCAGAAACGCCATCAACTTGCGAAAGAAAAGGTTTTACCGTATAGGTAGCGATTTTTTTAAGCTCAGCGGACGAATAATTATGACTTTCTAAGCTGTATCCACTTACCGGAAGGATAGACGGATTCATCTTCTCTACCGAAATATTAACCCCCGCTGGCAATGAAGCACTAATTTTGGCAATCTGCGATTCTATCCGTTGCTGGCTCAGATCGATATCGGCCCCGGGGTTCATAAATGCAGAAAGCTCGCAACTGCCCCTACTGGTGGTACTCCTAACCAATTGAAGATCGGGCACCTGTTTTACCGCATTTTCTAAAGGCCTTGTTACGGTAACTACCATCTTATCAACCGGCTGGAGTTCTGCATCAGCAATAATCTTGATCTTTGGAAAAGTAATTTCTGGAAAAAGCCCTGTTTTTAGCTGACTGAAAGCATATACTCCGCCAACCAGTATGATGACTAATACTGCAAGGATTGGGTTTTTATGAGAAATAAAAAACTTGTTCATGGCTACTTCTGGATTTTAACTTTGGCGGTATCTGCTAATCCATAATTGCCAGCTGTAATAATCAGGTCGGTTTTCGAAAATTTAGGATCGAGCACTTCAATTGTATTTTGGTTTTCGATGCCTTTTTTTACGTTTACCCTTACCGCCGTTGAATCGTTAATCAGTTTCATTACCCAAAACTCATCTTCGGTTTCGTTGGCCAATACCGCCGATTTTGGCAATACCTGGGCCTGTGCATGGTTTACTTTCGTTAACCTCACTTTCGCAATCAAACCTTCGGGAATATCTTTGCCTGTTCCCACTTTAAGAATATAACGTTGGGTCTGTGCTGATGAATCAACAGCAGGCATTGTGCCTGAAACCGTTCCGGTCATTTTGGTTCCGTCCGGTAAGAGAATAACTAAGCTTTTATTCTGCGTGATCAGCTGATTATATTCGTAAGGCAGATCGAGCAGAAAAACCAGACTATTGCGGTTGCTGATGGTAGCCAAAGCTTCCCCATCCTGCACATAATCTCCTTTTTGATGATTTACCTGGATAATCGTTCCGGCTTGATCGGCTCTGATATTGGAAATACCAGAAAATTTAAACCCGGCATCGAGCTTATTTACGCTATTACCAATCGATTTTGCCTCTTTGGTGATTAAACTAAACAACAATTGATGGGTGCCCACCTGCTTGCCCATTACGGCCTGGGCACTTTCTACATAACCGTTGATATTTGCCTTCACAAAACTTTTCTCCAGATAGGCCGAAACTGCCGAAAGCTCCACAAATTCTGAAAGCGCGCTATCCCGAACAGTAATTACCTGAACAGGCGTAATTGGCGAGGGCTCATCTACGGTTTCTGCCGGGGCAGAATGATTACATCCCGAAAAAATAAACAGCGTGGCAATACCACCACACATTAATTTTAGATAGCTATTCATGGTTATCGGTTCCAGTAGTTAAATTGGTTGATCAGTTTTAAACGGTTAATATGGGTTTGGCGCAACAAATTTTGAGCGGCCATATAATTGTTGATCGCAATAACAAAATCGGCCACTTTTAAATCGCCAGTATGCATCAATTTACTGTCTACCTCGATCAAACCCTTGCTAAAACGAATCTGTTCGTTAATTTTTGGAAAAAGCGCATCGGTCTGGTTAATCTGCTGACGGATCAGGTTTAGCTGTTGTTGTTGCTGGCGGACAAAAAAATTGCGGTAACCGGATATGGTTTTAGCGGAAAGACTGAGTTTATTGTACTGCATTTTTTTCTGATGACCATCGTAAATCGGAACGGAAATAGTAAAACCAATACTTGCCCCAAAATTTTTATAGGGCTGCAAAACAAATGAAGAATTATAGCCCCCATTTGCATACACCCCCAGTTTGGGTTTATAGTTAAAATCGATCGCGTTTTTTTGATTGCTGTTTTTTAAACTGTCGATATCAAAACGTTTGTTAAAAAAGCCTTGATCGATTGAGGTGCCAGCGAGCTGCAATTGGGGATCGGCTAACTTAACCTGTGTGGTATCAGAAATACCGGCCAAATAGTTTAACGTGGCATAGTCATTTTTAAACTGCAGTTCGGCCTGTTTTACTACCAACTGCTGTTGTTGTAGCGTAACCAGAAAAGTTAAATACTCTGATTGCTTGTAAATATTGCTTCTGGTTAATTTTTTAAGCAGTGCTTCTTCTTGTTCGAGCAGCATAACCACTTCCCGATTAAAATCTACCTGTTCCTGACTGGCATAGGCCAGAATATATTGATCGGCAATAGATCTTTGCAAATCATATAGTGACAGTTGCCCGGCATATTTAATGGAATCGCTTTGGATTTTAATGCCCTCGAGCTGGTTATTGATGCGTTTCTTGTTCAGCAGATCATAATTCACATTAAGTAGTGCTTCTAGCGCCTGCCCATTGGTAAGCACTTCATCGTAACCATAGCCACGCACAATTGGCGCATACATGCCTGCAGCACTGGCCGTAACCTGTGGGCCTCCGGTAGCCCGAACAATCAAACTATCTATCCCTGCCGAACGTTGTTGGTTCTGAAAATCTTTAAGCACCGGACTTGCAAATTCAGCCTGTTTTAAATAATAATCGAGATTTTTTGACGGGATTTGAGCCACTGCCCCTGTCACCCAAAAAGTAACCATGCATAAAATCAGGTATTTCAACTTTATATTCATTTTTGGATGATTTCAACTCAAAAAATTGAACAATATTAAAATCTGCCCGAAAGCATTAAACCTGTGCTACCTTGTTGATGGAAGGGCATAAACGTAAAATTTCCATCTTTTTTTGTGGTAAAAAGGCTTTTGATATATGGATAAACAAGATAAGATATCTTTGTAGAAGCAATTCCGAATCCAGCGCCGGCCACAACATCGCTAAACCAGTGTTTGTTGTTATACATCCGCAGTGTTCCGGTGGCAGTGGCAACAAAATAACCTGCATAACCAATCCATGGGCTAACATCTTTATACTCCTGGTGCAGAAATTCTGCCGCCATAAATGCAGATGCAGTATGCCCGGAGGGAAAAGAATTTTCTCCATTTCCATTTGGCCGTTCTCTACCAACGCCCTGTTTCACAAAATGGGTAGAAACCCCCATAATTGCAGCTGATGTAACATATAACATCGAAGCATCAAACAAATTGTGTTTACCTTTTATGCCGGATAAATTCAATGCATACACCGCAGCAGCAGGTGCAAATTGGATATAGTCATCAACATGAGCCGCAAATAAAGGATGATCTTCCTGTAATTCTGTCCTGGTACTTAGATCCAATTGTTTTAATGCACCATGATCGTAAACGGCGGCAAAACCATAACCGGCAAGTAAAACGGGTGCAATAAATGCCGTTGCCTGAAACTTTCTTTTTGGAATCGGATGACCAGTGTACCATCTCCCTAAAGAATCTGCAGGAACATTTTTAACCGAATCTATATTTTGAGTGTACCCAATAACGGCAGCAGCATAAGTTTGACTTCTGTAACTGCTCATAATCAACAGCACCCCTAAAAACCTTTTCATAGCTTAAATTTTAATCAAAACTATAATCGAATTATGGAGAAATTCTGAAGTTATCGGTTGGTACAGTTATTTTATAAATTGGGTGTTTGGGAATGAGTAATCGCTTGTGACAGGTGGTAACATCCATCACCACTAAAAATCTGCGGAAATCTTCTTAAATCTGCGGGCAACAAAAAAATATGACAAAATTCTTCTCTTAAGCCTTCCACAGACAGCGCTGATCTACGCAGAAAATATTCATCTCTCTAGGAGTTGTTTCGTCTTTTCTATCTTATACCCTTCCTTTGCATTGACGTACTGTATGAGTAATTGATAGTGACAGGTGGTAACACCTATCACCACGTAAATAAAGATGGCTTCACACCCATGCTAAAATCTTTGCTTCTGTTCGCAATGACGTATCATTAATCACCAAAATAAACTGTAAAAACATGTTCACCATTTTCTTCACGGTAATCGATGCGAAAGCCATAAAGATTACAGATTTGTTTGGTTATGGCTAAACCTAGTCCCATACCATCTGAATCTACAGATTTTGAAAAACGATCGAATATTTTAGTTTGCAGATGACCGGGGTTTCCTGAATTGGAAATGGTTAAACGCTGCTGATCGAGTTTAATATGAATGTACCCACCACTTACATTGTGCCGTACCGCATTGCTAAAAAGATTGTTCAACAGAATATCTGCCAGGTAACGGCTCATTTTAACCTCAACCGGAGCAAGGTCTTCTGTCAGGATCAGTCTGTCTTTTTCCAATAACTCCTGAAACTGGCGGCTTTTTGCTTCTACCATTTCTTTAAGTTCGATATTCTGAAAATCGGGGATCAGGTTGTTTTCAATTTTGGCCAGCAACAATAAAGATTGATGAAGTCTTGATAATCTGCCTGTAGCATGATAAATATCTTCCAATAATGCGCCCTGCTGCTCGGTAAACGACTCTGTTTGCAGTAAAGAATCTAATTTAGAATTAATTACGGCTAATGGAGTCATCATTTCGTGCGAGGCATTATCGGTAAAACTTTTAAGTTCTTTATAGTCTTGCCGTACCCTTTCGGCCATGGCATTTACAGACTTATTAAGCTCGTTAAACTCATCAATTTTAGTTGGCTCTTGTTCAATAGTATCCATTCGGGTTACTTCGAAAGCTTTCATCCGGTTCAAAGTAGAATAAAAGGGCCGCCAAAGCCTGTTTAGTACAAATCGATTAATCAGCAATAAGGATAAAAGCAAAACAACCGTAATTCCGAGTGTTATCAAAAGAATAATTCTAATGAGATATTCTGATTCTACCCTCGATTTGGTTATGGTTACCTCAATGGTTTTACCACCTAAGTGTACAACTGTAATCAGACTTCTTCCCGGTTCGTTTTCACGTTCTTTCGGGTTAAAATAGATTGTATTTAGAAATTCTCTTTCAGAAACAGTCCCGTTTAGGGCTTTATAAGATACCTGTTGGTCGAGATAACTTGCAGGTAAGGGGAGTTTATGAAAAGTATTTACATATTGGTTAATCTCATTCTCTTCGACCGCTAAATCCCTATCCAATTTTTCGGTTAGAATAAAATGGATTACAACATAGTAGATAACCCCAGTGATGATGAGCACCACAATGGAGGTTAAAATATTTGCCTTGTTATAACGGTTGGAGAGTTTCATATATCGCCAAATTTATAGCCTATCCCATAAACAGAACGAAGATAATCTGCTGCTCCGGCTTCGAGCAATTTTTTACGGAGATTTTTAACATGGGTATAAATAAAGTCGAAATCATCCGACAGGTCCATTTCATCGCCCCAAAGATGTTCGGCCATGGCATTTTTAGTGACTACTTTATTTCGGTTAGAAAGGAAATACACCAACAGATCGAACTCTTTTTTGGTGAGTATTACCTGATTACCTTTAACATTAATTTTCATTGCTGAAACATCTACAGTGATCTCATTGAAAAGAATAACATTATCACCATCAAAGTTCTTTCTGCGGACAATGGCGCTCACTCTTGCTTTAAGTTCTGATAAATGGAACGGTTTAACCAAATAATCATCGGCACCAAGATCAAGTCCGGCAAGTTTATCATCCAGCGAATGGCGGGCAGAAATAATGAGTACACCATCTCTTTTTTTCAGTTGTTTAAGTTTGGTTAATAATTCCAATCCTTCGCCACCAGGCAAGCCCAAATCTAATAGAATACAATCGTAACTATAAAGCGATATTTTCTCATAAGCAGCGGCAAAATCTGAAGCGTGCTCGCAAATATTGCCTTCTCCTGTAAAATAGGCAAGTATACTCTCTAATAAAGCCTGTTCATCTTCAATGACTAAAATTTTCATTGCTTAATCATTTTGTTATTTAATTGGATATAAAGTAGTCATTAAAACCAGAAAATTAAAACTGTTATGTAAAACCTTTAGGTAAATCGCTGTATCAATTTTTCGATGTTCAGGTTCTTTTTTTTCTGCAATATTTGTTTACCAAAGGTGGTAAAATATTCGTGCCCCGTAAGCATTTTGATGTTGATGGCATCCCATTCCCGATCTGTGTATACCAAACGAAGGTTTTCTTCCCATTCTCTTTTCAGCCTCGTGGCAAAATCAGTATAACTTTGAAGTGAGAAATGATAAAAATCGGCATCACATATTATTTTTTCTAAATCGGTACTTGGCAATTGAGGGTATTTTGTAGCAAGAATGCAGTTGCTCACCACTTCTATCTGATCGCGTTCAAGACCACTTTCCAGTAAAAACTCATATGCAATTTTGACACTGGCCAGCTCATGACCGATATATTGTTTAGTATAGCCCACATCATGTAAAAAGGCTGCCAAAGTAAGCGTCAGCAACTCATTTTCACTCACACTATTTTGCTTACCAATAATTTTAACGCCCTCTACAACTAACAAGGTATGCTCAAAACTATGAAAGTACATACTTTTTGGCAGTTCCTTTTCTAAAAGCTCTTTAACGAATGTTTCAACCTTTTTTAGCAATATTTCCTGCTCTTTTTCCATTTATCTACCAATAAACAATACAATAGTATCTGCCAATTCTGAAGAAAAACTGTAGCAATGATACATATGGGCAGTTGTCGGACCATAAATCGCTTTTCAAACAAATTCATATTCTATGCAGAATTTCTTTCAGCTTTAATTATACCTATAAGCTTTAAATATGGGTTAAGGAGATAAAAAGTGGGTTGGCTCGTACATCTTCAGAATTACTACAGAATTCGGATATATATTTAATACCGTATAACTAATCCTTTTACCCCTAAACCAAATATGATGAAAAAACTTTACAACATTACTTTTGCTGCACTATTAGTCATGCTTTTTACCTACTGTACAAAAAAAGAGGTAGCAGCTGATACCAAATTAAGTTACAGCTTTAGTGCAGGTAATTTAAGCGCATCGCTAAGTAGCAATGCAACAGCAAGTGGAGCAGTTGTTGCGCCAGGCACTAACGGAAGTATAAACTGGACTACGGCGAGTATTAATATCGCGAAAATAGAATTCAGCGCTACAAAAGCAGGTGCACCCATATCTTTAGAATCTAAAAATCTATATCTCGTTAATGCATTAAAACCCGATTCATTATCCGGAACAGTTTCATTAGTGGCTGGTGTTTATGAGCACAACCAGTTTAACTTAACCATGAGCAGCTCGCTTACCAACCCGCCATTATTATTAACAGGAAATTATATTGAAGCTTCAGGAACTAAAATCCCGGTAAGATTTGAAATGAACCAAACTCAATTGATCAAATTAGAAGCTCCCAGAGTAGAGGTTACTTCAGGAGCATACTTAGCGAAAGTAACCATTCAACTTAACGCATTGGTAACTGGGTTAACAGCAAGCGATTTCGGTCAAACCACACGTACAGGCACAAATAACACAATTATAATTTCGAACACGATAAACAAAGCCTTATACGACAAACTCATTGCCAGATTTACCTCAACATTAAGTGTTAGCTTTTCGAAGCAATAACAAATCGAATATTAATAAATTGTTAAGTACAATACTTTAATGATACCTTTAAACCCTAACCAAACCTTCAGGATTCCTTCAGAATTGAAAATTACCTTCGCCAATTATTAAACAATTGGCAAGTAAAATTCAAGCTTTGGATTCATCATTAACTATGAGCATTAAAGAAAAAACAAATAAGTTGCTCCACCATAGATTTGGACCAGTTTTTTTAGTTACAGTACTATTATCTGCCATATCGCTGCTTACGAGGCTCTCTTTATTAATTTATAGTGCATCATCAGTTGATTGGTCGATATTTAATCTACTTAAGATCCTGGTTATTGGTCTGTTTTATGACCTTGCAGCGGCATCTTTTGCAGTGATCCCGATTGTAATTTACCTATGGTTGGTCCCTTCTAAATGGTACACCAGCAAATTCAACAAGATATTGTTGTTCATTTATTTTTTCTTCGTTGTTTTCACGCTCATTTTCAATGCCATTTCAGAATGGTTCTTCTGGGAAGAATTTTCGGTCCGTTATAACTTTATAGCTGTCGATTACCTGGTATATACCACAGAGGTTATTGGGAATATCCGTCAATCGTACCCGATCAACAGCATTATGATAGGTTTGGTGATCGTCACAACCCTAATCGTTTATCTTTTAAGAAAATCTATTACAACATCTACAACTAATAAAATCAGTTTCGGCAAACGAACGATAATTGCGTTGATTCTTTTGTGCCTACCTGTTCTTACTTATTTTGGGATAAGCCATAGATGGAAATACCATAGTAAAAATCAATATGTAAATGAACTTTCGGGCAATGGCATGTACGATTTTGGATTTGCCTTTTGGAACAATCAGCTCGATTACAATACTTTTTACAAAATCCTCCCGATTAAAAATGCCGAATCTATTCTGAGCAATTTGCTTCAACAAGATTCTACTGCCAAAAACGGAGCATTTAAAAATACATCCAGAGCCATCAATAACACCGGCATCGAAAACAAAATGAATGTGGTGCTGATTAGCGTAGAGAGTTTAAGCGCTGAATTTTTATCGGCATTTGGCAATACACAGCACATAACCCCACAGCTCGATTCGTTGGCAAAAGAAGGTTTGCTATTTAATAATTTATACGCTTCGGGTACGCGTACGGTGCGTGGTTTGGAAGCACTTTCACTTTGTATCCCACCTACCCCTGGACAATCGATCGTAAAACGGCCTGATAATAAAAACCTGTTCACTTTAGGTAGCATATTCCGTTCGAAAGGCTACAACAGCAGATTTATTTATGGTGGTTATGGCTATTTCGATAACATGAACGAGTTCTTTTCGAACAATGGCTATCAGGTAACAGATAGAAGTGCGCTTCAGGATTCAGAAATCCATTATTCTAATATCTGGGGTGTTGCCGATGAAGATTTATTTACGCTTTCGTTACGCGAACTGGATAAAGATTATAAAGATAGGAAACCCTTCTTCGCACAGATTATGACGGTTTCGAACCACCGTCCATATACCTATCCCGAAGGAAGGATTGATATTCCATCACATACCGGCAGAGAGGGGGCGGTTAAGTACACCGATTACGCTATTGGTAAATTTATACGCGAAGCAAAACAAAAACCCTGGTTTTCAAATACCTTATTCGTTATTGTTGCTGATCATTGTGCTTCGAGTGCTGGTAAGGTACAGTTACCGGTAGATAAATATCATATTCCCATGATTTTTTATAGTCCGGGGCATATTGCACCAGGCAAATTCGAGAAACTCACCGCACAGATTGATATCGGTCCCACCATTTTAGGTTATCTGAATTTTAGTTACGACAGTAAGTTTTTCGGTCAGGATGTATTTAAAATGAAAGATAACGAACAAAGGGCATTTATAAGCACCTACCAGAGTTTAGGCTACATTAAAAATAATAAGCTGGTTATTCTCGATCCGAATAAAAAAGCAGCTACTTACAAACCTGATTTTACTAACGGAAATGCTGTAGCCATACCAGCAGATCAGAAATTAATTAATGAGGCTATATCCAATTACCAGATGGCATCGTACCTCTATCAAAATGGTTTGTACGGTTTTGAGTCTAAAAAGAAACCCTAATAAATTTAACCATGAGCATAAATATCGGGTTACTGATCTGGAAAGAGATGAAGGCAAAATCGATGAGTAGAAATCAACTTGCCGAGAAAATAAGCGTTAGTAAACACCGGGTAGATACTTTACTTAAATCGGCCTCGGTAGATACCAATTTATTAACAAAGATCTCTATAGTACTTGGTATTAATTTTTTCGAATACTACCGTAAAGATGAAGATCTGGCTCAATTTGAGATCGATATCCTTGCCCAAAGTGATGAGGAGCTTAATGAGCTTAAAAATTTAATCAAAGAAAAAAATAAATTGCTCGAACTTTACGAAGAAACCATTAAAAGCCAAAAGAAGATTATTGGCACACTTGAAAATCTTCGGAAACACTAACAATAAATTTAATGCATGTATTAACTGCAGTGGCCGCCCCATAATATAGACTGTCATCCTGAGCCTGTCGAAGGACTAGCTTAAATAGTTTTAACAGAGCGTTTCGACAAGCTCACCGTGACAATGCGGATCGAATTTAACTTTTTGATCGGCCTCTGCAGTTATGATCAGGCTTCCAGTTTCCACTTTTTTGCCAATTCGGTATTAAATCCATCGTTTTCTTTAGGATTTGGCTCCCCTTTTCCTGTGGTAATCAACTTATACAAACTTTCTTTTATATAGTTAGTCCAGGCTTCCCTACAAATTTCATAACATTCGTACTGTGGTACCAGGCCTTCGTGTGTAAAAGTTACAGCGGTTTGTTCGCCTTTTTTAGTAATATCGAAAACCAACTTCGTACCAATCCATTCGCTTTTATCGGTTGTAAACTTAAAGTAGTTATCCAATATCAACCAAACTACTTTTTGATCCGGAATCATTTCTACCAATTTCATTTTACAGTAATGAATATCTCTATAATGATAAACAGATTCGGCGTTAATAATATCGGTATCTCCTTCAATAGCTTCCGACCACCATCCGCTAACATTGGTAATTGCATTAAATGCTTCATTCGGACTTTGATCTACCAAAATGGTGGCTGTAAAATCTTGCTTTTCCATGGTTCTGCCTGTTTTAAAAAAATGAGAATAATATTATATATCAAAATTAACATACTGACAAATAATTGATAGGATGTGTAACGGACATTATAACGGGTAGAACTGGACAAATTGCTACGATTCTGCTACATTTGTTAATATGCAATTACCTCCTCAGCATTTACTTCAGGGATTGGTGAAACACTATTTAATTATAGATCAAAAAACCAGTGCACAGCAGTATTACCGGATGTTTTCGGATGGTAATCCAGGCATAGTTTTTCATTTAAAAGATCCATTTTTGCAATGGAATGAAAAAAATCTAACTGCGCAACTTCAGCCGCAAAGTTTTATTTATGGGCAACTCACTCACCACAATACCATAGTTGCTACTGGCAATTTAAATATGATCGTTGTGGTTTTAGAACCTTATGCCTTATTTACCCATTTTCGTACCGCAGCTTATGAATTAAATGATCATGCCATACCGCTTGAAGATTTGTTTGGACAGGAAGCCCGCAATTTACAAGAACAAATTCTTACAGCTTTAACAACAGATACCGCTATTGGCATTATTGAAAATTTCTTATTAAAGCACATGCCTTCGCAAAGGCACTTGACCGCCGATTTTATGATGGCAATGAAGCTGATCTATCAGCATCAAGGTATGATTAGTATAGAAGATTTACTTAAAACACTTCCTACAACCGAAAGACAGCTGGAACGTAAATTCCGTGAACATATCGGTACCTCCCCTAAAAGGTTTGCAAATACCATTAAGTTTCAGCACTTCCTTAAGTTGCTTCAGAAACAGCCCCATAAAAAGAAAATAGCAGCGTTAATTTACGAATCTGGCTATTATGATCATGCCCACCTTAACCGCAATTTCAGAAAAATGACCGGATTTACGCCTAGCCATTATAAAGATACTACCCAGATGCTGGCGATAAACCTCATGCCCCTTCACTAATATCTTTGTCGGTTTTATACAAATTTTTCAGAATCGCACTCGTTAGCTTTGAACAGTTAGCAAAAACACCTTAAAAATGAAAAATTTTAAAATAGCCACAGCACAGTTCGAAAATAAAAGCGGCGATAAAGCGTATAACCTTTCGGTGATTAGACAGTTAACCATGGAAGCCGCAAGCCAGGGTGCACAAGCAATTGCTTTCCACGAATGCTCAATAACAGGTTACACCTTTGCCCGGCACCTTTCTAAACCACAGATGCTTGAGCTCGCAGAATTTGTACCCCAAGGCCCAAGCATTACGCAGTTAACTGAATTCGCCAAAGAATTTAACATCGCTATTCTTGCGGGACTATTCGAAAAAGATGAAAACGACAATCTGTTTAAAGTTTATGTTTGTGTTGATGGAACAGGCCTGATTGCCAAACACCGAAAGCTGCATCCGTTTATAAACCCTCATCTTTTACCTGGCAATGCCTTTACAGTATTTGATTTATATGGGTGGAAATGCGGCATATTGATTTGTTACGACAATAACATTATCGAAAATGTACGGGCAACCACACTGCTAGGTGCACAAATCATCTTTATGCCACATGTAACCATGTGTACACCCTCTACCCGACCTGGAGCGGGTTTTGTAGAAGCTAAACTTTGGGAGAGCAAAGAGCAGAATAGCGATTTATTACGTATTGAATTTGATGGATTAAAGGGCCGAGAATGGCTAATGAAATGGTTACCTGCCCGAGCTTATGACAATGGAATATATGCCGTTTTTGCCAATCCGATTGGAATGGATGACGATCAGCTTAAAAATGGATGTTCGATGATTATCGATCCTTTTGGTGATGTAATGGCCGAATGCAGGTCTTTGGATAATGAATTTGTTATAGCAGAATTAAACCCCGACCGACTTACCAATGCTGGAGGATACCGTTACATTCTGGCGAGGAAACCTGATCTGTACAAAGATATATTGGGTCAGCCGCATGAAAGCCATCAACAGGTTGCCTGGCTTAAAAAGAAAGATTGAGATTATCTGTTGTTCATCCCTTCCGGCAATTTCAATAAAATCAGACACATTTTAATGTTGTCTGATTTTATATATTTCACCTTACTAAGGTAGAAGGTGCATATCCAAATTCTTTTTTAAAGGCGAAAGAGAAATGCGACAAATCTTCAAAACCCGATTCCATATATACCTCAACAGGTTTTTTATGCTTTTCTACAAGTTGATAATGGGCCAATTCTAATCTTTTTTGAGTTAGCCATCTTTGTGGAGAACGGTTAAATGCTTTTCTAAAATCGCGGTTAAAAGTCGATAAACTCCGGCCCATGAGGTATCCAAATTTCTCTAGAGGCATATTAAACATATAGTTTTTTTCCATAAAGTCTACCAGATCAATTTTACCAGGCTCCCGAAAGTCAGACAGCACGTTATCAATTTCAGGATCGATAAACCGAAGAATATTAATGGCTTCATTTATTTTTAATGCAGCAATATGTTCTGGAAAAGTTTCCTGAAGATCAAAATAAGGGATCAAAGATGCCAGGCAGCTTTTTAGTAATGGATGATGGCTAAAACTCAATATTTGCTGTGATACCTGTACTTTATGCTTCACCTCTATATCTGCGTAAAAATCTCTTAACCTTTTTGCCGATAAGTGCATTACCACTGTTTTATGCGGCAGCCCATCTTTTGGGTAATTGATGATTGTGGCCAGTTGATTTCGGGGGATCAAAAAAATATCTCCCGCATTAAACACATGTTCTTTATTGGCCTCAATAATTTTAGTTTCTCCTGAAATAAACCATATCAGCATATGGTTGTCGAAAACCACTTCAGTTTTAAACAACTTGTCTTCATAACAAGAGAGTTTAATCTCTGAAGTGATATATTTTGTTTGAAACTCCATTGTTGCTAAAATACAAATAATTGGTTTTAATTAATCGGCGTTGAAGGTTATATTAAGCATTTCCTCACTCAAACGCCATAACCGTTTTGCATTTATTTCATCAACCGAATAAGGCCTTACCCCACGCAAGGTTGATGGTTCAGACATTAAGTGTTCAATATTACCCAAATCCAGTTCGGCTATATCAGCATCCTCACAATATACACCCCCAATCTCATTAAGTAACGGGCTTGTAGCGCACCAAACCGTTGTACCAGCACCTTGTGTAAGTTGTTTCAGTTTCTTTTCTACCTCTGGAAAAATATGACCATCAGCATCATGAGTACCCATTTGCTGGTAAAGTTCCATAGGTGCTTCTCTTCCTAAATCGGTATGGTTAACCGAGCCGGGATGTACGGCATAAGCCCTTATACCAAATTTCGCACCTCTGGCATCGAGTTCGACTGCAAAAAGGTTATTGGCCATTTTCGATTGTCCGTAGCCCAATAAAGTTTCATATTGCCGATGTTCAAAGTTAGGATCTTCAAAATTGAAAGCCCCTGTCAATCTAAGCTTGCAGGGGCTTGCTGTCTTATTAAAATACCTTAAGTGCCGTTTAATTCCCAGTGAAATTCAGAAGCTAGTGCTTACTCCAGCTTTTTCTCTTCCCTTATTGTTTGTTGGATATGACCCTGGATAAACATCCGGCATTTGTTACTTCTTTACTGCTCCTAATTTGCCTTAAACTGGAATATTCCAGAATCTGAGGTATTACCTGCTACATCTTTCGTGATCACCTTCCAATAGTAAGTTGTACCTGAAGTTACTGCTATACTGTTCAAAAATTTATCGGTAATACTGGTTTTATAGAATGGCGGTGTACTGCTTGTACCAAAATATACATCGTAGCCCGAAATGTCATTATCCGGATCGCTTGCTGTCCAAGTTAGGTTAACCGTGCCAGATGCAGTGCCTTGCCCGAAAATATTAGAAAGATTGTCGGCGGGAAACGGAGGATGAGATACACTACCTGTACCTGCATTATAAAACTTCCAGACCTCACTCTTAGCCGTTGTTGATAATGCACTAGCTTTTGACAAAACATACCAAGAATAAGGCATATCCCGATCAAGGTTTACCGATAACTGATTGGTAGAAGTCGTTACTGTAGTAACAACATTTGTCAGCAGGTTTTTGATGTTTATCTCATAATTATCAGTATTGCTTGCGCTGTTCCAGGTAAAGGTTATGGTGCTTTGAGTGGTTGATATAACAGTTCCGGACGTACATACTGAGTTTTGAGCAGGATAGGTAAGTACTGCAGGTTGGGGGGCAGGTTTAATATCTGTAGTGTCTTTTTTACTACAACTAGTAAATAAGGCAGCAGTTATTAATATAATGGCGATGTACTTTATCATAATTTCACAACTTTAAGTGTTTTTTCACTTTGACCGGTTTTCACCTTAAGCAGATAAACTCCAGGAGTAAGATTCTGAGGTTCGATTGGCACCGTCCCAGAAGTATTGGTAAATTGTTTGCTATAAACCTTTCCACCGGTAATTTTAAATAGTTCAATGGTTGCCAAAGGAACCTCTTCATTACCCAGATTTACATTAAATATTGATGTAAACGGATTTGGATAGGCCAGAATTCCGGTTGACAGATCGAAACGTTTTTGATAAATGCCCTGACAAGATTTATCTGTAGCAACGGTTACATCGTTTGCACCATTTCTCAGGCTAAGTGTGATATTACCTGCTGTAGTTGTAGTGGTTACCCCATTCAGCGTAACATAATAAGTACTACTACCACTTAAGGTAAGGTTTAAGCTCTGTGCAGTATTATTAACAGCGGCGTATACAGCCAAACTTTTAGGTTCGGTTATTACTACATTAAAACACTGCTGATAACTGCTTTGGCCACCAATGGTAAAGCAAACATTATAAGTGCCCGATGCCAGATTGTTAATACTGGTTGTGCTGGTAAAAGGATAGGTAGCATTTACACTTCCTCCAGTTATTGTGGCAGTATAATTCAAACTTTGCGCAGCATTAATCATAATTGTACCATTGGCTGATCCGTGACAAGTAGCACTATTAGCCGTTATCGTAAAGTTAGAAGCGGGCAATGCAAATGTTGAGGTAACTACCGTAGCCGCCGATGTTTTACTCACTCCGGCCAACGTTATAGTAACAGTGTATGCCCCGCTTTGGCTGGCTGTATAAGTACCCGAAGTTGCCCCCACAATGTTAACCCCATCCTTCATCCATTGATAGGTATATCCTGCTTCCGAATTTGCCGATAACAATACACTACCCCCTGGATAAAATTCAAGCGGTCCTGAAGCCGTGATGATTGGCATAGGCAAAACGGTAACCCGTTCAGTAAAGGTTGAAGTACCTGCTATATTAGTTACCGATAACATTCCGCTTATTCCCAAAAAGGTTGCTGCGATCTGTGTATCAGACTTAACCATAAACGACACCGCAGACACACCCGCTATAGATACATGAGTAGTTTTGGTAAAGTTACTTCCCGATATTAGTAATTGCCCAGTACCATCTGTTGCTGCTACTGCTGATGTAATAACCGGAGGGCTTACAAAAACGAAACCTGGAAACGAATCTTGGCCATTCGGAGTTTGAACAGTGACGCTACCACTCTCTCCCTCACCAACAATTGCTATAATAGTTTGAGGTGAAACTATCCTAAATGATTTTGCAGCCTTAGTACCAAAATTCACAACCGATGTTTGGTCAAAATATTTACCGACAATATAAACAGTTGAGTCTTTTGCTGCAATAAGAGGAGATACTGAGGTTATTTGCGGTATAGGTATAGGGCCATTATTATAAATCGTTATTTTATTTTTTATAGGGTCTAGAACCACAAGATCATTCCTGCCATCGCCATCCATATCACATACTTTATAATTATTTAAATTATCGTTAGTACCTGAAATTAGTTGAACAGGCGTTGCAAACAGAATATTGCCAACACTAGATAAATTACGCGAATAGCTAATAGTAGAATTTACTCCTCCCGTTACATCTATCTTACCGTCTCCATCAACATCAGCCAAACCGTTTCGATATTTCAGTCCCGTATTCGAAAACACTTGAGGTGTTTCGAGCGACGAGGTGGTAATCGTTCCCTTTGTTGCTATATTTCTTGAAACCAGAAATACATTGCCAGCATTATAGCCATAATCATTTTCAAGCACATCCACTTTGTTATCTCCGTCAAAATCGGCAGACATTAAAGTTGAAGGATAATAACTCGAGTGCTGGATATACGTAGTTGGAAACAGTTGAGGATTTAAACTACCCGGCACCGTATTATTTTTAAATATTGTAAGTCCATTATAAGAACTTCCATATATAGGATCAGGCATATTGTCACCATCAATATCGGTTAAGCTAAATGAAATATTGCTGCTCGAGGGAATATTTTGAAAGTATCCTGCGGTACCAAAAGATACAGTGCCCCCCCTTGAAGTATTAGGATAATAAGTTCCATCTGTACCTGAAAATAAATCTGGTCTGCCATCCATATCGATGTCTCTAAGCGTCATATCCGAGTATGAACTGTTTAATGATTCAAATGCAGTTGTGCTAAAAGATATATTACCCCCGGTTGATGTATTCCGTAAAAAAACAATACTGAGTCCTGTACCAAATAAAATATCGGGTTTTCCATCTCCGTCTACATCATCTACTACTGTGTTTATCACTTGTTTCCCGCTCATTAAATTAACTTTTTGAGTAAACGATGATCCGGATAATACTTTATCGCTACCATGTAAAAGGACATACAGCGAATCGTTTTTTGCAATTAAAAAATCAGGAGTGCCATCCCCGTCAAAATCTTTGGTAACTATTGAAGAAACTGCAGCGTTGAAATTTATATCATGCTTGTTCGAATAGCCCGAAAAGGTGGCTTTAGTGGTAACCAAAAATGGCAGGTTCGAATATCCGGTTAACCCCTTATCTATATTGGTTACTGTAACTAAATTATTTGCGCCGGCCGGTACCACAACATCTAATTTCGTTTTGGTTGCATTAGTAACCTGGGCTTTAACGGGGCCAAAATAAACCACGTTTTTTTCAGGTACGGTATTAAAGTTATCCCCTGTTATACTTAATGCTGTTCCAACCGGTCCAGATGTTTGTGAAAATGAAAGTACCACAGGCGGCTTACTGTATAAAAATCCGGCTATTGCTCCAGATCCGCCATCACCCGTAACAGTAATCAATCCGGTTTCACCTAAACCGGGTATTGCCTGAATACTGGTAGGTGAATTTACGATAAATGAACTTGCTTCCACACTACCAAATTTCACACTGGTGACATTAGTAAAATTAGCCCCGATAATTTTGACTTCTGCCGTAGCGCCTTCACCAATTGTTGTAAATGAAGTGATTACCGGAGCAGGCAAAAAAATGAACCCCTGAAAAGAAGCAGTTCCCCCGGAATTTGTTACGGTAATGGTTCCACTGGAGGCATTTGCAGGCGTGACTTTAATCTGAGTTGGTGATACCACTGTAAATCCAACCGTAGATGAGCCAAATTTAACCTGTGTTATTCCATTAAAATTACTCCCCGTTATAGTAACTGGAGTTTGCCCATTCGCAATGAGCGGGCTTACACTGGTGATGATTGGGGCAGGATACCAGATAAAACCATCCATCTGCGCAGTACCTGCAATAGTTGTTAGAGAAATTTTGCCGCTGGCTCCAGCATTTACTGTAACCATCACCACATTGTTAGTTACGCTGGTTATTGTAGCCTCAATACCACCTATCGTTACTGCCGATGTAGTGATAAGATTTGAACCATTGATAGATACAGATGTTCCTAAACCTCCTGAAGTAGGGGTAAATGAATATATTGATGGCGGAGGCAAGAATGTAAAACCAGCTATACTTGCCGTTCCTTCAGTACCGGCAATATTTACATTGCCAGTATTGCCTGTTCCAACTGTAGCCGTTATTGTGGTTGAGGAGACAACAGAAAAAGAAGCTGCATTAACACCTCCAAAGTTTACTGATTGTATACCGTCAAAATTGTTGCCGGTAATGGTAACTGTTTGGCCGGCAGCAGCTATTAGCGGACTAATGCTTTGGATAACCGGTGAATTATAAATAAATCCATCTATTGAAGCGCTCCCTCCAACTGTACTCACGCTGATACTACCGCTCACAACGGTATTATTGATGTAAACGAAAATGCTAGTAGGTGAAACTGTAGAATATGAAACCGCAACACCTCCAATTTTCACTCCGGTAACACCAATAAAATTCGTTCCGGTAATGGTTACCTGTCCACCACTTTTTTGTGCAGCAGGAGAAAACGTTGTAATTGTTGGTGGCTGAGCCCACACAAAGCCTGATCTAGCATCCTGACCGAGAGGTGTTACAACTACCACATCTCCCGATGTAGATTCAGCTGGCATAGCACTTATAGAAGTTGGCGACAATACTGTAAATGATCTGGCTGGCACTCCTCCAAAACGCACAGCGGTAGCATTTGTAAAATTTACACCAGTAATTGTTACTGGTGATGTTGACAATGTACCGGCATACTGTGGATTAAAAAAAGAGATCGATGGACCTGGATGGGTAAACCCAGGTGCGGAAATCCGTCCCAAAGGTGTTACTACCGTTACACTTCCTGATTTCCCTAAACCAACAACAGCAGTAATTTGAGTTGATGAATTGACAATAAATGAAGTAGCGGCAATACCCCCAAAATAAACATCGGAAGCATTTGTAAAGTTATTCCCGGTAATAACAACAGTTTGACCAGCACCAGTGCTTGTTGGTGTAAACGAAGTAATTGCCGGCCCTAAATAACTAAAACCAGGTAAACTTGCAGAACCACCTGGCGAACTAACCCCAATAGCACCGCTCGCCCCAGCACCAACAGTGGCCTTGATTGAGGTGGGCGATAAAATGGTAAATAACGAATTAACACCACCAATTGTTACCGTACTTACTTCTGTTAAATCCGTACCACTAATCGTAATTACATCTCCACTAGCCGCAGTTGTTGGTGTAAAAGCGGTAACGGTTGGAGCTGCCACCCAGATAAATCCTGGCACAGATGCCGTTCCGTAGGTATTTGTAACGGTTACATTACCCGATGAAGCACCACTGCCAACGTAAGCCAAAATCTGGTTACTGCTATTATAACCTATATTGGCCGGCACACCACCTATTCTTACCTGTGAATTACTTAAATTAGATCCAATGATTGTAATTGAGCTATTTAGTCCGCCTTTAAGTGGATATACCTGAGTAATAGCCGGAGGTAAAATATAAATAAAATTACTATATATTGCTTTTCCTCCGGGTGTAGTTACAGTAATGCCATTACCTGAGTCAGCGGCAATTACAGCCTTGATGGTTGTTGGAGAAACCACTGTAAATGAACTTGCAGGAGTGTTTCCAAAACTTACATTTGTTGCATTACTAAAATTACTACCGGTTATCGTTATATTATCACCTGTACCACCACTATAGGGAGATACGGTATTAATACTTGGAGTAGCAATATAAGTAAAGCCAGGAAAATTTGCACTTCCAGCAGGGGCATAAACAGTCACCGACCCCGATCCCCCACTATTTCCTACTACTGCATTTATTTGTGTTGGCGAAACGATTGTAAACGAAGCGTAATATCCTCCAAAATTAACCTGAGATACTCCGCTAAAATTTGTACCTGTAATCGTTATAATACTACCTGCTGCCCCGCTAGAAGAAGAGATCGCTGTAATAGTAGGTGGAGGGATAAAGGTAAATCCTGATAAACTGGCTGTTCCGTACGGATTAGTTACTGTAACATCTCCTGATATTGAGCTACCGGCAGCAACAGTTGCAGAAAGGCTGGTTGGAGATGTTAAATAAAAACTTGAGGCGGGCTTTCCACCTATACTTACCGCAGTTGTGCCTGTAAAATAACTTCCTGTAATGGTAACCCCTTGCCCTGTATATGCTGATGTTGGTGAAAAGGAAGTAATTACGGGCGGTTCTGTAGAAACAGCGACCGTGAGATTTAAATTATAGGTGCTTATTCCGACTTCGTTTGATGCGGAAATTTTATAATTAGTGGCAGTAGAAAGTGCCTTTGGTGTACCAGTTATAGTACCATCGGTACGCAACGAGAGCCCCGCTGGTAATGTTGGGGTGACGGTAAAGCCCGTTGTTAAGATCTTATAAAGACCTGCTCCGAAATATACAATATTATCATCCTCATCAAGTATGAAGTTGTTATAATAGTCTTGAGCTTTCGTTTGTCCGTTCGGATCATAATATACTGGTCCTCCAATGGTAACCACATCTGCAGCAGGACTTACACGGCGAAACAATGAATTTCCATCCGCAACAATTAAATTTCCTTTCGAATCCATTTGCATCATGATTGGAGCCCAAAAAGAAGCAGATGGCCCGCTGCCATCCACACTACCAAAGCTAGAGCCGGCAAAGGTTGTTACAACACCTTCCTGCGTGATTTTTCTAATCAAGCTATTGCCCGATTCTAATGCATATATATTCCCGTCAGTAGCTACCGTTATGGCAACCACATTGTAAAATGAGGCAGCGGCACCTGTACCGTTTGCTTTTCCTGAAACTCCAGACTTGCCAGCCAGAAAAGAAACAGTACCATCGGTAGCAACTTTCATTATCCTGCCCGGCGCTTCGGCAACATAGATTATGCCCTTCGCATCCATAGCAAGCGCCTTTGGCATAAACAGCCCTTGCGCATAAGTTGATACTACACCTGCTGGCGTTATTTTTCTTATTCGCCCATTTGTTTCATCCCTGCTATTATTTTCAGCCACATACAAATTTCCGGCATTATCTTTTATAATATCATTCATCTTACCAAACAGTGCAGACGTACCTACTCCATCGGCATAACCGTAAGTTATACTTCCAGCAAACACGGAAGAACTTCCATCCGGTTTTACACGGATTATTGAAGCGTATTGAATGCCATAAAAATCCCCCGACGAAGATTTCACGAAATGATCAATAAACAATGGGTTTGATGAAAAAAGTTGATGGACTTGAGGGTATACTCTGGCTGGAACAGCTCCACCAGTATTTGTAACATTAATGGGTGTTATTTCTTTTTCAAGAAAAACTGTTTGTGGGCTTGTATAACTAATATTTGGCTTTTGTGCGTACGATCCGAACGATATTATCAAGAAAAAAAAAGGCTGAACAAATTTAAACAGGCCAAAGTTACCCCACATTAAAAGCAATTGATTTCTACTTGCTTTTCCCAAGGGTTTTAAATTGAATTTTAGGCATTTATTTAGGCACATAACGAGGCGTTTTTGTTTGGTTAAGCTGTAGCCATCTCTATCCACCTGTAATCATGAATAAGAAATAACTAGCCAATTAAAATATAGTTCGATTATAACACTGAAAGGCAGAAGGCCAAATAAGTGTGAGAGGGGTTCAGTGTAGAAAAAACATTATCGAGATTGTTAATTAATTAAGAAAAATTCATGCCTCACAAATTTAGCATAAATATTCATAGTCAAAAAAAAGTGATCAAGATTATCAAAACAAATAGCACTATCACCAAAAGTAGTTTGGAAGATTAGTGTTCCAAAGTACAAAAAGACACCTCAGTTACCTGGTCTGAATTATAACCATGAGCAGTTATGGCTTCCTGCAAGAAGGATAAGAAATTAGATTTCTCAGAAAATATCCTATCAGAATTGTGGGTGCATCGCCCTTCTAAACTCAATTTTATATTCAAAATCCACTACTTTGTAACTTTGGGGTTTAATGAACTTTATCCCACCAAACATGTGTAATTAACAGAAATGCACGCCAACAAAAAAGCCCCACATTTCTGTGAGGCTTTCTGTGATCCCGCTGGGATTCGAACCCAGGACCACTACATTAAAAGTGTAATGCTCTACCAGCTGAGCTACGGAATCATTTGTCCCTTTCGAGGCTGCGAAGTTAGAAATTAAATTCATTCCTGCAAAGAACAAAGTCAATCTATTTAATAAAAACTTAACATTAACGAAACAAAAAGCAGCTAAATAATTAAACATCAGACTAGAACAACAAAAAATATTATTTCTATTTTTTTGTTCATCATCATCAAAATAAGCACTGCAGTAAAAAAATATATTTCTATACCGAAATCTGATTTAAAGTATTGGCTGAATAAAACCTTTGTAGTTATAAAAGTGATTTTTTATTTTCACTATTATTTCCATTTTTACAGATAAATTACCATTCCTTTAATGAATATTGAAAATACTTACGGTGAAGATAAGTGGGCTGCATTAGGGGGCTTTTCGCCACTCATTACAGTTTTCAAATCTTATCATCCCCTTAATGATGAAATTGAAAAAATTATTAACGAGCAAACCTTTCCCATCCGCTTTGCCAAAAACAAACACATTGCCTCGCCATTAAAGCGTAATCGATATATTTTCCTTATTTTGGAAGGAGCAGTACATGGTTACCTTAAAATGGGAAACAAAAAAATTACGACTTGGATTGCTGCCGAAAATGAACTGGCGGGAACCATCAGAAATTTGTGGGAGAATGAAATCTCTGATGAATATATTGAAACGATTGATCCGGTATTTGCAATTGCCATTCCGCACGAAATGTCGAAACTGCTTTACAACAAGTTTCCGATTGCCAACTACGTGGGCCGTAAAATGACAGAGATTTATTTCCTCGGAGCAACTGAACGTGCTTATATAAGCAGGCTGCCCACTGCATTGAAACGTTATCAAAGATTCCTGGTTTCCTATCCTCATTTAATAAACCGTGTGCCACTTAAGTATATTGCATCATTTATCGGCATGCGGCTCGAAACACTGAGCAGGATTAGGAAAAAAGCACTTACTGAAAAAGAATAGACACCAGGTTTCTGATATGAGTCCCCCCTGCCGAGCATCAAACGTTTGCACTTTAATTTTTTGAATAAATACATAGATAGTACTGAAGTCAAATAGGCCCGGTTTGGTAGAAGGGTGATAAAAGTTTGGGTGATATCCCTATGGATTCCTGAAAGCTAAAGTGTAGATAAAAATAAAGCGGTACACAAATGGCTGTAGAAAAAGCGACCGGAAAAGTCGTGCCTTTCCTGATGAGATTTTTAGCAATTAAGTACATTTATTAAAGCAAAATCCGTCTCGTAAATTATTATTTATGAGACGGATTTTTCCTTAAATCTTATCATAAACCCCAGCCATACCTGATACGGGTTAATCCCGATTGATTGGTGGTTGTTAAGGTAATATTTGTTCCGCTTCCGCCACGGTTCTGAATACTGTAGCTATCATTATCCCTAAGCCCTGGCCAGTACACACTGGCAACTTTATCGGTTCTAAATACATTGGTAGAACCAACTATATAGGCAATCTCATTATCGCTACCAACCGAACCGGTATAATTTTTACCCGTAGTCATGGCTGCACCGAATTCAGTAACCACGGTACGGCTTGCATAACTACCAAAACGGTTTCTCCAGTCGGCTTCCCAGGCCGATTGTGTTCTCGTAGCCCAAAATGCATAATTATGCAGGGATAAGAGGCAACTCGAAAAGCGGCTATCTGCACCAATAGCTGTTACATTTTCCGAATAGCCGGTACCCCCTAAAAGAATCCGCCCTTTGCTTACATTGGGATAACGGGAAAGCCATTCGGCATAAATAGTGGTTAATTGGGCCAATGTATAACCATAGGGCTCATTCATGGGTTCGAAATACACATTGGCATTACTTCCATATTTATTAACTACGGTTTGCCACATGGCCCAAAACTGAGTAGTGTCATCAATAGTACCATTATGGGAAGATGCACTCTCCCAACAAGCTAAAATCACTTTCATGTTCTTGCTTAGTGCACGATCTATTGCGCCTGTATATGCACCCCACCACGAATCGGATACACTTGGCGGATTAATTGGCAACCTTACCGTATTTACACCCGCCATGTTATTCTGGAAACCTGTTAATATGGCATTTGCCTTTGCCGATACAGTGGTGTAATCATCACCAGCGGTTAAACCTGAGGGGATTACCCAGCCATCAACAAAATTATCTCGGCCATCCGCCCAATTTACGCCTGCAATACCCGCAGCACCAACCGATTCTAAATTTGCTTTTTGAGCATCCGTAACATCTGTTTTTCCGATATCAGGTGGAATCTCTGTAATCAATTCTTTTTTTTTACATCCCATTAAGCACACGCTTAACATAACGGCCATTGTTGCAATTGATGTTTTAATTTTCATAGGTTTGATAATTAATATTTGGTTAGTGAGGCGTTAACCAGAAGAAAATCGAAATGTTATTTATTTTTTTAGTTCGTTTAAAATAGGTTTAGCTAAGCTACTTAATGTATGTTGTTTAGGTTTAAGCAGTTCGAAAACTACAATTTCATTCTTTCCTTTTTTAAGCCATTCTGCAGGCAAATAAATGGTCTGTTGTGGCCCAACAGCCCAATATTTACCCAAATTATGTCCATTAACCCAAACCAGTCCTTTTCCCCACTGGCGCATGTCTAAATAAGTGTCGGCAACTTTTGTTAAATTAAAGGAGGCCGATTTAAGTACCGCCGCAGATTGGCTATTTACTTTAGGCTGTATTTTTTGGGTATCGATTTTATCAAATGGCAAAGGATACATTTTCCATGATTTAATCTCTTCACCATTAAAAGTTACATTTTTAGTAATCCCTTTATTATTTTTAAGCAGATATGGACCAAAATTAATTCTACCCATGTTTTCTACTAAAATATCAAGTTGCACATTACCAGCAGGAAGATCAACCACTAAACTATCTTGATAAACCCGTCTATCTAAAACACCTGCAAGTTTTTTATTAATATATACTAATCCGTAATCGCGCAGCTCATTGATTTTAATTACGCCCTTGCGCCCACCTTTTATCGTGCTGCTGTACAATACAAAACCATAAGGTTGGTTAAGGGCTTCGAAGGTTAATGGTTTTTCACTTAATTGTGGTTTCCCAACCAGGTTAAAGATGTCTGTTGATTTGGTAAAAGTAATTACAGGCAACGCAGCTGCAGGCTTGGCAGCAGGTATGGGAGGAAGTGTTTGGTTTGCAGGCAAATTCTTTTTAATCGCTTCGCGGAAAAGCATAAATTTTGGCGTCGCATTACCTGCCTCATCTAAAGGGGCATCATAATCGTAACTACTAATCTGTGGTTCGTAAGCTGTAGAATCATTATAATTTGCCCCGTTCATAAAACCTCTGGTTGTACCGCCATGAAACATATACATGTTAATAGAAATCCCTCCTTTAAGTACAGTATCCAGTTTGTCAGCATACATTTTTGGATCTACCTGATGGTGTTTTGTACCCCACCAATCGAACCAGGCCGGATACCATTCTGGCACAAAGTAAGGTCCGGTACCATTGTTATACTTATTGATCAGCGTTCTGATCTGAGCAGGATTGTCGATACCGTTTACGCCTGGAAGCAAACCCGCTAAATGCCCACCTTCTAATGCAGGAACAGGATCGCAGGTTGAAAGCACGCCATCAAAACCGGCATCTTTAAAGAGCTGGGTATTGATTTTTAGGTATTCTTTATCATTCCCATAAGAACCATACTCGTTTTCTACCTGTACCATTAAGATGTTGCCACCATGATTAATCTGCAATGGCGCTAACCGTTTACCAATTTCTTTAAGGTATTCTTTATATTCTTTTAAATATTGCGCTTCTTTACTCCTTACCTGTAGACCTTTAATGTTCTGTAACCAAAATGGGTAACCACCAAATTCCCATTCGGCACATACATACGGACTAGGGCGAAGCAATACCCATAATCCTTCTTCTTTTGCAATACGCACAAATTCAGCAATATCATTATTACCAGAAAAATCAAACTGATCTTTCTGCGGTTCGTGTACATTCCAAAATACATAGGTACCAATGGTATTTAAGCCCATCGCTTTAGCCATTTTCATTCTATCGCGCCAGGCTTCTCTCGGTATACGGGGGTAATGCATTTCGCCAGAAATGATCTGAAAGGGTTTATTATCCAGTAGAAAAACAGAGTCTGCAAGCTTAAAAGTGTGCTGAGCCTGTGCAAAAGCACCAAAGCTGGAAAAACAAGTAATTAAAATTACTGTAATCTTAAGGAGTTTGAGGATAGGTTTCATTTAAGATATATTTTAAAAAGTTAAAAGCATAGTTTTCCCATATCGATCTGTAAAGTGCCTTTCAGCTCAAAACAAAATGATTGATATAAAAAAATAAGGCGCTTTGTAATTACAGATTAAGAAAGTTAATTACTAAGTATAGTGGTTACAGATTTAGCTGGAACACGAACACGTTTCGTATCCTTATATTGTTTAAAGGGTGATAAATTGTATTCGGCCGAAGTAACATAGGTTTGTACAAAACTTTGCTTATTCCCTTTTACATCAATATCCAGATCGAGATCGTTTTCTGTCGGGTTAACGGCTACCGTTACAAGCTTTTTATTTTGCAAGTAAGATGATACATACACCTGTGCTACTTTTTCTTCAATTGTTTTAACCTGAAGCCGCTTACTACCTGCACCAATAAAACGGCTATAATTGCCTAAAGCCCATAACATTTTACTCTCGTACACTTGTCCGTCGGTTTTGTTTCGATCGATATAAACCAGACCATCCTTGTAATCGCCAGTTGATACGCCCAACCACCACTGCCATGACGTTGCATTTGATAAAACGAGATCGTGGTGGATTAACCTTGCAATAAACAAAGCGGTTACCATACCCAGGTCGCGTTTTTCACCTTTAAGCACATCATCCCCCAGCACACAATATTCAGACATCCAATATCTTAAACCTTTTACACCGGCCACAGCATCGCCTGTTTTTTTACGTACATCAATAAATTTTTGTTCTGGGCTGGTGGTAAAATAGCTATGACCAGAAATAGAATTATCGATATTTGAAAGATTGCCAACATAGTTCGGTGATGAAGCATTAAAGAACTGATATACCTGATTTCCCTTTGCAGTGTTTCCATTATCGTATAAGTAATCGAGCTGACCTGCCTCTCCTACCTGTATTTTGGTTTTGATCTGATTTTTAGCGAATGCATCATTTACACCTTTATAAAGCTGAGCCAGTTCAGTGTTGTTATATGGGCAGCCTTCCTGGTTATGCTCATTCCATTTCCATTGTGGCTCATTTGCGGGGCTAAGGTAATCTAGTTCTATACCTGTTGTTTTTTTTATTCCATTAATAGTGGCTACGAGATCGGCAGAAAATTCGGGAAGTTTATCGAAATTCAGGTTGCAGTTACCATCGGTAGAATATGCTTTACCGTTTTTGGTAAAAAGTACATGCGGACTGTTTACAAAGCCGATAAACTGTTTTACACCACGGTTTTTTGCGGCCTTTAAAAACCAGGTTTGCCCTGGCATCGCATTCCAATCATAACTGCCATCTGGTTGCAGAAAAGCGTATTGACGACGCCACTCGTCGCCAATATCGCTTGCCTTACCTTGGGCGGCACTGCCACCGCCAATGCTGAAACGCCACATGTTAAGGCCAATACCAACAGGTTGACCTGTTTTTGTCGTTTGGGTACTAAAAAGCAGATCGGCCATCTTATCCCTTTTCTCTGCAGGCCATAATCCGGCAAACTGACAAGTCCATGCATCAGAAGCGCCGAAACCTTCTATGGTTTGGAATGTGATGGCTGGATCGATCTCTATTTTCGCAACAGCAACTTGCGCAAGCGCGGTTTCGCCATAGAAAAATAAGGCCAGGCAGGCAAAAAAAAGGTTCAGGTATTGATATGGCTTTATCATGTAAAATTTAATTTCTATTTATTAATAACCCGGGTTTTGCTGCAATTTACCACCTGAGGCTAAAATCTCGGCCCTTGGTATTGGCAACCAGTAATGTTTGGTTTCAAACTTACGCCCATCCAGCGCAACTTTAGGTGCATAAGTAAATCCTGTGCCTGTTTTGGTAATAATCACTCCTGCAGCAGGTTTGTTTTCGGTTACATCCGCAATTTTCCATCTTCTCACATCATAAAAACGATGTTCTTCGAAAGCAAGTTCTACCCTACGCTCATAACGAACTGCATCGCGCATCTGTGTTTGTGTAAGTCCAACGGCCAATGCAGGCATATTCACATCTGGTCTTGCCCTTACCATATTGATGGCTTGTCTTGCCGATAATGTTGATCCGGCAGGAACAGCATCAGGACCGTAAGCTTCGTTTGCAGCTTCAGCATAATTAAGCAAAATTTCTGCATATCTAAAATATATCCAGGGCTGAAAACCTGCATTGCCCCAAGGATTTTGCAATGGATAGGCATTGTTCATGAATTTTTTAAGGTAATATCCGGTTTTGGTTGTATTCCAGTTATCATTCCCATCTTTACTATCCTTTCCTCCCGGAATAAAGGTTTCTACATTACGCTCTCGATATGCTGCACCATTGTATAAAATGGTTGCTGCAAAACGAGGATCACGGTCTTTGTACGGATTGTTCGCGTCATAACCAGAGGTAGGATCGGTAATGGCTTTACCGTTGGCCATTTCATAATCATCAACCAGATTTTGCAATGGGGTATTACCCGCCCAACCACCGTAACCATTTGGTCCGTTAGCAATTTCTAAATGGGTATGATTTGCATTTTTGGTAAACAACCTCGCGAAAATAATTTCATTGCTTTGGTCGGTTAAGAATAAATTCCCATAACCACCTGTGTAAATTCCGTATTTATTTAAAGAAATAACTGCCTGGGCTGCCGTAACAGCCGCCTGCCAGGTACCAGCATTATACAATGGACTTGCTGCATATAAAAGTAAGCGGGATTTTAGTGCAAGCGCAGCGCCTTTTGTTGCCCTTCCTACCATCCAGCTACTGCTGTTATCCAAAGGTAAATCTGCTGCAGCCTGGTCTAGCTGTGCTGCTACATAATCTATAGATTCTTTAATCGAAGCGCGTTGAAACAAAGCCGGATCCTGCAAATTATCGGTCAGGTTGGTTACCTTATCACCCATTAAAACTACGCCACCATAATTCCTAATTAAATCCTGATAACGGAAGGCCTTAATAAACTTAAGCTCTGCAACCAATTGTTTTTTATGTGCTGCACTCATGCTAATTTTACCAAGCACTTCGAGCGCATAATTACATTCTCTGATGCTTTTGTAACTCCTTCCCCAATATACACCAGCGCTTCCTAAATTTTCAGGCGCCAGCTGTCCTCTTTGTATCAACCAGGTTGCATCATCATTATTATAAATAGATTCATCGGTAAAAGAGCTCCACATGCTATATTCAAAACCTCTACCAAAACCCGGTGAAGAACCGTCGCCTTCCTTATCCTGCAATCTACTGGCGATATAACGGTTGGTTACATAGGCCTCAAAAACAGCTGTATCGGTTTCTATAGCAGCTGTAGAGATCCGGTCTGTTGGTTCTACATTTAAAAATTCTTTTTTACAGCCCACAATATTCACTGAGATAAGAGACAGGCCTAAAAGTGTTATATATATTGATTTGTTATTCATGATATTTAGAATTTAATATTGGCGCCTAAATTAATAATGCGTTGCTGTGGATAAAATTGCCCGCTGCCACTGGTTCCTTCAGGATCGTAATCTTTTACTTTAGAAATGGTGAACAAGTTAAATGCACTTGCATAAAGCCTTAATCCCGATATATTGATCCGATCCAAGAAACTGGCCTTAATGTTATAGGCAATTTCTACATTTTTAAGCCTTAAGAATGAGGCATCATTAAGCCAAAAAGTATTGTTAAACTGCCCACCGCTAATCGCATTCGATGCACGGTCAGTTACCCTTGGGTAAGTTCCGTTCGGATTTGCCGAACTAAACCTGTTATCGGCCCAACTGCTATAAAAGTTACCTACGCTACCCGATTCTGGCAAAACATATTGGCTTACCTGGGTTTGTCCGGCTAATACCATTGATACATCAAAGTTTTTATAAGATGCGCCAAGCGTAAAACCATAAGTAATCTGAGGAATATTGCTATATGGCGTTCTGGTTTGGTCATCGGCCGTTATTTTACCGTCATTATTATAATCGAGGTATTTAAGGTCGCCTATTTTAGCGCCACTTACATGTGGGTAAGCATCTAACTCTTGCTGGGTTCTGAATATGCCTATGCTATTGTAAAGCAGGTTAGCGTTTAATGGTCTTCCGGTTTGGCGTTGATAATCTAGCGTACCGCTTGCTTCATCAATAAAAATTACTTTGCTTTTTGCATAAGTAATGTTACCAGATGCATTCCATTTAAAGTTTTCGCCATTGTGGTTATACCCTAAAGTAGCTTCAAAACCAGCATTATTAACCTTACCGATATTTTCTGACGGTACCAGCGGATCGGAACCAAAAGGGTTTACAATTCCTGAAGATCCAGGCAATGATGCGTTACGCGTGGTTAAGATATCGGAACGTTTCTGCTGAAAATAGATCGCTTCGATACTAAAGTTTTTGAATAAAACGGCATTGAAACCGATATCAAGTTTTTTGGCAACCTCCCAGGTAATGTTCGGGTTTGCGAGTTTAACTAAGTTTACACCTGGCTGTATGGTTGATGAGGTTGCACCCGGGCTTTGGGCTACAAATCCATTCCCAACCAATACATAATTATCAAAATACTGGAAACCATTTACATTATCATTACCTAGCGCTCCGTATGAAGCCCGGATTTTTAAATTATCAACAAATTTAATGCTTTCGCTAAACCATTTTTCTTTTGAGATTACCCATCCTGCAGAAACAGAAGGAAAGTAACCGTACTGTTTGCCCTGAGGAAAAATTGAGGATCCATCTACACGCAACTGCCCTTCAAAAAGATATTTATCATCATAACTATAGGCCAGGCGACTGATAATGCTTCGGCGGTTATAGTTTGTACTATAGCCTGAGTTTAAGAAATCGGTAGCTGCAGTACCTCCCTGAGAAAGTTCAGGCAACGAAGTAGAGAGGAAGTTAAAACGTTGTGCATCGAAATATTCTAAATGATTTTCGCTCTGCTCATAACCCACAAAAGCATTGATATCGTGCAGGTTAAAACGACGAGCGTAGTTTAGTTTAATATTCGAAGTAAGCAACGATTCATTTCTATGACTTTCGGTCAGCGTAGCTTTTTGGTTATTGCCACCAACAATAACACTATTGTAGTTTTTAGATGTAGGATCGTATTGATATAGCAGATATGGTATGCTGAAACTTTTGGTAAATACATTAGATTTATCAGCAGAAAAGAAACCATCAACCGAAAGGCCTTCAACCCCGGGAATAATAAAACTAGCTCTTAAAATACCATTTAAAACCTGCGTAGGCGATTTATTCGTTCCCCCAATATCAGTAACCTGTACGGCAGGGTTTGCATTTTCTATACCAGTTGTTGGCAAACCATTTGGATAATAAGCACCTACAATAGGTTTTGCTCTATAAATGGCCCTAAAAACATCGCCCGCACCAACCTGAGGAAACAAACGGTTTTCTTGTCTACCAGATACAGATAAGCCAACTTTAAGGTATTTAGAAACATTAGCATCTATATTCGTACGAAAATTGTACTGATTGTATTTGGTTACTCCATTTTTATACAAACCGTCTTGAGAAACAGTCCCTAACGACATGTAATACTTTACATCTTGTCCGCCACCATTAATGGAAAGGCTGTGTTGGCTTTGCAAAGCTGTTTTTTCTAAAGTTTGGTCAATCCAATCGGTGTTAGGGAACAACAACGGATCAGAACCGTTACGAAACTTTTCGATCTGATCAGCCGAGTAAGATTGATTAAGACCACCTGCGGGATTCGAATCGAAACCAATTTCGTTCATTATCTGCGCATAAGTTGCAGCATCTGCCATTTTTGGCAATCTTGTTGGCGAGCTAAAACCTTGGTTAAAACTATAATTGATGGTTGGTTTACCAGTTTTCCCCTTTTTTGTAGTCACTAAAATTACACCATTGGCTGCTCGGTTACCATAAATGGCGGCAGAGGCATCTTTTAGTACCGAAACACTTTCAATATCGTTAGGGTCTAATCGTTCCAGACCGCCAATTTGTCCAGGTATTCCATCTACAACAACTAATACACTGTTGCTCCCGGTTGTAGCCAAACCCCTGATGGTGATGTTTGAACCATCAAAACCTGGCTCGCCACTCCTATTGTTAATTACCACACCAGAAAACCGGCCGGCTAATGAATTGGATAAATTCGGTTGCGGACTCTTCACCAGGTCGGCTCCTTTTACCTGCGAGATTGATCCTGTTAATGTTGCTTTTTTCTGGGTGCCGTAACCAACCACTACCAATTCGTTTAGGGTTTTGGTATCCGAACTAAGCTGAACATTAATGGTTGTTCTATCACCAACCGTTTGCTCCTGGTTGATATAGCCTACAAAAGAAAAAATAAGTACATCAGTTTTGGCCGCAACATTAATGCTGTATTTACCATTTGCATCTGTTTGCACCGCTTTTTCGGTTCCCTTAATTTTAACCGCTACACCTGGAAATGTAGTACCTGTTTCGTTTGTTACGGTACCCGTTACCACAATTTCTTTGCGCTTGTTCTTTATCGCTGTTTTAACAGAAACTAAAGATGCCATTGCCGGTAAACTAATGGATACGATAAATAGAAATGCCAGTGTTTTAATTGTAAAGATTTTTGGCAAAAATCCTTTCAGAACTTTTCTTCTCATATTGGTTTGCAAGTTTAATATTTGGTTAGCAGATCAATTTTATAACCTACCCAACAGAACCCTCTATCGGAATCGCGATTATAGCACTGCTTTATAGAAGGCTAAATTAGCGCCAACAAACAACTCCTATAGGGTACAAACAATCCAAATTAGAGGGGTAAACAAACCGAAAAAACCCCAAAAGAATGCTTCGGGGCCAATTATTAAAAAATAGATGAAGGCTACTTGCTATTTACCTTTTTTAACTGTGGTATTAATATTATTGGAAAACGGCTTACGGAATTTTTTAATGTACTGCGATGGGTTCATATTAAAGAGCTTATAAAACTGCTCTCTAAAATATTTCGGATCGTTAATACCCACCATGTAAGAAGTTTCCTGAATGGTTTTATCGGTATTGATAAAAATTTCTGCAGCTTTTCTTAACCTGATGAAACGGATAAAGCCATTTGCTGACTGACCAGAAATGGATTTTATTTTGCGGTAAAGGTTAGATCTCGACATGCCAATAGCCGCAGTTAATATATCGATATTGAAATCGGGGTCGATCAGGTGTTCTTCTACAATCCGGATACAGCTATCCAAAAACTCTTTGTATTCTGCAGAGATTTTGGTATTGTTAGAATTGAGGGTAATCTCATTATAAAAATATTTTTGCAGGGCATTTTTACTTTTTAATATACTGGCTACCCTCGCTTTTAAAAAATCTTTATCAAAAGGTTTGCTAATGTAATCGTCGGCCCCGCCTTCTATTCCTTTAAGTTTAACTTCTGGTGCAGAAATAGCGGTCAACAGGATAATTGGAATATGAGAAACGGCTACATCTTCTTTTATTTTACTACAAAGTTCTATGCCGGTTATACCATCCATCATTACATCACATATCACAATATCGGGCAATAGCTCTTTTACCATATCATATCCGTCTTCTCCGTTGCTCGCTTCATAAAGGTGATAATCCATTCTGAAAACCTGTTTCAGGTATTCTCTGATCTCGATGTTATCATCAATGATCAATAGTGTTTTCAAATCCACAGCGAGCTGACTATCAATCAATGGTTCTTCTGCTGCTTTTACAATATTATTTGCCGTAATTTCATCCTCTATTAACTCTTTAAACAACGATGAATCGGTATCTACCAATTCCTCCTGCAAAATTACCGCATCTTTGAAATGGCTTATTCCCTTTAGTAAAGCAATATTAAATGTAGTGCCTTTATTTTCGACGCTGGTATAACTTATCGCTCCGCCATGCATTTCTATAAAATTCTTGGCCAGGTACAAACCGATACCGAAACCTCCCTTTGCTGATTTATTTCCTGGATCCTGATAAAATTTTTCATAGAGTTTTTCTCCTGCAAAGCTGGTAATACCACAGCCTGTATCTTCTATAAGTACATTTATATTCTCCTGGTTACTTTTTACAATCATTTTAACCGTACCGCCATCGGCCGTAAATTTTATGGCATTTGCAAGCAGATTAAAAAACACAATCTCTATTTTTTCCCTATCAGCATAAAATGGGATCAATTCATCAGCGCATATAAACTCAAATACAATATTTTTAGACCTGGCCTGGTGCACAAAGCAAAGAAATACTTCTTTACACAAACTCACCAGATTTACCGGAGCTACTTTTAATTTCCCGCCATAGGTATCTGCTTTTCTGAACAATAACAATTGATCTACCAAACTTAAAAGCCGTTTTGCATTTCGGTACACAATATTTAAATCAGTGGTATCAACATTTTTATCGTTCTTGTATAAAAGCTCTTTAACCGGATTGATAATTAGTGTAAGTGGCGTACGAAACTCGTGCGATACATTGGTAAAAAAAGAAAGTTTCTTCTCGCTGAGTTCTTTCTCTTTTTCACTCTCTACATGGGCCAGTTTCACCTGAAATTCGAGGTTTGCGCGATGCTCACGATATTTAAGATAAGCATAAATCATCCCAAAGAAAGCCAGTCCATAAATACAAAAAGCCCACCAGGTACCATACCATGGCGGTGTAATGGTAATTACAATAGAGTTGCCCTCCATATTCCAGATGCCATCGTTATTTGATGCCCTTACCTTTAACACATACTTACCGGGATTTAAATTGGTATAGGTAACTTTATGCTCACTGCCACTGTAATTCCATTTTTTGTCGAAACCTTCAAGAAAATAAGCATACTTGTTTTTTTCGGAAAGCGTGTAATTAAGTGCTACAAAACCAAAAGAAAGCACACTTTGGCTGTAAGGCAAAGTAATCTCCTTAGTCATATACACCGGTAATTTTAAAGGAGAATCATCACCTGGCAGAATTAATTTATTAAAAATAGAAAAATCGGAAAAATAAACCGCCGGGGCCGTTTTATTATATTTTAGCTGTTGTGGATTAAAATAAACGATTCCTTTACTTCCTGCCAGGTAAATTTCTCCTTTTGCATTTTTACAGATAGCGGCATTGGCATAAACACCGTCTTTCTCATCGTAATTTTTCACCATTTTATTTACCGGATCAAAGAGTGAAATGCCCTGTTCGGTAGTTACCCATAACCTGCCATTATTATCTTCTACCAGATCGGTAAAAACATTGCTCGCAAAACCGTTTTGCTTTGAATATATTTCGAAAGTATCTGTTTTAGCTACATATTTATTCAATCCATCGCGGGTGCAGATCCAAACATTTTGGTGTGAATCCAGATAGAGGCTATTTACAATATTATTGCTAATGCCACCTTTTCTTGAATTATCGATCATGTAATTGCTAAACTTTCTGGTTTTAGGGTTAAAGCGACTGAGCCCGCTTCCGTATGTCCCTATCCAAACATTTCCCTGCGCATCTTTTAACAGGCAGTACAAATGGTTATTACTTAATGAAGCCTGGTTTTTAGGGTCGTTAAAGTAATGTGTATAACTGCGGGTTTTATCATTATATACTTTCAAACCAGCATCGGTAGCCAAATAATATTCGTTATTGTTTACCTCAATTAAATCTCTAAAAACATCTTCATTAAAAAAACTACCAAGTGCCGAGCGGTGATGATGGTGAACAAATTTATTCTCTTTCTCCTCGTAAAGATCGAAACCATTTTCGCCAAGCACCCATAACCTGCCCTTTAAATCGGCAGATAAGTTAATAATATCAGAGCTGGATAAACTATTCGCATTACCGGTATGCAGCAATTTAATTACTGAACGATTATCAGGATTATATTTAAACAAACCTTTGTTTGTGCCTATCCAAAAAATCTTACCATAACTGATGATGGATTTAACTTCTGCCTGGTCAAAAGGAAGGGAGATAAAATTAAATTTATATTGGTTAAAGTCTATTTTGCTGAGACCATTTTTACCACAAACCCATATCATTCCTGTTTTATCGCGGTATAGCCCCCCATTGGCAAAAAAATCGAGTTCTTCTATTTTCTCCCATTTATTTAATTCAGTGTTTACCCAAAATAATCCGGCATTTCCGCCAACCAGCATTTTTTTTGCACCTAAACTTAATATACTAAATACTGAGGCGTTACCAGTGCCTTTACTACTGAAGGTGTTGAATTTCCCTGTTTTCGGATCGAATCTGAACAGATCACCTTTCCAATAACAACCAACCCATATCATACCATCGGCATCTATACTAAGTGTCCAGATATCATTTGGATTTTTTTCACCCGCTATTTCCTTCTGCGTGTAATTGGTAAAGCGCCGCGTCTTTTGATCAAATTTATTTAATCCTTTGCTCCAATTGCCTAACCATAAGTTACCTTCTTTATCTTCTGCAATGGCATTAACGGATTTTCCTTTAATGGCATTTGGATTTTTAATGTTGGGCTGATATACTGTAAATGATGCTGAGTTTTTGTTAAAAAGGTTAAAACCATCGTCGGTACCTACCCAGAGCTTATTTGTTCTATCGATGAGTAGCGACCATATTTTATTATTGCTCAACGATGTCCTCTTGTTTTCTTTATGATAAAAACGCTCAAATTTCTCTGTTACAGGGTCGAATTTATTTAAACCGTTCATGGTAGCCACCCAGAAAACGCCATTCTGATCTTCTACAACAGCATTGATATAGTTATTGGTTATTGATGTGGTATCGCCCGGGATATTTACATAAATTTTAAAAGAATAGCCATCAAACTTACACAAACCGTTTTCAGTACCTACCCATATAAATCCCCGCTTATCTTTTAAGGCAGCTGTTGTACTTTTTGAGGGCAGCCCTTCGTTTATGCCATATGTTTTAATTACATAATGGCCTGCTATTACTGGCTGGTTATTTACAGGGAATACCTGCGCTTTAACATGAGTAAAGAGGAAAAAAAATTGCAGAATAAAACAAGCTAGACTAATTAATCTCATAGTTGAACAACAAAATTTGATGGGAGAATGCCTTAGCTAAACCCCGCCTCTTTCTAAAATAGACGAGTTGTAAAGATACACTTTGCAAACTTATTACCGAATCTATTCTGGTGTTCTAGTTAGTGCCAATAAAAAAGAGGCCGATTAAAAACCGACCTCTCTGCACTAATCACTACTAACTAAAATTTAACTGAATTGAGATTCTTATCTACTAAAATGCCTTCACTAATTTTAAGCATGAACTGTAGTTTATGTTTTGCCTTTAATTTCAGGATAAACAGATCGGCAGTTTCGTTTAAAGCATCTTTGTTACCTATGTTTACAAAGGTTGGGTACAAAACCTTGGCACCACTTGTATGCAGGCGATCGTTGGTCAGGTTATCCATCTGTTTGGTATTTAAAGGCTGAATGCTTACAAAATCATAATCCTGTGCACTGTATGGTAGTGCAAAACTTAAAGCATTTACTGATTTCAGGTTTATTCCTTTTACTTTGATTTCGATGATTTCGTCCTTATTGTAAGCTTGTTTAGCAGTACTGATTTCCAGTTTACCTGCAATTTTATCGATTTTAGCATTTTTCACACCTCCTTCAAGCTGCGTAGCCACAACTGAAATATCGTAAGCATCGATCAAATTGTTTTTATTGATATCGCCATTGCTGATATAACCTTCAAAATCGGCATCACCTTTTCTTAAACCGGTATAATTGATGTAAGAAGTTAAATCGTTCTTATCAATTAAACGGTCGTTATTAATATCGCCCGGAAGATAACTTTCGGTACCAGGAACCTTAAACACATACAGCTCCCTACCTGAACCAAAACCACCTACGCCATCAGCAACAGCAATTTTGATGTAACGTGCAGCAGGATGTGCAGTGAAATTAAATATTTTAATTTCGTCGTTATTGGCCCATTCAAATGCACCAGCTTCTGTCCAGTTTTCTTTATTATTGCTATAAAATACTTTACCTTTTAATAAAATGCCGTTCCCTCTTCCTGTGCGTGGCAGGTAGTGGAATTTATCCAGTTGATTGACCGATTTCAGATCAATGATCATATCAAAAGGAACTGCTTTAACACCCCATTTGGTATGCCAGGTATTACCTTCGTCATAATCGAACAATTTATTGATACCAGAACCTCCTTGATTTTCTACTGTAGTTTCGGCAACAATACCCTGAATAGCAAACTCAAGCGGGTTGGTTTTAGTAGTTGCCTTAATTTCGGTCCAATCCGAGTAGCCATCTTTGTTTACTGCACGCAATTTAAAGGTGTAAGCTGTTTCGGCCAATAAACCATCAAATAATAAAGCAGTATCTCGGATAGTAGTGTAATGCATATCGTTAAAATCGATTTCATAAAAATCTGCATTGCTCACTTTGGTCCAGCTTGGTGTTAGCGTATAGGCTTCTTTGTTTTTATCACTTACCCTTGCATTAACAGGAGCAGTTAATTTCCCTGTTAACATACGTTGTTTATCTACAGGCTCAAATTTAAAACCGTTTATACTAAGTGTTACCGGATTGATGGTAATATCAGTAGACTGAAGTTTAACCAACAATTGTGGGTTTTTAACCATTGCCACTTTTTCAAACTCGCTTCCCTTAGTAGCAAAACGGTTTAAGTTTGGTGTAGCATCGTAGAAATAAACGTTAGACTGTTTTAAAAACTCTTCTTTTGAGTTTGCTTCTGTCAATTTTATTTTACTGTTTCCAACTTTTGCCGTTAACCTTTTTGGTTTTTCGGTAACGTTGATCACAAATTCGGTTGTTTTTTCTTTCACAAAACCATCGAAATCGCCCTTTGCAGGATGAATGGTAACCAAGGCATTGTTCTTCCCATCTAGTGCTGATTCAATCAAAGTAGAAGCGCCTTTTCCCAATTTGTAGGCTTCTGTTGCACCGTCGTCGTCGTATTCCGTAAATGAAGTTTTTCCAAAAGGATATAATTCATAAATACGGTTTGCTTTATTGATTTCAGAAACGTTGTTATTCGGATTCGTGATCGGGATAATGGCGCCATTTTTCACAAAAACAGGCAATTTCCATAACGGCGAATCAAAACTATTGAGAATACTGTTCCCTGCATATTTTTCTCCGGTGAAATAATCAATCCATACTCCATCTGGCAAATAAATACCATTACGGATATCGTTACCTTTCTCATCTGACTTGGTTGCCTGATAAATCGGCGCTACTAAGAAAGAAGGTCCGTACAGGTATTGATATTGTGTTGAAGTACCTTTGGTATAGGCATTTGGATACTCCAGAAACATTGCCCTTATAATCGGCAGTCCGGTAACCGCTTCTCTAGCTACGCTATAAGTGTAGGGCATCAACTCCGATTTCAGTTTTAAATAATTACGGTTAATCGAAGCTACAGGCTCGCCCAATGCATGTGGATATTTTTCGTTAGCGCCCCAACCATCCATGTTTAATTCCATCGGCGTAAAGGTTTTCCATTGGAAATCGCGGGTATTGATGGTTAGATTCTTACCACCAAAAATACCATCCATATCGGAAGTAATATTCGGTTGACCTGATAAACCAGCCCCCAAATAGGTAGGGATGTGGAAACGGATATATTCCCAAACGCCACCAGTTTGATCACCCGACCAAATACCTGCATAACGTTGTGTACCTGCCCAGCCATCTAATGAAATGATAAACGGACGACTACTATTGCCATAATAAGGCATAATCTGCGCTACATCGGCAACGCCATTCAAGCCGAACGAATAACCGGCACCTACCCAGGCTACATCAGTTTTTAATACACGAACGCCTGCATCTCTGGCTTCCTTAATAATATCGCGCTGCAATAACGGACTTACTTCTGCTTTAGGGTGAAGATCGGATTGTGTCCAAAGTCCAATTTCCACGCCGTTTTTACGGGCATAATCGCCAAAACTTTTCAGGTTCTGAATGTTGCCATCTAATGTTTCAGTTTGACCATAACCTGCGCCATAACCATCATTTGGAAGCACCCAGCCCAAAGGCATATCGTGTTTTTTATAACGGTCGATCACCGCACGGGCTGAAAACTGATAATTATTTTTTTCGCCGTTAAGCGATTCTTTTATACCGCCATTATCTTTCTGACTTTCTTTGTAACGTTTGCCATCTTCAAATAAAGTTCCTTTTTCGTCTTCTTTCCAAAAATCGCGGTTGTAAGCGTTCAAATGGCCCTGGTAGAAGCCAAATTTTGGCAACAGAATGGGATTTCCGGTAAGTTGATAAAAATCGTTCAATAAAGGGACTGCTCCATCATTAACCATAAAAAAAGCATCCAGGTAATCGGTTTCATGTGCCAATTTCACCAATCCTTTTTCTTTAGCCCCAAAATTGTAATTTCCTTTGCTAAAGGTATGCCACATTACAGCATAACCATTGGTAGACCAATAAAAAGGCGTTGGCGAAGCAACTCCCCCATCCGTCCAGCTGTTTTGGTTTTCGATAGAAATGTTTTTTCCCTTGTGTGAGAAACGACCGTTCTGTACACCTCCGCCATAAAAATATTCCTGCGGATTTTCTTTCAAACTCAGGGTTACTTTTCCTTTTTCGAACTGAACCGGCGCTAATTCTTCAACAGCCACAGCTTGTGTAGCAAGGTTAATAATTTTGATCAGCGAAGTATTTTTATCGAAAAGAACGGTAATCTTACCGGTAGATATGAACAGTTGATTATTCTCATCTTTAACATCCAGTTTTGAAACTGGTCTGCGTGGGTTTTCCACTAAAATTTTGGCTTCTGGTTTAGCTTCCGGATTGCGTATAAAACCTCCCGTAGGGTCTTCGAAAAGACGGAAAATATGATCACCGTAAAAATCTAACATTAAACATTGATTATCAGAAAGCAACAATTCTACTGTGGTGGTATTAATCTTTTTTGCACCAATCACTTTGGTAACTTTTTCTGCTGCCTGATTGGTTTTCTGAGCAGCTGGCTGAGCAGAAGCAAAAAATGGAGTGGCAATTAAAAAAAACGCACATGCCAAAACAACGCTTTTAGGTTGATTTTTGAGATTGGCTATTTTAAAGTTTTTTAAGAAATAATGCGGGGTCATTAAATTTTGATTTGGTTATGTGTTTATGTCTAAGCAAGCATTTAGCTTTAGTTGCTGTGGGCTAAAGTTAGCAAACACATTAAAGGATCTAGTGCGTTTTTAGCTACAAAAACCGCGCAATCGTTTGCCTATCTAATTTTTTACCAGAGCTGGAGTGATGTTTTCTATCATTTAAGGTAGTAGAAGATCGATTTTACAGAACGGATTCAGCAATCGTCCTCCTGGACTTGTTTCAGGATCTAAAATTGCGTCATTCTGATCCGATAGCTATCGAATTTATTTCAGAATCTTTATGGTTAGTTTTTTGCCACGGAAGCACAGATTTGCACGAAATAATATTATTAGGAGTTATTTAATGTGGTCGTCATTCCCGCGCAGGCGGGAACTTTAAAGCGGTCGCTATTCTTGTCCTTTGCGCAGTCTTGCTTCGGCTGCCGATGAAAAATCGGTACAGGTCCACCGCCGCCGAGGGCTCTTTCTTTTGGCTTGGCCCAAAAGAAACAAACCTGAGCGCAGCGAAAGCATGCCTGCCGTTAAAAATAACAAAGACCAAGGCATAACTGAAAGGCTTGGAACTGATGTCGGATAAATTCGTCAAAGCTTTTTGGGTCGCCAGCACAAGCCCCTCCCGAAGAATGTTCGGGACAAGCTTATAAAGGATCGGGGAGTGCGTGCTGCCTCGGGGTAGTGGTAGGTTGAAAGAAGGTGCAAAAGCTTTAACGTCCTGAGCGTAGTCGAAGGATCTCCTTCCATCATTTCCTAGGCCGATAGCATGGGGCATATTGCAGTATGCAGTAACTTGTTTTTTAGCCCTTTCCCTTTCAGGGGAAAGGTGCCGATAGGCGGATAGGGGTTTAAGGTAGTAAAGATTATTAAAGTTATAAAAAGATCAATAATTGATGTTTAATGGTCACCAGGTAATGAACTAATGACCATTGAACAAATGACTAATGAACTAATAAATCACTTCCGAACTATTGTTTACCATGTACTGAGGTTTAGCGCCGGCGGCCGATTTCACTTCAGTAAATTTTATCTTTTCGGCATCATTTACTACAACCTTTGACTGCTCTGGCAGTGTGACGTTCGTGAAAGTTACATTTCTCAAGCGGTGGGCTGGATCTTTAAAACCATTGATATTAATTGTTGTACCTGCATCTGAAGCCATAGACATATCTATATTTTTGAATACAAAATTTTCGAAGGTAGGGATCTGTGGTGCGGCTTCACCATCGTTGTTATAGTTTACTGCTGAGAAGATGGTAATCTGCAATAGTTGACAATCGGTTACGGTTACATTTTTCACATAACCACCTCTATCTTTTGTTCCTTTTATCTGCATGCCATGTAATAATTTCCCAGCTTTACAGTCTTGTACCAAAACATCGCTTACCCCACCAGACATTTCGCTGCCAATCGAAATACCATGACCGCGTTTAAAGTCGCAATCTGTTATCCGTACATTTTTGGTTGGTTTGGCTACAAAAAAGCCTTCAGGGTTTTTACCTGATTTAATGGCAATACAATCATCACCAGTATCGAAAGTACAGTCAAAAATATAAGCATCGGTAGAAGAATCGGGATCTATACCATCCCCGTTACGGATATTTACAGTGATGATGTTTAAATTCTGACAGGTTACGTTGTTACTATAAATATAATGAATGGTCCAGCAAGGAGGTTCAGTAATCGTTAAATCAGACAAACTTACGTTCTGACAGTTCATTAAGCAGACTAAACGGCCTCTGCTTCTTATTCCACTGGCTTTGATCATCGCATCGCCAAGTTTTTTCCCTCCGCCACTAATGGTGCCTTTACCTGTAATTCTTAAATCTTTCACATTATAAGTTCCATTGCGGTTAAGCGTACCTGCATTGAGTAAACTGGCATATGTTTTCAGCTCCCAGCCTTCGAAACGGTTTAAGATCATCGGCAAATAATCTTCTACAATTGTTGACCCTTTTAATACTGCACCTTCTTCTATCCGGAGGGTCATATTACTTTTTAAATAGAGTGCACCTGAAACGAAAGTCCCTTTAGGGATATAGACCGTTCCGCCCACACTACAGGCGTCTATCGCTTCTTGAATCGCTTTCGTATTACTGGCCATACCATCTCCTTTTGCCCCGAAATCTAAAACATTGAATATTTTTCCCTTTACCCTGGTTTTAAAACGTAGAGTATTTAAGCGGGCAGTCTTATTTCCTTTAACATTTACACTTACCGTATACCAGGTATTTGGATTCAAATTTTCGATCGTATAATTGGTTTTTCCTGTAGTACCGTATACTTTACCGTTTAAAGAGATTTGATAAATTACATTCGGCGCCTCATATTGTTTATCCCACAATAAGGCCGCAGTATTTTCTGATAAGGTACCTGGGGCAACTAAAAGATTAAACTGATTTATGGCCCTTGCACCAGCCTTGAACGACAGAAAAACGAGCATAAACAACAGCAACTTCTTGCTTATTTTATTGATAAGTATCGGTACAATCATGATGAGAAAATTATTTGGTTAGCGAAATAATTACGGGTACTGCAGTTATCTCTTTACAAAGATAACTGGCTTATCAGATTAACTGTCATGCGCTATAGGGTACAATATTTAAAGCAATAATATATCTATCAAGAATGATTTTTATTTCGATTTATATGCTAAAGGAATCGGGAACGAGGATTTGCGAAAAAGATTTCTTCAGGTTGCTATAAATACGGGGCTAGAACCGCAATTACCTATACTATCAAAAAAAATACAAAGCACAAAATAGTTTATTTTTTATACTACCTGACCATAAAACATTGATTAGTTATATTTTAAACAAAGTATTTTTGCATGATAAACTTAAAAAACAATCGAATGGCAAGCATTTTGCAAGTGTTTATAAAATTGCTTATTACAAATGAATTCCCCCCTATCAAAATCCTATAGCTGTGTAATTATAGATGACAGCCAAACGAGTATAAAAACACTTGAGCACTTTGTTTCCAAAATGAACAAACTCCAACTAAAGGGAAGTTTTACAGATGCAATAGATGCCATGGCCGCCTTTTGGACTTACGGGAAAATTGATTTTCTATTTCTGAATATCCAGATGGAAATATCAGGAATTGATATAGCCAGAATGCTTCGAAACAGCGTAAAATTTGTTGTATTTGTAAGTAACGATGACGATAATACCATTGATAAGGGCAACTGTTTTTTATTTAAACCGCTCGATTTTAGAAAATTTGAAGACACGGTAAATCAGCTGATTCTGACTGAACATAAGGATAAAGAAATACTTTTGTAAGTAGCTCGCTGATGATATTCGCTTTTATATTTCTACCATTAAGTAATTAAGAACATTAAGATTTCATAGCTCGGTTCCGGCGATCGTCCTCCAGAACTTGATGCAGGATTTATCCAGGGTTATTTTTTCGCCACGGAAGCACAGATTTACACGGAATTTAATTTTGCTTTGCGCTTTAGTCTTTCAGCTTTTACCTTTCTTATCATTAAGCAATTAAAAACGTTAAGATTTTTATAGTTCGGTCCCGGCGATCGTCCTCCTGAACCTGGATCTATCCAGCTTGGATTATTTTTTTGCCACGGAAACATAGATTTACACTGAAATTAGTTTACCTTTTGCTTTCAGCTTTTACCTTTCTACCATTAAGTAATTAAGAACATTAAGATTTCATAGCTTATTCCTAGCGATCGTCCTCCTGAACTTGTTTCAGGATCTATCCAGCTTGGGTTATTTTTTGCCACGGAAACACAGATTTACACGGAATTTAATTTTGCTTTAAGCTTTAGTCTTTAAGCTTTTACCTTCTACCATTAAGCAGTTACGGACATTAAGTTTTGATAGCTCGGTCCCGGCGATCGTCCTCCTGAACCCGATAGCTATCGGGTTGTTTCAGGATCTTTCCGAGTAGTTTTTTGCCACGGAAGCACAGATTTGCACGGAAATTAGTTTACCTTTTGCTTTCAGCTTTAGTCTTTAAACTTTGGTCTTTTAGCTTTAGTCTTTCAGCTTTTACCTTTCTTAAAAATCTGAATAGTCTGTAGGGTAAACAAATTTAGTATCGTTTTTAGAAACATTGTGCTGATATTCTGGCATGGCTGATAACTTCTTCCAATAATCATCTGCCGAGAAAGCCTTCCAGTGTGCATCTCTATCTGCCTTATTTTCGAAAGTGGTTAAATACATGAGGTTAGGCATGCGACTACCTGCGATTACTTCTCCATAAAATACGGCATTAAAATTGAGTCTTTTAAACAACCCGATTTCATCACCTTTATTAAACATTTCAACTTTATTCTTAAAATATTTCTCAGTAGGTGCCTCATAACTTCTTAACTCGTACACCCGTTCTTTCATCGGCGATTTTAGATTAGGGAGCATAAAATGAGGAGCATCTTCAAAAGCCTTTAAAACAATAGATTCTAATCGCTCATAAGGAGTCTCGGTATAAGCTGCATCAAGGTAAGTTTTACCGTCAATGGCATGTTGTTTATCTTTGGCTAACTTTTCATCCAAATCCAGAACGCCATTGAATGATTTCAAAGGAATAAATACATAAATAAGCTTTTCTATAACCACAGCCTGATCGCTTACAATTGGCTTAAATACACCAACTTTTGTAATTCCGATACGGTGCAATGCGGGTAAATATGCATTCTGCAGATAATCATCTACTGTTTTTTCTTGTGCATCGGTTTTCAAATGGTAAATTTTGATCTGATAGAAATCTATCTTCGATGCATTGGCCACAAATGCGCTGGATAATAGCACAAATAAAAACAGACAGGATACTTTAATTCTTTGCAACATGGTTAAGGATGATTAGATAATGCAGCAAAGTAACAATTTATTTTAATGATTGAATAAAAGTAGCGTTGAGTCATTACATTTTTAGGGAGCCAATGATAGATAAACAAATGGCTAATCACCTATTAACCAACGACTATTGAACCAATACATTTGGATTTGGTGGTTCGGCGTGCAATAAATGTTTTACAAAGAAATCGCGTTTACGCCTACGACCGTAAATACCGCCATCACTGTGCCCCATACCCGGAATGCTTAAAATATCAAAATCTTTGTTTGCTTTGATCAATGCATCGGCAAGTCGATAGGTTGATTCTGGTGGTACGTTTTCATCGGCCTCACCAACAATTAAAAATAGATTACCCTGTAATTTTGCTGCATTGGTAATGTTAGATTGTTCTCCATAGTGCGGTCCTACCGGATAACCCATCCATTGTTCGTTCCACCATTGTTTATCGATGCGGTTATCGTGACAACCACAGGCAGAAACCGCAGCCTTATAAAAATCGGGATGAAATAACAGCGCACCTGTTGAGCTTTGCCCCCCTGCCGAAGTGCCATAAATCCCCACGCTGGTAATATCAGCATTTGGATATTTAACGGCCATGGCTTTCATCCACAATATCCGGTCAGGGAAACCAGCATCAGCTATGTTTTTCCAGCATACATCATGAAAAGCTTTAGACCGGTTGGCAGTACCCATTCCATCAATCTGTACTACAATAAAGCCTAATTCGGCAATGCTCTGCATCTCACTGGCTGGTAAGAAACTTTTAGGCACAAAACTATCATGAGGGCCTGCATAAATATTTTCGATCACAGGATAAGTTTTGTTCGGATCCATTTTTGAAGGAAAACAAACAATGCCCCAAATATCTGTTATGCCATCTCTTCCTTTGGCCACAAACACTTCAGGCAGTTTAACACCGGTAGCCAAATAAACATCCGTTTGGCCATGTTCTATTTCGCTTATTTTTTTGGTGTTCGAAGTTAACCTTAACTCGCTTACAGGCGGCACATTTACCTGTGAATAAGTATCGATATAATATTTACGATCGGGAGAAAAACTGAGGTTATGGTTACCTTTTTCGGGCGTAAGATTTACCAATCCTTTACCGTCGAAACCAATCCGGTAATAATGGATAAAGTAAGGATCTTCACTGGCATTCATTCCGCAGGCCCTAAACCAAACCTGGCGTTTAACCACATCTACACTATCGATATCCCTAATTACCCAATTGCCTTTGGTAATCAGCGTCTGTTTCCCAGTGGTGCCATTAACCAGATAAAGGTGTTGCCATCCATCCTGCTCACTGGTCCATAATATTTCATTTGTTTTAGGTAAGTAACGGGTATAAATGCGGCGCTCATAAATGAAGGTTTTTGTTTTTTCGTCGATAATGTTTTTGGTTTTGCCTGTTAAAACATCTACTTCAATTACCCTGAAACGTTGATGGCCGCGATCTACTTTCTCATAGGTATAATATCTGCTGTTATTATCGCGCCAATGCAATTCTGGTGCACCAAAGAAATCTATCGGATCTGCATCTACTTTAATGGCAGTTTTAGCCATTACATTAAAAACATAGGGTTGATAAGCGGTAAAATCGTCGCCAGGCTGTGCATACTCTCTTGATTTTAATTCACCACGGGTAGTGCCAGGAACGGAACTTAATACATAATGTACTTTTTTAGTCTCCTTCGGATCGATTTTATAGGCAACAATATTTTTGCCATCGGGCGACCATGCAAATTCGCCATAAGGTTTATCGGCATTACCATCGGTACTCAACTGGGTTTCTGTTTTGGTAGCTAGATCAACCACAAATATATTTCCACCCTTTAGAAGGATTTCGCTTTTACCATCAGGCGATTTTCTGGCCTCACGGTTCCGTTGCCAGCGCGATCTGCTTTGCTGCAAAGGTCTTTTGGCATTGTAACGATAAATTGTAGTGTCTTTGGTGTCTGCCAAACTGTAATCGTTCAAGTTTAATTCATACCATTTATCCTGTATTTTTAGTTTTGCCGTATTACCCTGATCGGCGAAATACAGTTCAGCAAACTGCAGTTTTAATGGATTTTGCTTTTTACCTGTTACCTTTTCTATGTTTTCAGCCAGTTTATCGTTATCAAATGCAGCTTTACGTTTACCTGTTGCAGCATCTACATAATAATATTCCCATGTTCTGTTAGGAAGGTTCTTTTTGTACCAAAATGCACTCCCGTCTTTTTTCCAAAAGGGAACAGGATCGTTGTTGGTTGGGATATTCCGTAATGCGGTATCCAGTTTAGCAGATAATTGGTAAGCATTTGCCATTTCAGCAGCACTTGGTGCATAAGGCTGTAAACCCGCTTGTTGCGCCAGCAGCTGAAAGGAAACAAAACTGAATAAGATGATCGCTATTGCTTTTTTAGCGTTTGGATAAATGGTCATTACAGATTTTTTGTGGTAAATATAGTGCTACGGCTTTTCAGATTTCCTTTAGATTTTGATGAATAACATCAATATTTTAACCGCTCACATCAACCGATTCTTTTGCTTTCAAATCCTGTCGGGCAATATTTCCTTTAATCAGGTAATAAACCGGTATACCAATTAAAGTGATAATTAACCCAGGCCAGGTAAATTTAGGTTTAAAAATAATCAGCAATACACAAAAAGCCAGTCCCATTGCCATATAGATGATTGGCAGCACAGGGTAGCCAAAAGCTTTGTAAGGTCTTTCGGCTTCCGGTCGTTTTTTACGAAGGATAAAAATTCCGAAAATGGTGAGCATATAAAACATCACTACTACAAACGAGATCATATCCAACAGATCGCCATATTTTCCGCTAATGCACCATAAACAAGCAAAAACACATTGAATCCACAGTCCAAAACCAGGAACCGCATTTTTGTTGAGTGTACCTACTTTTTTAAAGAAAAGCCCATCTTTGGCCATTGAGTAATACACCCTGGCACCAGCCATAATTAAACCGTTGTTACAGCCGAAAGTCGAAACCATAATCATTAATGCAATAATGACGGTACCCGCTGTACCGAAAATATGATTGGCAGCAGAAACCGCTACGCGATCTTTATCAGCATAGGCGATATCGTGTAATGAAAGTACCCCAGTATACATCACATTGGTGAGGATGTAGAGCACCGTTACGATGATGGTTCCTAAGGCTAAACTCAAACCAATATTGCGTGCGGGGTTTTTAATTTCGCCGGCAATAAAAGTAACGTTGTGCCAGGAGTCGCTACTAAATATCGAGCCCACCATCGCCGCTGCAATGGCACCGAAAGCCGCCAAAGTGGTGTAAGAGCCAATATTTCCATCGGCAGATAGCGGTCCTAAAACCCACATATTTTCCCAGTTTGTTTTCCAGATTCCCCTATCTAAAAAGAAAAGGCCAAACGCGATAAGGCCAAACAAACTTAATAATTTAGCTACTGTAAAGGTGGTTTGAATCACTTTACCACCGTTTACCCCTCTATTGTTAATATAGGTCAGTAATATAATCACCCCAATGGCCAATAGTTGAGCTGGGGAAATGGTAAAGAACCCCAGATCGATGGCGACTAAATCTTCACTTAGTGCAGGCACAAGATATGCAGTAAACTTGGCAAATGCCACGCCTACTGCGGCAATAGTCGCTGTTTGGATTACGGTAAAAAAACTCCAGCCATATAAAAAACTGATCAGCGGATTATAAGCTTCCTTTAAATAAATATACTGCCCGCCCGCTTTTGGGAACATGGCACTTAATTCGCCATAACTCAATGCAGCAGTAAGCGTCATAAAGCCTGTAATTAGCCAAACCACTAATAGCCAGCCAGAACTGCCCACATTCCGGGTAATATCGGCGCTTACAATAAAAATACCTGAGCCGATCATACTTCCGGCTACAAGCATTGTTGCATCCATCAATTTAAGTGAGGGTTTAAATTGTGTGGTTTCTTTTTCAATCATGTGTTCTGTTGCTTGGTGGTTCAAATGGTTTGGTGAGTTTATTTATTTAAGTTGGCCGTAAAAATGCCATGAGGTAGTGAAATCACGGGTTAAGGGCTGATTGGTTAAAGTAGCCCTGATCATCTCTACAGGAATTAAGTTTTCTTTAATTACCGCATCGTGAAAAGCTTTGAAGCTCATCTTACCACTATCAACCAATTCCTTTTTCAGCGCAAAAAGCTGAAGACCACCAGTAAGGTAAGCTACCTGATACAAAGGACTGTAATCGCCTTTGAAAGATCTTCGTACTTCGCCTTCTGCATTGGCGCGTTCGTGTCCTACCCGATCGACCAGAAAATCGACACACTGTTGAGGTGTCCACTTGCCCAGATGAAAGTTTAGCGAAAAAAGAATCCTCGCGCAACGGTGCATTCGCCAGAAAAGCATGCCCATTTTTTCTTCGGGAGTTTTGGCAAAGCCTTTATCGTAGAGTAAAAGCTCCCAGTATAATGGCCAGCCTTCTACACTAAAAGGAGTTTTAAAAGGATCGCGGTAGCTTTTATAACGGTTATTGATAAAATATTGATAATGATGACCCGGTAAGAGTTCGTGCTGCACGGTTCCCCTCGAAAAATAAGGATTATTACCCCGCATACTCATTAACTTATCATCTTCTTCCATTGAATTTGTTGGGTAGGAAATACTAATTTCGCGCCCGCCGGTAAAAAATGGATTTACCAATTGGCGTTCGGCCGACATCATGACCATGCCCCAGGTTTCTTCTGCCAGTGCCGGAATATTGATCAGATCGTTGGCTTTTATAAAGTTTAAGGCATCATCCTGTAGTTTTACAATCAATTCTGGTTGTTTGCCTAAGGGCACATAACTGTTCTTGATTTTTTCCTGGGCTTTTTTCCAGTCTTTACCAAAGCCCATTGCTGCCGATGCTTTTAAAAGTTCTTCGTCGCAAAACTTAAATTCTGTTTCGGCAAGCTTAATCAGTTCTTCTGGTGTGTAAGGGATAAGTTCTGCATTTAATTGCCTGATCAGTTCTTCCCTTCCAATGGGATTGCCCTTAATTTCTGGTTTATTTGATTTTGTTGCTGGTACAGGATCTCCTTTATCGTTAAAAAACTTAGCGTAATTGGTCAAAGCGAGATCTAACTTTTCGTATGGTTTTGGTGCCCACCAGGTAAAACCAGGCTCATAATCCATATAAAACTGATAAAAACCTTTTAAACGGTGTTTTAAACTCAAGGTTATGGCCGTTGCCATTTTAAGCTGATCGGGTTTGAGGCTTACCTGCTTCGTGAAATTTTGGCCCAGGGTATCAATCTGCTTCGCGATTTCGGTCATCTGGACAGCCAGTAAAGATCCTTCTTTATAAGTGCCCCTTCTTCTCAGCTTTTCGAGTGCATAAATTGCATCGGCAAAGGTAAAATACTTCGACAGGGCATTATATTCCGTTTCCTCTTTACCTAAGAGCCAGGCAGAAGACTCTATCTGTTTTTTAAGGAGGATATAATCTACTTTGCCATAAATACTAAAGTCTTCAAATTTGGCCGATTTTAACTTGCTTAAATAATCTTTGTTGATGTCTTGCAGGCGTTTTCTTTGTTCAGGACTTTTAAAAGTAGTCATCGGAAAAGAATAAGTACCTCCTGCGGAATAAGGATAATAGAAATCGTTAATGGCATCTACATCCCTTTGGTAGCCTACTATCAGCGTACCCATTTCGCTGGTTTGTTCGTACAAACTTTCGTTTGATGTTTGGGCTAATACAAAAGTACCTGATAACAGGCTTACCATTAACAAGAGGGCAAAAAACTTCAATTTGTTTTGCATTTGGTTTGGTTAAATTTGGCGAATAGCATTTGCCTCCATTTGAAAAAATGGCTCGCTTTTTTAAAAAAATAAAAGTGTTTTTTTTTGTTTAGGCGCCTACATAGCTCACCCTGCTCACATTATTATAAGTATCGATATATGCTCTTGGCGACTGACCAATAATACTTTTAAATACCCGGTTAAAATTGGTAATACTATTGAAACCGGCTTTATAGGCTACACCTGAAATGCAATCGGCTTTCTCACCCGAAATAAGGCTTTTACAGGCATCGTTAATTCTAACTTCGTTTAAAAAGGATACGAAAGTATGTCCGGTATGTTTCTTAAAATACCTGCAGAAAGCCTGAGGCGTCATAAACGCGGCATTGGCTACATCTTCTAAAGAAATCTGATTATTGTAGTTTTCGGTGATAAAGTTAATGATCTTACTCAACCGCATGCCTTCATTTTCGGTTACGTTAGAAGAATACATATCTGAACACAACGATTCTACATTCTCATTTAAATCCTGAAGACTGTTAACCAATTTCAGAAAGTTAAACAGCACATCAACGCCTGATGCCTGATGAACATTGAACATTTTGGTTACCATGTTTTTAGTAAAAGCAGCAGGAATTTTGAAACCATGTTTGTTTTTAGCCAAAAAACCACTTGCCATCTTCATTTCGGGAAGATTGAACAAAGCAGCTAAAATACCATTGGGATTGAAGTAAATAGAACATGCTTTGATTGTTTTATTGTTCTCAGCACAGAAATATTCGGGATTGCTTTTAAAAAGATGTGGAAGTTTTGCCCCAATTACAAAAATATCGCCCGATCGGAAAGCATGCATATCATTCCCCGCAATTAATGTACCTTCTCCTTTTTCTATGTAAGTTATCTGCCACTCATCATGTCGGTGCAGGTATTGGTAAAAATATGGAAGTTCAATATGTTCCGATATCACACTCTTGTCATCGGGAACAAGCATGGTAAATGGTAATACTTTCATAATTTTGGTTTAGTTGGTTGAGTTTGATTACGAATTGAATGTATGAATATTAACTCAAATAAACCAATAAAACCTAAATAAGGTTAAAATCCTGCTATAATTTGATAATATATGACGGATTCGATTATGAATTCGGCAGCTCGTAAATCACTACAAATTTAGTTTAACCTACTGTAAAGCAAGATATAAGACGATTAATTTGAACGAGTAAAATCTGCTATTTTTGAATTAGCAGTCTATTCTGGAGGTTTTTAGGAAAATTGCGAAGAAACTGAGTTAAATTAAGAAAGTCAAGTTTTCAAAAACTTGACTTCCTTGATTTAAGCTTGCTGCCTAACGATTTCCAATCGAGTTATCAATGACAGATTCCAAAAATCACGCGTCATTTCGACTGAAGCACAGCGAAACGGAGAAATCTTTTAATATAGTTCAAGGATCTCTCCTCCAAAGGAGTTCCTTCGGAACACTACGGTCGTATTCTAGGTTTACCACAATTGCAAATTTATTTTAAGAAAAACTCTTTTTTTGGAGTTTTTCTTAGCTTTT